>NZ_CP034783.1:2244850-2901467 GCF_006094435.1 Pseudomonas sp. MPC6 | reverse complement strand
ACGCCTACCTGCGCCAGGAGCGCAATCGCGACCCGGTACGGATCGACATGGACAAGGCCATCAGCGAGACGGCCAGAAGATTGCGCGAGATCCTCGATACCCACGGCCCCGACGCCCTGGCGTTCTACGTGTCCGGACAGATGTCGCTGGAAGCCCAGTACCTGGTCAACAAGCTGGCCAAGGGTTTTGTCCGCACCAACAACATCGAATCCAACTCGCGCCTGTGCATGGCCAGCGCGGGCAGTGGTTACAAGCTGTCGCTCGGATCGGACGGGCCGCCGGGTTCCTATCAAGACTTCGATCGCTCGGACCTGTTCTTCGTCATCGGTGCCAACATGGCCGACTGTCATCCGATCCTGTTCCTGCGCATGATGGATCGGGTCAAGGCCGGGGCGAAGCTGATCGTGGTCGATCCGCGGCGCAGCGCCACGGCGGACAAGGCCAGTCTGTTCATGCAGATCAAGCCTGGTACCGACCTGGCCCTGCTCAATGGCCTGCTGCACCTGCTGGTGAAAAACGGCCATACCAACCCGGACTTCATCGCGGCGTTCACCGAAGGCTGGGACGCCATGCCCGAGTTCCTCGAAGACTATCCACCGCAGACAGTCGCGCAGCTCACCGGCATCCCCGAGGCGGACATCCGTCAGGCCGCCGAATGGATCGGCCAGGCCGCCGAGTGGATGAGTTGCTGGACCATGGGCCTCAATCAAAGCACCCACGGCACCTGGAACACCAATGCCCTGTGCAACCTGCACCTGGCCACCGGGGCGATCTGCCGGCCGGGCAGCGGGCCGTTTTCCCTGACCGGGCAACCGAATGCCATGGGCGGCCGCGAAATGGGTTACATGGGCCCCGGTTTGCCGGGGCAGCGTTCGGTGCTGGTCGAGGCCGATCGGGTATTCATCGAAGACCTGTGGGACATCCCGCGCGATAGCCTGCCCCGTGAGGTCGGCGGTGGCACCGTGGCGATGTTCGAGCAGATGGGCGCCGGCCAGATAAAAGCCTGCTGGATCATCTGCACCAACCCGGTCGCCAGCGTCCCCAACCGCCAGAAAGTGATTGAAGGCTTGCAGGCCGCCGAACTGGTGATCACCCAGGATGCCTTCCTCGACACCGAGACCAACCGCTACGCCGACATCCTCCTGCCGGGTGCGCTCTGGGCCGAGGCCGAAGGGGTGATGATCAACTCCGAACGCAACCTGACGCTGATGCAGAAAGCCGTCGAGCCGCCCGGCGAGACGCTGCCCGACTGGCAGATCATCGCTCGGGTGGCGTGCGAAATGGGTTTTGCGCAGGCCTTCACCTACGCCTCCTCCTGCGAGGTGTTTGAAGAGATCAAGCGTGCCTGGAATCCCAAGACCGGTTATGACATCCGTGGTGCGAGTTATGCGCGCCTGCGGGAAAAACCGCTGCAGTGGCCCTGCGCTTCGGGCGATGGCGCCGACCGCAATCCGATTCGCTACCTGAACACCGGCGTGAGCCAGACGCTCAAGATCGAGGCCGATGGCAGCCAACCCGCCATCGTATTCGCCACTGAACGCGGCAAGGGCATATTCCTCGCCCGTCCGCACATGCCGCCGGCGGAAATGCCGGACAAGCAATTCCCCTTCGTCCTCAACACCGGTCGCTTGCAACACCAATGGCACACCCTGACCAAGACCGGCAAGGTGGCGACGCTGAACAAGCTCAATCCCGGGCCATTCGTTGAAATCCATCCGGAAGACGCCGCCAGCTTTGGCATCAAAGACAAGGATCATGTCGAGGTCCGTTCACTGCGTGGCCGCGCCGTGTTGCCGGCGGTGGTGACCGACCGGGTTCGCCCGGGCAATTGTTTTGCGCCCTTCCACTGGAACGATGTGTTTGGCGAAAACCTGGCGATCAATGCCGTGACCAACGATGCCGTCGACCCGATTTCCCTGCAGCCGGAATTCAAGTTCTGCGCGGTCGCCCTGCAACGGGTCGAACTGATCGAGCACGCGTTTCTCGAAGTGCCAGCGCCCACCGCCGTCGACCTCCCCCCAGCTTCGTCTTTGAAAGAGGAACTTCCCATGTCGTGCATCGAGGCCTTCGCCGATCTCGCCGGCATCAGCAACCTGCCGTCCCCGCCACTGAACGAGAACGAGCGCACCTACCTCGCCGGTTTTCTCAGTGGCCTGCAATCCCCCGCGGGTCGGCAGGTGGGCGGCGTTCCTGTCCTGCCGCCCACCGCCCCCCTGGCCAACGGCACTCGGCTGTGGCTTGACGGCGTTTTGGGCGGGCTATTCAGCCGAGTCGAGTCGGGAATGCCACGCTTGAGCAGCAGCACTGAACCTGCGGCCCCCTCGACGGCAGGCACCAAACCTGCAGTGACGCTGTTGTGGGCCTCGCAAACCGGCAACGCCGAAGCCCTCGCCGAGCGTTTTGCCACGCGTTTGCGCGACGGCGGTGTAGCCGTGGAGCTGAGCGCGATGGCCGACTTTCCAGCGAGCAAACTGGCAAGCACCGACAATCTGGCCCTGATCAGCAGCACCTTTGGTGACGGCGATCCGCCAGACAATGGCGAAGGCTTCTGGAACACCTTGAGTACCGCCGAGACGCGTCTGGAGTCGCTACGCTTTGCGGTTCTGGCGTTAGGCGACCCCAATTACGACCAGTTCTGCCAGCACGGCAAGAAACTCGATCAGCGTCTGCAGGAGTTGGGTGCGACACGGCTACTGGAGCGCGTCGACTGCGATACGGAATTCGAGGAGCGGGCGGATGCCTGGCTGGCCGAATTCCAACGAACCTTGCTACCCGCGCAGTCGGTGACCGTCGGGCCGACACAGAATGCGGTCGTCAACCCAATCCAGGCACCCGACAAGGCCAATCCTTATGCATCGCGGCTGCTGGTCAACCTTCGGCTGAACAACCAGAGCGCAAACAAGGAAACCCGCCTGTTTTCCCTGGCCCTGGCCGATTCCGGACTGAACTACGAGGCGGGTGACGCCATGGGCGTCTGGCCGCGCAACTGCCCGGAACTGGTGGGTGAGTTGCTCGATCTGACTGGCCTGGGTGCCGACACCACGGTGAATGTCGACAAGCTCGGTGAAGTCCCGTTACATCAGGCGCTGACCGAACACTTTGAAATCGCCCGTCCCAACAGCGACACCCTGGCGTTCATCGCCGAACGCAGCACCAACCCGGCGCTGAAACAGCTGCTGGGCAGTGAACGCAAGGCCGAGTTGAAAGACTGGCTCTGGGGCCGGCAACTGGCGGACGTATTACAGGAATTTCCGCTCGATTGTTCGGCCAGCGAACTGTTGGCCACGCTCAAGCGCCTGCAACCACGACTGTATTCAATCGCCTCCAGCCCCAAGGCGCACCCGCATGAAGTCCATCTGACCGTGGCGGCCGTCCGTTATGGCAAGCGTAAAGGCGTGTCTTCGACCTTCCTCGCCGATCGCGCAGAGAACGGTGAGGTCCCGGTCTTCGTCCAGCCATCGAAGCACTTCCGCGCACCGGCCGATGGCAACCTGCCGATGATCATGATCGGCCCCGGCACGGGCGTGGCGCCGTTTCGGGCGTTCCTGCAGGAGCGCCGCGCGCGGGGGGACCAGGGTCGCAACTGGCTGTTCTTCGGTGAGCAGCATGCCGCCAGCGATTTCTACTATCGCGAAGAATTGGAGGGTATGCAGCGTGATGGCCTGCTCAACCAACTCAGCCTGGCCTTTTCTCGCGATCAACCGGAGAAAATCTACGTGCAGGATCGAATCCGCGAGCAAGGTGCCGACCTGTGGCGCTGGCTCCAGGAAGGTGCGCAGCTGTACATCTGTGGCGATGCCAGCCGCATGGCCAAGGATGTCGACCAGGCCTTGCGCCAGGTTGCACAAAGCCATGGTGGACTGAGCGCCGACAGCGCAGCTGACTACTGGCGCCAGCTGAGCGAACAGAAACGCTACCTGCGGGATGTTTATTGACTAACGACTATAGCGCTCGACAAGCCCCTACTTCGCGTCCCCATCATGGGGCTTGTAAAACCGGAACAAGCCGATATCCGCCGTCCTGATGTACTCCCTGGCCCAATCCGGCTTCACCGTGCGGTCGTGGAAATACAGCGCGCCGTGGGTGCGATCCGGCAGTTGCTTGTTCAACGCCTTGCGCGCAATTTCCTTGGCGAGTGCGTAAGGCACTTCTTCCTGGACCGAATCGGGGCGCCCGTCACACCACCATGAGAACTGGCAGCTCCTGGTTTCGGAGCCTTGCTTGACCACACCGCACACCGTATCCGGAAAGCCCCCGTGGCCCAGTCGGTTCATCACGACATTGGCCACCGCTTCCATGTCGGCGGAATCCTTGCCTTTGGCTTCCCAATAAATCGAACGGGCCAGGCAGGTGATCGCATCGTCCAGCGGCGCGGAACCGGCAGGGTCAACGGCCTGAACTTCTGACTGGGTGATGGCTGCGGCCTTGGGCGCGGGCGTTGGACTGCTGTTCTCTGCAGCTTTTTGCTCGAGCACCTCGGCCTTGTTCTCGGCCGCTTGTTGTTTTTGCTGTTGATCTGCGGCGAAGGCGGGACCGGCAAGCAGCATCATGGCAACGCAGGTGGCAATCCAGTGGAGGCGCATGATCGAAATGACTCGGTGGGCAGTATCGCTTCAGTGTAGTAGTGAAATGATAGCAATCCCACCACGGCAATCTGAAAAATCCGTTGCCTTCGAGGGGGCAATTTCGCGCATTATGGCGGCAGTCCGTTCAAGGAGGATTTCCATGCGCTTCATTTCACCCGTCAGCTGTCTCGCCACGTTAACACTGGGTCTGTTGTGCGCCATGAACGCGCTGGCGGCCGACGAGAAACAGCTGATCGACTCGATCAATACCTACCGCAGCCAATCGCAGCCGTGCGCGGGTCAGGCTTCACCGGAGTTGCCACCGCTGGCGGGCGATCCACGGCTGGCGCTGTCCGCCACCAGCTTCGGCAATCTGCAGCAGGCATTGGCCACGGCGGGGTATCCGATGGTCAATGTGCAGGCGATCAGCTTGTCCGGTCCCCGTGATGCGCAGGCGGCCATGACGGCGATTCGCGAGAGTTTCTGCCAGGTGGTGCTGGACCCGCAATTCGTCGACATCGGCGTGAGCCGCCAGGACCGTGAATGGCGCATCGTGCTCGCCCGTCCGCTGTTGAGCGGGCGCCTCGGCGATTGGCAGGCGGAAGGTCAGAAGTTGCTGGCCGAACTCAATGTTGCCCGCAGCCGGGCACGCCAGTGCGGTACGCAAGCCTTTGCCGCCACCACGCCATTGGCCTGGAACGCCACGCTGGCCACAGCGGCCGAGACTCACTCGCGCTCGATGGCCAACAACAACTACTTCGATCACAAGGACCGCGATGGCCGCACACCGGGTGACCGGGCGGAGCTGGCCGGCTACAGCGGTCAACAGATCGGCGAGAACATCGCGGCCGGGCAGGATACCGTGCGCAAGGTGGTCGATGGCTGGGTGTCCAGCCCCGGTCACTGCGCAAACCTGATGAACCCGGGCTTCCAGGAATTGGGCGCGGCCTATGCGGTGGATCCGAAGAGTGATTCGGGGATCTACTGGACGGCGATGTTCGGTACGCCATAAACACCCGGATATCCACACCCCCCTGTGGGAGCGAGCCTGCTCGCGATGGACTCAAGAGCGGCGCGTTCATCCAGACAGCACGCGTTATCGTTGTCGTCTATCGCGAGCAAGCTCGCTCCCACAAAGACTGGCTCCACATGGGGCCGGGCCAGTTTTACAACGAGTGCCCGTCATAGACCCCGTCGATCAACCGGTCATAACCAGTGATTTGACGCTCTGCCACGCTGCACTTAGCCTGCGCACACCACCATCCGTGAACAGCGCAGTCCCCGTCCAGGTGGACGCCTGCGCAGGTAGCCCGTCATGATCGTCAGACCCAAACCCAACCTGATCCACATCCTGAGTGCGCTCAAGGGCTCGATCGCCAAGCGGATAGCCTTGCGCAGCCTGATGGTGACATTGCTGGCCTGCGTCATCGTGCTCGTCGAAACCCTGCACCCCAGCTACTTTGCCAAGGTCAACGCCACGCCGTTCACCTTGCTGGGCTTGTCCCTGTCGATTTTCATGAGCTTTCGCAACAACGCCTGCTACGACCGCTGGTATGAAGCGCGAAAAGCCTGGGGCGAAATGATCGTCGGAATCCGCTCGATGATTCGTGAAACCCAGGCCATCAAGAACGCGAACGAACGGCAGATCATCCTGCGTAACCTGTGCGGTTTCGCCAATGCGCTCAACGCCAGATTGCGTTCGGAAAAGGAACTGGATGCCGCGTGTGACTGGCTTGAACCCATGCCCACGGGCAACGTGCCCGATCTCAGCGGACGCATTCTGATCGAGGTCGGCCAACAGTGTTCGACACTCGCCGAGTCGGGGGCGATCAGTGAGTGGCGCTATACGTTGATGGCCAACCACCTGACCGACCTGACCCGCTCCCAGGCCGTCTGCGAACGAATCAAACACACGCCCCTGCCCTTTGCCTACACCCTGTTGCTGCACAGAACCACCTACCTTTTCTGCATTTTGCTGCCCTTCGCCATGGCCGAGCCGCTGGGTTGGCTGGCGCCGGTGTTCACCGCGATCGTCAGCTACACCTTCTTCGGCCTGGATGCGATCGGCGATGAACTGGAGGACCCCTTCGGCCGTGACGAAAACGACCTGCCCACCGATGCCATGGTGCGCACCATCGAACGGGACGTGCTGGCGGCGCTGGGGGCAACGCAACTTCCCCCGGCCCTGGAGCCGGTGGATTATGTGTTGCGCTGATGTCGATCAGCCCCAGTCATCAATTCTGTCGATCATTCAAATCATGCAGGCGAATTTTTTATTCTTCCCCGCACCGGGCAAGATGGTGCCGATTCGACTATCGCGGAAGAACGCTGCATGAATCTCAATTTTGCCTTTGCCTGCATGATCGTGGTCTCGTTTGCCATTGCACTGGGTCACAGCTGATGGACGCCAGATGAACAGGCTGCGTTAACCCGCTAGCACAATGCTGTGACCGAGCAACCCGAGCAGCGATGCGCCAAGCGGGCCGTTCGTCTCATCGGGTTTGCGCTGTCTTTGATTCGCAACCTTACTGCTAGGGTGGCACGGCGGCATCAGGATTCGGCGCCCCTGTACAGGCGGCCGTGCACAGAATCGTGGGGGTTCGACTTTCTGTGCATCGAGGAAGATCGGCACGGCAGTCGCGTTCTGCGGTCTAGGCTGTGAAAACGGGCGCCGTGTCTGCCGGAGAACGCCATGCGCCCGTACGCCATCCTGACACTGCTTGTTGCACTGTGGGCCTTGTGTCAGCTGTGGCTTGTGGTTCTCCGCAAAATTCGACGCAAGGCGGCCGATCGTCGAGAACCAAAGACGCAGACCGGCAGCCTGACAGTACTGAAGCGCGTCCGACATCTATCGTGGATAGGGGCCATCATCGTTGGCGCCCTGATCGTGCTCATCCAGGCCTGCCGCTCCCTGGCCACAAGCTCGCGCGTCGTATCCCAGGCAGTCCTTGACCCGGCACAGTCAATCTATGGGGTCATCCGCGAAATCGGCCAATACGGCATACTGCTGGGCATCCTCGGTTTACTCGGCGTCGTCCTTTCGTTGTATTTTGCGGCGCGCCAGGCACCCTTGCAGTCCAGCGAACAATCGGGCGAAGACCAAGGCAGGGTGAGAAAACCTCGGCCTTATGTCACCACCGCCCTGCTCATTCTTTCCCTGATTGGCTGGTGCGCCAAACCCCTGGCCGACAACATGCAGCTGATGGTCAACAACCTTCGGATGAATGCGGCCGATCAACACGCGCAACGGGACATGGACGCAGCACTGTCCGCCATTCCTCCGTTAGATAAGCCCAACGCCGACCCCGTCGATCCGGATCCTGCCGCCCCCGCCGTCCAGGCCGCCACCCGGCTTTTCGTACGGGCAGCCCTCAGTGATATGACCCGCAGCACGGCCTTTGAGCAATGGGTGCAAGTCACACGTTCAAACCACAACGACGCCGAATTTGTCCGCGCCGCCTTGATCGGTCAGCGTCTCGAAGTGTCCGACTCTGCCGACAGCGCGACGAAAGTCCGGCGAGAGGTCGCAGCGACGCTCGGCGACGCCATCGAAGACAAGGCAGGCATTGTCAAGGCACAACAACAGATCGAACAGGCGATAGCCCCCTCTGTCGCGCGCCTTAAACAGCAAAACCCGCAGCGCTTTGCAACATTGAACGCAGTGCTCGAACAGCGCTACGGCACCCCGCTCGCCCCCCTGGATGCCCAGGGAAAACTGATTGCACAAGTGCTGGACCAGGCCTTCGGGGCAGTCGAGGCCAGACCTTCGACAGAATTGGGCCGACAAGCTCAAGCACTGGTTAAACACCTGGGCAGGGATGCCGTCAGAACCTGGACGCACGCCTGGGCAAAGAACTGGGTGACCGAAGCGCTCATGAACGCTGCCCGGCCCGGTGTGCCCGCCGTGGCGGCGCGCCAGGCCTCCTTTGAAGCCACAAACGAGGATCGCAACCTGGTCAGGGCGCTGAATGCAGCCGAAGGCCAGGGCTGGACCTCAAGCCCCGAAGCCCTGCATGAAGCGAAAATCGCCGAGGCGGTCAGTTCCAAGGTCGCCGAGTTTCACCCGCTCCCGATGAAAGCAGCCTTGCAAGAACGTCTGGGTGGCTACGATCAACTATTCCCTGGGGCCACCGACTTCGAAGTGGCACCCAGTGGCGCGCGCATCCGGGAAGTATTGATCGGCCTGGACACTTACCCTGAAGGGATTGATGCCAACCAGATTCGCTGGACCCTGCAACCGGCAACAAGCGCCACCACCAAAGTCACCCTGGAGATCATGGCGAAGGGTCAATGGCTCAATCTTGGCGTTTACGATGCAGCCATCGTCAACCAGGCACTGCGCTACGCAGCGGACGGTCGAGTGGTGGCTGTGAAGAGTGCGCCCGGCGACGGGACGTTGATCAGCCGTGTGACTTACACTCATCCGGTGCTGACCGATACGCCGCTGGGCTGCCGGCTGGCAGAGGCGGATCGGCTGCTCGACACGTTCACTGCCTCCTATGCTTCCCCCGGCAAGGTGCCCGATGTAGTGGGTCCAGGCCTGCCGGATCAGTACCGGCTGGCTGAAGATCACACTCCGCAGTTTCGCGAGCGTCGAGTCTCGGCCGGACCCGACTGGGCCTGGATGAAACGCTCCCCCGATCACCTTGGAAATATCGATATTTGGGTCCACACCACCTTTTCCCTTGAGCGCGGGCAGGCTCCCCGGAAGGTGACCGGCGAAGCGAGCACCCTCGCGATGGATTCCCCTGCGCGGGGGCTCCAGCAATTGCGCCAGCGAGTAACGAACCGTTTGCCAGGTTACTTGAAAGGCCAACTGAACAGCCCTTCGTACGACGACTTCATGGCGCCGCTGGAAGACTTCGTGCTACTGCAGCGCTTCTTTCGTACCGCGTTGGCTGGGGGCCTTGGGCAAGACTTTCCGCTGATTCAGCTGATAACGCTGGAGAGCGCCACACGCAGCTTTGTCCCCTATCAGCCAACAATCCGCTGGGAAGAAGTGCCTGAGGCCAGGCTGATGGAAGTCTTGCAACAGGCCGATCCCGACGCGCAGGAAAGCTACAAGCGTTGGTATCAGGATTATTTTTTTCGATTGGCGACCAGGCAGGCGGTGTGTGATCGCGTGTCGAAATGACGTGATCAGACGCAACTCACCCCGGCCCAGAACGCCTCGGCAAACGGACTGATCGGCGCCAGTGGCCGCGTCAGGTGAATGTCCAGCGGGATATCCCAGCTTTCATCGAGGGCCCGGACCAGACGGCCATCGATCACTTCCTGTTCCGTCAGGCTCCTGGGCAGCCAGGCCACGCCTTTGTTTTCCAGCGCCATGGACATCAGCACCGCGGCGAGGTGGCTGCTGAACAACGGTTTGAGGTGCAGGAAATCTTCCTTGCCTTGCAGGCGATGCGCGACGATCCGGCCGAGCCCGGATTCCTGGGTGTAAGCCAGGTACGGCAGCGACGCCGGGGATGAGCCGAAATCGGCCGAAGCACCGGCCAGCGGAACGAGCACGTCCTCGCCGATTTTCCTGCTGACGAACTGATCCGGCGCCAGCAGCGGCGGAACGTCCGGGTGGCGATGGCACAGCAGGAACTGCACCTGGCCCTGGACCAGCATCTGCTCACAGACCACCATGCTGTCCGAATGCAGGCGCACGGCCTCGATCGGCGTGCCCTTCTCCGCACGCCGGAGCCAGCGCGGGAAGAAGGTGAAAGACAACGAATGGGTCGCCGCGAACTGCAGGGTCTTGGCGGCCATGCCCGCCACTTCCTGCGCTTCGCTGCGCATCCGGTACAGGCGCCTGGTGGCCTCCTGGGCGCTGGGCAACATCTGCTTGCCGGCTTCGGTCAACGTCGCCCCTTGCGGGGTGCGGATGAACAGTTCGACCCCCATCCAGTTCTCCAGTGACCGCACTCTGCGGCTGAAGGCCGGCTGGGTCACATGGCGGGCTTCAGCGGCGCGAACGAAGCTGCCGTACTCCGCCAACGCGGCAAAATCTTCGAGCCAGACGAGTTCCATGGGCAATGCCTCCTGAGCATAGGGCGCGGCATTAATAGCATTGGGCGGGGGTCATCGCAAAGCTTAACGTGGGGCCCTCAACAACAAGAGGACCCCGCCATGCGTATCGTCGACATCCGTGAAAAAACCGTTTCCATTGCCTCCCCCATCGCCAACGCCTACATCGATTTTTCGAAGATGACCTGCTCGGTAGTGGCGGTGATTACGGACCAGGTTCGCGACGGCAAACCCGTCATCGGCTACGGCTTCAACTCCAACGGGCGCTACGGCCAGGGCGCGCTGATGCGCGATCGTTTCCTGGCGCGCATCACCGAAGCCGATCCGGATACGCTGATCGACAAAGAGCACAACAACCTCGACCCGTTCGCCATCTGGAAAGCCCTGATGACCAACGAAAAACCAGGCGGCCACGGCGAGCGCTCGGTCGCGGTCGGCACCCTCGACATGGCGGTGTGGGACGCCGTGGCCAAGATCGAAGGCAAGCCGTTGTATCGCCTGCTGGCCGACCGTTACCGCAACGGTGTGGCCGACGACAAGGTCTGGGTCTACGCCGCCGGGGGTTACTACTACCCGGGCAAGGACGACACCAAACTGCAAGACGAAATGCGCAGCTACCTCGACCGTGGTTATGACGTGGTCAAGATGAAAATCGGCGCCGCGCCCCTGGCGGACGATATCCGCCGGATCGAGGCGGTACTCGAGGTCGTGGGTGACGGTCGGCGCCTGGCGGTCGACGCCAATGGCCGGTTCGATCAACAGACCGCGATCGCCTACGCCGAGGCGCTGAAACCGTACAACCTGTTCTGGTACGAAGAGGCCGGCGACCCGCTCGACTACGCCCTGCAGGCCGAGCTGGCGAACCACTACGAACTGCCGATGGCCACTGGCGAAAACCTGTTCTCCCACCAGGATGCGCGCAACCTGTTGCGCCACGGCGGCATGCGCCCGGATCGCGACTACGTGCAGTTCGACTGCGCCCTGTCCTACGGCCTGGTGGAGTACATGCGCACCCTGAAAGTGATGGAAGACCTGGGCTGGTCGTCGCGCCGCGTGGTGCCCCACGGTGGCCACCAGATGTCGCTGAACATCGCCGCCGGCCTGCACCTGGGCGGTAACGAATCCTATCCGGACGTGTTCCAGCCATTCGGCGGTTTTGCTGACGGGATTCGGGTGGAGAACAGCTACGTCGGGCTGCCGGACATCCCGGGGGTCGGGTTCGAAGCCAAGTCCGCGCTGTACGCCGTCATGCGCGAACTCGGCGAAGGCTGACCCGCGACGACGACGGCTGCCTTGCGCAGCCGTCGCTTGCTGGCGTCCCCGACGACGCCACGCCACATCGCCCATCACAACAATAAAATGAGGTGCATCCGTGGAAACGTCCAAGTCCCGCTGGTATGGCCAGCTGTATGTGCAAGTGCTGATCGGTATCGTGATCGGCGCCATTTTCGGTTACCTGGTGCCCGACATGGGGGCCAAGTTGCAACCCTTCGCCGACGGCTTTATCAAGCTGATCAAAATGCTCCTGGCGCCCATCATCTTCGGCACGGTGGTGGTCGGGATCGCCAAAATGGGCAGCATCAAGGAAGTCGGGCGGATCGGCGTCAAGGCGCTGATCTACTTCGAGATCCTTTCGACCATCGCCCTGGTCATCGGCCTGATCGTGGTCAACGTGATGAAGCCCGGCGTCGGCATGAACATCAACACCACCACCCTGGACGCCGGCGCGATCGGCAAGTACGCCCAGGTCGCCCAGGAACAGGGCGGCACCGTCGATTTCTTCCTCAACATCATCCCCAGTACGTTCATCGATGCGTTCGCCAAGGGCTCGATGCTGCAGGTGATCCTGCTGTCGGTGTTGATGGGCGTGGCCTTGGTGCAGATGGGCGAGACCAGCAAACCGCTGATCAACATCATCGACCTGTTCCTGCAAGGCCTGTTCAAGATCGTCGCCATGGTGATGCGCCTGGCCCCGATCGGTGCGGGCGCCGGCATGGCGTTCACCATTGGCAAATATGGCATCGGTACCTTGTGGTCGCTGGGGCATCTGCTCATTGCGCTGTATGCCACCACTCTGTTGTTCATCATCGTCGTGCTGGGGTCGGTCGCGCGATGGTCGGGCATGCCCTTGATGCTGTTCCTGCGCTACTTCAAGGACGAGATCCTGATCACCCTCGGGACCTGCTCCACCGAAGCGGTGCTGCCGCGCATGATGGTCAAGCTGGAAAAGCTCGGCTGCAAGAAATCGGTGGTGGGCATGGTGCTGCCGACCGGCTACACCTTCAACGCCGATGGCACCTGCATCTACCTGACCATGGCGGCGATCTTTGTCGCCCAGGCGACCAACACGCCACTGACGCTGATGGATCAGGCCGTATTGCTGGGCGTCATGCTGCTGACGTCGAAAGGTTCGGCCGGGGTGGCCGGCGCCGGGTTTGTCACCCTCGCCGCAACGCTGACCACCATCCATACCATCCCGCTGGTGGGCCTGGTATTGCTGCTGGGCATCGACCGATTCCTCAACGAAGCGCGGGCCGTGACCAACCTGATCGGCAACGGTATCGGCACCATCGCCATCGCCAAGTGGGACGGCTCGTTTGACGTCGCGACCTGCGAGCGTGAAATCGCTGATATGAAGGCGCAAAAGGCGGCGCGCAAGGCGCTGGCGACACAGTCGTAATCCCGTACTGAGTGGCGGGAGCCGACGCCCGCCTTCCCCCATCCTCGATACAGCCCGACATCGCCCGACGCGCTGTCGGGCATTGCCTGTTTAACGGTAACCAAACGAAGTAATGGTTTAGCGCCTTATAGCTGTTGCAACACCGCGGCCACGATAATTCACCGCCGGTCGTTAAACACCCCTGCCAGGAAACCGGCGAAAACTTCGTGATCTAGTCTGAGTGCAAAGTTCGGCTGGAGATTGCTCGATGCCATTGGCTGAAGAACGCAAACCCGAGCGCCGCAAGGAAACCCGGCTGTTCCTCTTTCTTGTCGTCTGCCTCTTCCCGCTGCTGTCGGTCGCCATCGTTGGCGGCTACGGCTTTCTCGTCTGGTTTTTCCAGATGTTGTATGGACCCCCCGGCCCCCCCAACTAATAGCCTTTCTCAAGGCCTATTGGAGCCAGCACATGGACGAAGCGTTGCATATTGCCAGTCTTGTCGTACTTGCCCGCCCCGAATTGTTCGATGCCGTCAAAGCCAACCTGCGTCTGCTGGAGGGGCTGGAACTGCATCAGGAAAGTGCGGCCGGAAAACTGGTGGTGGTCCTTGAGGCCGTGCACGAAAGCCAGATTCTGCAACGCATCGAACAGATCAACAACTTGCCAGGCGTGCTCAACGCCGCGTTGATCTACCACGAACTCCTCGAACCCGAAGGAGACATCGAATGAGCATGAGCCGCCGAGCATTCGTCAAGGCCCAGGCCGCCGCCATTGCCGCCGCCGCTGCCGGCCTGCCGATCGTGACCTCCGCCAGTAATCTGGTGACCGAAGCGGACATGGTCACCCTGGACTGGAACAAGGCGCCCTGCCGTTTCTGCGGTACTGGCTGCAGCGTGATGGTCGCGACCCGGGACAACCGGGTGGTCGCCACCCATGGCGACGTCAAGGCCGAGGTCAACCGTGGCCTGAACTGCGTGAAGGGCTATTTCCTGTCGAAAATAATGTACGGCGTTGATCGCCTGACCCAACCGCTGTTGCGCATGAGCAATGGCCAATACGACAAGCAGGGCGAATTCCAGCCGGTCAGTTGGGAGCAGGCCTTCGACATCATGGAGCTCAAGTTCAAGGAAGCCTTGAAGAGCAAAGGGCCCGGATCGGTCGGCATGTTCGGCTCCGGACAATGGACGGTGTGGGAAGGCTATGCCGCCAACAAGCTGATGAAGGGCGGCTTTCGCAGCAATAACATCGACCCCAACGCCCGCCATTGCATGGCCTCGGCAGTGATGGGCTTTATGCGCACCTTCGGCATGGATGAGCCGATGGGCTGCTATGACGACATCGAAGCCACCGATGCCTTCGTGCTCTGGGGCTCGAACATGGCCGAGATGCACCCGGTGCTCTGGAGCCGCGTCACTGATCGGCGCCTGAGCCAGCCCCACGTGAAAGTCGCAGTGCTGTCGACCTTCGAGCATCGCAGCTTCGAACTGGCCGACATTCCCATGGTGTTCAAGCCGCAAACCGACCTGATGATCCTCAACTACATCGCCAACCACATCATTGAAAGCGGTGCGGTGAATCAGGATTTCATCAGCAAGCACACCCGGTTTGCCCAAGGCGCCGATGACATCGGTTACGGCCTGCGCCCTGACGATCCACGGGAAATGAAGGCGAAAAACGCGGCCAAGGCCAACACCTGGACGGATATTTCCTTCGAACAGTACGCAACGTTCGTCAAACCCTACACCCTGGAGCGAACCGCCAGGGAGACCGGTGTCCCGGCTGAACGACTCAAAAGCCTGGCCGAATTGTATGCCGACCCCAAGCGCAAGGTCGTGTCGTTCTGGACCATGGGTTTCAACCAGCACACCCGCGGCGTCTGGGCCAACAACCTGATCTACAACATCCACTTGCTCACGGGCAAGATCAGCGAGCCGGGCAACAGCCCCTTCTCGTTGACCGGTCAGCCGTCGGCCTGCGGTACCGCGCGCGAGGTAGGGACCTTCTCCCACCGCTTGCCCGCCGACCTGGTCGTGACCAACCCCAAGCACCGCGCCATCGCCGAAAAAATCTGGAAGCTGCCCGCCGGCACCATTCAGGAGAAACCCGGTTTTCATGCGGTCGAACAGAGCCGCATGCTCAAGGACGGCGTGCTCAACGTCTACTGGACCCAGGCCAGCAACAACATGCACGCCGGGCCGAACATCATGCAGGAAGTGCTGCCGGGCTGGCGTAACCCGCAAAACTTCGTGATTGTCTCCGACGTCTACCCCACCGTTTCCGCCCAGGCCGCCGACCTGATCCTGCCCAGCGCCATGTGGGTGGAAAAGGAAGGGGCGTTTGGCAACGCCGAACGGCGGACGCAATTCTGGCATCAACTGGTGACCGCCCCGGGGGACGCCAAGTCGGACTTGTGGCAGTTGCTGGAGTTTTCCAAGCGGTTCACCACCGACGACGCCTGGCCTGCCGAGTTGCTGGCCAAGGCGCCTGAGTACAAGGGCAAGACCCTGTTCGAGGTGCTGTTCAAAAATGGCCAGGTCGACCAGTTCCCCGTCGAGCAACTGGAAGCCGGCTACAAGAACGATGAAGCCAAGGCCTTCGGTTTCTACCTGCAAAAAGGTTTGTTCGAAGAGTACGCCCAGTTCGGTCGCGGCCACGGCCATGACCTGGCCACGTTCGACCGCTACCACAACGAACGAGGCCTGCGCTGGCCGGTGGTCGATGGCAAGGAAACCCGCTGGCGTTACCGCGAAGGGCTGGACCCCTACGTGGAGAAAGGCAGCGAGGTGCAGTTCTATGGCCATCCGGACAAAAAGGCGATCATCTTCGCCCTCCCCTACGAGCCGCCGGCCGAAGCCCCGGACGCCGACTACCCGTTCTGGCTGAGCACCGGACGGGTGCTCGAACACTGGCATACCGGCACCATGACCCAACGCGTCGAGGAGCTGTACAAAGCGGTGCCTGACGCGCTGGTGTACATGCACCCCGACGATGCCAAGGCCTTGAAGGCGCGGCGCGGCAGTGAAGTGAAGCTGATCAGCCGGCGCGGTGAAATCCGCGCGCGCATCGAAACCCGCGGGCGCAACAAACCGCCGCAAGGGCTGGTATTCGTGCCGTTTTTCGATGCCAACAAACTGATCAACAAGGTCACGCTAGACGCCACCGACCCGATCTCCAAACAAACCGACTACAAAAAATGCGCGATACGCATCGAGTTGATCAGCGTGGCCTGAGGAGAACCGTCATGCCTTTTCGAATCCTGCCGTTGCTCCTGCTCGCTGCGATCGGCGTGGTGATGGCTGCAGACGTCGACTACCCGCTCGATGCCTCCGGGCCGGACGGGCGCCGGCCAGGCGGCACCTTGACCCAGAGCATGCCCGCCCCGCCCATCGCCAACGAAGAAAACAAGGACCTCAAGCGCGAACGCAACTACCCGGACCAGCCGCCCACCATCCCCCACAGCATTCGCGGTTATCAAATCGACATCAACGGCAACAAGTGCCTGTCTTGTCACAGCCGTGCCAACAGCGCGCGCAGCCAGGCGACGATGATCAGCATCACCCACTACATGGACCGCGACGGCCAGGCGCTGGCGGCGGTGTCACCGCGCCGCTACTTCTGTAACCAGTGCCATGTGCCGCAAACAGAGGTGCTACCCCTGGTAGGCAACAACTTCGAGACCATCGACAAAATATTGCAAGACGACGCCAACGCCGCGCAGAAACCCTGAGGAGGCAAGATGAAAGCACTGTTCGCCCTGCTCAAGGACTACTGGGGCATCCTGCGTCGGCCGAGCCTCTACTACAGTTTGGGCTTTCTGACGCTGGGGGGCTTTATTGCCGGGATCATTTTCTGGGGCGGTTTCAACACGGCGCTCGAGCTGAGCAACACAGAGAAATTCTGCATCTCCTGCCATGAAATGCGTGACAACGTTTTCGTCGAGCTCAAGGAAACGATCCACTACACCAACCGTTCCGGCGTGCGCGCCAGTTGCCCGGACTGCCACGTGCCCCACGAATGGACCCATAAAATCGCGCGCAAGATGCAGGCCTCGAAGGAGGTCTGGGGCAAAATCTTCGGCACCATCGATACCCGCGACAAGTTTGTCGCACTGCGCCGCGAGCTGGCCGAACATGAGTGGGCCAGACTCAAGGCCAACGACTCGCGCGAATGCCGCAACTGCCACAACTTCGAGTTCATGGACTTTACCCGCCAGGGCAAACGCGCCGCGGCCATGCACTCGACGTCCCTGGCCAAGGGTGAAGCCACCTGCATCGACTGCCACAAGGGCATCGCGCACAAGTTGCCGGATATGAGCGGGGTCAAGGGTTGGTAGGCTTTTATCCGCCTGCACAATTCCCGCGAACGGCAACGATCCCCTGTAGGAGCTGGCTTGCCAGCGAATGCGGTATACCATTCAACATCTTCATTGACTGACCCACCGCTTTCGCTGGCAAGCCAGCTCCTACAGATAATCGGGGTGTTCACAAATGCTGCGTCCGGCAAAGATCGGAAGTGGGAGATGCTTCAATCTCCCCGCAGAATCAACCCGTGCACGCCCTCCCATTCGGCGAAGATGTCCTGCCCGCAGTTCAGCCCAAGCCGGTGGTAATCGGCATGCGGTTTCTGCACCTGCAACTCGAGCCCATCCCTGGTTTCCAGGTAGATGTTGACCATCGAACCGATGAACTCTTCGCCGACGATGGTACAGGCCAGCCGGTTGTGTCGCACCGGCTGCGGGGTCAGGTCGATATGCTCGGCGCTGACGCAGACCGTGACGCCCTCCCCGGGGACCACCGATTTACCCTGGGGCAGCCGCGCCTGGAATTGACCGTGCGCCGAATCGAAGCGAACCAACCCTGCATCGTCGAAGCCGGCGACCGTGCCGCACAGGATGTTTTTGCCACCGACGAACTCGGCGACGAAACGGTTATGCGGCTCAAGGAACACCTCCTGCGGCGAGCCGATCTGCTCCACCCGGCCGCGACTCATGATCACCACCCGATCCGCCATGGCAAAGGCTTCGGATTGACTGTGGGTGACGTAGACAAAGGTGATCCCCAGGTCCTTCTGCAATCCGGTCAGCACACCTTGCATGCGCACGCTCAAATGCGCATCGAGCGCGCTCAGGGGTTCGTCGAGCAGCAGGATCGGCGGTTCGGTGACCAATGAACGCGCCAGCGCCACCCGCTGACGTTGACCACCGGACAGCAGGCTGATGTCGCGGCTGGCGAATTCCGCCAGGTCCAGCCGCTCAAGCCAGTGCAGGGCCTTTTTGCGCCGCTCGGCCTTGGCCATGCCTCTCATGCGCAGGCCGAATTCGACATTTTCCACGACGTTGAGAAACGGGAACAGGGCCAGGTTCTGCCAGACCAGCGGCGTCTCCCGCTCCCAGGAGCACAAGTCATTGATGCGCTCACCGTTCAGACGAATCTCGCCCTCGCTGGGCTTATCGAGCCCCGCGAGCATGCGCAGCGTGGTGGTCTTGCCACAGCCGCTGGACCCCATGATCGCGACAAACTCGCCCTTGTAGATTTCCAGGTTCATGCGTTCGACGGCCATATAGCTGCCGAAATGCTTGACCACGTTATCGAATACCACCAACGGTTGAGTCATGGCTGAATCCTTCGGGTTCGGATGAGTGAGGTGATATCAGGCCGCCGCAGGCTTGCGCCGGCGCATCAGCAACAGCTGCGCGAGGATCACCAGGGTCATGGTTGTAATGAAGACGATCGTGCCGATCGCGTTGATGGTCGGGCTCACCTGCCCTTGCAAGGTGTTGAGGATGCGCACGGGGACCGTCTCGTTAAGCCCCGAGACGAACCAGGCGACAGCGAACTCATCGAAGGACACGGCCATGGTCACGAACAGCGCGGCAAAGATGCTCGGCGCGGTGAATGGCAGGATCACATGGCGCATCGCCTTCCACTGATTGGCCCCCAGGTTCCAGGCCGCGGCCTCGATGTTCGGGTCCATCTGCGCCAGGCGCATCCTGATCACCGCCATGGCGAACGGCGCACACATCACGATGTGGCTGATCATCACCGCGTACACCTCTCCGGACAGCCCGACCCGCGACAGGAAGGCCAGCATGGCCAGGCCCATGATCACCACCGGAATGGTCGGCGGCAGCAGCGCCAGGGCCATGTAGACCGACTTGCCGAAGAACTGGTAGCGGAAGTCCGTGTACGCCGCGGTGAACCCCAGCAGGGTCGAGACCAGCGACACCACCACACCGACTTTCAGGCTGTTGCTGAAGGCCTGCCAGACCGCCGGATCGGCGAAGATCGTCTCGTACCAGTACAGGCTGAAGCCACCCAGGGGCAACGACGGAAAGCGGTCGATGTTGAACGAGAACACGAAGCTGCCGGCAATGGGTGTAAAGATGAAGATGAACACCAGCACGACAAAGCCGCGCAGCAGGAAGTTGATCAGTCGATGCTCGTTCATGGGCGTCTCCGGTAAGCGAAGCGAACCGCAGCAAAGGCGGTGATCAGCAGCGTCAGGATCATCATCGTGGCGATCACTGCCGCCCGTGGCCATTGCTGACCGGACTTGGTCGTGTCCGTGATCAGGGTGCTCAAGGTCGGAGGCTGGCCGCCGCCCAGGTACAGCGGGCTGACGAAGTCGCCGAAGGTCAGGATGAAGCAGAACAGCGCCGCGACCACGATGCCGATCCGCGCCGACGGGATCACCACCAGGATGACCGTGCGCAGTCGCCCGCAGCCAAGGTTGTGCGCGGCCTCGATCAACGAGCGATCGATGTACATCAGGCTGAACAGTTGCAGCAGCACCACCAACGGCAGGCACAGCGTGAAGTAGCCGACATAGGTACCGAACGTCGTGTTCAGCATCGCCAACGGCTCCAGCCCGAGCAGACCGAGCGCGGCATTGAAGATGCCGTTGTCGCTGAGGAACACCTGCCATGAATAGGTGCGCACCAGGTAGCTGGTGAAGAACGGCGTGATCAGCAGCAACACCAGCAACTGTTTCGTCGACTCGCGAAACTTGAAGGCGATCGTATAGGCGCAGGGAAAAGCCACCAGGCTCACCAGCACGGTGGCGCCCGCCGCCATGGCCAGGGTGTGGACGTAGGCATCCCAGAAGAAGCCGCGGCTGAGCATGTAGCTCCAATTCAGCCACTCGAACGTCGGTACCATCCGGAAGTTGCGCACCAGCCAGAAACTGATCGCCACCAGGAATGCCAGCGGGAACACAAAGAAGATCAATTGCCAGATCAGGATCGGCAGCGAAAAGCTGAGGCCGTACCAGGGCAGGCGCACTGTTCTTTTGTGACCTCGCCGCTGGCTCGGCGCGTTGTCGGTCAGCACCGGCGGTGAAGTCTTTAGCTTGTCTGAAATCATTGCGACCACCTCCACGTGACTCGTCAGGCACCTTTGTATTGCGACCAGAAGTCGTTCCACTCATCCAGGCTCTGCCGGACCGGGAGTTCGCGGTACTTGATGCGACCGTCGCGGATATCGTCCATGACGTTGCGCTGGCCGAGCAGCATGCCTTGGCGCCTGGCTTCGGCGGGATCGGTCTGATTCAGCAGTTCCCAGCCTTTCTGGCTCGGGATCAGCGCCGGGTAGGCCGCCATCTTCGCCGACTTGACCTGGCCTTGCGGTGAGGTGATGTATTGGATGAACTTCTTCGCCAGCTCCGGGCTATGGGCCTTCCTGGCGATGCAGTAGGACTCGGTCCATTGCAGCCCGCCCTCCTCCGGCAGCACGGTTTTCACCGGTGCGCCGGCGCGCTGCAAGACCCCGGTGATCCAGTCGCCGATACCGCACATGGCATGCACCTGACCGTTCTTCAGTGAAGAAAAGGTGCCGCCGTAATCGAAGAAACCACCGATCTGCGGGCGCAGGCTCATCATCTTCTGCTGGACGAGTTCCCAGTGCGCGTTATCGATGTCGTAAGGGCGGGCATTGCCATTGAGCAAACTGATCTGCCCCAGGTTCGGCAGGTGCCAGTCGAAGTGCCCGACCTTGCCCTTGAGGCTTTCGTCCCAGAACACATCGTAGCTGCGCACCTTGGCTTCGGGCACCAGCTGGGTGTTGTAGGCAATGCCGAGAAAACCGAAGCGAATCAGCACGGAATAGAGTTTGTCCCCCTGCCAGTGACCGGGAAAGTGCTGGAACTCCGGATAGAAGTCGTCGAAGGGGTAATCGGCCGGGTCGAGTTGCTCGATGTATTCGGCGGCATTGAGTTGCTGGACATATTCGGCGTCGGACAGGATCAGATCGAAGGTGCCGGGCGGCGATTGCGAGATCAGCCCCAGCATGTTGTCGCCACCGGTGTAGTACTTGGCCCTGACCTTGACCCCGTGTTGACGTTCGAAATCGGCGACGATGTCCGGCTCGGCGTGTCCGGCCCAGGCCAGGATCACCAGCTCTTTTTCCGCGGCGGCGAAACTTCTCAACGGCAGCAAACCGGACAGCGCCGCCGTGCCGGCGAGGATGCTGGTAGTCTTGAGGAAAGTACGGCGCGAAAGGTCGATGCGATTATTCATTATTGTCTCTCCCGGGTGATGGAAAGTGGCTTCTGTCCTTCTCGTCCTTGTGGTCTTGCCGCTTGCTGGTCGATCTGCCGGCCCCACGCCTCATTGGCTGGCAAGCGCCATTGCAGCAGATCGCCATCACCCGATTTTGTACCCGTCCGACCTGAAGTTTGTCAGATCCGACTCATCGCCCCTCCTTGTCCAAAAGCGCCACACCCAAAAGGCCGCGCCCTGTCAGAAAAGCCAAAACAAAGGGTATTTTGTCAATTCTGGGTCGGTTTTAGACAAATCGATGCCGCTTCTATCTGATGGAATCATTCCATGCACCACGTTCGATCCCTACCGTCGAAAAGATGGCCAAGGGAAACGGCGAACGCTTCCAGCGTCAATCACTCAAGAGAGTCCGTAGATGAACAACAGCGTCGTTATCGGTGAGCTCACCTGGCCAGAGTATGCAGAGAAGGTCGCTACCGGCTGCCCGATCTTTTTGCCAGTGGGCGCCCTGGAACAGCATGGTCATCACATGTGCATGGAGGTCGATGTGCTGCTGCCGACCGCGATATGCAAGGCGGTCGCGCAAAACATCAGCGGCCTGGTGTTGCCGGCCCTGGCCTACGGCTACAAATCCCAGCAGAAGTCCGGTGGCGGCAACCACTTCCCCGGCACCACCAGCCTCGATGGCGCGACACTGACCCACACCGTGCAGGACATCATCCGCGAACTGGCACGCCATGGCGCACGCAAACTGGTGATGATGAACGGTCACTATGAAAACTCGATGTTCATCGTCGAGGGCATTGACCTGGCACTTCGCGAACTTCGTTATGGCGGCATCGATGACTTCAAAGTGGTGGTGTTGTCTTATTGGGACTTCGTCAACGATCCTGCTGTCATCAAACAGCTGTATCCCGAGGGCTTCCTCGGCTGGGATATCGAACACGGCGGTGTCTTTGAAACATCGCTGATGCTGGCACTTCACCCGGACAAGGTCGATCTGAGTCGCGCCGTTGACCATCCTCCCGCCCGTTTCCCCCCTTATGACGTGTTTCCCATCATCCCGGAGCGCACCCCGGCGTGCGGCACGCTGTCTTCCCCCAAAGGCTCGAGTCGCGAAAAAGGCGAGTTGATCCTGGACGTCTGTGTATCCGGCATCAGTGCTGCCGTCAGGGAGGCCTTTGATTTAACCACTTGAAGAGACAACGGCGGGCGCCAACAAGTACCCGCCGTTAACGCTGCACCCTCCAGAACATAATAAAAAGGGTACCTCTCATGTCCAGCACCTCCACTTTGGCCCCAGGGCTCAAGCAGCGTCACGTCACCATGCTCTCCATAGCCGGCGCCATCGGTGCCGGCCTGTTCATCGGTTCGGGCCATGCCATCGCCTCGGCTGGCCCGGCGGCGATCCTCGCTTACATCATGTCCGGCACCCTGGTCGTGCTGGTGATGCGCATGCTCGGAGAAATGGCCGTCGCCTCGCCGGACACCGGATCGTTTTCAACTTATGCCGAGCGCGCCATGGGACGCAGCGCCGGCTTTACCATCGGTTGGCTGTACTGGTGGTTCTGGGTGCTGGTCATTCCCATCGAAGCCATTGCCGCCGCGGCCATTCTCAACGCCTGGTTCCCGTCGATCCAGACCTGGGAATTCGCGATAGCGGTCACCGGCCTGCTGACCCTGACAAACCTGTTCAGCGTCGCGCGCTACGGCGAGTTCGAGTTCTGGTTCGCCATGCTCAAGGTCATTGCGGTATTGGGCTTTATCGCGCTTGGCGCGCTGGCCCTGGCGGGCGGGTTGCCGGACACGACCGTCAGCGGTGTGATGCAATTAAGCCATGAATTCGGTGGTTTCATGCCCAATGGCATGACCGCCGTGGTTGGTGCGATGCTGACCACTGTGTTCAGCTTCATGGGCACGGAAATCGTCACGATTGCCGCCGCAGAATCGCAGAACCCGTCGAAACAGATTACCCGCGCGACCAACTCCGTCGTCTGGCGCATGGGGATTTTCTACATTGTCTCGGTGTTCCTCATCGTCTCCATCGTGCCCTGGAATGACCCGATGCTGGTGCAGGTCGGCTCTTATCAGCGGGCGCTGGAGTTGATGAACATTCCCTACGCGAAAATGATTGTCGATATCGTCGTCCTGATCGCCGTCGCCAGTTGCCTGAACTCGGCCATTTATACCGCTTCGCGCATGGTCTTCTCCTTGAGCAAACGCGGGGATGGCCCTCGGGTACTGCAAAAGACTTCAGCGTCAGGGGTGCCTTACTTTGCGGTACTGGCCAGTACGGCAGTGGGCTTCCTGACCACGGCGCTGAACTATTTTGCGCCCAACGAAGTGTTCTCCTTCCTGTTGGCCAGTTCGGGGGCCGTTGCCTTGCTGGTCTATCTGGCCATTGCGGTTTCGCAATTGATACTGCGCAAGAAGATGAACGCTTCAGGACAGCCGATCGCCTTCAAGATGTGGTTTTACCCTTGGCTCAGTTACCTGGTGATCGCCAGCATCTTGAGCATTCTGGTGGTGATGTTGATTTTGCCGCAGCACCGCATGGAAGTGATTGCTACCGGGGCCCTGACGCTTTCCATTATCTGCATGGGTGCAATCTTCAACGCCAAAAAGAGCACGTTGCAGAAAGCCGAACTGGCTTGAACGAACACACATTCGACGGCGCGCTTGAACCCCGCTCCGACGACTGACCTTTCACCTCTTTGCGGCCCGCTTACCACCACGGAGCGGGCCGTTTTTTTTTGCCCTTCCCCTCCCCCTCCTTTCCCGCCTCTCCTGATCACCTATAACGGGTCTCGAATGCCTATTCATAAGGCTCTGGGTGTAATATCCAGTAACCCGAATGCAGGGCTAATCACCATAAAATCGAGATGATGTTGCCACCTGTCGGCAGCTTGCCGCAGAGCGCGTCACTATTACAGTTGAGGAGCGGTAACGATGGCGAAACTCCAGGTGGCGAAACCCGCCGCAGGACGTTCGGCAAAAGAACAACGGCCGGTGAAAACCGTGGGTTTCCTGGTCATCCCCAACTTCACCACCATCGGCTTCGCCTCCGCCGTGGAGACCCTGCGCATGGCCAACATGGCAGCGCGCGAACCGATGTTCCGCACGGTCATCATCGCCGCCAGCCTGGACCCGGTCACGGCCAGTAACGGCATGCGGATCCTGCCCGACTACACCATTACCGATGCCCCCAGGCTCGACATCCTGTTCGTGGTCGGATCCAACCCGATCGTCTCCAATCACAGCAGTCGCCCCTTGCTCAATTGGCTGCGCAAGCTGGCGCACGATCAGGTGCCGCTCGGCGGGATTTGCACGGGCAGTCACTTGCTGGCACGGGCCGATCTGCTCAAGGGCTATCGCTGCACGATTCACTGGGAAGACATCGAAGCGCTGAAGGAGCGTTTCCCGGGGATCATTATTTCCAACCAGCTGTTCGAACTCGATCGCGATCGCTACACCTGCTCCGGCGGCGTGGCCTCGATGGACATGACCCTGCAGTTGATTGCCCGCGAACCGGGCGGCCGGGACATCGCCGCCCATGCGGCCGAGTTGCTGCTGTGTGATCGGGTACGTGGGGCGAAGGAGCAACAGCGGGTGCCGTTGCGGCAGAAACTGGGCACCTCGCAGCCCAAGCTCAGCCAGATGGTGGCGATCATGGAGGCCAATCTCGAAGAGCCGGTGGGCCTTGAAGAACTGGCGCGGTTGAACGAGGTGTCGGTACGGCAACTGGAGCGCCTGTTCCACAAGCACCTGCAACGCACGCCGAGCCAGTACTACCTGGAACTGCGCCTGTCGCGGGCGCGGCAATTGCTGTTGCGCAGCGAGTCGCAAGTGCGCGATATCGCCCTGGCGTGCGGCTTTGTGTCGCCGGCGCACTTCTCCAAATGCTACAGCCGGTTTTTCGGCGTATCGCCTATTGGGGAGCGCAAGCAGGTGGCTGCGGTGCATTGATTGGGAGCGAGCTTGCTCGCGATGGCATCCGGGAGATCGCCATCGCAGGCAAGCTGTGTTTACAGGGGTAGACTGACTCAGTCCTGCAAAGCCTTATGCGCCGTTTCCCGACTCGCCAGCATCGCAACCAGCGCCACTGCCGCTGCTGCCAGCAGATACCAGGCAGGCGCCATTTTGTTGCCGGTCAGTTGGATCAGCCAGGTCGCGATAAACGGCGCGGTACCGCCGAACACCGCATTGGCGATATTGAAGCTGAAGGCAAAACCGCTGAAGCGCACCCGGGTCGGGAAGATCTCGGCGAGGAAGCACGGCAAGGTGCCGTCGTTCATCGCCAGGATCGCGCCGAAGGCGATCTGGATCATCAGGATCACGATCAGCGGCTGGTTCTCCAGCATGCCGAACAGCGGAAACGTCAGCACCAGGAACAACACCGAAGCCGTCAGCAACATGGTCTTGCGGCCAAAACGGTCCGACAGCTTGCCCATCAGGAAAATCAACCCGATATAGGTCGCCAGCGACACCGTCGACGCCAGGAACGAATCGCTCTCGCTCATGCCCATTTCGGTGGACAGGTAGGTGGGCATGTAGCTGAGCAGCAGGTAGAAGGCCACCGCGTTCAGGCAGGTCACGCCGATCCCGATCATCACGCTGCGCCGGTGTACGGTCAGCAATTCGCGAACCGGCGCATGGGTCGCGCACTCCTTGGCTTCGAGGCGTTTTTCCATCTCCAGGAACTTGGGCGTGTCCTGCAGACTCATGCGGATATACCGCCCCACCAGGCCGAACGGCGCCGCCAACAGAAACGGCAGGCGCCAGCCCCAGCTGTGCAGATCCTCGACACTCATCCAGGCATGCAGACCGGCGACGAACACCGCGCCGAACAATAAGCCGGCCGCGGTACTCGCCGGAACGATGCTGGTGTACAAACCGCGCTTGCCCTCGGGGGCGTACTCGGCGAGAAAGGCCGATGCCCCGGCGTATTCGCCGGAAGCGGAAAAGCCCTGGAACAGGCGGATCAACAACAACAAGGCGGGCGCCCACAGGCCGATATGGTTGTAAGTGGGCAGAATGCCGATGCAGAAGGTCGACACCGACATGATCAGAATCGACCAGGACAACGCACTGCGCCGCCCGTATTTGTCACCAAAGTGCCCCCAGACCAGCCCGCCCAGCGGGCGCACGATAAACGACAACGCGAACACCGCGAAGGTCGCCAGCAGCGCCGACGCCTTGTCGGTCTGCGGAAAAAACGTCATGGCGATGACGGTTGCCAGGTAGCCGTAGGCCGCATAGTCGAACCACTCGACGAAGTTGCCCATGAAGCTGGCACTGGCCGCCCGGCGCAAGGCCTTACGCTCGGCCGTCAGTTCACGTTGCTGTTCCAGGGGGGACGTCAGGCTTGCGCTTTGGGTGCTCATTGCGCACCTCCGGTGGTAGAGGTGCAGTGATCGGGATGGAAAGTCGGGACGTGGATCATGGCAAAACCCCTCTATTGTTTTACTTGGCAGGGTTATGGGTCTGTAGATGCTGCGCGTTCTGGGGCGCGCATGCATCAGTTGCAACAAAAAACGCCGCACAGGCTCACTGTGCGGCGCGCGGTCTTACTTCTTGATGATGTTGTGTTCCGGGCCATACGGGAAATGGGTGATGTTTTCCCCGCCCTGCTCGTTGACGATCAGGATGTCGTGCTCACGATAACCACCGGCGCCCGGCAGGCCTTCGGGCAGCATGATCATCGGCTCGATGGACACCACCATCCCCGGCTCCAGCACCGTGTCGATGTCTTCGCGCAGTTCCAGCCCGGCTTCGCGGCCATAGTAATGGCTCAGCGTGCCGAACGAGTGACCGTAGCCGAAGGTGCGGTATTGCAGCAGATCGTGCTCCAGGAAAATCTCGTTCAGTTGCAGCGCGATATCGCAGCAGCGCATGCCCGGCTTGATCAGTTTCAGACCGGCCTCGTGCACCTTGACGTTGACCTCCCACAAGCGCAGATGCTCGTCGGAACAGTGATCCAGGAACAGGGTGCGTTCCAGCGCGGTGTAGTACCCGGCGATCATCGGGAAGCAATTGAGGCTGAGGATGTCGCCCTTGTTGACCTTGCGCGAAGTCACCGGGTTATGCGCGCCGTCGGTGTTGATGCCGGACTGGAACCAGGTCCAGGTGTCCATCAGTTCGGAGTCGGGGAAGGTGCGGGCAATTTCGCGCACCATCGCCTGGGTCGCATGCAGTGCCACTTCATATTCCGGCACCTGGTCACGCAAGGCTTCGACGATCGCGGCACCACCGATGTCCGCTACGCGGGCACCGTGGCGAATGATCGCGTGCTCTTCGGCGGACTTGATCATGCGCATGCGCATGCAGGGCGCCGCGACGTCCACCAGTTCGGCCTGGGGGTAACGGCTGGCGAGCTTGTCGCGATTGAGCAGGTTCAGGTGATCGAACTCGATGCCGATCCGCCCGGCCTTGGGCAAGGCTTGCTGGATCGCGACGAAATAGTTGTCCCGCTGCCAGTCGGTGTAAACGATGTTCTCAGTGCCGACGGTCCGGCGCCAAGGCTGGCCGCCATCGATGTTGGCGCTGATGGTGACGGCGCTGTCCTGGGTCACCACCAGTGCGTACTGACGGCCAAAGGAGCAATACAGGAAATCGCTGTAGTAGTTGATGTTGTGATACGAGGTGAAGACCGCTGCATCGATATTGTTCTGCGCCAGGTAAGCCCGCAATTTCGCCTGGCGATTGGCATATTCCTGGGCCGAAAAGGTCGGAGTCACTTTTTCGCCGTTCTTGATCTGGATGGTTTTCGGCATTTGCATGTCATTTATCCTTGTCAGTGATTGCAACAGAAGGCGCCACTCTGGCGGGCCGCTGAAGATCATTCGAACAGATGCAAAGCGAGGTTTTTTGTGCGAATCCGACCTGTAGTTGGTCAGATCCGCTCTTTGGCACGCGCGCCAAAAACTCATCCGGTAAAAACAACAATGCCCCCGTCGGACGGAGGCATTGGTTCAGAGATTCACGCTCCCACATTGATTGGGGTTAAGCCAAGGTCTTGTGATCGACACAGCACCCTGTGGAAGCGGGCTTGCCCGCGAAGGCGGACTTATAGTCAACAATGATGCCGGCTCGGATGGCCTCTTCGCTGGCAAGCCAGCTCCTACAGGGGATCAGTGTCGAGCACAAAACCGGTGTCCACTGAAAATCTACTGTAGGAGCTGGCTTGCCAGCGAAGAGTCCGGCACATGCAAAACAGAGTTCGCCTGACACCCCGCAATCAATTGCCCACCCACATCCACCCGCGGATGCACACCGAAGTACTGGCGATAGCAGCGAGCAAAATGTTGCAGCGAGACAAACCCGCACTCGTGGACAACCTCCACCATCGATTGCCCCCCGGCCTGCAGCAACCGACGCGCCCGCTGCAGGCGCAAATCCAGATAATGCCGAGACGGCGAACACCCCAGACTGCGCTTGAACAACCGCTCCAGGTGTCGGCGAGACATGCCCATCGCCTCCGCCAGCTCGTCGATACCCAAGGCGCGGTCCAGATGATCCCCCATCAACGCCAGCGCCGCTTGCAGCCGTGCCGGCGCGTTATGCATCGCCTGCAGCGGCCGGGCCTGGCGCGCGGCGTGTTTTTCCATGCGCAGCACCAGACCACGCCCGTGGGTCCGTGCGAGCCATTCGTGCATCAACCCTTGAACGGCCTGCGGCCCGACGCAGGTCAGGCGTTGGCGATCGACGCAGAACGGCGCGGCCACCGGGGTCAACTCATTGAAGGCGGCCTGGGGCGCAAGCGAATCGGGCTCCGGCAAGCTGCAGCGATAGCCGTCCAGCGCCCCGATCCGCGCCAGCAGCCAACCGGCCTGGCCCAAAGCCCCCAGGCTGATCGGCTGCAGGGCCCAGTGACACAGCGCCTGGCGAACGTCCGGCTGATCCGCATCGGCGGGCAAGCTATCGCCACCACAGAGGATCAATACATCCAGGGCCTGGGCCTGATCCAGTCGCGCCGTGGCGGTAGCGATGCCGTTGCTGGCGTGCAGTTGCCCGCCTTGCAGGCTGAGCATTTGCCAACGGCAAAGCGCCCGCCCGGCCACCTGGTTGGCCAGGCGCAGTGGCTCCAGCGCATTGGCCAGGGTGTACAAATCGAAGGCCTCCATCAGCCAGAAGCCGATGCGCAGCGGCGATGGTTGTGGTCGGTCAGATTCGCCAGGATGGGCGCTAAAGGCATCCTCTCCTGGCTTGAACTTGTCAAAAACACTGCTAACCATGGTTGATCCCCGCGCGCCGCTTTCAAGGTTGTTGCACCCAGGCGAATTGTCGGCGTCAGTGATCATCGAGGCGTGTCAGATTTCGACCTCTAAGTGTTCGTCAGTACCACTCTTGCAGTTGGCAGGCTATCGGGGGAGCGGGTCGAAGCTCGAAATACATGGGCAAAGTGAAAGCACAGCAAGCCACTATCGGTGGCGAGATGCAGGCGAACTCCGAACCCATCCTGATCGCTCTGGTCACCGAGGCACTCAAGGCGACTCTGGCCAGGCACGCGTTGTAATTGCGTGACGTTACGAGCGCAATACGCCAATCGCCCGCCGATACTTTTCAATGCGCTCCAGATCGTCCCAGGACGGCTGTTCAATCCGCGATAAATCGCTGTTTTCTTCAAGGTCCGCCAATTTGACTACGCGGCCGACCGGGTTCAGCGCCGCGCGTTCGACGAATGCCTCATAGGACTCGCCCGGCACTTTAGTCACCGCCGCGATAGCCTCCAGCACCGCTTCACTGAAGCCTTCCTGGCGCAGCTCATCCAGGCTGATGCCGCAGTCTTCGACCACGTCATGCAGCACCGCAACGATGCGCTCTTCGAGGGTGTTGACCCGCAGCATGACCTTCAGTGGATGCAGGATGTAAGGCGATCCGCCTTTGTCGACTTGCCCTTGATGGGCGTTGGCAGCAATGGCAATGGCGCGTTCCAGTGTTTGAGTCATCTCGTGGTTCCCCGGTTTGAATGCCTGAATGAAGTTGAGGTCGTTGGACCCTTTCCCGACTTGATCAGTTTGACTGCAAATCCCCTGTAGGAGCGAGCTTGCTCGCGAAAAACCCAAGAACGCCGCGGGGTGTCAGGTTAGAAAAACACACCATCGGCTACGTGCCGCCCGAAGATCGCCATGGCAAGACCCGCAGGACAACTCGATCTAACTACCCCCCCTGCGAGCCTCCTCGCGAAGAGGCCCTGTCAGCCAAAAATGATTCACCTGACAGTCCCATCGCGAGCAACCCCGCTGACGTCTCACCCACAAAACCTCAAAATTTAATGAACCCTGCTCACCCTCACCCACCTAACGCAAAGACTATCTGGAGGGTGACCAATGCAAATCGAAACAATCTGGATCGTGCTGACAGCAATTCTTTTGCTGATCGAGCTATGGGCAATCAACAAAGTCCGCAAAGCCGAAGGCAAATCGAGCAACAAACTCTTGTGGATAGTGTTTATCGTGTTTGTGCCGCTGTTCGGGGTGCTGGCGTGGGCATTGGTCGGACCGAAACACACTCAACACAACCCGCATTCGCCGCAGGCCAGGCAGTGATGTTGGACGGTCTGCGATAACGATTTTGGGAAACTGCACAATTTCCAAATAACAAAGCCCCGATGATTCGGGGCTTTGTTATTTTTGGCTATCCCGTTCCGCACAGCGCTATTGGAAGCCGCCAAATCTGGATCTTGCCTTCCGAAAATCGTGTAGGAATTTTCCCTTTGTGGCGAGGGGGCTTGCCCTCGTTTGGCAGCGAAGCGGCCCCAAAACTGGCAGCCGATTTCCTAGGACACTCCGCTTCGCGCGGTTTACGCCGACTCCAACGATTCCCCCGCCATTCAGCTGCAATCCACCTTGCCAAAATGCCCACCCAGGCGTCCTACAGCCCGGTTGTGGGCACCCAAATGGACGCTTATATTCGCCCCGTCGCTGATAGCAACCGGCGATAGGGTTTCGCAGCCCTAATTAGAGATGACTACACCGTCAAATGAGAAGTCTGGCAAAATCCGCCCGCGTTTCATTTCATGGCGGTTGTGCGTGGGAGACTTTCGGGTCTGCCGGGTGTAGGTCATCTCTCGGTCTGCGAACCCGCGTACAGCTGCCACCCAATTGTTTCGCAGCGAAAAGGTGGTGCCTCTATTTATCTTCGTAGAGAAATACCTATGACCATGAACAATCCGCCCCGCCGCTTCACCCCCATGTCCCAACTCGCCACCGACTACCCCGTCCTGCTCATCGACAGCGACGCCCCGCTCCGCGAACTCCACAACTGCGTCAGCGAACGCCTCAACGCCGTCCTCCAGTACCTGCACCTCATGGCCTGCACCAGCCTCCCCGATTACGCCGAAAACGACATCAATACCGTCACGAATATCGCCCGGATCATGGTCCAGGATGTGAGCGATGTGTTTCGGGTGATTGAGCAACGGGGGTTTGAGGCGCCAAGGGTTACTGACCAGATCTGAACCGAAGGAGAACCCGCATTGTTGCGGGTTTTCCTTGCTTGAACATATTCAATATTTTATCCAGGCAAGAATTACCAAAGTGCACGCTGATGGGGAATCCCGATGACTGTAAAAGCGAAGAAGCTCTCAGATAAGGAAATGGACGCTCTGGAGCGTCAGATTCCTGATCTGGCCAAAATGGCTACAATGTCCGCTTATGCTCGTGCATTGTCAGTGAGCGGTAGCGTGCTTCGTGTCGATTCTGGTGATTTGGTCTGGATGTCACTCGATGGCAGCAAAACCTTTGTGGCCAAAGCGAAGCCTCGCCGTAAGGTCAAGGTCGGCGAGGTAATCACCGTTCGCCGTGTCGAAGTTCAAGCGACATCTGGACGTACCTAGATGAAAAAAACGATTTTCAATCCCGAGAGTATGCCCATCCTCAATCTCGACACTTCTGGCACCAGTCGATACGAAGCTTCCAATTTTCTCGACAGCACGGAAATTAAAGCGGCTTACATTGCTGAAAGTATGAAGGCCGGAGACACGACGCTGGCTCATGCTCTGGATGACGTTGCTAAAAGCGTCGCGGGCGACCCTCTGTCACGGTGGTAATACGCAAAATAAATGCCCGTATCTCGCAATACAGGCATTTTTGTTAATCGACCACCTTAGGGCCAGATCTTCCCGGACAACCTACTTGCCAACACCCACACCACCACTGCTACAGCCACCCGTCCCACCTGCCCTGGTCCAACAAGCGTCGGGCCGTTATCAGCGGTTTCTTCGGCATGCCTTATCAGCCACACACCACCAACCGCCCCTCCCTCAGCTCCAACCGCCTATCACTGATCAATTGATCAATCCTCTCTTCCAACACCGCTGTCACCTTGGCAGTAGCACGACCAAAACCCAGCAATCTCAAAGCCCCGGAAATCGCATCGTCATGACTCATGGAAAATCCGGAGACGATGATGTCTATCAACGCCCGGTCGAGCTCTTCAGGCGCGACCCACTCCAACCTACGCTCGGAAGACTCCCAGTGCGCCCGGCTGCGGATGACGACGGGGCGGTTGTCGGCCAAATGAAGAAACTCGCCCCGACGCAAGAAGTGCCTTTGTTGAATGCCGATACCTATGGCTTGTTCAACAGCGGCTGTGATCCTCGACCCTTGCCGTGTCACCCCGAACGCATCCATGAGGCGTCGGGTGACTTCCACCGAATGCACCGGAGATTCAACATCAACCACGGTCCGGATCAACTGCAGCAGGTGTTCCGGTTGATGTTGATGCAGTTCCAGCTGGTTGGTTACCGCAGCGAGTCGCGCTTTCTCATAAGGCGCACTGGCGACCGGCTCGACTTCATCAACAGATTCATCCCGGAGAATTTCATGCAGGGGTTCGATCAAAGTCTCTGCAACCGGAACGTTACGACGGCTGGCTATACGTTCGCGCGCCGCTTCGATCGCCGCCACTGTCCGGCTGATTTCCTGCTCGGGATTGCGGAACCAATCGGTGCTCCAGATACGATGGAAATTCCATCCCAGTCCCTCCAGCACACCTTGGCGCAACCGATCGCGATCACGGGCCGAGCGCGAGCTGTGGTAGGCCGCGCCATCGCATTCGACGGCCAGCACGTAGCGACCCGGGAACTCCGGGTCTTTCACGGCGAGGTCAATGAAGTAACCGGCGGTGCCGACCTGGGGCTCTATCTGGTAGTCGAGATTGCGCAAGGCCCGGATAACCTGGTCCTCAAAAGGCGAGTCTGGAGCCTTGCCGGTTACTTTGGCGACTTCCAGTTCGCCTGTTTCCGCGTACTTGAGGAAGTTTTTCAAGGCTCGTACGCCGTGTTTCGCCGTGGCATCAATGTCCAGCTCATCACCACGGAAGTTACTGAACACGCGCATCGCCAACTTGGCCCGCGTGATCAAAACGTTGAGTCGACGATGCCCGCCATCTTTGTTGAGCGGGCCAAATTCACGGGCGATACGACCGGATTCATTTCGGCCGTAACCAATGCTGATGAAGATCACGTCGCGCTCATCACCTTGAATGTTTTCGAGGTTTTTTACGAAGAACGGCTCGCTGCCCTGCGCGGTGAAAAACGCTTCGGCCTGAGGTGTCTTACGCCGCAATAACTCGACCTCGACACTGATCAAATCCCGCTGGGGGACACTGAATGCAGCCACTCCCAAGGAAAGTTGCGGCGTCTCCAACGCATGCTTCATCACCGCTTGGGCGACCGCCTTGGCTTCTTCCTTGTTGGTGCGAGTACGACCACGGTCATACACCGCGTGGGGCAGATAATCGAAGCTCACACCCTTGGCGTGGAGATGCTGTCCGGCAGAGGGAAACACCACCAGCTTGCTGTCGTAGAATTCGACGTTGGAGACAGCGATCAGTGATTCGTGCCGGCTGCGGTAGTGCCAGCGCAGGTAACGTTCCTGGCTACCCGCCGCCTTGAACAGACTGAGGATGCTTTCGATGTCTGCGGTGGCGTCGTTCTCGTCGTCGGGGGCGATGTCGCGACTGAACAGATCGCTGGGCGGCATCTGCCGTGTATCACCCACGACCACCACTTGCTTGCCGCGCAATATCGCGCCAAACGCATCGACGGCCTTGACTTGAGACGCTTCGTCGAACACCACGACGTCGAATGCCAGCTTGCCTGGAGGCAGAAAATTGGCGATCGACATAGGGCTCATCATGAATACCGGCTTGATCTGCTGAATCGCCCGGCCGGCCTTGTCGATCAGCTGGCGAATCGGAATATGCCGACGCTTCTTATTCAGCTCTGCTCGCAGCGTTGCCATTTCACCCGGTTGGTTCACATTGGGCATCTGCTCCCATACCTGGCGCGCCAACCAGGTTTGAGCATGGTTCAACGACGCAGCATCAAGTGCCTTGAACCTGGCGATCTGATGTTCGTGCTTGATGCGGTCAAATTGCTGTAGCGCGGGTTTTTCCGCATAGGCCTTTTGCACAAGCCCCGAATACCAGGAAAAGTCGAGGATGGCGGGAATCTGATCCGGCGTTTCACTGCCCAGGGCAATGTTCAACAATTCGCCCAGTTGTGCCTGATGCATTTCGTCCGCCAACACATTGAGACGAGCCATCTGGTACAGCGCGCCCAGGCTGGATTGCCACAGCTGCAGGCGTGAACCCAGGGCAGACAGATCCAAATTGCGCAGCGTTTGCGCAGTGTCATCCTGCATACCGATGACTTCCAGGCCGGCCAGTAATGCCTGGTCAAGGCCAACGAGATGGGCCTCAATCTGACTGACCGTTTCCTCGAACCCGCTGGCGTCGGTGCCTCCTGCGAGAAACGCAATGATCCCTTCGGGTAAATGGCCATTGCCGAGGTCTTCGTAGAGCTGGACTACCCAGGCACGAACGCGGTCGAGTACCGCCCAGTCGGACTGCTGACGCTGCCATTGAGCACCGAACAGGGCACTTCCCAGCGCCTCGTGTTGGTCGTAAACCTTCCGGCTTTGTTGATAGGTCAGAACTGAATCGACCATACCGAGTTGTTCGGCATTGCTGCCAGGCAGCACACCCTGTGCAAGCCCTTGCAAACGAGCCTTTGAAGCGCGATAGCGCCCCGAAAACACCTTCCACCACTTGCCACCGTAGGCCAGAAGATTCTGCCGGACTTCCAACAGATCCTGCTCCCACGCGGCCTCGATCAACAGGGCGCCATGCTTGGCTTTGCACAGGCTCATGCGCTGGCCCGCATCCAGCAACTCACCAATGGCATCGCGGCGTAGCTGCCAGTCGCCCGTACTCAGCTCTACCCCGTGCAGACGAGGCGCTTCGGCCGCCCGCCTCGCGCCGCGGCATATGACGACTACGTCCGCGAGCGTGGCGGGCTGAGTCAGCATCAGCCGAATCGACAGCGCCTTGGTGGCGGCTTCCAAAGCGGCCAAGTGTGCACTTGCCTGCTGCAATGCGTCGCTCGCAGTATCCTTTTCAATGGGGGAGAAGAACGTTCGTTTGCTTCCCCAAAACGGGTTTTGGTCCGGACGGCCCATTTCCTTGAGATGAAGCGTCAATTCTTCAACCAGTTCGCGGCGTTTCAGCTGATCAGCCAGGGTCCACGACGCCATTGGCGCGAACGCAATCGCAGGTAACACACCGTAGCTGTGCTTGAGTTTGAGGTATCGCCCCAGCACCTCGACAAAGCCCATGCCGCTGACCCCGACAGGCGCACTCACTGCAGAGCAATACCGGTTCAGGTTGCCTTGCAGTTCCGCCAGGTTGGCCAGATCATCTTCGCCCACCCTGGTCAGTGGCCGGCCTTGTTCAAGTGTACGTCCGAGCTCTTTGAGCACCGACGTTTTAGTCGACTTGTGGCTGTGCAACTCAAGCACTGCATCACCCAGATGACATTCATCGAGTCGACGCTTGACCACTTCAAGGGCGGCCATCTTTTCGGCCACGAACAACACCGTTTTTTTCTGGGCAATCAGTTCCGCGATGATGTTTGTGATGGTCTGCGACTTACCGGTACCCGGTGGCCCCTGGATAACCAGGTTGGCGCCCTCTCGCACTTCGAGAATCGCTTCGGTCTGGCTACTGTCTGCATCTTTGACGAATCGCACTTCCCCAGGTTGGAGCACAGAGTCGATGTTCACATCCTCGGCATAGGCAGGATGCTGGTCACCGAAACCCGACCCAAGGAGCCGGTTGATGACCGGGTGGGCATCGGGCTGCTGGTCTTGCGGCCAGCTCTTCGGATCCAGATCCTTGAACATCAGGAACTTGCCGAAGGAAAAGAATCCGAGGGCAGCCTCGTTTGTTGAAACTTTCCAGCGCGATTGCTGGCTTATCAGGTCCGTGACTTCGGCGTAAAAACTGTCGAGACTGCCTTCCATAGCATCGAAGCGATCGTCACTGAATTCACAGGCCGCAAGGTCTAGACCAAAATCGGTCTTGAGCTTGGCGATCAACGACAAATTAGGCATCAACTCGTCGCCGGAATACCTCAGCTTGAAGGCGTCCTTTGCGCCGCTGCGTTCAAGAGTCACCGGCAATAACATCAAGGGAGCCTTGCGAAGGGTCTCTGAGTTGTCCGCTTCGTACCAATGAAGAAAGCCCAATGCCAGGAACAGGGTGTTTACGCCCTGCTCCTCGATGAAGGCTCGCGCCTCACTGTGAATCCTCAATAGCTGCAGGAACAAGCGCTCCTCATCCAGTGCTGTCTGCAGGCGCGCATCCGTATGCCGACGCGCTCGACCCGACTCGTCCAGTTCATCGTCTGCAAAACCTGATTCGTGTAAACCGTCGAGCTCCTGCAACAGCAACTCATCAGTTGCTGCGTCCCGGGAGTCTTCCCCATCGATCTGAGGGAGGGTCGCCAACGCCGCCAACTTCTGGCGCGCCATTGGCGAAAAGCTCATGGCCTTCTCTTGCCGATAAAGCAGGTGAAACACCGACTCTGAAAGCTCATCAACGACAGCCAATGTCTTGGCTGACGCGCGGAAGTTCAGCATGGTGTTACGAAGGCCGATATCGAGCAGTTCCTTGCGGCTACCCTGCAGTTTTTGACTAATCCCTGAACTCATGAGGACTCTCTTGAAACGTGGTAGAGGCTGGAAACGATGGAAAACAGATTACCGAGGACTTTCGCCGGAACTCGCTATAAACGCCCCGGGCTGATCCTTCCGCCCAGGCCAGAACCCTGCAGCTAATACAGGGAAACACCGAAGCACTTTACTCATTAGAAGTTTGCTGGCGTATTCGCACTAATGATTTCCGCCTCATCCGCCCCGATATTGCGAAACCGATGCGGCAGTGTCGTAGGAAAGTAATACCCATCCCCAGCATTCAGCACACTAATCTGCCCATCCACCGTCAGCTCAACTGTGCCACGAGTGACAAGCCCACACTCCTCCCCTTCCGAGTGCACAATCGGCTCTTCCCCCGAACTCGCCCCCGGCGCGTACTGCTCGCGCAACAAGCGCATCTGCCGACTTGGCACCGAAGCGCCAATAAGCAACAACCGCAACCCATGACGCCCGAGATCCGGCTGTTCATTGGCCCGAAACACGTACTGATGCTCACGCGGCGGCTGATCGAAGGTAAAGAAGTCCGCCAAGGACATGGGAATGCCTTCAAGCAGTTTTTTCAGGGAGCTGACGGAGGGGCTGACGCGATTCTGTTCGATCAGGGAGATGGTGGCATTGGTGACGCCGCTACGCCGGGCCAGCTCGCGCTGGGACAGTTTGTAGCTTTCGCGTACTAGTTTGAGTCGTGAGCCCGTGTCCATGACAGCCTTATGTGCAGAATACTTAAGGGTTATGGGGGTGGATGGCGGGCGACTTTTGGCCGCGAAGGTACCGCTTCCCTGTCCCGGAAATGTGAAAGGCGGGTATTAAATCACGTTTGGGGGTGTTGCTGTAGGAGCAAGCTTGCTCGCGATGGCGGTGTGTCAGGTGACATTGATGGTGGCTGGTTTGGCGCTTTCGCTGGCAAGCCAGCTCCTACAGGAGGGTGTGGTGGTGCTGGCTGTTTTGGGTGGTGCGGTATTGCGCTGGGGTGTTGGCGGCCAGGATTGAGGGTGGCCGCCGGGTGGGTTGGGCTTAGATCCCGAACCGGTCACGCAGCGCGTAGTACGCGGCGCCCATGGCGGTGAGCGGGGCCTGGAAGGTGCGGCCGCCGAGCATGGGCATGTGCGGCAAGGATGCGAAGGCATCGAAGCGTTCGGCGTCGCCGCGGATCATTTCCGAAATGAGTTTGCCGGCCAGGTGCGAGCAGGTAACGCCGTGGCCGCTGTAGCCTTGCATGTAGTAGGCGTTTTTCTCGATGCGGCCGAATTGCGGCATGCGCGACATGGTCAGCAGGAAGTTGCCGGTCCAGCGGTAGTCGATCTTCACGTCCTTGAGCTGCGGGAAGGTCTTGAGGATTTTTGGCTTGATCAGCTGTTCGATGTCGTCCGGTTCGCGGGCGCCATAGACCACGCCGCCGCCATACAGCAGGCGGTTGTCGGCGGTGAGGCGGTAGTAGTCGAGCAGGTAGTTGCAGTCTTCGACGCAGTAGTTGTTTTTGATCAGGCTGCGCGCCACCTTCTCCGATAACGGCTCGGTGACGACGATTTGCGAGCCGCAGGGCATGCTTTTGCGCGTGACGCGGTTGTCGAGGTCTTGCGGCAAGTAGGCGTTGCCGGCGATCAGCAGGTATTTGGCGCGGACCAGGCCTTTGGCGGTGCGCACCGTGATCGGTTCGCCGTAGGTGATTTCCACGGCGGCGGATTGTTCGTAGATCTTGCCGCCGAGGCCGATGATGGCCGAGGCTTCGCCGAGGGCCAGGTTCAGCGGGTGGATGTGGCCGCCCTGCAGGTCGAGCAGGCCGCCGACGTAGTTGTCGCAGCCGACTTCGCGTTTGATCTCGGTCGCGTCGAGCATTTTCAGGTTTTTGTTGCCGTAGCGTTCCCAGCTGTTCTTTTGCTCGGCCAGGCCTTTGAGCTGCTTTTTGTTCAGCGCGGCGAAGATGCCGCCCGGCTTGTAGTCGCACTGGATGTCGTAGTGCTGTATGCGCTGACGGATAATGTCGGCGCCCTCGAAGATCATGCTGCCGAGGACTTCGGCGGTCTTGTCGCCGTAGCGCTCTTCGATGACGTCGACGTCGCGGCTGTAGGAATTGACCAATTGGCCGCCGTTGCGACCGCTGGCGCCGAACCCGACTTTGGCGGCTTCGAGCACGGTGACGCTATAGCCGGCTTCGGCGAGGAACAGGGCCGAGGACAAACCGGTGTAGCCGGCGCCGATCACGCAGACGTCGCAGTCCACCGCGTGTTCGAGTACCGGGAAGTCGCCGGTGAAGTTGCGGGTGGCGGCGTAGTAGCTGTTTACATGTGTAGTTTGTTTCATAGGTTTCTCCGATGGCCGCTGGCATGTGCCGGCGGCCGCCGTTGTAGAGGTGTCAGAGCTTGATCCAGGTCGCTTTGAGTTCGGTGTATTTGTCGAACGCGTGCAGCGATTTGTCCCGTCCGTTACCCGACTGCTTGAACCCGCCGAACGGCGCGGTCATGTCGCCGCCGTCGTACTGGTTGACCCAGACGCTGCCGGCGCGCAAACCGCGGGCGAAGGTGTGGGCCTTGCTCAAGTTGCTGGTCCAGACGCCGGCGGCCAGGCCGAAGATGCTGTCGTTGGCGATGGCCAGGGCTTCTTCTTCAGTGTCGAAGGTGATCAGCGACAGCACCGGGCCGAAGATTTCTTCCCGGGCGATGGTCATGGCGTTGGTCACGCCGTCGAAGATCGCCGGTTCCACGTACAGGCCGCCGGTGCTTTCGAGGGTGCGGCTGCCGCCGGCGATCAGGTGTGCGCCCTGGTCTTTGCCGACCTGGATGTAGCGCAGCACGTTGTCCAGTTGGCGCTGATCGACGACCGCGCCGACGGTGGTTTCGGGATCGAGGGCGTGCCCTGGTTTCCAGGCTTGCAGCGCTTCGACCAGCAACGGGATGAACTGCTCGCGGATCGAGCGCTCGACCAGCAGGCGCGAGCCGGCGGTGCAGACTTCGCCCTGGTTGAAGGCGATAGCACCGGCTGCGGCTTGTGCTGCCGCGCGCAGGTCCGGCGCGTCGGCGAACACCACGTTCGGGCTTTTGCCGCCGGCTTCGAGCCAGACGCGTTTCATGTTGCTTTGCCCGGCGTAGATCAGCAGTTGCTTGGCGATCGCGGTCGAGCCGGTGAAGGCCAGGACGTCGACGTCCATGTGCAACGCCAGCGCCTTGCCGACGGTGTGACCATAGCCCGGCAGGACGTTGAACACACCTTTGGGAATGCCGGCATCCAGCGCCAGCTGGGCGATGCGGATCGCGGTCAGTGGCGACTTTTCCGAAGGCTTGAGGATGAACGAGTTGCCGGCTGCGAGGGCAGGGGCGAATTTCCAGCTGGCCATGATCAGCGGGAAGTTCCACGGCACGATGGCGGCGACCACGCCTGCGGGTTCACGGGTGATGAGGCCGAGTTGGTCATGCGGCGTGGCGGCGACTTCGTCGTAGATCTTGTCGATGGCCTCGGCGCTCCAGCGGATCGCGTTGGCGGTCGCCGGGATGTCGATGTTCATCGAGTCGCTGATGGGTTTGCCCATGTCGAGGGTTTCGAGCAGGGCGAGTTCTTCCTGGTTGGCCAGGATCAGGTCGGCGAAGCGGATCAGGATGCGCTTTCGCTCGGCGGGTGCCAACCGCGCCCAGATGCCGGATTCGAAGCTGCGACGCGCGACGGCGACCGCCGCATTGGCGTCGGCTTCGTCGGTGCTGGCGACGTTGGCCAGGAAGCGACCGTCGACCGGGCTGATGCATTCGAAGGTGTCACCGCTGAGTGCCGGGCGGTATTGGCCGTCGATGAAGGCGCGGCTTTCTATGGTTAGGGACTGGAAGCGTTGTTCCCAGTCGCTGCGAGTGTTTGTCATGGTTGTGACTCGACGCAGAGGAATGTTGGGTTGTCGTGCCGATGGGTATTCGAGTGCCAGGGCATTGGTGGTGACTGGTCTGGCGCCTTCGCTGGCAAGCCAGCTCCTACAGGGGAGTTGTGTCGTACACAAAAGGTGTGAACGACACAGATCAACTGTAGGAGCTGGCTTGCCAGCGAAAGCGGTGGGTCAGGCGACATCAATAAAGATGCCCCACCGCTCAGGCCCATCAAACCGTGTGCAGGTACCAGTTGTACTCAAGGTCGGAGATGGAGTTCTCGAACTCGGCCAGTTCGCTTTCCTTGCACGCCACGAACACGTCGATGTACATCGGGTCGATGTAGCGCGACATGACTTCGCTGTCGTCCAGCTCGCGCAGGGCGTCGCGCAGGTTGTTCGGCAGGCTCTGCTCGTTCTGCTCGTAGCTGTTGCCTTCCACCGGGGCGCCCGGTTCGATTTCGTTGGTCAGGCCGTGGTGGATACCGGCCAGGACCGAGGCCATCAGCAGGTACGGGTTGGCGTCGGCGCCGGCAACCCGGTGTTCGATGCGCACGGAATCTGGCGAACCGGTCGGCACACGCACCGCGACGGTACGGTTGTCGATGCCCCAGCTCGGCGAGTTCGGCACATAAAACTGCGCGCCAAAACGCCGGTACGAGTTGACGTTCGGGCACAGGAACGCCATCTGCGCCGGCAGGGTCTCGAGCACACCGCCGATCGCGTGTCGCAGCGCGGCGTTCTGCTCGGGATCCTCGCTGGCAAAGATGTTGTTGCCTTCCTTGTCGAGTATCGAAATGTGCACGTGCAAACCATTACCGGCCTGGCCCGGATACGGCTTGGCCATGAAGGTGGTGTCCATCTCGTGGTCGTAGGCGATGTTCTTCACCAGACGCTTGAGCAACACCGCGTAATCGCACGCCTTGATCGGGTCATTGACGTGATGCAGGTTCACTTCGAACTGCGCCGGGGCGCTTTCCTTGACGATGGCGTCCGCAGGAATGCCCTGCTCTTTCGCGCCTTCGAGGATGTCTTGCAGGCAGTCGACGTATTCGTCCAGGTCGTCGATCAGGTACACCTGGGTCGAGATCGGACGTTTGCCGGACACTGGCGAGCGTGGCGATTGCGGGCGACCGTTCACGTTGTCCTGGTCGATCAGGTAGAACTCGAGTTCGAACGCGGCGCAGATGGTCAGGCCCATCGCATCGAATTTGCTCACCACCTGACGCAGCACTTCGCGCGGGTCAGCGAAGAACGGCTGGCCTTCGAGTTCGTGCATGGTCATTAGCAGTTGCGCAGTCGGGCGCTTCTGCCAGGGCTCGATGCTGAGCGTATCAGGGATGGGGAAGCAGATTCGGTCTGAGTCACCGATGTCCAGACCCAGGCCGGTGCTTTCCACCGTGGAACCGTTGATGTCCAGAGCAAACAGTGACGCCGGGAGGTTGATGCCTTTTTCGTAAACCTTATGAAGACTGGTGCGCTCGATGCGCTTGCCGCGCACCACACCGTTCATATCCGCAATCAGAAGGTCGACGTACAAAACCTCAGGATATTTCTTAAGGAATGCGTTTGCTTCGTTGAGTTGAACGGTACGCAGAGGGACCGACATGATGCACCTATTCGCTGTTAATTATTATGTTCACTACCTTGTCACGAGCCCAGTCAATCCGAAAGGCAAAGTGAAGTCAATAGCGAACACTTGGCCTTTCAACCTTTATTTTCTGGCGTTTTCTGGGCGCGAAAGTGCCAGATCAGCCTTGGGCACCGCGTAATCCATCAGTACCTGACGTGCGGCGTTTAGAATTTTTTACATGAGAGTTGTTAATTAAAATCAACAAGGCTAAGCTCCGGAAAAGCTCGTTCAAGTGTGAAACTTCGAGGTGATAAAAATGGCACTCAAGCCATTGATCGGCGTTACAGCCTGCGTCAAACAGATTGGCCTGCACCCCTACCACGTCAGCGGCGACAAGTACTTGCGTGCTGTCAGCGTCGCGGCTCCGGGGCTGCCTGTGGTCATTCCTTCCCTGGGCGACCTGACCGATATCGAGGACCTGCTCGCGCAGCTCGACGGTCTGTTGCTCACCGGCTCGCCGTCGAATGTGGAACCCTTCCACTATCAAGGCCCGGCCAGCGCCCCCGGCACGGATCATGATCCGGCGCGGGATGCCACCACCCTTCCTTTATTGCGTGCAGCCATCGCCGCCGGTGTTCCGGTGCTCGGCATCTGCCGCGGTTTTCAGGAAATGAACGTGGCGTTCGGCGGCAGCCTGCACCAGAAGGTGCATGAATTGCCGGGCATGCTCGATCACCGCGAAGCGGACAGTCCGGAGCTGGCGGTGCAATACGCACCGGCGCATGCGGTGACGGTGCAGCCGGGCGGCGTGTTCGAAGCGCTGAATCTGCCGCCGGTGTTCCAGGTCAATTCGATTCACAGTCAGGGCATTGATCGATTGGCTCCTGGCCTGCGCTCGGAAGCGGTGGCGCCGGACGGTTTGATCGAGGCGATTTCGGTGGAGCACAGTAAGGCCTTCGCCGTTGGGGTGCAGTGGCATCCGGAATGGCAGGTGCTGGCCAATCCTCCTTATTTGAGTATTTTCCAGGCGTTTGGCGAGGCGTGCCAGCGACGGGCCGCGTTGCGTAACAGGCGCTGACTTAAAACACCCTTTTAATGCCCCCGCGAGTCAGGCGGGCGTGCCTTTGCGCGTCCGTGACTTGCGACAACAACACACTGCAATAACAACAAGTACGAACAGGCAGCCAGGACGGCGGTGCCGAATAAGCCCAGGGCGACACGCTCCCCTGTAGGAGCTGGCTTGCCAGCGAAGGGGCCCTTCCAGTCGACATCATTGTTGGCTGAAAGGACGCCTTCGCTGGCAAGCCAGCTCCTACAGGGGGTGACCCGGGCTTGCAATCCACTCTTAAGTCAGGCCGCGTTGGCCCGACGACTGAAACCTGTTGGGAGTTTCACATGGCAAACGCCTCCAGCGTCTACAGGAAGGCTCTTGAAGGTCACCAGGCACCGAAAAAGGTGCTGGTGAAAATCGACCGCGTCACCAAGAAATTCGACGAAACCACCGCAGTGGACGATGTCTCGCTTGAGATCCATCAAGGGGAAATCTTCGCCCTGCTCGGCGGTTCCGGCTCGGGTAAATCGACGCTGCTGCGCATGCTCGCCGGCTTCGAGCGCCCGACCGAAGGGCGGATTCTGCTCGATGGCGTGGACATCACCGACATGCCGCCGTACGAACGGCCGATCAACATGATGTTCCAGTCCTACGCGCTGTTCCCGCATATGACGGTGGCGCAGAACATCGCCTTCGGCCTGAAGCAGGACCGTTTGCCCGCCAGTGAAATCGACGCCCGCGTGGAAGAGATGCTGCGCCTGGTGCACATGACCCAATACGCCAAACGCAAACCCCACCAGTTGTCCGGTGGTCAGCGTCAGCGTGTGGCCCTCGCCCGCTCCCTGGCCAAGCGTCCGAAGCTGTTGCTGCTGGATGAACCGATGGGCGCGCTGGACAAGAAGCTGCGCTCGCAGATGCAGCTTGAGCTGGTCGAGATCATCGAGCGCGTCGGCGTGACGTGCGTGATGGTGACCCACGACCAGGAAGAGGCCATGACCATGGCCCAGCGCATTGCGATCATGCACCTGGGCTGGATCGCGCAGATCGGCAGCCCGGTGGACATCTATGAAGCGCCGGTCAGCCGCATGGTCTGCGAGTTCATCGGCAACGTGAACGCCTTTGAGGGCACCGTGGTCGAGGACCTGGAAGGTCACGCGATCATTCACAGCAAGGATCTGGAGCAGAAGATCTACGTCGGCCACGGCGTCAGCACCTCGGTGCAGGACAAGTCGATCACCTACGCCATCCGCCCGGAAAAACTGCTGGTCAGCACCACCCAGCCCGAGACCCGCTACAACTGGTCCAGCGGCAAGGTGCATGACATCGCCTATCTCGGCGGCCACTCGGTGTTTTACGTCGAGCTGCCCGGGGGCAAAGTGGTGCAGTCGTTCATGGCCAACGCCGAACGCCGTGGCGCGCGTCCGACCTGGGACGACAAGGTCTACGTGTGGTGGGAAGACGACAGCGGCGTGGTACTGCGCTCATGAACACACTCAATCAGCAGTTCCTGCGGCTGATGCCGAGTGGTCGCAAGCTCGTCATCGGGATTCCGTTCCTCTGGCTGTGCCTGTTTTTCCTGCTGCCGTTCTTCCTGGTGATGAAGATCAGCTTCTCGGAAGCGGCGCTGGCCATTCCTCCCTACTCCGAGATCTACACCTTCGCCGAGCAGAAATTCGAGCTGCTGCTGAACCTCGGCAACTACTCGCTGCTGACCCAGGATGAGTTGTACATCTCGGCTTACTTCGGCTCGCTGAAGGTCGCGTTTTTCAGCACGCTGATGTGCCTGGTGCTCGGCTTCCCGATGGCCTACGCGATCACCAAGGCCAACAAGGAAACCCAGAACGTTCTGTTGTTGCTGATCATGATGCCGACCTGGACCGCGATCCTGATCCGGGTCTACGCGTGGATGGGCATCCTCAGCAACAACGGTTTGCTCAACGGGTTCCTGATGTGGACCGGGCTGACCGACCACCCGATCGAGATCCTCAACACCAACACCGCGGTCTATATCGGGGTTGTTTACGCGTACTTGCCGTTCATGGTGCTGCCGCTGTACGCCAACCTGGTCAAGCACGATCAAAGCCTGCTGGAAGCCGCGTCCGACCTGGGCTCGAGCAACTTCAACAACTTCTGGAAAATCACCGTGCCGCTGGCCAGGAACGGCATCATCGCCGGCGCCATGCTGGTATTCATTCCGGTGGTCGGCGAGTTCGTGATTCCGGAACTGTTGGGCGGTCCCGAAACCCTGATGATCGGTCGTGTGCTGTGGCAGGAGTTCTTCAACAACCGCGACTGGCCGGTGGCGTCCGCCCTGGCGGTGGTGATGCTGTTGATCCTGATTGTGCCGATCCTGTTGTTCAACCGTAGCCAGGCCAAAGAGATGGAGGGTCGGGGATGAAACGCTTCGGATTTTCAAAGTTCATGCTGATTTTCGGCCTGTCGTTTATCTACCTGCCGATGCTGATCCTGGTGATCTACTCGTTCAACGCCTCGAAACTGGTGACGGTGTGGGGTGGCTGGTCGTTCAAGTGGTACGCCGGCCTGCTCGACAACTCGCAACTGATGGGCTCGGTGGTGCGCTCGCTGGAAATCGCCTGCTACACCGCGATTGCCGCGGTGGCGCTGGGGACCCTGGCGGCGTTTGTGCTGACCCGGGTGACGCGCTTCAAGGGCCGCACCTTGTTCGGTGGCCTGGTGACGGCGCCCCTGGTGATGCCGGAAGTGATCACCGGTCTGTCGCTGTTGCTGCTGTTCGTGGCCATGGCGCAATTGATCGGCTGGCCGATGGAGCGTGGCATCGTCACGATCTGGATCGCCCACACCACCTTTTGTGCCGCGTATGTCGCGGTGGTAGTCTCCGCCCGCCTTCGCGAGCTGGACCTGTCCATCGAAGAAGCGGCCATGGACCTCGGGGCGAAGCCGTTCAAGGTGTTTTTCCTGATCACCATTCCGATGATCGCGCCGTCTCTGGCGGCGGGCGGCATGATGTCGTTTGCCCTGTCGCTGGATGACCTGGTGCTGGCGAGCTTCGTCTCGGGCCCGGGTTCGACGACCTTGCCGATGGAAGTGTTCTCGGCGGTGCGCCTGGGAGTGAAACCGGAGATCAACGCCGTGGCCAGCCTGATTTTGCTGGCGGTATCGATCGTGACCTTCATGGTCTGGTATTTCAGCCGTCGTGCAGAAGCCACCCGCAAACGGGCGATTCAGGAAGCGATGGACCAGACCGCCAGCGAATCCTGGCAGCAACCGCAAAAGCAACTGGCAGAAGCCACGGCCTAGTGCCGCCCCCTGTAGGAGCGAGCTTGCTCGCGATGGGCTCAAGGACGCCGCGTTAATTCAGGCAGCCCACATCATCGTTGAAGTCCATCGCGAGCAAGCTCGCTCCTACAGTGGGCGTGTATGATTTTTGAATAAGAAAAGAATTGGAGTTGTACCGATGAAAATGTTTGGCAGGACTCTGCTGACACTGTCCTTATTGGGCGCAATGGTTACCGGCGCCCAGGCCAATGACAAGGTACTGCACGTCTACAACTGGTCGGATTACATCGCGCCGGACACCGTCAAGAAGTTCGAAGACGAGACCGGCATCCGCGTGACCTACGATGTGTTCGACAGTAACGAAACCCTCGAAGCACGGCTGCTGGCCGGCAAATCCGGCTACGACATCGTGGTGCCGTCCAACAGTTTCCTGGCCAAGCAGATCAAGGCCGGGGTCTATCAGGAACTGGACAAGTCGAAACTGACGAACTGGAAAAACCTCAACCCGGTCCTGCTGAAAAACGCTTCCGCCAGCGATCCGGATAACGGCCATGCCTTCCCCTACATGTGGGGCTCGATCGGCATCGGTTTCAACCCGGACAAGGTCAAGCAAGTGCTGGGTGCCAACGCGCCGACCAATTCCTGGGATCTGCTGTTCAAACCGGAAAACGCCGAAAAACTGAAGGCGTGCGGCATCAGTTTCCTCGATTCGCCAACCGAGATGCTCCCGGCCGCCCTGCACTACCTGGGCTATCCGGTGAACTCCCAGGACAAGGCGCAGATCGCCGAAGCCGAAGCCCTGTTCATGAAGATCCGCCCGTCGGTGGCTTACTTTCATTCGTCGAAGTACATCTCGGACCTGGCCAATGGCAACATCTGCGTCGCCGTCGGTTACTCCGGCGATGTGCTGCAAGCCAAGGCTCGCGCGCAGGAAGCCGGCGACAAGGTGAAAATCGACTACAGCATTCCCAAAGAAGGCGCCGGCAGTTTCTACGACATGGTCGCCATCCCGCGGGATGCGGCGAACGTGGACAACGCCTACCTGTTCATGAACTTCCTGATGCGCCCGGACATCATCGCCGAGATCACCAACAACATCGGCTACAGCAATGCCAACGCGGCGGCGACGCCTTTGGTCGATGAGGCGATTCGCGATGATCCGGGGTCGTATCCATCGCAGGCGGTGATGGCGACCTTGTATGCGATTCCGGATATGCCGATTGGCGTGCAGCGGGTGATGACCCGGGGGTGGACGCGGGTGAAGCTCGGTCAGTAAATACCCTAATGCTCCTGTGCCGGACACACATTTTTTGATCCCCGCAGATCAACTGTGGGAGCGGCGGTGCGGCGATCCGACTTGCTCGCGAAGAGGCCATCATATTCAACACTTGTGGTGACTGATCTACCGCATTCGCGAGCAAGCCCGCTCCCACAGTGGACCGCGGCGCTCTCTCTTTTTCCGTTCACGCAGCGCCTTACCACCGCTGCCCTCCTCTCTGACGAACGGCCTCGCCTGGCTTCCTCGGTTCAGGTGAAGTTTGGCGCCCTCGGGCGCCTTTTTTGTGTGTGCTACGACGCACCCAACGGCCATTGCGCCAACGCCCGATAGCGGCCTTTATGGGATTCGAACAAGGTGAAGTGTTCGGCGCGCAAAAAGAACTCGGGTGGCGTCACAGACTCTGGCACCGGCATTCGATAGTCGCGCATCAACGTCAGGTGCGGGCGGAACTCCTTCGGTGTCTCTTCAAACCCGAACGGCAACATCGCCTGTTCCAGCGCATACACCAGACGCAACAACTGCGGCGGTGCCTGATCGGGTGCCAGCACCAGCACCCCTGCCCGGCGCCAGACCTCCAGACGATCCAGCACCACCCGCATTGACACCCCCGGTTTACGGACCTTCGCGGCAACCGTACAGATTTCTGCAATCCGGGCTACGCCGACCGCGCCCAAAAACAACAGGGTCAGGTGAAAGTTTTCCGCCGGCACCGGGCGTCCGCTCCTGAGCTGCAGGTCAGCGCGCCATTGGGCAATCGCCTTGCGTTGGGCAGGCGCGCAGTCCAGGGCAAAAAACAGTCGTTTCAACGGCACGTGGGATTCGTCGCTCATGCGTGGCACCTCCTGACATCCAAGTTATAGTTCATGCAAACGATTCAACTGGAGGGGGCCATGCGAGAAATCATCAGCAAGGAGCCATGGTGGGCCGTGCCACCGAAACCCGGGCAGGATGAGACCGAGCTGGAATGGGGTTGGCTGGTTCATTACAACGAAGGTGAGCCGCGCTTCGAGTTCGTCAGGGAGCGGCCGTCGGACAGCGAGATTCGTCAACGCAAGAGTTGCAGGATCACCCCGACGCCGGAGTGATCCTGCCCGAGGCTTTCAAGCCTTCACGAGCATGTCGAAACCGCCGAAGATCATGCGCTGGCCATCGAACGGCATCGGATTGACGTCGGGCTGCAGCCGCGGATCGGCCATGAGTTTTTCCATGCCCTTGTCCCGCGTGGCCTTGTCGGGCCAGACGATCCAGGAAAACACCACGGTTTCGTCGTCCTTGAGCTTCACCGCCATGGGAAATGACGTCACCTTGCCATCAGGTACATCGTCGCCCCAGCATTCGGCAAGGCTGAGCGCCCCGTTCTCGATGAAAATGGCGGCGGCGGACTCGGCGTGTTGCTTGAATTTTTCGCGGTTGGCGGTGGGTACGGCAATCACAAAGCCATCTACGTAGGACATGGTCATTCTCCTTGGGTCATGGGGCCATCTGCTGGCTAGTCGACTGGGTCGCGGTCCAATCGACCGATCCGCTGCCCGAACTGACCGACGGTACTTCGGCGCTGCTCGCCAGGTTGCCTTCAATCTGCGCCGCCATGTACAGCGTCCCCGCCATCACGCCGCTCGTCGGGTTTTGCACCAGCTTCACCCAGGCCTTGTCGAACGTATTGCCCAGGCTGCTGCGAATCAGCGCTTCGCTGTCCGGCCGGTCGTTGGCCTGAATGATCGCCCGTACGCCCGCCACCCCCACGGAAATCAACGCCCCGGCCAGTTTCCCCGCGGCTGCGGCCACGGCACTGGCGGCCCCGCGCGGAGCCATTTCGGCTTCGATCCTTTTGCTCGCACGCTTGGCTACCGGCGCCATGGCGGTGTCGGTGTTGTCCACGCCCTTGTCGCCGCCCGCCTTGTGAATCTTGTCGATCAGCGCCGCATACGCCGGCAAGGTATTCAGCGGCTGGGTATGCACCACCTGGTAAAGCGAGGCGTTCCGTGCCGGCGGCGGTCCCAGGGCGATGGCCGGGATCTTCTGGATCCGGCCATTGAGCTGGGCCATCGGTACGCCATGGCGCTGGGAGATGCGCTGCAGTTCTTCCTGAAGAATGTCGACGTAGAACGCCATGGCCAGGCTGAGAATCTGGTCGGGATCGATCTCCACCGCGACCGGCGCCAGCACCCGCTCCTGGTATTGCTCCAGCAGATAGGCGGCCAGGCGCTTGGCCGAGGCATCCTGTTCGCCCTTCGCGCTGAGGCTGTACCAGCTGACCTTCATCGATATCCATTCCTGGGTCCAGTAACTGCTGAACCAGGGGATGAAGTTTTCTTCGGTCAATTGATAGACCCGGGTTCGCCAGTAATCCATGGCACCGCGCGAGTAGATCTTGGCCTGCTCGGTGGCCGATTGCGACGCTGCAACGATCTCCCGGTCCACTTGCTGCCAGGTGCTCTGGGAAATCACCACCGGCGGGCCTGTCACCGGGGCACGCGCAGGCGCGACGCACCCCGCCAGCACCACCAGCACGGCGACGATCAGCGAACGCAGGTTCAAGATCGCGATGTCCTACAGACTTCCCCTGAACAGGATATCCGGGGGTTGGAAGCCTTCTGGTTTGAGTATAGGTGGCAGTGATTGGCCATTCGTCTGGATGTTGTGGCGGGGCCTCAGGGCCTCTTCGCGAGCAAGCCCGCTCCCACATTGGGACTGTGTCGTTCACGAAACAATGTCCCACCACAAATCCACTGTGGGAGCGGGCTTGCTCGCGAAGAGGCCCTCAAGAACACCACAAAATACCCGACCATCACTTACATCGATATCCACCATCGCCACGAATGCCTTCCGCTAAAAACCCGTCAGCGTAGGATCAATCTCAACCCATCACAAAACCCCGCACCGGAGGGGCACATCATGATCATCCATCTCCTGACCTGCCTGGCCCTGACCGTCGTCACCCTGAGCATTTTTGCCTGGTACATCCTGTCCGAGGAGCGCACGTCATGATCCACGCCATTACCCTGGCCGTGAGTTTTCCGGTGTTCGGCAACAACTACTACGCCCAGCAAGTCGTTTCGCGCAAAGAACGCTCGCTGGTGTTCGACCAGGACTTCGAGGCGTTGCTGATGCCGGCTGCCACCCACCACTTCAACAACGAAGTGGTCGGGCTCAACGATCAGTTCCGCTTCTTGAACGACGTGCTGGTCGAGCATCTGCTGGACGTCGGACTGGCGCAGCATTCGTCCCGTTCATTTACCTTCTGACACCGATTGGTTAACACTGATGCCCTGTGTACAGGGGTTTCAACTTGATCACGAGTTGTTGCCTTACTGTGCACACACCTCATGTACACAACTGCGCAACCACCGGTGGGCAGGATCCGCATCCAGCCGCGGGTGCCACAGCATGGCCACGGTGAACGTCGGCACGGCAAAGGGTAAAGCGAAGCTGTGCATCCCTTCGCGCAGGCTGGCAGTATGCCGTTCAGGCACACTGGCGATCAGGTCGGTAGCCCGGGCCAGGGCCAGGGCGGTCGAGAAACCGGCGACTATGGTCACGATCTGCCGCTCCAGTTCCCGCGACGCCAGGGCCTCATCGATCGGCCCCCTTTCGAGCCCCCGCCGGGACACGCTGATGTGGCTGCCCGCCGCAAACCGGGCGGGGGTGATCTCGCCCTGCGCCAGTGGATGCCCCCTGCGTATAACGCCAATCAAACGGTCGCGAAACAAGCCCTGTGTCCGCAACTCGGGGCTGGCCGACTTGCCCACTACGCCCGTCTCCAGATCGATCGTGCCGTCGCGCAATGCAGTGCTGTCCTTGTCGGGTTTGTGCATGAAGCGCAGCCGTACCCCGGGCGCTTGCCCGGCCATGCGCGCAATGAGCGCCGCGCCGAAATTCTCGACGAAGCCTTCACTGCTGCGCAGGGTGAAGGTGCGGCTGAGTTGCCTGAGGTCCGGCTGCTCGGCTGGCCGCAATACCGCTTCTGCGTCCTGCACCAGCTGACTGACCCGCTCACGCAGCTCCAGCGCCCGGGGTGTCGGCACCAGGCTCCGTCCGGCCCTGACCAGCAGCGGATCGCCGGTGGTTTCGCGCAAGCGTGCCAGCGCCCGACTCATCGCCGAAGGGCTCAGTCGCAAGCGCTTGGCGGCGCGCGCAACGCTGCCTTCGGCAAGCAGCACATCAAGGGTGACCAGCAGATTGAAATCGGGAGTGGACATCTATCGCCCCTCGGCATGGTGACATGGCGTTTGACGCACTTATCAACTGCAACTGTTGCGCCTTCCGCCATGTTAGGCCCGGACGTACCTTTGTGACAGCTCCACTTGGGGAGTGACTTCACAAAAGAGGGGCGAGATGAAGCCAACTATTGCAGCAGCGGACTCCGTACAACCCACTGCCTCAGTGCGCTGGGCATTGGCCAGCCTGGCGCTGTCGATGTTGCTGTCCGCGCTGGGCACCAGCATCGCCAACGTCGGCCTGCCGACCCTGGCCGCCGTATTCGACGCCCCGTTCCAGCAGGTGCAATGGATCGTCCTCGCTTATCTGCTGGCGATCACCAGCCTGATCGTCAGCGTCGGTCGGCTCGGCGACCTCATCGGTCGTCGACGCCTGCTGCTGGGCGGCATTGGCCTGTTCACCCTGGCCTCGGCCCTGTGCGCCCTGGCGCCGACGCTGTGGCTGCTGATAGGCGCCCGGGCGCTGCAGGGGCTCGGCGCAGCAATCATGATGGCGCTGACCATGGCTTTCGTCGGCGAGACGGTGGCCAAGGAAAAAACCGGCAGCGCCATGGGGTTGCTGGGGACGATGTCGGCGATTGGCACCGCGTTGGGGCCGTCCCTGGGCGGCATGCTGATCGCCGGTTTCGGCTGGCAGGCACTCTTCCTGAGCACCGTGCCGCTGGGTTTGCTGACGGGGTGGCTCGCGCATCGCCACCTGCCGGCCGATCGCCCCAAAGCCAGGTCCGAGGGTGCCCGCTTCGACTCGCTGGGCACCCTGCTGTTGGCGCTGACGCTGGGGGCGTACGCCCTGGCCATGACGCTCGGACGCGGCAGCTTCGGTCACCTCAACCTGGCGTTGCTGGTGGCGGCAGGTGTTGGCTGCGCCCTCTTCGTCTTCACCCAGTCCCGAGTCAGCTCCCCCTTGATCAGGTTGTCGCTGTTGCGTGATCCGCAACTCGGCGCCAGCCTCGCCATGAGCACACTGGTGGCGACAGTGATCATGGCGACGCTGGTGGTCGGGCCCTTCTATCTCTCGCAGGCACTCGGACTGGATGCCGTCAGGGTCGGGCTGGTGCTGTCGGTCGGGCCATTTGTGGTGGCGCTGACGGGCGTGCCCGCAGGTCGCATCGCCGACTATTTTGGCGCGCAACGCATGACCCTCGCCGGGCTGCTCGCCATGGCGGCCGGCTGTCTCGCGCTATCGGTATTGCCACCTACGCTCGGCATCGGCGGCTACCTCGTGCCCATGGTGGTCGTCACCCTCGGCTATGCGCTGTTCCAGACGGCCAATAACACCGCGGTCATGGCCGATGTGGCGCCGGACCAGCGGGGCGTCATCTCCGGCCTGCTCAACCTGTCGCGCAATCTGGGGCTCATCACCGGGGCCAGCGCCTTGGGTGCAGTGTTTGCGCTGGCCTCGGCGACGGCCGAGATCAGCAATGCGCACCCCGATGCAGTGGCCAGCGGCCTGCGGATCACCTTTGCCGTTGCATTGGGGCTGATCGTTACGGCATTGGCCGTCGCCCTAAGCAGCCGCGCGGATCAAACAAGGTAGATGGCGGCCCGTTCATTGCTCGAGCACATCCTCCACCCAGCTGATGGCCGCGACGACGGTAGGGAAACCGATCGTGCTCGTCAGCGCGATCAGAGCGTGACGGATCTGCTCTGGCGTAGCGCCTGCTTCCAGGGCCCGCCTGGCATGGCTATGCACCGCGCCCTCGGAGCGAATGGCTGCCGCGGCGCCGAGCTGGATCAGCTGGACCATGGCATCGTCCAGAGGCCCGGCATGCCGCACCGCCGTACCCAGCGCCTGCACGGCGACCAGGTAATCCGGGTACTGCTTTTTGAGTTGGCGGTACGGGTTGTGCTCTTTTTTCTTGCCCATCTGTGTCTCCTCGCGAGCCGGTGCCCGGCCCGCCTTGTTCGGCGTCGATTGGCGAAACTTGCGCATTCCAACAGTAAGCTAAGCTAAGAACAGCTCATTGCCCACGATGCTCGCGTCTGCAGGTTTTGGTTTTTTCTGGAGAGCGTCTGCAACAGCTATTTCAGAAAGGTCCAACCCCTTCACGCAGGACTGACGTGATGACCGAGCCCCTCCTCAGTTTCGACCAACTCAAGCGTGCCGCGGCTGCCGGCGAAATCGATACCGTGCTGGTGTGCATGGTCGATATGCAGGGGCGGCTGGTCGGCAAGCGCTTCCAGGTCGAGTTTTTCATCGACAGCGGCCATGAAGAAACCCACTGCTGCAATTACCTGCTGGCCGATGACATCGACATGGAACCGGTGCCGGGTTATGCCGCCGCCAGCTGGAGCAAAGGCTATGGCGACTTTGTGCTCAAGCCGGACATGGCCACCTTGCGCCGGGTGCCCTGGCTGGAGTGCACGGCGCTGGTGCTGTGCGACGTGCTCGATCATCACCATCGGCAAGACTTGCCGCACAGCCCGCGGGCCATCCTGAAAAAGCAGATCGAGCGCCTGCGCCAGCGCGGTTATACCGGCATGTTCGCCTCGGAACTGGAGTTCTATCTGTTCGACGAGAGCTACGAAGCCATTCACCACCGCAACTACCACCAGCCCAAGACGGCCGGCCATTACATCGAGGATTACAACATCCTGCAGACCACCCGCGAGGAACCGGTGCTGCGGGCGATTCGCAAACATCTGCAGGCCTCGGGCATTCCCGTGGAAAACTCCAAGGGTGAATGGGGCCCAGGCCAGGAAGAGATCAACATCCGTTATGCCGATGCGCTGACCATGGCCGACCACCACGTCATCATCAAGCACGCCTGCAAGGAGATCGCGCAGCTGCAGGGCAAGGCGATCACCTTCATGGCCAAGTGGCGTTATGACGCGGCCGGCTCCAGCAGTCACATCCACAATTCGCTGTGGGACAAGAATGGCAAGAAGTCGCTGTTCTTCGACGCCAAGGCGCAGTTCGGCATGTCGAAGCTGATGCGCGCCTGGGTGGCCGGGCAGCTCAAGTATGCCAACGACATCACCTGTTTCCTCGCGCCCTACATCAACTCCTACAAGCGGTTCCAGGCCGGCACGTTTGCCCCGACGCGAGCGGTCTGGAGCCGGGACAATCGCACCGCGGGCTTTCGCTTGTGCGCCGAGGACAGCAAAGCCATCCGCATCGAATGTCGCATCGGCGGCGCCGACCTCAACCCGTACCTGGCGTTCGCCGCGTTGATTGCCGCCGGGCTGGCCGGGATCGACGAGAAGCTTGAGCTCGCGCCGCCGTTTGAAGGCGATGCCTACGTCGACGAGCACCTGCCGGAAGTGTCCAAGACCCTGCGCGCGGCCTGTGCCGCGCTGCAGACGTCGAGCATGTTGCGCGAGGCATTCGGCGATGAAGTGATCGACCACTACGTGCACACCGCCGAATGGGAGCAGAAGGAGTACGACCGGCGGATTACCGACTGGGAACTGCAGCGCGGTTTCGAGCGCTACTGAGCCGCCTTTATCGAGAAGATCATGACTTCAACGATTCAGCTCATCTCGCCGGTCGATGGCCGGGTCTATGCCGAACGCCGCTGCGCCGATGCCGGGCAGATCGACCAGGCGTTGGTGGCTGCCGAAGCGGCCCAGGGGTTATGGAAACACCGCCCACTGAGCGAACGCGCCGCCTTCTGCAGCGCCGCAGTGGACGCAATGTTGGCCATGAAGGCTGAAATCGTGCCGGAACTGGCCTGGCAGATGGGCCGCCCGGTGCGCTTCGGTGCAGGCGAATTGCGCGGCTTCGAAGAACGTGCCCGGCATATGATCGCCATTGCGCCTGAAGCGTTGGCAGCGCTGGAGCCCACGCCCATCGCGGGCTTTCGCCGATTTATCAAACGCGAGCCGCTGGGTACGGTATTGGTCGTCGCCCCTTGGAATTACCCCTATCTGACGGCAGTGAATACGATCATTCCAGCGCTGATGGCCGGCAACAGCGTCATCCTCAAACATGCTTCACAAACGCTGCTGGTCGGCGAACGGTTTGCCGAGGCGTTCCGCCGCGCCCATCTGCCCGATGGGCTGTTCCAGAACCTGCTGCTCAGTCATGTTTATACCGGGGCGATCATTGCCTCCGGACGTGTGCAGCAGGTGAACTTCACAGGTTCAGTGGAAGGTGGCAAGAGCATGGAACACGCTGCCATCGGAGAGTTCGTCGGGGTGGGCCTGGAGCTTGGCGGCAAAGACCCGGCCTATGTCCGGGCCGACGCCAACCTCGAGCATGCGGTGGAAAACCTGGTGGACGGCAGCTTCTTCAACTCCGGACAGAGCTGCTGCGCGATCGAGCGCATCTATGTCGATGAACAACTCTACCCGGCCTTTGTCGAGCGATTCGTTACCTTGACTCGCCAGTATGTGCTGGGCAATCCGCTGGACGAAGCCACCACGCTCGGCCCGATGGTGTCACGTGGCGCCGCTGATTTCGTCCGCGATCAGATCGCCGAAGCCCTGACACAGGGCGCCCGGGCGCTGATCGACCCAAGGGCCTTTCCCGCCGACGCGCCGGACAGCGCTTACCTCGCACCTCAGGTATTGGTCGATGTCAGCCATCAGATGTCGGTGATGCGCGAGGAAAGCTTCGGGCCGGTGGTCGGCATCATGCCGGTGGCCAGCGACGATGAAGCCATCGCCTTGATGAACGACAGTGAGTTCGGGCTCAGCGCGTCCATCTGGACCCAACACCTCGCCGCCGCCGAACACCTGGGCAACCAGATCGACACCGGCACGGTGTTCATGAACCGCTGCGATTACCTCGACCCGGCCCTGGCCTGGACCGGGGTCAAGAACAGCGGACGCGGGGTCACGCTGTCGCGCCTGGGCTACGAACATCTGACCCGCGCGAAATCCTTCCATTTGCGCCATGAGATTTGAACCATGAGTCTTGAACCTTGAGAGGCGAGCCATGAGCCTGACCGCGAACTGGAACTACCCCACCAGCATCCGCTTCGGTGCCGGGCGCATTGCCGAACTGGCCGAGACTTGCCGCAGCCAGGGAATCGAGCGACCGCTGCTGGTCACCGACAGCGGCCTGGCCCGCGCCCCGATCACCGCCGCCGCGCTGGACGCCCTGCGCGCCGCCGGTCTTGGCGTGGCATTGTTTTGCGACCTCAAGCCCAATCCGGTCGAAGCCAACCTGGCGGGCGGGCTCGATGCCTGGCGCGCCGGCAAGCACGATGGCGTAGTCGCCTTCGGCGGTGGCAGCGGCCTGGACATGGGCAAGCTCATCGCCTTCATGAGCGGCCAGACGCGACCGGTCTGGGATTTCGAAGACATCGGCGACTACTGGACCCGGGCCGACGAAAGCCGCATCGCCCCGGTGATCGCGGTGCCGACGACAGCGGGCACCGGCTCGGAAGTGGGCCGTGCGGCGGTGATCATCGACGAGCGCAGCCACACCAAACGCATCATCTTTCACCCGAAAATGATGCCGCGAGTGGTCATCAGCGACCCGGCCCTGAGCGTCGGCATGCCGGCCAAAGTCACCGCTGGCACCGGCATGGACGCGTTTTCGCACTGCCTGGAGGCCTACTGCGCCCCCGGTTTTCATCCCATGGCCGAAGGCATCGCCGTGGAAGGCATGCGCCTGATCGCCAATGCCCTGGTGCGGGCCGTGCACATGCCCTCCGACCTCGAGGCGCGCGGGCAGATGCTCGCCGCTGCGGCGATGGGCGCCACCGCCTTCCAGAAAGGCCTGGGCGGCATGCACGCCCTCGCCCATCCGGTGGGCGCGCTGTACGACACCCATCACGGCATGACCAACGCCACCTTGATGCCCTATGTCCTGAAATTCAATCGCCCGGCCATCGAAGAACGCATCACGCGCCTGGCGGCCTGGCTGCGCCTGCCTTCGCCGGGCTTCGACAGCTTCCTGGCCTTCGTCCTCAAACTGCGCAAGGACATCGGCGTGCCGCACACGCTGTTCGAGCTGGGCGTGGACGATCGCCAGGCCGACCTGATCGCGGACATGGCGGTTGTCGACCCCTCGGCCAGCGGCAACCCGCTGCCGTTGACCCGGGCCGGTGCGGCCGAGATTTTTAACGCAGCTTTTCACGGCCGTCTGTAGGAGCACACCCAATGAACCCAGCAAGCCAGCCCGGCACCGGCGCGCCGCAAGACGATGACGTCAAGGTGCTGCACAGCATGGGCTATGCCCAGCAGCTGTCGCGACGAATGGGCGTTTTCTCCAACTTTGCCATTTCCTTTTCGATCATCTGCATCCTCTCGGGCGGCATCAACTCACTGGCCCAGGGCACCTCGGGCGCGGGCGGCGCGTCGATCGGCATCGGCTGGCCGATCGGCTGCCTGATTTCCGGGGTCTTTGCCATGGCCATGGCGCAGATTTCCTCGGCCTATCCGACCGCGGGCGGTCTGTATCACTGGGGTTCGATTCTGGGTAACCGCTTCACCGGCTGGCTGACGGCCTGGTTCAACCTGCTGGGGCTGGTCACGGTGCTCGGGGCGATCAACGTCGGGACTTACTACTTCTTTTTCGGGGCTTTCGGTCCGGCCCTGGGCATGGAAGACACGACGACGACCCGGATGATCTTCCTGGCGATCCTCACCGGCATCCAGGCCTTGTGCAACCATTTCGGCATTGGCCTGACCGCCAAGCTCACCGACTTCTCGGGCTATCTGATCTTCGCGACGGCGATCGCACTGACCATCGTGTGCCTGATCGCGGCCCCCAGCTATGAATTCGTCCGGCTGGTGACCTTTGGCAATTATTCCGGCGAGGCTGGCGGCAGCGTCTGGCCACCAGTCTCGAACGGCTGGATTTTCATGCTCGGCCTGCTCTTGCCGATCTACACCATCACCGGCTATGACGCCTCCGCGCATACCTCCGAGGAAACCCGCAACGCGGCGATGTCGGTGCCGGTCGGCATGGTCATGTCGGTGGTCTGGTCGCTGCTGTTTGGCTGGCTCATGCTCAGCTCGTTCGTGCTGATGCTGCCGAGCATGGACGAAGCGGCGACGAAGGGGTGGAATGTGTTCTTCTGGGCGATGGACACTCAAGTCAACCCGGCCGTCAAGACGGCGCTGTACCTGGCGATTTTCATCTCGCAGTTTCTGTGCGGGCTGGCGACCGTGACCTCGGTTTCACGAATGATTTTCGCCTTCTCCCGCGACGGTGGCCTGCCCTTCTCGCAAGCGCTGGCCACGGTCTCGCCGACTTACCGCAGCCCGGTGCCGGCGATCTGGACCGGAGCGACGCTGGCGGTATTGTTCGTCTGGGGCTCGTCGGTGATCTCGATCGGTGCAACGCCGGTCTATACCATTGTGGTGTCCTGCACGGTGATCTTCCTGTTCTTCTCCTTCGTCATTCCGATCATCCTCGGCCTGTTCACCTATGGCACGTCGAAGTGGCCGACCATGGGGCCATGGAACATGGGGCGTTTCTGGTACTCCTTCTTCGCCATCCTCTCGATCCTCTCGATGGTGATCATTTTCATCATCGGCATCCAGCCACCGAACGATTGGGCGCTGTACATCACCATCGGGTTCCTGGTCATGACGGCCATTATCTGGTTCGGTTTCGAAGCGCGACGCTTCCAGGGGCCGCCGGTGGGCGACATGATCGTCAAGCGCCAGGCGCAAATCGCCGCGGCGGAAGCGGCGTTGAACAAACAGGCCGGGCGCTGATGCAGCAGCCCCTGTAGGAGCGAGCTTGCTCGCGATGGTCTCAAGGGCGACGCGCTGATTCAGAAAGAACGCGTTTTCGTTAACGTCCATCGCGAGCAAGCTCGCTCCTACAGGGAGCCTGGCGTTAGATGCCAGTTGATCCAAAGAGCACGGCGTTAGATGCCAGTGAAGTCAAAGCGCACGTCACAGGGTTCTCTGGCTGTTCCCGATGCCCTTGGCGATATCGATGCCCCAGTCCATCGCGGCTTCCATATCCAGCATGTGCGGTTTCGGATCATGATTTTCGTCGATGACCGTCCCGTCAGGTCGGTAAACACCGATAAACATCCCAAGGGATCCGTCCTTCAGAATCTCGGTCCTAACCTCGATCTTGCATCCGTTGGAAAGCGTTTCCTTGTGCTGTATATGGCGTTCAGTCATTGCTGCATCCTCCTGTCGACGTGCGGTTGCGCATTCACCTATTGGCCATGTTAGCTCAGGCCAGGACAGCGGAGTAATGCCACCTATACTACAAGCCACCGCCCCTTCGGGGTCTGCATTCCCAACAATAAAAAGCAGAGGTGGAACATGGTCTGGCAGCAAATCTACGATCCGTTCGGTAACCCGGTGTTTTCAACCATCATGGCGGCAGTACCGGTGGTAGTGATGCTGGCAGCCTTGGCGTTTTTCCACATCAAGGCGCACCTGGCGGCACTCATGGCGCTGGGTTCGGCGTTGATCATTGCAATCTTCGCCTTCGGCATGCCGGCGAACATGGCCGGTTCCGCCGCGCTGTACGGTGCCGCCAACGGTTTGCTGCCGATCGGCTGGATCGTGCTCAACATCATCTTCCTGCACCGGCTGACGACCGAGAACGGCTCGTTCAAGGTGCTGCAGGACTCACTGGCACGCATCACCGACGATCGACGGCTGCAGTTGCTGCTGATCGCCTTCTGCTTCGGCGCATTCTTCGAAGGGGCCGCGGGGTTCGGCACACCGGTGGCGGTCACCGGGGCCATCCTGATCGGGCTGGGGTTCTCGCCGCTGGCGGCGTCCGGCCTGGCGTTGATCGCCAACACCGCGCCGGTGGCGTTCGGCGCCCTGGGTACGCCGATCATCACCCTGGCCAAGGTGACCGGGCTGGATGAGATGGAGCTGTCGATGATGGTCGGCCGCCAGTTGCCGTTTTTCTCGGTGATCGTGCCGTTCTGGCTGATCTGGGCGTTTGCCGGCTGGCGCAAGATGCTGGAAATCTGGCCAGCGATCCTGGTCGCCGGCGTCAGCTTCGCGGTGCCGCAGTTCCTGGTCTCCAACTACCACGGGCCGATGCTGGTGGACGTGATCGCCGCGCTGATTTCCATGGCCTGCCTGACCGCCTTCATCAAGGTCTGGAAACCGGCCACCATTCATACTTCCGCAGCGCTGTCAGGCCGGGTGGACAATTCGAAGATTGCCGAGGAGCACGACGTTCAACCCACGGCGACCGCCAATTTCAACAGCGAAAACCGCTCGGCGGTGAGGCGTGCCTGGATGCCGTGGATCATCCTGACGGTGTTCGTGTTCGCCTGGGGCACCCAAAGCTTCAAGAACCTGTTCGATACCCGCGCGGCGATCGATCCGGTCACCAGTTCGGCCAAACTCGACCCGCAAGGCAAGCCGATGCGCGAAGCCAATCCGATCTTCGCCCCGACCCTGACCTTCGGCACCATTCACCAGCAGATCGAGAAGGTGCCTCCGGTGGTGCCTGCGCCTAAAACCGAAGAGGCGGTGTACAAGTTCAACTGGTTCACCGCCACCGGCAGCGGCATCCTGCTGTCGGCGATCCTCGGCGGGTTGCTGATGGGGTATTCGATCCCGCAACTGATCCACCAGTACCTGCGAACGATCTGGGTCGTGCGTTACTCGTTGATCACCATCGTCGCCATGCTCGCGCTCGGTTTCCTCACGCGCTATTCGGGGCTGGACGCCACCATGGGCCTGGCCTTCGCCGCGACGGGTATCTTCTACCCGATGTTCGGCACCCTGCTCGGCTGGCTCGGCGTGGCCCTGACCGGTTCGGACACGGCCTCCAACGTGCTGTTCGGCGGCTTGCAGCGGGTGACCGCCGAGCAACTGGGACTCAGCCCGGTGCTGATGGCGGCGGCCAACAGTTCCGGCGGGGTCATGGGCAAGATGGTCGACGCGCAGTCGATCGTGGTCGCCTCGACCGCTACGCGCTGGTACGGCCATGAGGGGGAAATCCTGCGTTACGTGTTCTTCCATTCGATCATCCTGGCCATCCTGGTCGGTGGCCTGGTGACGTTGCAGGCGTATGTAGAGCCGTTCAGCAGTATGGTCGTCGGCGGAAAGTGATCGACGCAAAACCCTGTAGGAGCTGGCTTGCCAGCGAAGGCGGCGTATCAGTCAACATCGATATTGACTGTACTGCCCTCATCGCGAGCAAGCGCGCTCCCACACTATGAGTCGATAAAGCCTAGAAGTTGATGGTGTACCCAACAATCACCCGATTCTCATCCGCCGCATCGGCAAAATTCGAGCGCATCGTCGCATTTCGCCAACGCAGCGAAACATTCCTCAAAGCCCCGGACTGGATGACGTAGCTCAAGTCCGTCGTCCGCTCCCACTCCTCCCCCTCCCCACCCGAAGCCCGTAAACCACCAGCCTTGACGCTGTTGATAGCCGTCGGATCCACCTGATCCCCTTTCACGTACCGCAGGTTGAAGGTCAGCCCGGGAATCCCGAGCGCCGCGAAATCGTAGTCATAGCGCATCATCCAGGCCCGTTCATTGGCCAGGGCGAAGGTACTGACCTGCTGCTCGCTGAACAGATAAGTGTCGGTACCGCCCACGTAGGCGTAAGCCGTGTCGCCGCGGACTTTCTGATAGCCGCCGCTGAAGGTATGGCCCTTGATCGCATAACCGAAGTGGGTGCTCAAGGTCCGGTTATCGACCTTGCCCAACAACTCGCGCCCGGTTTCGCGGGCGGAAAAATAGCGCCACTCGGTAAACGCATCCCCCGGCCCCAGGCCGATCCTGTACTTGAACCCCGCAAAGTCACGGCGAAACAGATCTTCGAGCTGGCTGCTGTGCACGCTCAGCGTCAGGTTTTTCAGTGGTTGATAGTCAGCGCCGGCGTAGTACAAACGGTCACCGGTCACACTGGTCGAATAAGCCCCCTGCTGCGCCATCGCCGTCAGGTCTTCGAAATCGGTGGAGTCACGTAGTTTGGTCGAGTCCACTTCCAGCGCGGTGAAGGTGAAGTTGTCCAGGTCCTTGCTCACCAACTGGGCACCGTTGAACCACTGCGGGAACAGCCGACTGTTGTTGGACGCCAGCAACGGCAGCTGCGGGCTGAGACCGCCCACGCGGACCTCGGTCTGCGATAGCCTTGCCTTGAACGTGCCAACGGCCTTGGAATAATCGTCGACCGCACGTTTGTCCGCCCCCCGAGGCAACAACCCGCTGCCGGAGCGATCCGGGCTGGAGTCGAGCTTGATCCCCAGCATGCCCACGGCATCCAGACCAAAACCCAGCGGGCCGGGGGTAAAGCCCGATTGCAACTTCAGCATGAAGCCCTGCGCCCACTCGCCGCGCCGGGACTGGGTGGCCGAGTCACCGTGAAAATCACGATCAAAGTAGAAGTTACGCAGCTCCAGACTGCCTTTGCCATCGTCGACAAAACCGGCCTGGACCGCCGATTGAAAGGCGCAGCAAAGCGTCGCGAGCATCAGCGATGCCCGCTGGGTGGTGAATGAAATCATGTTTGTGCCTGTTTTATTGTTGTTATCAGGAGCGAGGATCGATTCAACGACCGGATCAGGTCTTCGGATTCTTGACGAAGCACGCGACCACGATGCACGCGATCAGGATCATCGGCGCGATGGAGAGCATGCCCATGTAGCTGGTGCCGGAGACGTCGTTGATCTTGCCGACCATCACCGGCGCGACCATGCCACTGAGCTGGCCGATGGAGTTGATCGCCGCCGTGCCGCTGGCAATCGCCAACCCGGAGAAAGTCGATTGCGGAATGGTCCAGAAGATCGGAATTGCGATGAAGGTGCCCGCCGTGGCCATCACCAGCGCCGCCATCATCGCCCATGACGAATCGGAGAACAGGCAGGCCAGCAGGTAACCCACCGCCGCCAGCAACAGGCACATCACCAGGTACTTCTTGCGCTCGCCGGTGCGGTCCGAGAGACGGGTCAGCCAGATCATGCCGATGCACGCCACGATGTAGGGCAGCGATGACAGCATGCCGACCCAGAACACGCTTTGCACCCCGGACGATTTGATCAGGTGCGGCATCCAGAAATTGATGCCGTAGGAGGCCATTTTGATCACGAAGTAAATCAGCGCCATGATCGCCACTTCCCGGGTCAGCAACACCCGCCACAGTGAGGCATGCACCGGCTTGGCTCTGGCCCGGTCGTGTTCGAGGTTGGCCGCCAGCAGGTCTTTCTCGCCCCGGCTCAGCCACTTGGCCGACTCGATATCCCGGTCCAGCTTCCACAGCACCAGCAGGCCCAGCAACACACAGGGCAACCCGGACATCAGGAACAGCCAGTGCCAGCCCGCCAGGCCGAGCACGCCATCCATCGTCCCCAGCAGGATCCCGGCCGCCGGCCCGCCCAACGCACCGGCCAGCGGCACCGAGAGGAACCACAAACCGTTCATCTTCGCCAGGTGCTTTTTCGGGAACCAGCACGCCAGGTAGAACAGGATCGCCGGGCCGAAGCCGGCTTCCATCACGCCAATCAGAAAACGCAGGAAGTACAGGGTGTATTGGGTATAGGCGAACATCAGGGCCGCGGTGGCCAGCCCCCAGGAAATCATGATCCGGCAGATCCAGGCCGGCGCCCCGTAGCGCCTGAGGCCCAGGCTGCTCGGCACTTCGAAAAGCACATAACCGACGAAAAACATGCTCGCCGCCAGGCCATAGGCCGCGTCGGACAAGCCCAGTTCCTGTTGCATCTGGACTTTGGCGAAGCTGATATTGATCCGGTCGAAATAGGAAAACAGAAAGCAGATGATGGCCAGCGGCATGATGCGCCAGGCCACGCGCCGATACAGCAGCAACTCGTTGATTTCTTCGCTGCGCGCAAGCGGCATTGCGCCAGTCATGGCAACCATGGTGTTTCTCCGATCTTGTAATTATTGGAGAGAAGCAAAAATCCTTGAGGAAGTTGCTCGACGGGGTTTAGCTGATGCGAATCAATTTTTCCCTGTAAGCGGCATGAATGGCAGGGATAAACCTGACGTATTGATAGATAGCCATGGCAGCGTCTCCTCAGACCTGAGCGTCGGTTTTCAGCACTCCAGCGGCACACAGCTCGGCGATATGCTCGTCGCTGTAGCCCAGTTCACGCATGACCTTGTGGGTATGCTCGCCGATGCGCGGAATCGAGCGGCGCGGTTGCAGGCGCTCACCATCCAGGGACAACGGCAGCAACGGCATGGCAGTGAAGGAGCCGTCTTCGAGTTCGAGATCGGCCAGGCCACCGCTTTGCAGCAGGTGCGGATCTTCGAACAGTTCTTCCGGGCGACGTATCGGCGCGAAAGGAATGCTGTGGGCTTCGAGCTGTACCGCCAGGGCCTGGGCGTCCAGGGTGGCGAACACTTCGGCCAGGTGCGCCAGCAACCGTGGGCGTTGCAGCACGCGGTCGTTGTTGGTGGCGAGTGTCTGGTCGTCGAGCAGTGCGGTCTGGCCCAGCAGTTTGCACAAGGCGTTCCACTGCCCTTCGCCGGTGGCGGCGACGAACATTTGCTCACCGCCGGCGAACTCGAACACGTCGTAGATCGCCCAGGCACTGATGCGGTTCGGCATCGGCGCGGCGGCCTGGCCGGTCACGGCGTACTGCTGCATGTGCTGGGCGGCGAGCAACACGCAGTTTTCGTACAGCGCGCTCTGCACCTCGCGGCCGACGCCGCTGACGTGGCGGTCGTTGAGCGCGGCAAGCACGCCGATGGCACCGAACATGCCGCCCATGATGTCGTTCACCGAGCTGCCGGCGCGCAACGGCCGGCCGACGGGACCGGTCATGTAGGCCAGGCCGGCCATCATCTGCACCACTTCGTCGAGGGCCAGGCGATTGTCATACGGCCCCTTGAGAAAGCCTTTGTGCGAGGCATAGATCAGGCGCGGGTTGCGTTGACGAATCGCCTCGTAACCGAAGCCCAGATCCTGCATGCGCCCGGGTTTGAAGTTCTCGATGAACACGTCGGCGGTGTCGATGAGCTCCAGGACGGCATCGCGTCCTTGCGCGGTGTCGACGTCGATGGCGATGCACTGCTTGTTGCGGTTGAAGGTGCGAAAGAACCCGGCACCGGCACCGAGCAGGCGGCGGGTACCGTCGCCGCGGGTCGGTTCGATCTTGATCACTTCGGCGCCGAGGTCACCGAGGATCATCCCGCAGGTCGGCCCCATCACCATGTGCGAGATTTCGACGACACGAATGCCGTCCAATGGAAGTCTGGACATTATTGTTTTCCTCGTCACAGGTTCAGGCGCGGCTGGCGGCCGGGGTGTAATTGAGCGGCAGGCCGGCGCGGGCGATGCAGCCGTACAGGGCTTCGTCGGGCAAGGCATCGCGCAGCACCTGCCGTGAGGCGATCAGGGCGGCCAGGTCGATGCCGGTGTCGTAGCCCATGCTTTGCAGCATGAACACCAGGTCTTCGGTCACGGTGTTGCCGGACGCACCGGGGGCAAACGGGCAGCCGCCCAGCCCGGCCAGGGACGCATCGAGTTCGGTGATGCCTTGCTGCACCGCCACCAGGCTGTTGGCGAGCGCCAGGCCGCGGGTGTCGTGGAAATGCGCGGCCCTGAGCTTGTCGCCGGCAATGGCGCGAATCGCCTGCAAGGTGGTCGCCACCTGGCCGGGATTGGCGTAGCCGGTGGTGTCGCCGAGGGACACCAGATCGCAACCGGCTTCAAGCACGTGGCCGGTCAACTCGCAGAGGTCGCTCAGCGGCACATCGCCCTGGCGGGTGCAGCCGAAGGCGACCGACATTCCGGCAATCAGCTGAACCCTGTGCAAGCCCATCTCGGTCCGCAACCGGCACATCCGCGCCAGCTCCTCGACCATTTCCAGCGGGGTGCGCCGGACATTGGCCAGGCTATGGGCGGCGCTGACCGAGACCGGCGCGATGATGCGGTGCGCGCCGGATTCCAGTGCGTCGCGGCAGCCGCGCAGGTTCGGCGCCAGGACCGAGACCACCAGGTCGGGGTAACTCAAGGCATGGGCCACCACTTCCCTGGCATCGGCCATTTGCGGCAACAGTCTGGCCGGCACGAAGGACGCGACTTCCATGTGGCGCACGCCGGCGGCATAGGCCGCGTCGATCCAATGGCGCTTGGCGTTGGTGGGCATGATGGCTTGCAGGCTCTGCAAACCATCGCGCATGCCGACTTCGTTGATCGTTATTGTTGTCATGAAGTTCTCTCACAGGCTGAAGCACAGGCCCAGACTAGAGAGACAGCGCGACGCTGAAAAGACGTGATTCACGGCCTGATCCATCGTCAACCGCGATGGATCAGAGCGGCGATTGGCGCGGCGGTGCACGCAACAGCAGATGGTCGAGCAATCGACGCGCCGACAGTGACAAGGCCTCACGATCGCGCACGCAGATCACAAACTCGCCCAGCGCCCAATCGTCGGTCAGGGGGATGATGCGCAGGTCGAACAGTTGCGCGTAGCGCGCCACCGCTTCCAGCGGGAACACCGCCAGTCCCAGGCCGAACTGCACCAGGCGGAACGCGGCATCGAATGACGAGACATAGGAGCGGAAACGCAGCTCCCGGCCATGCCTGGACGCGTCTTCGCGCATGAAGGTATTGAGGGTGGCGAAGGCCGACAACCCCAGATGATCGAAGTCCAGCGTCTCTTCGAAGGCAATGCGGCTGCGATCGGCCAAGGGATGACTCGCGCTCACCACGACTGCGAGGTGGTCCTGACGGTAAGGCAAAAATTCCAGGTCGCCCACGGCCATCGAGCGCCGGCAGATGCCCAGGTCGGCATTGCCCTCGGCCACCCCGCGCACGACATCGGGGCTGAAACGCTCTTCGATGTCGGCCTGGATTCGCGGGTTGTCCAGCATGAAAGCGGAGAGTTCCTCCGGCAGAAACTCCATGATTGACGAGACGTTCGCCAGGACCCGCACATGCCCGCGGGCCCCTTCGGCGTATTCGCCGAGTTCGCTGTCGAGCCGTTCCATCGCCCGGGTCAGTGACCGCGCATGCCGCAGCAACGCCAGCCCTGCCGGCGTCGGTTCGACCCCACGCTTGCTGCGCTTGAGCAACGGCGTGCCGAAGCGCGCCTCGATGTCGGAAATGCGCTTGCTGACGGCCGAGGGTGCGAGGAAGGCTCGCTCACTGGCCCGGGCGATGGTGCCTTCGTCGCAGACCAGGATGAACAGGTGCAGGGACAAGTGATCCAGGTGCTGCATCAGGTCCACCCCTCCAGCCGTAGCGTGGCCCGGACCAGCCGTTGCTCCTCGCCTTCGATTTCCTTGAGGTTGTCGCACAGGCTCTGGATATGCGCGATGGCCGCCTTGCGCGCCTGCTCCGGCATGCGCCCGGTCACAGCGTTGTAGAGTCGCGCGTGGTGGCGGTCGATCTGGCGCTTTTGCGGTTCGCGGTGGTAGAGGTTGTTGACCGAGGCAAACACCGTGTTGAGCAGCAAGTCGGTCAGCGAGCGCAAGGTCTGCACCAGCACCGGGTTGTGCGAAGCCTCGCAGATGGCCAGGTGAAACGCATGATCGAGCCGGGCATGGTCGCTCGCTTGCAGCGGATGGTTATGAGCATCGATCAATGCCTCATACGCACGAGTGATCAGGACAAAGTCGGCGTCGGTGCCGCGCAAGGCCGCCAGGCGCGCGGATTCGCCCTCGAGCAGGCTGCGCACTTCGAACAGATCATAAAGGGTGCGTGGCTGCGAGCTGAACAGGTGCATCAGCGGCGATACCCCACCGTGACCGGAAAGGTCGGCGACGAATGAGCCCTTGCCCTGTTCGGTCCGGATAATGCCGCGGGCGCGCAACAGCTTCAGCCCTTCGCGCAGTGCCGTGCGCGAGACGCCGAGTTTTTCCGTCAGGCGCCGCTCCGACGGCAATAGCTGCCCGGTCTTGAGCACCCCGTCGACGATCAGCCGTTCGATGCGCTCACAAACCACGTCCGCGACTTGCGGGTTACGACTCGTTCCTGGGTTTTCCATTAACTCTCCAACTGGTATGACCAGCTGCACAAACTTAATCAGACTCCCGCAGACACACTTATAAGCTGATGTTTTATAGAGTGTTTTTCAGACATTACGGGGAATTTCGAATAAAAAACTGGTTCGACCAGTCAAACAACGCATAGACAGTAGACCGCCTCGGGCCAATGATGCAAGTGAGCGTTATCCGCAAACAGGGTTCTAATAAAAACAACCGAGTGCCGTGAACCGCCTATGAACATCCTCTACGATGAACGCGTCGACGGTGTCTTGCCTGATGTCGACAGGGCCGCACTGATCCAGGCGCTGCAAACGCGCTTGCCGGATCTGGAAATCCTGCATCAGCGCGAAGAACTCAAGCCGTACGAATGCGACGGACTCTCTGCCTATCGCACCACGCCGATGCTGGTGGTGCTGCCACGTCACCTCGACGAGGTGCAAGGCGTGCTGCGTGTCTGCCACGAACTGCAGGTCCCGGTGGTCGCCCGCGGCGCCGGCACCGGTTTGTCCGGCGGTGCGTTGCCCCTGGAAAAGGGCGTGCTGCTGGTGATGGCGCGCTTCAACAACATCCTGCACATCGACCCTGCCGCCCGCACCGCCCGGGTCCAGCCGGGGGTGCGCAACCTGGCGATTTCCCAGGCGGCGGCACCGTTCGGCCTGTACTACGCGCCGGACCCTTCCTCGCAGATCGCCTGCTCCATCGGCGGCAACGTCGCGGAAAACGCCGGTGGCGTGCATTGCCTGAAGTACGGGCTGACCGTGCACAACCTGCTCAAGGTCGACATCCTCACCGTCGATGGCGAGCACCTGAGCCTGGGGTCGAACGCCCTCGACTCGCCGGGGTTCGATCTGCTGGCACTGTTCACCGGCTCCGAAGGCATGCTCGGGGTGATCACCGAAGTCACGGTCAAGCTGCTGCCCAAACCGCAGACCGCCAAGGTGCTGCTGGCGGCGTTCGACTCGGTAGAAAAGGCCGGGCGCGCCGTGGGTGACATCATTGCCGCCGGCATCATCCCCGGCGGCCTGGAAATGATGGACAACCTGGCCATCCGCGCCGCCGAAGACTTCATCCACGCCGGCTATCCGGTGGATGCCGAAGCCATACTGCTGTGTGAACTCGATGGCGTCGAAGCCGACGTCCACGACGACTGCGACCGCGTGCGCCAGGTGCTGGAACAGGCCGGCGCCACCGAAGTGCGCCTGGCTAAAGACGAGGCCGAACGGGTGCGCTTCTGGGCCGGGCGCAAGAATGCGTTCCCGGCGGTGGGCCGGCTCTCCCCGGATTATTACTGCATGGACGGCACCATCCCGCGTCGCGAACTGCCCGGCGTGCTGCAAGCCATTGCCGCGTTGTCAGCCGAGTACGACCTGCGGGTGGCCAACGTGTTCCATGCCGGTGACGGCAACATGCACCCGTTGATTCTGTTCGATGCCAACCAACCCGGCGAACTCGATCGCGCCGAAGCCCTGGGCGGCAAGATCCTCGAATTGTGCGTGAAAGTCGGCGGCAGCATTACCGGCGAACACGGTGTGGGTCGCGAGAAGATCAATCAGATGTGTGCGCAATTCAACAGCGATGAGCTGACCCTGTTCCATGCCGTCAAAGCCGCCTTCGATCCCAGTGGCTTGCTCAACCCCGGCAAGAACATTCCGACGCTGCACCGCTGCGCCGAGTTTGGCGCCATGCACGTGCACATGGGGCAGATGCCCTTCCCTGAACTGGAGCGTTTCTGATGCTTGGCGAACACGATATGGATGACAGCGGCACCCTGTTGGAACAAGTCAACCAGGCTTTGCAAAACGCCACGCCGCTGCGCATTCAGGGTTCCAACAGCAAGGCGTTCCTGGGGCGCATCGTCGCCGGGGAAGTGCTCGACACGCGCTCGCACCGGGGCATCGTCAGCTACGACCCGACCGAACTGGTGATCACCGTCCGCTGCGGCACACCATTGGCCGAACTCGCGCAAGTGCTGGACGCGGCGCAGCAGATGCTGCCCTGCGAACCGCCATCCTTCGGCGACGACGCCACCGTGGGGGGCATGATCGCCAGCGGGCTGTCGGGACCGCGCCGTCCCTGGTCCGGCTCGGTGCGGGACTTCGTGCTCGGCACCCGGGTCATCACCGGGCTCGGCAAGCATTTGCGATTCGGTGGCGAAGTGATGAAGAACGTCGCCGGCTACGACCTGTCGCGCCTGATGGCCGGCAGCTACGGCGCCCTGGGCGTGATCACCGAAGTCTCGCTCAAGGTCCTGCCCAAACCGCGGCAATGCTTGAGCATCAGCCTCGACATGGACAGCGATCGCGCCCTGTTGCGCCTGGCGGAATGGGGCCAGCAACCGCTGCCGATCAGCGCTGCCTGTCACGACGGCCAGCGCCTGCACCTGCGGCTCGAGGGTGGCGAAGGCTCGGTGGCGGCCGCCCATGACCGCTTGGGTGGCGAGGTGCTGGAGGCTTCTTATTGGGCGGACCTCAACGAACATCGCTTGAGTTTCTTCGACGAGGACCAGCCACTGTGGCGTCTGTCGGTGCCGCACAACACCCCTCGACTGTCCCTGCCCGGCCGGCAGCTGATCGATTGGGGCGGCGCACAGCGCTGGCTCAAATCCGATGCCGAAGCCTCGTTCATCCGCTCGATCGTCGAAGAGGTCGGCGGGCATGTGACCTGCTACAGCCACGGTCTGGTCGACAGCCCGTTCCAGCCGCTGCCGGAGGCACTGCTGCGTTACCACCGCAGCCTCAAGCGGCAACTCGATCCCCGGGGCATCTTCAACCCCGGTCGCCTGTACGCGGAGCTTTGACCCATGCAGACCACCTTGAGCGAAAAGGCCCGCCAACTGCCCCGCGCCGAAGAAGCCGAAAGCATCCTGCGCACCTGCGTGCACTGCGGTTTCTGCAATGCCACCTGCCCGACCTATCAGTTGCTCGGCGATGAACTGGATGGCCCCCGGGGGCGCATCTACCTGATCAAGCAGGTGCTGGAAGGCAACGAAGTCACCCGGAAAACCCAACAGCACCTGGATCGCTGCCTGTCCTGCCGTAACTGTGAAACCACCTGCCCTTCCGGTGTCGACTACCACAACTTGCTCGACATCGGCCGCGCGGTGGTCGATGCCGCCGTGCCGCGTTCGATCGACCAGCGTCTGTTGCGCGAAGGCTTGCGCGGCGTCGTGCCCAATCCGCGACTGTTCAAGGCGCTAGTGAGCAGCGGCCAGGTGTTCCGCGCGTTGCTGCCCACTGCTTTGCAGGCCAAGCTGCCGCGCCGCGTTTACCCGGCCAAGCCGCGCCCGGTCACCCGCCACGCCCGGCAGGTACTGATGCTCGAAGGCTGCGTGCAGCCGAGCCTGTCGCCCAATACCAACGCGGCCACCGCGCGAGTCCTGGATCGACTGGGAATCAGCGTCACCGCAACCCGCGAAGCAGGCTGCTGCGGCGCCGTGGATTATCACCTCGACGCCCAGGCCGCCGGCCTCGATCGCGCCCGGCGCAACATCGACGCCTGGTGGCCAAGCATTGAAAACGGCGCCGAAGCCATTGTGCAAACCGCCAGCGGTTGCGGCGCCTTCATCAAGGACTACGGGCACCTGCTCAGCGCCGACCCGGCCTATGCCGAGAAGGCGAAAAAGGTCAGCGCCCTGGCCAAGGACCTGGTCGAAGTGCTGCGCGACGAGCCGCTGGAAAAGCTTGGCGTGCACAGCGACCAGCGCCTGGCGTTTCATTGCCCCTGCACCTTGCAGCACGCACAGAAACTCGGTGGCGCGGTCGAGGCCATCCTGACCCGCCTGGGCTTCAACCTCACCTCCGTGCCCGACGGCCACCTGTGCTGCGGCTCCGCGGGCACCTATTCAGTGACCCAACCCGAACTGTCCCGGCAACTGCGCGACAACAAGCTCAATGCCCTGGAAAGCGGACATCCCGACGTCATCGTCACCGCCAATATCGGCTGTCAGTCGCACCTCGACGGTGCGGGCCGAACCCCGGTCAGGCACTGGATCGAACTGGTCGAAGCCGCATTGCCTTAACCCAACCCTGGAGAATTATATGAAAAGCAAAGCCGTACTGAGTCAGACCGAAGTCAGCCAGATCCTCGCTGCCGCCCGCACCGAAGCCCAGAACAACCAGTGGGCCGTGACCATCGCGATCGTCGACGACGGCGGTCACCCGCTGGCCCTCGAACGCCTCGACGGTTGCGCCCCGATCGGCGCCTACATCGCCACCGAAAAAGCCCGCACTTCGGCCCTGGGTCGGCGCGAGTCCAAAGGCTACGAAGAGATGGTCAACGGTGGACGCCACGCCTTCCTGTCAGCGCCCCTGCTGACCTCCCTGGAAGGCGGTGTGCCGATCATCGTCGACGGCCAGGTCATCGGTGCCGTCGGGGTGTCCGGGGTCAAGGCCGAGCAGGATGCGCAGGTGGCCAAGGCCGGGGCGCAATGCCTGAACTGAATTGAGCCGGGCGCTGTTCGCGCTCGATAAACAGTGTGTGATGGAGATGTAAAAAGTGACCGATTTCGTCAACTGCCAAGGCCTCAGGGTCGCGCCCGTCCTGCAACGTTTCGTTGAGGTGGACGTGCTGCCGGGCACCGGTCTGGACCCGCAGGCATTCTGGGGTGGATTCGCCGCGCTGGTGCATGAACTGGCGCCGCAAAACCGCGCGCTGCTGGCCGAACGGGATCGCCTGCAAGCCGAACTGGATACCTGGCACCGCGCCCACCCGGGACCGGTGAGCGACATGCAGGCCTATCGCGATTTCCTCAGCGGCATCGGTTACCTGCAAACGCCACCGGCTGAGGTCAAGGTCAGCACCGCCAACGTCGATACGGAAATCAGCTTGCAGGCCGGACCGCAACTGGTGGTCCCGGCCGTCAACGCGCGTTATGCACTCAATGCCGCCAATGCGCGCTGGGGATCGTTGTACGACGCACTCTATGGCACCGACGTGATTTCCCATGACTACGGCGCTGAACCCGGCCGTACCTACAATCCCGTGCGCGGCTCGAAAGTCATCGCGTTTGCCCGGGCGTTCCTCGACCAGGCTTTTCCCTTGAACAGCGGCTCCCATGCTGCGGTGACTCGTTACCTGATCGAAAACGGGACCCTGCAGGCCACCTTGAACGATGGCAGCCTGACCGGTCTGGCCGACGCCGCGCAATACATCGGCTTCCAGGGCCCGCTGGCCGACCCGGTGGCCATCCTGCTGAAAAACAATGACCTGCACGTGGAGATCCAGATCGACCGGCAAAGCGTCATCGGTCAGGCCGACACTGCCGGGGTCAAGGACCTGCTGCTGGAGGCGGCGCTCTCGACCATCATCGATTGCGAAGACTCGGTGGCGGCGGTCGACGCCGACGACAAGGTGCAGGTCTACCGCAATTGGCTGGGCCTGATGAAGGGCGACCTGCAAGAGGACCTGCAGAAAAACGGCAAGACCATCACCCGCCGGCTGAATCCGGACCGCGAGTACACCGCCGCCGACGGCGCTGCCTTGAAGCTGCACGGGCGTTCACTGCTGTTCATCCGCAACGTCGGGCACTTGATGACCAGCCCGGCGATTCTCGACCAAAGCGGGCTGGAAATTCCGGAAGGGATTCTCGACGGAGTCGTCACCAGCCTGATCGCCCTGCATGACCTGCAACGCCGCGGCAACTCCCGCACCGGCAGCGTCTACATCGTCAAGCCGAAAATGCACGGCCCAGCCGAAGTGGCCTTCGCCGAGCAGTTGTTCAGCCGCATCGAAGACCTGCTGCAGCTCGAACGCCACACCCTGAAAATGGGCATCATGGACGAAGAGCGCCGCACCAGCGTCAACCTCAAGGCCTGCATTGCCGCCGCGTCCTCACGCGTCGCCTTCATCAACACCGGCTTCCTCGATCGCACCGGTGACGAGATGCACACCGCCATGCAAGCCGGCGCGATGCTGCGCAAGGGCGACATGAAAAGCACGCCGTGGATCGAGTCCTACGAGCGTAATAACGTGCTGGTTGGCCTGGACTGCAACCTGCGTGGCCGCGCGCAGATCGGCAAAGGCATGTGGGCCATGCCGGACCGGATGGCCGACATGCTGAAACAGAAAGTCGTCCACCCGCAAGCCGGCGCCAACACCGCCTGGGTGCCTTCGCCAACCGCCGCGACCCTGCATGCGCTGCATTACCACCAGGTCAAGGTGCGCGGCGTGCAGGAGAAGCTCGAACACACCGATTTCAATGGCGTCAGCCAGTCGTTGCTGGAGGGCTTGCTCAGCGTGCCGGTAGTGACCGAGCCATCCTGGTCGGCGGACGAGATTCGCCAGGAGGTCGAAAACAACGCGCAAGGCTTGCTGGGGTATGTGGTGCGTTGGGTCGAACAAGGCATCGGCTGCTCCAAGGTTCCCGATATCCACAACGTAGGGCTGATGGAAGACCGCGCGACCCTGCGCATTTCCAGCCAGCACATGGCCAACTGGCTGCTGCACGGCGTGATCACCCGGGACCAGACTGTCGAGATCTTGCAGCGCATGGCCCGGGTCGTCGACGAACAGAACGCCGGCGATCCCCTGTACACCGCCATGGCGCCTGACTTCGAACAGTCTCTGGCGTTCCAGGCGGCGTGTGCGCTGGTGTTCGAAGGCGGCGCGCAACCCAATGGCTATACCGAACCGTTGCTGCACAAATTCCGGCAGCGGTTCAAACAGCGCTGAACCTGTGTAGGAGCCGGCTTGCTGGCGAAGGCGTCTTCATGGCCACTGCAAGGCTTGGGGCCGCCTTCGCTGGCAAGCCAGCTCCTACACGATCACCTGCGCACCGCTGAATTGCGAAAAACGCCAACCCCCGTGTAGGAGCCGGCTTGCTGGCGAAGGCATCGGCATGGCCACTGCAAGGCTTGGGGCCGCCTTCGCTGGCAAGCCAGCTCCTACACCATCAACTGCACACCGCTGGATTGTGGAAAACGCCAAACCCTGTAGGAGCCGGCTTGCCGGCGAAGGCGTCTTCATGGCCACTGCAGGGCTTGGGGCCGCCTTCGCTGGCAAGCCAGCTCCTACACGATCACCTGCGCACCGCTGAATTGCGAAAAACGCCAACCCCCGTGTAGGAGCCGGCTTGCTGGCGAAGGCATCGGCATGGCCACTGCAAGGCTTGGGGCCGCCTTCGCTGGCAAGCCAGCTCCTACACCATCAACTGCACACCGCTGGATTGTGGAAAACGCCAAACCCTGTAGGAGCCGGCTTGCCGGCGAAGGCGTCTTCATGGCCACTGCAGGGCTTGGGGCCGCCTTCGCTGGCAAGCCAGCTCCTACAGGGATCACCGGTGTACAGATGAATTGTGGAAAACGCCAACCCCCGTGTAGGAGCCGGCTTGCTGGCGAAGGCGTCGGCATGGCCGCTGCAAGGCTCGACGCCGCCTTCGCTGGCAAGCCAGCTCCTACACCATCAACTGCACACCGCTGGATTGTGAAAACCGCCACAGCGAAGACGTCTCCAGGCAACATAAATACCCGTATACGGTTCACAAAGCCCCTTCATGTATTGTTCACGGGTATTTTTACCAATCAATCCAGACCACAAGCGTTGTTCGATAACGACGATTGCCTAATCTCCACTTCAGCACTAGTTCTTGATCAACTACGCTCGATAACAATCGCTCACACCGTCGACCCGCCAGACACTCGACCCGCCCCATAGGAAGCGCACAGATGACCCGTCTCACTGCGAAAGACTTCGCCCCGGAACTGCTCGAACTGTACGACTACTACGCCCACGGCAAGATCAACCGGCGTGAGTTTCTCGATCGTGCGGCGTTGTTCACCCTGGGCGGTTTGACGGCCGGCGCCCTGCTCGCCGCGCTGAGCCCGAACTATGCGCTCGCCGAGCAGGTCGAGTTTACCGACCCGGAGATCATCGCCGAGTACGTCACCTACCCCTCGCCCAAGGGCAACGGGCAGGTCCGTGGTTATCTGGTGCGTCCGGCGAAGGCCGGCGCCAAGGTGCCGGGGGTGGTGGTCGTGCATGAAAACCGCGGGCTCAACCCGTACATCGAGGATGTCGCGCGACGCCTGGCCAAAGCCGGTTTCATCGCCCTCGCCCCCGATGGCCTGACGTCGGTCGGCGGCTATCCGGGCAACGACGACAAAGGCCGGGAGCTGCAGGCGACCGTCGACCCTGAAAAGCTCATGAACGATTTTTTCGCCGCCATCGAGTGGCTGATGAAGCACGACGCAACCACTGGCAAAGTCGGCATCACCGGGTTCTGTTACGGCGGTGGCGTGGTCAACGCCGCGGCCGTGGCCTATCCGGAACTGGCGGCTGGCGTGTCCTTTTATGGCCGCCAGGCAGAGGCCAAGGACGTCCCCCGGATCAAGGCGCCCTTGATGCTGCACTATGGCGAACTGGATGCCCGGATCAACGAAGGCTGGCCGGCCTATGAGAAGGCGTTGAAAGCCGCGGGCAAGACCTACGAAGCCTACATTTATCCGGGCGCCAACCACGGTTTCCATAACGACTCCACGCCCCGGTACGACGACGCGGCGGCGCGGTTGGCCTGGGACCGGACGCTGGGATGGTTTCGGCGGTATCTGGTTTAGGGGTGAGTTCGGTTCATGACTCACACACTGCTCGATTGATGCAGGGTTGCTCCTCCGTCTCCATCAGCAACTGATCCACCACCGCCGACAGCGCGGCTTGCACATCCCCGGTGCTCCCCACGACTCGTCGGTAGAGGCTGCGCTGTCGCTCGGCACTGGTACCGTCCCGCAGAATCCGGCGCGCCTGGGGAAACACCTCCTCCACACCCATGGCCTGCGCGGCGTCGCCAAAGATCTGCTCGGCCATGAACAACCACTGCTCGGCAGAGAAAGGCCGGTCGTAACCCTCGACGATGAAGGACGCGTGAATGCCAAATCGTTTCGCCCGCCAGCGATTTTCCTGGAGGATCCATCGCGATTGCTGTGACCAGGTTGATCCGGGGCGGCGTTGATCGATGGCCCAGGCGACCAGTAATCGAAACAGAGAGGCGATGCACAGGGCATCCTCCAGGCGCGGGCACGCATCCGTCATCCGCAGCTCCAGGGTCGGAAACCGGGTAGCCGGTCGTACCCCCCACCAGCATTCGCTGGCCTGGCGGATGGCGCCGGTGCGGATCAGCAAGGCGACGTAGGCGTCATAGGCACCTTGATCTTCGAAGTACTCGGGAACGCCCATCCTCGGCCACTCATCACAGGCCGTCTGGCGATAGCTCATGAAGCCGCTGTCGGCACCGTTCCAAAAGGGCGAGGAGCTGCTCAGCGCCAGCAACAACGGCATCCACGGCAAGACCTCGTTCATCACGCAAATGCGATCCAGATGGCCCGGCACCTCAACATGCACATGCAGACCGGATAGCAGGCTACGCCAGGCGACGTGCTGGTAGTCTTCGAACAGTTTGAGAAAGTGCATCTGCTCCGTGGCCTGTTGCGTACGCCAGTCCGCCAAAGGGTGACTGCCGGCCGTGAGCAATCCCAGACCATAGGACGCAAGTGCGAGCCGCAACTCTTGGCGAGCAGTACCCAGGTACTGTGTGGCTTGCGCCAGGCTGGTGAAGATCGGGGAAGCGACTTCGATCTGCCCCTGGAACATCTCAAGGGCAAAACACTCGCCCAGCACCGCCTTGCACGCGTCGATCGCCGCGCCGGGGGGCTTGCCGGACATGCACCGGGAATCCAGGTCGGTGATGAAGTATTCCTCTTCGATGCCAAACTTCAGGTGTCGGTTCATCCCTGCGCCCCTCAGTGATAGTCCTCGCCCGCGACCGCGCGCAGATACGCCTGATCCGCCTCGATTCGCAGGTCGCGCCACTCTTCCCAACTGACCATGCCCTGACGATCCATCTCGTCCGACTGTCGTAACAGCTCTTCATGGTAGGCATCGGGCGATTCCATGCGCAGCGCGATGTTTTCCAGCGCCCGGTGCCAGCCATCCAATGCACAAAGTCGCCGCTCCTCGGCCTGCGTCAGCAGGTTTCTGAATGAGTTCATGGCCGTGGACTTCCAGAGTGATTTTGTGAGGTTATTTTGGGAATGGAGCTATCGCCTGCGACATAGGTTCATGAAGGCCGACAAGAGGTGTAAAGGCGGCAGCAAAAATTCTCGAACTCGGCCCCGGGTGCTGCATCCAATGTGTAGGCCAACCGAGGTAAGCGCGATGAACAACGATGACCGCGACAACGACATCCAATCCCCAGCCACGTCGAACGCCCCGCCCACTGATGCATCCGGCAAGCCGGTCAATGTGGTGGAACGAGATATTGAGGACAGGGACAGCGACACCAAAGGGGTGGATGAAAGCATTACGCCCTCTTCCACTCGAACCAAGGAGCAGGACGCCGAGGAGCTCAGGAAAAAAATTGCCGAGATAGAACGCAAGGTGGCGGATGGTAACTAGCGGAGTATTCAGTAGGCGTCCACCTCGCCAGCGACGTCAGGGACGAGCTGATTGGGCCGCGACTGGCGAGGGGAACAACTAGACATTAGCTCAATATTCGTAGATGTCGCATGCGCCATGATCGCGGCCGCGGCTTTTTGTGCTTTTCAGACGAACCACCCGCCGGGGCGTTGGCAAACCCGGCGATTACAGTGATGATCCTCTCACAGGTAAGATTGAGAACGATTTACACTCGCATCTGGAAAGCCACCGGTGCAATCTCCTCCGACCAGCAAGCTGGGCTTCTTTTTCAGCGACCATCATCGCTGGCTGCTGCAGCATATCCAGCGTCGCCTGCGCAACCACGCGGACGCCGAGGACACTGCCGCCGATACGTTTTGCCAGATGCTGACAGCCCGCGTCGACCCCGACAGCATCGAACAACCTCGCGCCTACCTGTCGACCATCGCCCGCCGGTTGATCTTCGATCGGCATCGGCGGCGCAAGCTGGAGTTGGCATGCCCAGGCCTGGGCAAAATTGCAGGAGCGACTCGGTGGGTCCTTCAACACGGTGCGCGCCCTGGATCGACGCGTGCCCGGGCAGGCCGGCGAAGCGCGCCAACTGCTGTTGCAGCCCCACGGTTCGCGACGTGATGCGTTGCGTGTGATCGCCGGCCTGGGCCTGCTCGGCGGCGGTTTGTGGCTGGGCGCGCGCAGCCCGCTGGGTGACTCGCTGCTGGCGGACCTGCACACCGGGCGCGGCCAGCGTCAGGATTTCACGCTGGCCGACGGCAGCCGCCTGAGCCTGAATGCCGACAGCGCGGTGGACTTGCAATTCGACGAGCAGCAACGGCTGGTGATTCTGCGTCACGGCGAACTGATGATTCAGGTGGCGGCCGATCCCCGGCGCCCACTGCGGGTGCGCACCGCCCAGGGTGAAATACGCGCACTGGGCACGCGTTTCCTGGTGTCTCAGGAGCAGGACGCCAGTCGTGTGGTCGTGCTGCAGCATTCAGTCCAGGCCCGGTTGATCGACGGCACGACGCTGGACCTGCAAGAAGATCAGTCTGCCCTGATGAACGCCCGCCACATTACCCCCGTTGTCGGCGACCAGCGCCATCGCGCCGATTGGCTCAGCGGACGGCTGAATGTGCTGGCTGAAACCCTGCCGATACGGGTCGATCGTTACAGCCCCTGGTTGACGCTGATTCGGGCGAAATAGTCGTGCAGAAAAATTTCTTTTGAAAATCACTCTCATTCGTGTCCGGTTTTCATTTCTCGTCCCACCTATCTCCTGACACTTCCACACCATCAGGAGAATGCTGTGTTCAACCCGTGGCCCCACCCCCTTTGCATCGCCGTTGCCCTGGCAACCCTGGCAAGCCCTGCCCTGGCCCAGGACCTGTCCTTCAACCTGCCGGCCGGCCCCCTCGCCAGCACGCTGAATGCGATCGCCAGCCAAAGCGGGCATATCGTTTCACTGGAGCCTTTGCTGGTTCAGGGGAAACAGGCGCCGGCAGTGATCGGCCAGATGCCCGCCGCCGAGGCGATGCAAAGGGCACTGTCGGGCAGCGGCCTGCAGTTGCGCGTCACCGAGCAAGGCAACTTCAGCGTCGAACCGGCCACGGACAGCAACGCCGCGCTGCAACTGGGTGCCACCAACATCGTCGAACGCAGTGTCGATGCCACCACCGAAGGCTCTGGCTCCTACGCCGCACGGGCGGTGACCATCGGCAAGGGCACCCACACGCTCAAGGAAATTGCGCAGTCGGTCACCGTGATGACCCGCAAGCAGATGGACGACCAGGGCCTGACCGACCTCAAGGACGCCGCCAACCAGACCACCGGACTGGTCGGCGTCCAGGGTGTGGGCAAAGGCATGATCCTGACCTCGCGTAGCTTCCAGATCGATGACTGGCAGTACGACGGCGTGCCGATCCCGCGCAACACCTACGCGCTGGGCAACTGGGCCACCCAGGACTTGATCTTCTTTGATCGCATGGAAGTGCTGCGCGGTGCGTCCGGCTTGCTCCAGGGCACCGGCAGCCCCGGCGGTGCGATCAACCTGGTGCGCAAGCGCGGCCAGAACGCACCCACCGTGACGCTCACCGGCAAGGCCGGCTCCTGGGACCATTATGGCCTGCAACTGGACGCCGGCGGACCGCTGAACCAGACCGGCACCGTGCGTGGCCGCTTCGTCGCCGACGAAGACCAGAGCCAATCCTTCATCGACTACGAATGGAGCAAGACCCACTCGTTGTACGGCGCGCTGGACTTCGATCTGCGCGAAGACACCACCCTGGGCGTGGCCGTCAGCCGCTCCGACGGCGAGTCGCGACCGATGATCCGCGGGCTGCCCCGCTACGCTGACGGCAGCCCGCTCGACGTGCCGCGTTCGACCTACACCGGTGCGCGCTGGAACCATTCGCAGATTGATGTCACCACGGTCTACACCGATCTGGAACACCGTTTCAACGACGACTGGGCCTTCAAGGTCGGCGCGGTGCGCATGACGGAAGACAACCAGGCGAAAAACCAACGGCTGCAAACCTCCGGCGACGGCCTCAATGCCGATGGCAGCGGCGTGCAATACGCCGACTTCGTCTCGGACTTCGACGCCACCAAGATCGGTCTGGACATGAACCTCGTCGGACGCTTCGAAGCCTTGTCGATGGAGCAGGAGATCATGCTGGGCGGCAACTACTCCAAGTACACCTCGGACGACCGTTTTGCGCGGACCTTCAACAACAGCAGCGACACGATCTTCGGCATCGATCATGACCGGCCTGAAATCAGCTACGACGGCTTGCTCAATACCCCCGGTGGCCGTGCGACCCCGAGCAAATACGACATCCGGCAAAAAGGCCTGTACGGCAGCTGGCGAGTCAAGCCGATCGAGCCGCTGACCCTGGTGCTCGGCGCCCGGGTCAGCTGGTACGACTACAGTTACAAATCGGCGACCCAGGTCGCGTTCAGCGACGTCGCTATCGACGACTTGCCAAGCACCACCAACGAAACCGGGGAAGTCACGCCCTACGCCGGCATCGTCTACGACCTGAACCGCGAATGGGCGGTCTATGCCAGCTACACCGACGTGTTCGAACCCCAGACTGCACGCACCACGAGCGGCTCGGTGCTCAAGCCGGTGATCGGCAGCAACTACGAAATCGGTCTCAAGGGCGAGCTGCTGGATGGCCGGGTCAATACGTCCCTGGCGGTGTTCCGTTACGACCAGGAGAATCGAGCGGTCAACGACGTCGCCTCGGGTTTCGCCTGCGACGGCTGGTACTGCTCGACGGCCTCCGGCAAGGTTCGCAGCCAGGGCATCGAGGCCGAAATCAGCGGCGAAGTACTCGGCGGCCTGCAACTGTTCGCCGGCTACACCTACAACACCACCAAATACCTCGAAGACCCGGTCGACGAAGGCCGGGTCTTCAGCCAGTGGACGCCGAAACACATGCTGCGGGTCTGGAGCGACTATCAGTTCAGCGGCGACTGGAGCCGGGCCAGCACCGGGCTGGGTTTCACCACCCAAAGCCACACCCTGGGTTACGAACGCACGTATGAGGTGCCGGGCTACACCGTATGGAACGCCCGCCTCGGCTATCAACTGACCCCGGAGATCGGCCTGGCATTGAACGCCAACAACCTGTTCGACAAGCGCTATTACACCGCGGGGTACGACCAGCTCAATGGCAACAACAACTTTGGTGATCCGCGCAATGTCATGTTCAGCGTGAAATACACCCCCACGTTCTAACCCCGAAAACCGCTTTTCTGTAGGAGCCGGCTTGCTGGCGAAGGCGTACTCACGGCCGCCTTCGCCAGCAAGCCGGCTCCTACAGGTGACTAACGGCAAGCTCCGTGATTTCAGCGAAGAGGTGACCAATTGGCCGTGCGCGGTTGCGAGTGGGGCAATCCCGGCCTATGTTCCAAACGACGCATTTGCTTGCGACCGGCGCGCGAGAACTCGCCGCGGGTTGCTGTCCCATCCAGTGCAGATTTTTGCAGCGAGGTGACAACATGCCGAACGACTCCCGCCCCGCCGTGCTCGAACTGATTGGCAATACGCCGTTGGTGCGTATCAGCCGCTTCGATACCGGCCCGTGCACCCTGTTTCTCAAGCTTGAATCACAAAACCCCGGCGGTTCGATCAAGGATCGCATCGGGCTGGCGATGATCGATGCCGCCGAACGCGATGGCCGTCTGCAACCGGGCGGCACCATAGTCGAAGCCACCGCCGGCAACACCGGCCTGGGCCTGGCTCTGGTCGGCCGCGCCAAGGGCTACCGGGTGGTGCTGGTGGTGCCGGACAAGATGTCCACCGAGAAGGTCCTGCACCTCAAGGCCATGGGGGCCGAAGTGCACATCACCCGGTCCGACGTCGGCAAGGGCCATCCCGAGTACTACCAGGACGTTGCCGCGCGGCTGGCGCAGGACATCCCCGATGCCTTCTTCGCCGATCAGTTCAACAACCCGGCCAACCCGCTGGCCCACGAGTGCAGCACCGCGCCGGAGATCTGGGCGCAGACCCAACATGATGTGGATGCCATCGTCGTCGGCGTCGGCTCCGCCGGCACACTGACCGGATTGACCCGATTCTTCAGCCGCGTGCAGCCGGACCTGGAGATGGTACTGGCCGACCCGGTCGGCTCGGTCATGGCCGAGTACAGCCGCAGCGGCACCCTTGGCACGCCCGGCTCATGGGCGGTGGAAGGCATCGGTGAAGACTTCATTCCCTCGATTGCCGACCTGTCCAGTGTGCGCAAGGCCTATTCGATCAGCGACGAAGAAAGCTTCGATCACGCCCGCCAGTTGCTGCGCGCCGAAGGCATTCTCGGCGGCTCTTCGACCGGCACCCTGCTGGCCGCGGCGCTGCGTTACTGCCGCGAGCAAACCGAGCCGAAACGGGTGGTGAGCTTCGTCTGCGACACCGGCACCCGCTACCTGTCGAAGGTCTACAACGACCAGTGGATGAACGATCAGGGCCTGCTGCAGTACAAGCACTATGACGATCTGCGCGACCTGATCGCGCGGCGCTTCGAAGATGGCCGGGTGATCAGCGTCGGCCCGGACGACACCCTGCTCACCGCTTTCCAGCGCATGCGCCTGGCGGATGTGTCGCAACTGCCGGTGCTGGTGAACGGCCAACGGCTGGTCGGCGTGATCGACGAGTCCGACATCCTGTTCGGCATGCAGGAAGATCCCTCGCACTTTCGCATGAGCGTGGCCAGCGCGATGACGGACAAGGTGCAAACCCTGCCGCCCGGCGCCAGTCTGGCCCAGCTGCAAGCCGAGCTTGACCGCGGGCTGGTGGCGATCATCGCCGACGCGTCGGGCTTCCACGGCCTGATTACCCGGGTCGACCTGCTCAATCACTTACGGAGAGCCCTGACATGAGTCAACACGATGAACACGCTGCAACCCGCGCCTTCGCTACCCGCGTGATCCACGCCGGGCAGGTGCCGGACCCAACCACCGGGGCGCTGATGCCGCCGATCTACGCCAACTCCACCTACTTGCAACAAAGCCCCGGCGTGCACAAGGGCTTCGACTACGGGCGCTCGCACAACCCGACGCGCTTTGCCCTGGAGCGCTGCGTCGCGAACCTTGAAGGCGGTACCCAGGCCTTCGCCTTCGCCTCCGGGCTGGCGACGATTTCCACGGTGCTCGAATTGCTCGACACCGGCGCGCACATCGTCTCCGGCAACGACCTGTACGGCGGTACCTTCCGCCTGTTCGACAAGGTGCGCCGGCGCAGTGCCGGGCATCGTTTCAGCTTCGTCGACCTCTCGGACCTGGCGGCCTTCGAAGCGGCGCTGCAGGACGACACGCGCATGGTCATGGTCGAGACCCCGAGCAATCCCCTGCTGAGCCTCACTGACCTGGCGGCCATCGCGCGCATCTGCCGCGACCGCGACATCATCTGCGTGGCCGACAACACTTTCGCCAGCCCGTGGATCCAGCGCCCGCTGGAACTGGGCTTCGACATCGTGCTGCACTCGACCACCAAGTACCTGAACGGCCACTCCGACGTGATCGGCGGCATCGCCGTGGTCGGTCAGAACGCCGAACTGGCCGAGCGCCTGGGTTTCCTGCAGAACGCGGTGGGGGCTATCGCCGGGCCGTTCGATGCCTTTCTGACCCTGCGCGGGGTGAAAACCCTGGCACTGCGCATGGAGCGTCACTGCAGCAACGCACTGGAACTGGCGCAATGGCTGGAGCGGCAGCCCCAGGTGGCGCGGGTCTATTATCCGGGCCTGCCATCGCACCCGCAGCACGAACTGGCGCGGCAGCAGATGCGCGGTTTTGGTGGGATGATTTCCCTCGACCTGAACAGCGACCTGGCCGGTGCCCGGCGCTTCCTCGAAAGTGTGCAGATCTTTGCCCTGGCCGAAAGCCTGGGTGGCGTGGAAAGCCTGATCGAACACCCGGCGATCATGACCCACGCGACCATTCCTGCCGAGACCCGTGCGCAGCTGGGCATCGGCGATGCGCTGGTGCGTTTGTCGGTGGGGGTCGAGGATGTCGAAGACCTGCGGGCGGACCTGGCCCAGGCGCTGGCGCGGATTTGAGTACGACTGTCTGTTTGTCCATGACCATGAACCCGGGATGGGAATAGACGCCATGCAGGAGGCATGGCGTGCCATGACGGGCCAGTCGCCGAGGCCAACAACACTTCGAAAAAAACGAAGGGTCAGCAAAAAATAAACGATTTTTCCTGATGCAACCTGATCGATAGCATGAGCTGCACCTGCCTCGATCAGTCGGGAATAATCGCATGTCCCCCATGAACATCGGCGAACCCTGGATGTGGGCCAGCTTCATCGCCTTCATCGTCTGCATGCTGGCGCTGGACCTTTTCGTGTTCGGCGGACGCAAGGCGCATCGCGTGTCCGTCCGCGAGGCGTTGGCCTGGGTCATCGCCTGGAGCGGCCTGGCGCTGGCTTTCGCCGCCCTGCTCTGGTGGTACCTGAACGACACTTTTGGCGCGCAGGTCGCCCAGCGCAAGACCCTTGAATTCCTCACGGGCTACCTGATCGAGCAATCGCTGTCGATCGACAACATGTTCGTCTTCGTCATGATCTTCGGCTACTTCGCCGTGCCGCCGGAGTTACAGCGCCGAGTCCTGCTGTATGGCGTGCTGGGCGCCATCGTGATGCGCACCCTGATGATTTTCGCCGGGGTCTGGCTGGTGTCGCAATTCGCCTGGCTGCTGTATGTCTTCGGCGCGTTCCTGATGATCACCGGGGTCAAGATGCTGATCTTCGCCAACCAGCAGCCCGACCTGGCCAGGAACCCGTTACTGCGCTGGCTGCGACGTCATTTGCGCGTGACCGATGGCTTTCACGGCGAGCGGTTCTTCGTGCGGCTGGACGGCGTGCGCTGGGCGACGCCGATGTTTCTGGTGATGGTCCTGATCGAGGCCAGCGACCTGATATTCGCGGTCGACAGCATCCCGGCGATCCTCGCCATCACCACCGATCCCTTCATCGTGTTCACCTCCAACATCTTTGCGATCATGGGCTTGCGCGCCCTGTACTTCCTGCTCGCCGATATGGCGGAGCGCTTCCATCTGCTCAAATACGGGCTGGCGATCGTCCTGGTATTCATTGGCGGCAAGATGTTGCTCATGCCGTGGTTTCATGTGCCGATCCAATGGTCGCTGGGGCTGGTCGCCGGCATCATCCTGGCCTCGGTGCTGTTGAGCCTGTTGCGCAACCGGAAAAACCCCCAGGCGCTGGCGAAGATCAATGAACGAGATCCGGGAACGGCCAAAAGGTGCAGCAACAGCAAGAAATGGACGAAACCCAGCGATGTTTAGTCTGCGCAAACGGTGTTTCAGACTGACGGTCAAACATCGGTTAAACGCCGCAAACACTGGTCCTAGAAGGTGCCGCACGTACCGGTTTCGGCCGGGAAAAACCCTACAAATATTTGCTTACAATTCAACGGCTCGTTAAACAACGGGATGTCGACTACTAGTGATAGGTTACGGCGCTTGCCCGGGCCACGAGATGCTCTTCTGCCTTTATTATGCGCATCAAACTTCCCAGTCTTCCCGCCTTCGGTGCCTACCTTGCCCTTGCCTGCCTGTTTGCGGGCGCATGGTTCACCCATCCGGCCCCCGTTCACTCTTCCTTTGCCCTGATGAAACCGGTCATGGCGGCGGCCGATAAAGTGGCCAAGCCCATCTATACCAGCCGGTTCGCCTCGTCCGGGCTGGTGGACTTCGTGCATTCCTCGGCGGTCACCGCCTTGCCTGACGGCAGCCTGATGGCGGTCTGGTTCGCCGGCAGTCGCGAAGGCGCCTCCGACGTGCAGGTGCGCTCCGCCCGCTTCGACGCCAACTCCGGTGAATGGGGTGCGGAACAGGTCCTGGCGACGCGTGACTCGACCCAGCAGGGCACCCGCAAATACATTCGCAAGCTGGGTAACCCGGTGGTCGCACTCGCGCCGGACAATCGCCTCTGGCTGTTCTACGTGTCTGTGTCCATGGGCGGCTGGGCCGGCAGTGCGGTCAACGTGATGGTCTCGGACGACTTTGGTCGGCAGTGGTCCGAACCGCGCCAATTGATCACTTCACCCTTCCTGAATATCAGCACCCTGGTCCGCTCGGCACCGGTGTTTCATGCCGACGGCTCGATCGGCCTGCCGGTCTATCACGAGTTTCTCGGCAAGTTTGCCGAGTACCTGTATTTGAGTGCAGACGGCGATGTGATCGATAAATACCGCATCAGCCACGGTAATAACTCCCTGCAACCCGCGGTGGTTCCACTGGATGGGCAGCGCGGTGTGGCCTTGCTGCGCTACGCCGGCAACGTCCACCACCGGGTGCTGGCGACCCGCACTGAAGATGCCGGGCAAACCTGGAGCGAACCCTACCCGCTCGATCCATCGAATCCGAACTCCTCGTTGGCGGCGGTCGCGACCCCCGAACGCGGGTTGCTGGTAGCGCTCAATGACCTGCAGGAGGGGCGCTTCAAGCTGAGCCTGTACGGTACCGACGCGGAGATGGACGATTGGCGCTCGCTTCGGGACCTGGACAAATCGCCTGACCCCTTGGGTGCGCCGTTTTCACCCGAGGCCTACAAGGAAATCATCGGCCAGGAGTTTCGCGGTTCCAGTGGCGCGCTCCGCCAACCGCTCGAAGCCCAGTTCCTGAGCAACCTCGACACCCGTGTCTGCAAAAGCCAGGGCTGCGAATTCGAATATGAGTACCCCTACTTCATCCGCAGTCCCGACGGTCTGTATCACCTGGTGTATTCCTGGAACAACACCTTCATCAAACACGTGACTTTCAACGATGCCTGGCTGTCGGAGCGCGCCCCTTGATCAACCTCTGGCAAGCCCATATCAGCTTCGCAATGATCCTCTTCCTGCTGCTGCCGTCTTTTGGCTTGAGCAAGGCCTGGCGCGTCGCGCTATTGCTCGCTTTGCTGGCCGCCAGCTTCATCCCGCTGGACGGCTTGACCCTGGCCGCGTACTTGCGCAGCCACATCGATGACCTTGCGGTCACGACCCTGGTGTTCATGGCCTGGGGTTGCTTGCGTCGAATGGACTTCCTGCCGCCCGCGCAGCACGGTCAAACCAGCGTATTGGTCCTCTTTGCCGTGATGGCCCTGGCGCTGTACCCGGCCACCCTGGGCTTGAGTGACCTGGACCCGTATCGGCTCGGCTTCAGCCCGCGCCCGATGCTGGTGTTCGTCGCCGTGCTGACGATGGCCCTGTTTTACCTGCGCAGCTATCTGGCCGTCGTGATGCTGGCCGGCGCGACCCTGGCGTTCATCGCCGGCATCAAGCCCTCGCACAATTATTGGGATTACCTGGTTGATCCGCTGCTGGGCCTGTATTGCTGCCTGGCACTGCTGGTGTTGGCCGTGCGCCGGACCTTTGGCTGGCTGAACTCGCTGCGCGGCTCAGTGCGAAACTAGATTCACGAATTTTTTAGGGGAACATGGATGGGTTGGCTGCAATCGAGACGTTTACATTACTGGCTGGGCGCAATAGCCATTGCGTTTGTGCTGTTTGCACTGCTGCGGGTGGTGTTCTTCTTCGGCTTTTCCGGCTTTGACGCCAACGCGTTGAGCGCTGAACCGGCCGTGCTGGAAACCCTGGGCATCGGCTTTCGTTTCGACCTGCGCCTGGCCATCCTGGTGATGTTGCCAGTGGCGCTGCTGGCGTGGATCCCGCGCTGGAACCTCACCACCAGCCGCCTGCTGCGCCGCATCGCACGGGTGTACCTGGCCGCGATCTTCAGCGTCATGCTGCTGATCTACATCATCGATTTCGGCCATTACGCGTACCTGGGCGTGAGAATCAACGCCACCGTGCTGCGTTTTATCGAAGATGCGCAAATCTCCCGGGACATGGTCTGGCAGACCTACCCGGTGATCTGGATTTCACTGGGTTGGCTGGCGACCGTCGCCCTGGTGACCCTGGCTCTGGTGCGCCTGGAACGCGTGACCCTGGACCGCCCGCGCAAAGTCATTCACCCGCTCTCCGTCACCTGGGGCAGCGCGGTGATGGTGGTGGTGGTGTTGCTGGGCATTCTGGGCCGTGTCGAGAACATGAACCTGGAAAACCCGGTGCCGTTGCGCTGGAGCGACGCGTTCTTCTCGGGTAACAACCAGGTCGCCGCACTGGGCCTGAACCCGGTGATTTTCCTTTACGACACGGTCAAGGTCGGCCAGTCGCGCTACGACGAAGCGCAGGTGCGCCAACACTATCCCGTCATGGCCAAGTACCTGGGGGTCGCACAACCTGACCCGCAACGCCTTGATTTCGTCCGTCACCAGGCGCCGCAACCTTACAAAGTACCGGGCAACCGCCCACCGAACGTGATGTTCGTCATGCTCGAATCCCTGGGCACCAGCGCCGTCGGCGCCTATGGCAACCCGATCAATCCGACCCCGAACATCGATCGCCTGGCCACGCAGAGCTGGTTCTTCGAGCACTTCTACGTGCCGGTGACCGGGACCGCGAAAACCGTCTGGGCCAGCATCAGCGGAGTACCTGACGTCACTCGCCAGGAAACCGCGACCCGTAATCCGTTGATCACCAAACAGCACACCCTGATCAACGCCTTCACCGGTTACGAGAAGCTCTACACCATCGGCGGCAACTCCGGCTGGGCCAACATGAATGCCCTGATCCGACAGAGCATCGACGGCGTTCGCCTGTTCGAAGAGCGCGACTGGAAGTCCCCGGTGGTGGATGTCTGGGGCATTTCCGACCTCGACCTGTTCAAGGAAACCGACCAGATCCTGCAAGCGCTGCCCAAGGACAAACCGTTCTTCGCCTACGTGCAGACGGCCGGCAACCACCGCCCCTTCACCATTCCCAAGACCAATGACGGCTTCGAGGTCAAGCACCCTACCCTGGCCGAAGTCCAGGCTGCAGGATCGCGCAGTGTCGAACAGTACAACGCCGTGCGCCTGCTGGACTTCAACATCGGTCGCCTGATGGAAATCGCCAAGGCCGGCGGCTGGTACGACAACACCATTTTCGTGCTGTTTGGCGACCACAACACCCGCATCGCCCAGATCCCGTTCCTGGCCCCGGCCTACGAGCAACTGGGCCTGGAAAGCAACGCGGTGCCGATGATCATCCACGCACCGGGCCTGCTCGGCACGCGTAACGTCAAGGAAGCCGTGGGCCTGGTGGACTTGCTGCCCACCGTCGCCGGCATGGCCGGCCTCGAATTCCGCAACAGCGGCATGGGCCGCGACATCCAGCAACCTGCACCCGAGGGAGAGCGTGTGGTGCCGCTGGTATTGCGCGAAGGCACCTTCCCGTTGATTGCCGGCGTCACCCAGCACTATATGGTGCAGATGGAACACGACGGCAGCTCGCCGACGCTGCACGACCTGGCTTCAAAGACGCCGCTGGATAATGTGGCCGAGAAAAACCCTGATGAGTTCAAGCGTTTGGTGGAGTTGACTCGCGGGATGCATGAGACTTCGCGGTTGATGCTGTACCAGAACGTGCGTGAGTGATGTGTTGCACTGGCCCCCTTTCTCCAAGGGGGCCGGCCTCAGGCATTTTCAAGCTGCTCCAGCAGGTACCTAATGAAACACTGGGGCCGTGCAGGCGGCAGTCGCGTTTCAGTGAAGTCATAACCGAAATGGGCGAGGCCTGACAACAGCAAAGCCAAAGCTCTGCCAACACTTTAAAAATTTAGTAGTTATGAACGAGTGCCTTTATTATTGACTCGCCCGTTACTTCAAAATCACGAGCACAACAAATACTGCGCACAGCCCTACAAACCCACCAGTGGTAAGCACGGAAGACCATATCATCCGCGTCTTTATCGATACTGGCAACCGAGCAAGTTCCTCAGGATCAAGCATCCCACGTCGAATATACCTACTCGACCAAGCAATGGTCCCCGATAAATTTGAAGCTAAAAAAAGCCGTGTGGCAAACGACCATTTTCCCGGCGGCATCCTTCCATAGTATGTTACAGCGTAACTTTTTTTAAAAACACTGAGCACCACATCAAGATCACGATGAGCGATGTAACAATTTACACCTACACCAACAATGCTGATCAATAGCGGCGCAACCACCAAACAAAGCTTAACCGATTCGAAATTCATCCTCCCTCCCTTTGACACATCTTCTTGCAAATCATCGTATCGCAGCCTAAATTATATTTCATCACCCCATACTAAACGTAAGACACTCCCTCACCGCCCTATTGGACCTGCCATTTAGAAAACTCTTCAGTTTCATCATCCATCGACTCGATAAGTTCCGTCGCAGCCCACCCACCAGTGAATCCTCCAGCGAGTAAAAGCGCGATCGTGCACACTGGCGCTCCCGGTCCACAGACTGTTGACACAGCAGCACTAGCTACCACGGTCCCTACAAAACCGCCTCCTACTGTGACTCCCTGCTTGATCGCCGCTCTTGATTTGTTTTCGGCACTAATGATGTCGTATGCGGCATAAGTTATAGTGACAACTATAAGCACCTTACCCATTATTTTTAATGTCTTATTGAGCACATTGTAGTTAGCATCCGGCCTCGCTGAAGACTCTATAATCTCATAATGAATCGCATTTCTTTGCTGACCGCTCAGATCGGAAAATTTTTTGCCAAATTTCCGAAGTGCCTTCTCCTCTATTAATTTTTCCAGATCAGGAGAAACCATTTTTCTTTTTTGCGCAACAGCTCGCCCATGCACAGAGGTCTTTAACCTGACTTCATCCATAATCTTGTTTCGCATTTCGTAACAGAACTTGGCTGCTTCTCTCACAGAAATACTACCCGACTTCACTTGATTCAAGACCTCTGCCTTGACCCTCTTCACATTACGATTATAGTTTTCTCGCTGTTTCGCATCGCTTATAAAATCCGCAGAAAACTTAAGTGCTGCGCCCTCAAAGCTTTCAAGGGCGGTCTTCAAAACCTCATCATCTACAGGATGAATTTCTTGAGCCAGGTAATACCGATAAAAAGAGTCCATAATATTTACTCCGCAAGCTCCTTTAACAATTTCTGTGCACCACTGAGTACACTTTGCTGGCTATCCAGGTTATCCAGGTTCTCCACCTCGAATTTCACGCACGACTTCCCTGCGAAAGAATAAAAATTCGCCCTGTTTTCACTGTCGAACTCACCTTGCAGGACCGATCCATCATCCATGGTGGCGGTGCACTTGATGCCTTGATAATTCAGGTCCTGTGGAGCGGAAAAACTGATCCATTGCTCTGAATCCGGAAACTCGATTTTCAGATCCCCCGGCACCAGCGTATGCACACTCATGGTCTGGCCATCCTTGTCGGTCACCCCGTTGAACACTTCGCCTTGCTGGGTAGTGATCCGGTAGCGGTTGAACGACACCGGCGCCTGGGCGTCGTCTTTCACGGTGTAACCGGCGGCATAACCCGCCGGTAGCGGTGTGGCCGGGGTGTCCAGGCTGGCGCCACCGAGCTTTTGCACATGGGCCGCCTTGAGGTAGATGTTGCCGGGCGCGCCCAGCTCGATCTCGCCACCTTTCAGGCGGATGTAGGCTCCGCCGCAGCGGAACAGCAATTCGTCCGGCGCGCTGATCTCCACGCGCCCTTCCACGCTTTCGATCTTGATGTCGGTCTTGGCCAGGGCGTGCAGATCGCTACCCTGGGCGTGCAGCTCGACCTTGCCTTTGGCCGCCTTGAGTTTCAGGTCGGCGCGCTTTGCGAACAGGCTGATGCCGCTTTCCGCCGCTGCGGTGACGTCGTGCCCGGCGCTGATGTCGGTGTTGTGCGCAGCCATGATGCCCACGCTGGCGCTGCCGGAGGACAGGCACAGGGCTTCGGGACTCACCAGGCCGATGCCCGCCGGGGCCTGCAGCAATAGCCCCGGTTGCGCCAACCCCTTGAGAGCCTGGTTCAGGCGGGTCTGGCTGTCGATATCGCCAGGAGTCGCTTGCCCGCTGTAGGCGGCATTGGCCAGGGAACGGGCCAACGACAGCGCGCTTTCCAGTTGTTCAATAGCCGCGGTCATGTCGAGTTGCTGGCCGTGGGCCTTGGCTTGTTCATCGGTACTGATGAACAACCCCTTCCCCGCCCGAATCGCCCCCCAGCCATCGGTACGCAGCTCAAACCCTGCACCACGTTTTTTCTGCTCGGCATCGACCAAATGCCCCAGATTCAGCTGGCTCTTGCCACTGTGCTCGGTACTGAGCTTGACGTGTTCCTCGCCCCGCGTGTCCTCCATCCGCAGCTTGTTATTGGCCGGCGTGCGCAGCACGTTGCGTTTGTAATTGCGCGCACGCAGGGTCACGTGGTCCGGATGTTCGCTGTCGTGCAGGGCATGGGCGATGTACGGCCGATCCGGGTCGCCCTGTTCGAAGGCCACCGCCACTTCGGTGCCGGCGATCAGCGGCAGGTGCAGGCCGTGGGTGTCGCCGGCATACGGTCGGGCCAGGCGCAGCCACATGCTTTCCTGGCCGGGGTTCCAGGTGTCGCGGTCGAACAGGAACTGCACGCGGTAGCGCCCTTCGACGTCGATTTCGGCGTAGGGATCGTGTTTTTGCGGGTTGCTGACCCGCGCCGGGACGGTGCCGGCGATTTGCGGTTTGGCCAGCAGTGGCGGGCGGAAGCACACGCTTTCCGAATAGGGGATGGCCTCGAATTGGGCTTCGAAGCTGGCATCGCGGGCGGCGCGGGTGCTGAGGTGGGTGATCACCGTGCCGCGGGCGAAGGCCTGGGGCGCGCCGCCGGTGATTTTCAGCACCTGACCGGGAGCCAGGGTCGCGCTGCTGCTGGTGCCGCTGAGGCGGGTCTGGTCGTTGAGGTAGCGTTCGTGTTGCAGACGGGCGTAGAAGTAGCCGGTTTCCGGCGGCAGGTCTTCGTAGAATTGGTAGCGGTCGCCGAGGGCGCTGTAGGGTTCGGCGTAGTGGTAGGCCTCGCCGTAGGTGGTGGTCGCACCGCGGGTGTGGTCGATCTCGCCGTCCAGGTGAGCTCGGGCGTCGCGGTGCTGGTAGGTGCGGATATTGACCTGGCGTTCCACCACCTGGTGGTGGGTTTGCAAGGACCAGACGCCGTCCTGCTCGCTGCTGCTCAGGCCGGCGGGTGAGTGGTAAGGCAGCTCGATGCCGGATTGGTAATGCAGCTGGTCGTCATGGAATTCGACGGCGTCGATCTTCAGGCGCTCGTCGCTGGTGAAGCGGTACCAGATGCCGACTTCGGCCAGCAGGCGGGCGATGAAGGCCGGGTCGCTTTCGCCGTATTGCATGACTTGCAGGCGCTTGGGGTAGGTGCGCGTGAGCTTGAAGAAAAAGTCCTGGCCGCGGAAATCGTGGCGGCTGCGCAGGATCTGTTCGACGATTTCCGGCACCGACTGGTGTTGATAGAGGCGGAACTGCTGGCCGCGGGCGAGCAATGCCAGGCGCGGCTCAAGGGTGATTTCATAGCGGGCTTCGTCGACGGAGCCGGACAGGCGTTTGAAGGCGGTGATCACGCCGTTGAAGGTGCGCAGCGGTTTGACCTTGAGGTCCTTGGTCAGGAAGGTGAGCTTTTTCGGCACGGGGTGCAGGCTGAACTGGGCCTCGCGGTTGAGCAGCTGGTCGGCGGCGAGGTCCTGTTTGGTGCAGGTGAATTCGACGACGTAGTGGAACGGCTGGCTCAGCTGTTCTTCGCCGTGGAAGGCCAGGACGTCGAGGGTCAAGTCGGCGTTGAGGACGTGCAGCTTGTGGCGGCTGTGGTCGAAGAAGATGGGCAGTTGGCTGGACATGTTCAGGCCTTCCTGGTCTGTGTGGGGCTGACAAGGAGGCGTTATGCCCACTCTCGTTCAAGCGCCCGCAAGCTTTCACGATGGCGTCTGGAGTTGAAATAGGCCGTTTCCGATAAGGGCGTAGGATGCTTCCGAGTTTTGGGGCGCTTGGTCTACATTAAAATGAGCACGGCATCACCCATCCGCCCCTCAACCGAGGAAGTGAAGATGAAGCACCTGTTCGCGGTCGTTCTGGCTGTTCTTTCGCTGTCCATTTCGCCCCTCGCCAGTGCCGCGCCCACCGAGGACGCCAACGCCATCCGCCCTTTCCACGTCGCCATTGCGGACAAGGACCTCACCGATCTGCGCGCCCGCCTCCTGGCGACCCGCTGGCCGGACAAGGAGACGGTTGCCGATCGCTCACAGGGGGCGCAGCTGGCGCAGTTGCAGGCGCTGGTTCGCTACTGGGGCACGGATTACGACTGGCGCAAGGCGGAGGCGCAGCTCAATGCGTTGCCGCAGTACATGACCACCCTCGACGGGGTCGATATCCATTTCATCTGGGTGCGCTCGCCCAGTCCGAACGCGCTGCCAATGATCATGACCCACGGTTGGCCAGGCTCGGTGTTCGAGTTCGTCGAGGTTGTCGGCCCACTGGCCGATCCAGCCACACATGGGGGCAATGCTGCCGATGCATTCGATCTGGTGATTCCGTCCATTCCGGGCTACGGCTTCTCTGGCAAGCCGGGTGGCACCGGTTGGGACCCGGACCACATCGCGCGGATCTGGGCGCAGCTGATGCAGCGCCTGGGATACACCCACTACGTGGCCCAGGGTGGCGACTGGGGTGGCCCGATCACCAGCGCGATGGCGCGCCAGGCACCGGCGGGTTTGCGCGGCATTCATCTCAATCTGCCGGCGACGATTCCACCGGAAGCGGGCGCGGCTCTGGCTGTCGGCGGGCCGGCACCGGCGGGATTCTCCGAGGAAGAGCGCGCGACTTACGACGCCGTCGCCACTCTCGTCAAACAGGGCAACCTGGCCTACAGCACGATGATGGCGGCGCGGCCGCAGATGATGGGCTACGGCGCGACGGACTCGCCGGCCTTTCTCGCGGCGCTGATGCTGGTGCATCCAGGTTTTGCCAAATGGACGTACGGCGCCGACCCTCGGCAGTCGCCGACCAGGGATCAGGTGCTGGATGACATGACGTTGTACTGGCTGACGAACAGCGGCGCTTCGGCAGCGCGGCTCTACTGGGAGAACATGGGTCGCAGCCCGCTGTCTTCAAGCGCGCAGAAGACCAGCGAGATCACGCTGCCGGTGGCCGTCACGGTGTTTCCGGATGACGTCTATTACCCGCCGGAAAGCTGGGCCAGGCGCGCCTATGGCCACCTGATCTACTTTAACCAGGCGAAAAAGGGTGGCCACTTCGCGGCATGGGAACAGCCGCAGTTGTTTACCGAGGAACTGCGCACGGCGTTCCGATCGTTGCGCTGAAGCGCGAGGTCGCCCGGAAATCGTCCTTGGTCTGGGGGTGATGGATGTCAGTGAGCAGCCGGGTTCAGGGCTGAATCTGGCACATTGAGAAAGGCATTCCAGACCTCATAGGCATCGTGATGTCTCTTGGTCGCATCGTCCCACGCCGGCCCTGAAACGCATCTGGAGGAAACCAGCACCATCATGCCCATCGTGGCGGCGTCCAGTTCGATCAGTAGTGCGTGGGATTGGGTCCTGAAGTCTTCGACCGATATCATTGCGAGTGCCCCGGGCGGAAATCACCGCCATTGAAAAGCCATTGCTGATCGAACGGTCGAGTACGGCTGTCACAGAAGATTCCGCCAACCCGACCGCCGGTACATGCAGTCCGCAGCTGAAAAGCCCTTATATCGAGTCAACTGTCATTTCCGCGGCCAGCAGTTTGACCAATGCCGCAGCCGGCATTTCACGGGCCAGTGGTGCCCCCTGCCCGGCCCACTGCACGGCAAAGTCGGTGTTGCCGCGGACGCCGGCTGCCACGTTGAGCGCCTTGTTGGCGTCATAAGTGAACGGATAATCCGGCAGCGTGCCAGTCGCCTCCAGGCACGTGAAGTTGCGATTGACCATGCCCCGGGCGGGACGGCCGGAAATTACGCTGGTGACCTGGGTCTGCTGTGCTCGCGGACCTTTGAGGGCCTCACGATAAGCGCCGTTGGCGGAAGATTCCGGGCAGAGGATAAACGCTGTACCCAACTGTGCGGCACTGGCCCCCAGTTGCAGGACGGCCTTGATGCCTGCGCCGTCCATGATGCCCCCCGCCGCAATCACCGGCAGGCGGCATTCAGCGCTCAACACACGCACCAGCGCGAAAGTCCCCATTTCAGTGTCCTGCCCGGGCTCGAAGACCCCGCGATGCCCGCCGGCTTCGTAACCTTGAGCCACCAGGGCATGCACCCCGGCGTGCTCGGCCAACCGCGCTTCGGCCAGGTTGGTCACCGAACACAACAAGCGGATGCCAGCAGCCTTGAGGGCATCGATCGCCGGTTGCGGGGGCAAGCCAAAATGGAAGCTGACCACCGCCGGTTTTTCTTCCAACAGCATCTGCAGCATGTCGGGGTCTTCGACGAATGAGGTATAGATCTCACGCAGCGAGGCAGGCGCAACGGCGCCGAACTCGGCAAAAAAAGGAGTCAGGTCGTTCAGCCATTGAGAGGCCCGAACAGCGTCATGCACCGCAGGCTGGTGGCAAAACAGATTGACGTTGAAGGGCTTGTCCGTCAGCGCCGCCGTCTCTCGCAGCATGGCCCGCGCCTGTTCGACGCTGCTCGCACCGATGCCTATGGAACCCAGCGCACCGGCATTGGACACCGCAGCCGCCAGTCTTGGGGTGGAAACGCCAACCATGGGCGATTGAATGATCGCAAGTTCGATGTTCAACAGGGACAGCAGAGGATTGGACATGGCACCACCTGTAGGAAATGTGCGCGGTTGATCGCGAGCAGGCTGCGGGGGCCTAAAGCTCCCCGGTCAGGAATTGCGCCCTGCCACGGCCGAAGGACCAGTCCGCATCGGCGTTCTCCACCAGCGAAACGATCAGGTCGTCGGGCGACAGGTCACAGTCGGTTTGCAGCCTCTCGGCAAGCAACCGGTAGAACGTGGTTTTCTGTTGCTGTGGACGCGGTCGGGAAATCACCGTCAGCAAGACGACATTGGCCGAGCGCGTGTAGCCCAGTCCCGTGTCTTGCAGGACCAATTCCCCTGGACGATGTTGCGTGACGCATTGGTAGCGATCGCTGGCAGGCACTTCGAAAGCCTGAACCATGGCCTGATGGGCCACATCCAGCAGCGCCTTGAGTTGTTCGTCATTGCGACCCTGGATGATGTCGAACTTGAGCAGCGGCATCGCGATTCACCTTTGCGGAAAAAATCGGGAGCGAGAAATTCGCCCCCAGGGAAAAAGGATGGCGTGCAGCCCGTGCCTCCCGCCATCCAACCCGAAACTATAAAGAGCAATGCCTACTTGGCAGTCGGCATGGCAAATTCAGCACCTTTGGCAATGCTGTTCGGCCAGCGCTGCATGACTGATTTCTGCCTGGTGTAGAAGCGCACGCCCTCCTCGCCATAAGCGTGGGTGTCACCAAACAGCGAGCGTTTCCAGCCGCCGAAACCGTGCCACGCCATGGGTACCGGGATCGGCACGTTGATGCCGACCATGCCGACCTGGATCCGGCTGGCGAATTCACGCGCAATGTGGCCGTCGCGGGTATAGCAAGCGGTGCCATTGCCGAACTCGTGGGAGTTGACCAGATCGACCGCCTCGGCAAAGTCCTTCACCCGCATGCAGGCCAGCACCGGGCCAAAAATCTCTTCTTTATAGATCTTCATTTCGGCGGTGACATGGTCGAACACCGTGCCGCCGAGCCAGAAACCCTGCGCACAATCGGCACCGGCTTGCTGGCCGTCAAAGCCACGCCCATCGACCAGCAATTCGGCACCTTCGTTGATGCCTTGCTCGATGTAGCCGGTGATGCGTTGCAGCGCCGCGTGCGAGACGATCGGGCCCATTTCGGCCGCCAGGTTCATGCCCTCGAGCACCTTGAGGGTGCGGGTGCGCGCCACCAGTTTCGGCAGCACCTTATCGGCGACATCCCCGACGAACACCGCCACCGAGATCGCCATGCAACGTTCGCCGGCGGAACCGAAGGCCGCACCGATCAGCGCGTCGACCACCTGGTCGATGTCGGCGTCGGGCATCACCACCATGTGGTTCTTCGCCCCGCCCAATGCCTGCACGCGTTTGCCGTGGCGGGCGCCCGTCTCGTAGATGTGGTTGGCGATCGGTGTCGACCCGACAAAGCTCACGGCCTGGACGTCGGGGTGATCCAGCAGCGCATCCACCGCCTCCTTGTCGCCCTGTACCACGTTGAACACGCCGTCCGGCAGCCCGGCCTCCTTGAACAATTCGGCGATCAGCAGCGCGGGCGAAGGATCGATCGGGCTGGGCTTGAGCACAAAGGTGTTGCCGCAGGCGATGGCCACCGGGAACATCCACATCGGCACCATCACCGGGAAGTTGAACGGCGTGATGCCGGCCACCACACCCAGCGGCTGGCGCATGGTCCAGTTATCGATATTGGTGGAGACCTGCTCGGTGTAGTCGCCCTTGAGCAGTTGCGGGATACCGCAGGCGAACTCGACGACCTCGATGCCCCGCGTCACTTCGCCCTGGGCATCGGTGAAGACTTTGCCGTGCTCGGCTGTGATCAGCCGCGCCAGGGTGTCGCGGTGCTCGTTGAGCAACGCCAGGAACTTGAACATGATGCGGGCGCGGCGCAGCGGCGGCAGCGCCGACCAGGCCGGGAAAGCAGCCGCGGCCGACTTCACCGCCGCGTCGACGTCATGGGCGTTGGCGAGCGTCACCTGGCCAATGACCGAACCGGTGGCGGGGTTGGTAACGTTCTGCGTGCGGATTGAAGTGCCTGGCGTTGCGCGGCCGTGAATGTAGTGGGCGATTGCTGCTGGCGGGTTGCTCATGGCGGGTGTCCCCTGGTGGTGGATAAGAACCATCTCTTGTTGTTGTCAGGAAAGCGGCAGGCGGTGTGCCTGTCAGGGCCAAAGTAGGTCAGCCGCCGGATCATGTAAAATGATGATTAATGATCTTATGGATCACAAATGATGAAATATCTTTCGCAACAGGCACGGCGGATGAGGCCGTAATGAGGCTTGCTCAGTGAGGATCGAGACGGTATCTACAGGTGATCGGGGCGCACACAAATCTGCGTCCGGCAAAGACCCCTTGTAGGAGCAGGCTTGCCAGCGAAGGGGCCGGCACATTCACTATCATTGTTGCCTGTGACGCCGCCTTCGCTGGCAAGCCAGCTCCTACAAGTAATCGGGGTGTACACAAATCCCGGGGCTGACCAGGCCGGCTGTCAGGCCGCCAATGCGGACAAGCCGAATCGTCCTGGTTTAGCTCGCTCGGGGCTGTGCAGTTGTCTCGGTTCTGAGCAACTTTTGCAGCCACTGCGCCCGTTTGGATAAACGTTGCTTCCAGTCCTCGGCCAGGCCATGGGTTGCCGCCAGCGCCAGCAAGTCGTCGATCAAGGGCCGATGCGACAGCTGCACCTGCCAGAACTCGTCGATGGAAAAGCGCTCGGTGTGCCGATCCAGCAGTTCTATCCTGTCCCCCGCCTCGATGAATCCCGGCTGGATGACCCGGTAGTACCAACCGGTGATTCGCTCTTTGGCGACGTACATCGACATGTGCTCGGCATCGAAGCGATGATTGATTTTCCAGCATGGACTGCGCGGCTGAGAGACCTGCAGGACTGTACTGCCCATCTGGAACACGTCGCCGATATACACGTTTTGCTCAGAAAGCTGGCACGCTGAAATATTCTCACCAAGACTCCCGGGAATCAGCGCCGGGGCACTGTGCGCAAACGCCTGGGCCAATCGCTCATAGTTCTGCGCCGCATAGTGATGCACCGCCTTTTCCGGACCTCCGTGAACCCTGGTATCGCCGTGCTGGTCAACGACAATCCCGTTCAGCTCCACTCGAGCAGGGCCTGAAATTTTCCGTTTGAAGATGCCCGTCCGTTGCCCCTCGGGTTTTAGCACCCCCAGTCCGCCGGCAAAGACATGGTCAATGTGTGAAGTCGGTGTCATCGTCCCGCCACGCTTGTCAGTGCTGTTTTGTCCACTTTACTAACCGCCGACAAAGCCAGTAAAATGATGGCTCGTGATGCAATCCATCACTTTTTATGATAGGTGACAATGATCATGGAAATGCGCCAGCTGAAGATTTTCTGCGCGGTGGCCGAGCTTGGCAGCTTCACCGCCGCCGCGGTCAACGTGAACACCGTGCAGTCCAATGTCACCATGCGGGTGAAGGAGCTGGAAGCCGAGCTCAATCGCGAGCTGTTCATCCGCAAGAAATCCGGAGTCGTACTGACGTCGGCGGGCGAAACCTTCCTCGGTTATGCGCGGCGTATCCTGCAACTCACCGAAGAGAGTCGCAGCGCCTTGATGGACACCGGCAGCCCGACCGGCCTGCTGCGGCTGGGATCGATGGAAACCACCGCCGCCATTCGCTTGCCCCAGGTCCTGACCAAGTACCGCGAAAAATTCCCCGACGTGCAGCTGTCGCTCCTCACCGGTACCACGGTCGAGCTGATCAAGGCGATTGAAGCGCATCGACTGGATGGCGCCTTCGTTGGCGGGTTCCACCAGAACTCGGCGCTGGCGCAGGAAGAGGTGTTCCAGGAAGAACTGGTGCTGGTCAGCAGCAGTCATTTCGAGTCACTGGCCGCGCTCATCGATAAAATGCCCCAGCAGACCGTGCTTGTGTTCCGCACGGGCTGCTTCTATCGCTCGACCCTGGAAAACTGGTTTTACCAGGTCGGGCTGGTGCCGAACCAGATCATGGAACTGGGCACGCTCGACGGGATCCTGTCTTGCGTTGCCGCGGGTATGGGCGTGACCTTGCTGCCCAAGGCCATCGCCGAGAATTGCAGTGTGCGCCACGGCATCCGCTGCCATACCTTGCCCCCCGAGTTTGCCAAGGTTTCAACGGTGTTCATTCGCAGGAACGACTCGATGCTTACCTCGGCGATGAGTGCGTTCGTCGGGATGGCGCAAGAGCAGATTGCCCGACCGGTGATTCTGTAAATCCGCGACCCAAGCGGTTCGGTGACCGCACGCGGTCCCTGTAGGAGCGAGCTTGCTCGCGAAGAACCCAATCGCGACGCGTTTATTCAGGTATCACGCGTTATCGTTGGCGTCCATCGCGAGCAAGCTTGCTCCTACAGAACAACGTGGTTGGTCAGTGGCAGCCCCAACGCAAGCTCGGCCATGCGCTGCGCAGCAGGGACGACACTGTGGATTTTCCCCACGCCCTGACCCGCGTACAGCGACAGCTTGCGGGCCATGCGCGGCTTGTCGATCGCGCGGGCGCCGCCGCCGATGAAGCGCAGCAGGTTCCACTTGTCCCGATTGGGAATCACCCGGTGCGGCGTGCCATAGGTCCAGCCGAACGAATACCCCGTGCGGTATTCGGAGTCATCGGTAGTCGCCTCGACGATTTTCTGCTTGTACAGCGGGTGCGCATTCGACTCATCGGTGGCAATGAACGCGGTGCCCACCACAACCCCGGCCGCACCGAGCGACATCAGCGCCCGGACATCGTCGCGGGTGGTGATGCCGCCGGCCGCCAATACCGGACGCCCCTGGGCAACGGCAATGATGGAAGGCAACAACGGCATGATGCCGATCGTGCCGCGATTCAGGTGACCGCCACTCTCGCTGCCTTGCGCCACGATAATGTCGGCCCCCTGGGCGATGGCCTTTTTCGCCAGCGCTACCGAGCCCACTTGCACCATGACCACCAGCCCGGCGTCTTTCGCCCGGGGAATCATGTCGGCGGAATACGCTTCGGCATAAAACAGCGACAGCAGCCGCGGTTTTTCCTCAAGCACCATCTGAAATTGCGCTTCGAACACATCCGGGCCGCCAAACTGCGGCACCAGATTCACGCCAAAGGGCTGGTCGGTCAGGGCGCGGGTTTCCTGCAGCCATCGACGCAAGGCCAGCGGCGGCAGACGCAGCCCGCCAATGACGCCCATCCCCCCGGCATTGGCGACTGCCGCCACCAGCGCCGGGCCGGAAATGGCCGCCATGCCGCCGAGAAAGATCGGGAACTTGACGCCACACAAACGAGTGATGGCATTACCGGCAAAATCGAATTTGACTTCGTTCATTGCTCACAACTCCACATGTTTGCCAAGCATCCGCTTGAGCGTGTTGTTCTTCAGGAGAAAGTGATTCTTGACTGCGCCGAAGAGATGCAGGGCCAGGCCGGCCAGGAACAACGAGGCGCCGATATCAAACAGCACGTCGACGACCTGTTTCAGCGCCTGGCTGGCTGGCAACAGCGCTGGAATCGCCAATCCCCAGGGCAGCGCCGTCACCTCCCCGGCCGCAGACCTCGACGCCCAGACCGCGATCGGCAGCAGCACCATCGCCAGGGCGAGCGCCACCGCCACGGAACGACTGATGATCACCTCTATGGGATTGGGGGTGCCCACGGGCAGCGGATGGTAAGCCGTGACCCTGGCCCAGAACCGATAGATCGATACCAGGAACAGCATCAGGCCGATCAGGTTTTGCAACCTGGTGAACTCCATCCGCAGCGCCTGATCGGAGGCGTGGGCGATAAAACCCTGCAGGCAGAGGATCGACAGCAGCGAAAACGCGACGATCCAGTGCAGGACGACAGTGATGGGTGAGAATCTCAGGCCATTGTCTCGCAATTGCATGGCTGACTCCTTTTTCAGGACATGGAAAGGACTGCGGTACCCAAGGAGGCCGCTTTAATGGCTGACAGCCTGGGACGCGCCAAGCCCGGTTTGGGCACGGATCAGCTGATCATCGAAACGCGCTCGCTCAAGCGTTGCGGCGCTGCTGCGGTCGGTGATCGAACCCAGCCACGTGAACAGGAAGGCCACGTTCATCGAGATGATTGCCGGGTAGTCATAAGGGAAGATCGCGTCGGCGTGGCCCAGCACCTTGACCCACACCGCGGGCGAGAGAATGACCAGGCTGACGGCGCTGATCAGGCCGGCAATGCCACCGATCAACGCCCCTCGGGTGGTCAGCCCTTTCCAGTACATCGAAAGCACCAGTATCGGGAAGTTGACCGAGGCCGCCACGCCAAATGTCAGCGCCACCAGGAACGCGATGTTCTGGTCCTTGAACAAAATACCCAGCACCACCGCGACGATGCCGATGCCGACCGAAGCGATGCGCGACACCCGCCGCTCGTCCTTGGCATCGGCCCGGTTTTTCCTGAAGACCATCACATAGAGGTCATGGGAAATCGCCGAGGTACCGGCCATGGTCAGTCCGGACACCACCGCCAGGATCGTCGCAAACGCGACGGCGGAGATGAAGCCCAGGAGGAAGTCGCCACCCACGGCTTTGGCCAGGTGCATCACCGGCATGTTGCCGCCGCCGATGAGCTTGCCACCCACAATGCCGGACTCGTAGAAGGCCGGGTCCTGCCCGACGATCACGATCGCAGCCAGGCCGAGCACGCCAACGATCAGGTAGAAAAAGCCGATGAAACCAGTGGCGACGAACACCGACTTACGCGCCTGTTTGGCGTCCGCCACGGTAAAGAAGCGCATCAGGATATGCGGCAACCCCGCCGTGCCAAACACCAGGCCCAGTGCCAGTGAGATCAGCGACAGCGGGTCGGCCACCAGCTTGCTGGGCAGCAGTATCCGCTCGCCATCATGGTGCGCGGCCACCGCTTTTTCGAACAACAACTCGAAGGAAAAGCCGAACTTGCTCATCGCCAGAAACGCCAGCAAGGTGCCGCCCACCAGCAGCAGCCCGGCCTTGATGATCTGCACCCAAGTGGTGGCGACCATGCCGCCAAAGGTGACGTAGACCGCCATCAGCAGACCGACCGCAATCACCGCATAGTTGTAGGGCAGACCGAACAGCAATTGAATCAACTGCCCCGCCCCCACCATCTGCACCACCAGGTAAAAGCAGACCACGGTCAGTGAGCCGAAGGCGGTCAGGGTGCGGATGCGGTTTTGATCGAGGCGAAACGAGGCGATATCGGAGATGGTGATGCGCCCCAGATTCCGGATGCGCTCGGCAAACAGGAACAGCAACAGGGGCCAGGCGACAAAGAAGCTGATCGAGTACAGCACGCCATCGAATCCGTTGAAGAAAATCATGCTGGTGACACCCAGCAAAGCCGCGGCCGACATGTAGTCGCCGGCCAGTGCCAGGCCATTCTGGAAGCCGGTGATGCCGCCGCCGGCGGTGTAGAAATCCTCCATCGATTTGGTCTTGGACGCGGCCCACCAGGTAATGCCCAGGGTCGTCACCACAAAGATCAGAAACATTGAAATCGCGGTGATATTCAGCGGCTGTTTTTCGACGTGTTGCAACACGTCGGCGGCTGGGGCGCCAGTGGCGACCGCGCCCAGGAGTGCAGGAACAATGAGGTATTGAAATACAGGTTTCATACGACTGCCCCCGCGCGGATTTCCGCGGTCAGTTCATCGAACTCGTCATTGGCACGCAGGATGTACACGCCGGTAAACAACCAGGCGCCGATAATGAACGCGACACCCAGCGGCCAACCGATAGTGATCATGCTCGTGGTGGAAAGCTTCGTCGCCAGAAGCTGGGGTGTAAACGCGGCAACGAGGATGAACGTGAAGTACGGCACAAGGGTTGCAGTGGTCAGACAAGCGACGAATCTTCGCTGCCGTGAGACCAAATCCTTGTACCGGGGATGGTTGCGAATTCTGGCTGATTCAGATGGATGATTCACGTTGACTCCGTGGTGCAGTGGGAAATTATTGTTGTTCCACAACCTCGGATTCGAAGACTCGATCCGCCACTGGCTGCGGTTTGTTTGCCTGATCAACCTATGCCTGGCAAAAGATCATGTAAAACGATGATTAATGATGCATATGATCTGTTTTGATGAACCTGACGCCCCTCGATTCGCCTTGATTGCTTGCCTTCATCGCCCTGGAAAACTAATCTCTCGAAAGCATCTTTTTGATGATTGGTTATTTGTTTTTGTGATAGGTGAAGTTGATGGATGTGACGGATCTCAAGGTGGTGGAGGCGGTGGCCCGCCATGGCAGCATGAACAAGGCGGCCAGCGAGCTGAATACCGTGCAGTCCAACGTGTCCGCGAGGATTCGTTCACTGGAAGTCGAGCTGGGTGTGGCGCTGTTTCAGCGCAGCGCCAGGGGCGTCCAGGTCACGCCCGCGGGACGCCGCCTGCTGCCCTTCGCCGCACGGCTTTCGAAGCTGTTGCTGGATGCATCCTGCGCCGCGCGCGACGATGGACAGCCCAACGGTGTGCTTGAGATCGGTACGCTGGAGACCACCCTGGCGCTGCGTCTGCCGCAGCTGATTGCACAATTTGCCAAGACCTACCCCGCGGTCCGGCCGGTGGTGCGCACGGGCACCACCGGCAGCCTGATTCAAGCGGTCATCGACTCCAGGCTGGAAGGCGCGTTCGTCGCGGGCCCGGTCAACCATCCGCACCTGCACAGCGAACTGGCGTTCCGCGAAGAGCTGGTGCTGGTCACTTCCCCGGCGATTCACAGCCTGGAGGCTGTCGCTGGCATCGACACCTTGAAGACCGTGGTTTTTCGCGTCGGCTGCTCATATCGCCAGCGCCTGGATGCCCTGCTTGCCAGCCTGGGTATCCAGGCCCTCGAGCCGCTGGAGTTTGGCTCGATCGACGCCATCATCGCCTGCGTGTCCGCCGGAGTCGGGGTCACGCTGTTGCCCCGGGGCGTGGTAGCGAACGCCGTGCGCGAGGGCTTGGTTGCCGCGCACGAGATTGCGCCAGAACTCGCCGCCGTGGAGACGGTGTTTGTCAGGCGCCTCGACGGTTATTGTTCCAGTGCGTTAAGCACGTTTCTGCAGAGCGTGCGCCTGGACGGTGCCACCGCTGCGCCAATGCCCCTGGCGTCCTAGCCCGCTCAGGTGCTGCTGGCAGTGCCTCGGGTTTGCGCGATGAAGCGACGTTTCACCCAGGCGTTCATTCCGGCACACAGCACCAACAGCGCGCCGGTGACCAGGAATACCGCGTTCAACCCCACATGGGCACCGATCTGGCCGCCGATCAGTGGCCCGATCACCTGCCCGGAAAACTGCGCCGATTGCAGATAGCCCAACACTTTGCCGGTGTTGTGCTCTTCGACCGAATGCCGTATCAGCCTGGCAATCGCCGGCAGCAGCCCGGCCAGGGTCATGCCCATGACCCCGCGCAGCACCGCCAACTGCCACCATTGCGTGACAAACGCCTGGGGCACCATGACGATGCCCGTCAACACCAGACAACCAACGATGACGTTCCAACTGCCGATGCGGTCGGCCAGCGCACCCAGCCTGGCTGCGGTCAGGATACTGCCCAGCGCCGAACAGGCCATCACTACGCCCGCCATCCGCGCCTGGTCATCGAAGGCCACACCCAAGTGGCCGATGTAGACGGTGATAATGGGCTCGATCGACATGTTGGCCAGGAGCACCATCATCGCGGTCATCAGCAGGGCGCCAATGATCGGCCAGTTGGACGTGGCGCCTTCGGGGCGGGTTCTGTTGATCCGTCGCCTGCCGTCCGAGACGCGATCGAAATCCTCCCGAATGAACAGGACGGTCGTCAGCGCTGCCAGGGCGATCATCCCTCCCCCCACGAAGAACGTGCCGCGGATCCCGACCAGCTCCGGCAGGAATCCACCCACCAACGGCCCGATCAAGTTGCCGGACAAGGCGCCCGTGGACAGCACACCCAGGGCCCAACCGGCCTTTTCCCGTGGCACCTGCGATCCGATCATGACGATCGAGGCCGAGGCGTAGCCGCCGATGAGGCCGGCGATCAGGCGCAGTACCACCAGATCGGTCACAGTTCGGGCCAGGCCGATCATCGACATGACAATGGCCATGCCGATCGCCGCTCTGACCAGCATCGGCTTGCGGCCATAACGATCGGCCAGGCGTCCCCACATCGGTGCGGTAATCGCCGTGCCAAAAAAAGTTGCGCCGAATGCCACCGCCGACCATTGCACCACGTCAGCCTGGTGCGTGACGCCAAGTTGTTGGACGTAAAGCGGCAGGAACGGCAACAACATGCTCAGGCTGACCAGCGTGGTAAACGAGCCGAACACGCAAACCGTCAGGTTCCGCCGCCAATAGGGAAGATTTCGCTCGGCATAATTCCCAGGGAGAGGAGCACCGTTATTGGCCATCGGTTGCCCTGCCCACTGCTACATCGATGACAAAAGCCAGCAGCATCGCCGAAGTGCCAATGATGAACAGCACGCTGTAATTGCCCCCGCTGTAGGAGAACAGAAACGACAAGCCATAGGCCGCCACCGCCTGGAACAAGGCAAAACCGACCGTGGCCGTTTGCCAGGCCGAATGCTGTTGGGCGGGATGCCTGGCCAGTAGTTCGTGCACCCGACCCAACATCAGTGGCACGGTCCCGGTGACGAACGCGCCGACGACGACGCTGGAGATCATCAGCCAGACGCTGCCGAGGCCGAGGGCCGGTACGGCGACGCTGATGGCTTCGATGATGAAAGACACGCGCAAGGCGCGGCCGAAGCCGACCCGGTCGGCCACTACGCCCGCCAGCAGTGGACCGACCGTGGCGCCGAGGCCGAACAGCACCCAGTACTGCGCGCCGACCTGCAGGCCCTGGCCCATGCCCCGGGCCACGAAATCCACCAGAAAAATCATGTGCGGCACCCAACCCGCTGCGTTGAGTGCGTATTCGACATACAGCGCCTTGAGTGTGCCGTTGGCCGCCGGTCGACGGTGCGGCGTGGGGGTGGCCGCCGGCGCGTGCGCCCTTGGCCATCCGCGCCAGGCAATGGCCGTCAACACCAGAGCAATCACCCCAAGGCCGAGCCAGGTTTGCCGCAACCCCTGTTCCAGCAACAGCGGGACCAGGGTGCCAGAGGCCGCGATGCCAACACCGACGCCCATGAAGATGATTCCGCCTGCCAGTCCACGCCGGGACGCCGGTACATGCGCCAGCACGGTCGGCGCGGCCAGCACCATCAGCGCACCGCCGGACGTTCCGGAAAGGAAGCGCCAGGCAAAGAACCACACGAAGGACACAGGCCAGGCACAGGCAAAAAACGCCAGGCTTGCCAGCAACATCATCGCCCTGAGGGTAAACACCGTGGAGGTTTTCGCCGCCATGGAACGACCAAAAATCGCCCCGACCAGATAGCCGGCCAGGTTGGCGGCCCCCAGGTAAGCGGCCTTGGAAGGCTCAAACCATTGCGCGCCGATAATGGCCGGCAGCAGCGGCGTATAGGCAAATCGCGCCAGGCCGATGCCCACCAGGCTGGCAGAAAAACCGGCCAGGATGCCCCAGCCGGCGGAGGCTGGCCGCAACGTGGGCGCGCTGGCGATCGATCGCTTCACACTGTTCATATCGGCCCTTCTTTTCTTCAGATGGGCAGACAGTACGCGCGACGCAGCAATCTTCAGAAGCGAATTAAAACGATCAGGGTTATCTCATCAAAAGATACCTGGACCGACCCGATCCCTCTGACAGCGGGACATTCAGACCGAATCCGAGCCACGATTGCCCTTGAAGGCTTCGCGCCGTGATTGTCGTTCGACGGCATAAGCTTCGCTGTGCTCGCTGATCAGCTCGCCACGGCGCAAAGGCTCGCCGCAGTGTTCGCACAGCGGCCCGAGGCCAGCAGGTTTGCCGCAGGTTTGATGGGTGTAGCGCACTGCCAGCCCCTCCTCCGGCAACTTGCACCAGGTTTCGCCCCAGGCGCGTAGCGCCAGGACTACCGAGTAGAAGGCCTCGCCTTTTGCGGTGAGGTGGTATTCGTAGCGCAGTGGCCGCTCGTTGTAAGGGCGCCGCGTGACGAGGCCGTCGGCCTCCATGTTTTTCAGGCGTGTGGCGACCATTTGCGGGGTGCCTGCGGTCTGCGCCTGGATCTCGTCGAAGCGATGACTGCCCATGAACAACTCGCGCAGGACCAGCACGGTCCAGCGGTCGCCCACGATGTCCTCGGCCCTCGAAATCGGGCACAAGGTCTGGGAAGTGCCTGGGTTTGCCGCCATAAGGACTTGCCTCTTTCACAGTTACTATGATTATCATATTTACAACGTGCCACGGCAACTCCACGGCACAGGCCACCGAAAATCCCTGGAGAACATCGCCATGTCGAAACCCCTCTACCCCCTCGACAGAACCGCCTACCTGCTGGTCGATCCCTACAACGATTTCCTGTCGGAAGGCGGCAAGGTCTATCCGTTGATCGAGCCGATCGCCACGCAAGTCGGCCTGCTCGACAACCTGCGCGCCCTCGATCGCGCGGTCCGTGCCCTGGCCATTCCGGTGGTCATCGTACCGCACCGCCGCTGGGAACAAGGCGACTACGAAGGTTGGGACCACCCGAGCCCGACCCAGTGCAAGGTCATGCACATGCACCACTTCGCACGCGGCGAATGGGGTGGCGAATGGCACCCCGATTTCGCGCCCAGGGACGGCGATATCGTGGTCAAGGAGCATTGGGGTTCCAGTGGTTTTGCCAACACCGACCTGGATTTTCGCCTCAAGCAAAAAGGCATCACCCACGTGATCATCGTGGGCCTGCTGGCCAATACCTGCATCGAGGCAACGGCCCGTTATGCGTCCGAGCTCGGCTACCACGTCACCCTGGTACGCGATGCCACCGCTGCGTTCAAACCGGAAATGATGCAGGCCGCCCATGAGCTCAATGGCCCGACATTCGCCCATTCCATTGTGGCCACCGACGAACTCATCGCCGCACTGGCACAGCAGGAGTGATCCGATGAAATTGACAGGAGCCCTGATTATCGGCGCCAACGATGTCCCGGCCACCGAGGGGACGATGAAAGCGCTCAATCCCGCCACCCACCAATTGATCGAGCCGGATTTCGCCTTGGGTGGCGTGGCCGAGGTTGACCAGGCTGCAACACTCGCCGACGAGGCTTTTGACTTTTACAGCCATACCTCTCTCGCCCGCCGTGCGACCTTCCTCGACAGCATCGCCGACAATCTCGACGCCGTTCGCCACGAACTTGCGGCGCGGGCCGCTCTGGAAACGGGTCTGCCCGCCGCGCAGCTTGAGGCCGAGGCGGCAAAAGCCGCGACCCAGTTCCGCCAGTTCGCCGAGGTCGTGCGCCAGGGCCGCTTCCTGCAGTTGGCCATCGATCCGCCGCAACCTGAGCGCCAGCCACGCCCGCGCATGGACCATCGACTGCAGAAGATCGCGATCGGCCCGGTGGCCGTGTTCGGTGCGAGCAACTTTCCCATTTCCTATTCGGTCGCCGGGGGCGATACCGCATCGGCCCTGGCGGCCGGCGCGACCGTCATCGTCAAGGCGCATAACGCTCACCCTGGCGCTTCGGAAATCCAGGCGCGAGCCATCCGCAAGGCCGTGCAGGACAACGGGCTGCCCGAAGGCGTGTTCTCGATGGTGCGTGGCGGCGGCAATGCGATCGGCGAAGCCCTGGTCGATCCCCCCCTGATCAAGGCGGTGACCTTCACCGGCTCCGAGCAAGGCGGCATGGCGCTGTATCGTCGGGCGCAGCAACGCCCCGAGCCGATTCCGGTGTTTACCGAAATGACCAGCGTCAACCCCACGTTCATCCTCCCGGATGCGCTGGCCGAACGTGGCGAGCGCATCGGTGATGGTTTTATCGAACGCATGCTGGTCAATGTCGGGCAAGCCTGCCTCAAGCCCGCCCTGCTGATCGCGATCGAAGGGCCCGGCTTTGCGGCGTTGCGGGCCGCCATGGTCCGGCGCGTGAGCGCAGCAGCGGCGCGGCCCATGCTGACGCCGGGAATTCATGCGGCCTATGTCAGCGGGCTCAGCGCCATGGAAAACGCCGGGGCCCGTCGCGTCGCCGAAGGCTACGCAGTGAATGCGCGGCTTGACGGCCGATCGGCCTTGCTCGAGGTCGACGGCGCGATTTTCCTGCGCGACCCCGCGCTGGCCCAGGAAGTGTTCGGCCCCTGCGCACTGCTGGTGAAGGTCAGGGACGCGGAGGAAATGCTGGCTGTCGCGCGCTCGCTGCGTGGCCAGCTCAGCGCCGCCATGCACCTCGAGGACAGCGACCTGCAACTGGCCCGGCGCTTGCTGCCGGTGCTGGAGCGGCGCACCGGACGCATCGTCGTCAACGCCTTTGCGCATCCGCAGGAGGTCACCTTTGCCACCGTTCACGGCGGACCGTTTCCGGCCTCATCGGACAGTCGCTTCACCTCGGTGGGCATGACGTCCCTTGAGCGTTTCCTGCGCCCGGTGTGTTACCAGGGGTTTCCTGATGCTTTACTGCCTGAGGCGCTGCGTGAAAGCAACCTGTTGCGGTTGCCTCGCAGCGTGGACGGCGGGTTGTAGGAGCGAGCTTGCTCGCGACGGTCTCAAGGATGACGCGTTTATTCAGGGAAAACGCGTTATCGTTTACGTCCATCGCGAGCAAGCTTGCTCCTACAGCAACAGCAACAGCAACAGCAACAGCAACAGCAACAGCAACAGCAACAGCAACAGCAACAGCAACAGCAACAGCAACAGCAACAGCAACAGCAACAGCAACAGCAACAGCAACAGCAACAGCAACAGCAACAGCAACAGCAACAGCAACAGCAACAGCAACAGCAACAGCAACAGCAGCCCGCATCATCGGAGGCATTGCATGCGCCCTGTGTGCCGAGTCAAATCCGCGACGTTGTCGAGGCCATTTCCGCATCGTCCGGGGAACCTGCGCGCAGGCGCATGGCTGCGCTGGATCCTGTGCCTCAGCGTCTTCGCATCCGCCATGGCCGCGGCGCAATCACGGCCCGAGGACATGGTGTATCTGCGCTCGATCGATCCGGGCATCGAGCAGGACATCCGCTATGCCAGCGCGCATAACTTCACCGGGCACCCGCTTGACGGCTACGCCGCGGCGCAGTGCCTGTTGACGCTGGACGCGGCCCAGGCCCTCGCCCGGGTACAAAAGGCGCTGAGCGCCCAGGGCTACGGCTTGAAGGTATTCGACTGTTATCGACCCAGCCGTGCGGTTGCCGACATGGGGCATTTCGCGACGGTACCGGGTGACCCACGCAAGGCCGAATTCTATCCACGCGTGGACAAGCAGGACTTCTGGCGCCTGGGTTATGTGGCCCGTGTGTCCAATCACTCCAGGGGCTCGACCGTGGACCTGACCCTGACCGGTCCGCAGGCGCTGCCCGCCGACACCTGGACGCCCGCGGCCGCGCAAGTCGATTGCACGGCGCCTTACGGCCAGCGCTGGCGCGACGGCGCACTCGACATGGGCACCGGCTACGACTGCTTCGATGAGCGCGCGCACACCGACACGCCGTTGATAGACGCCGACGCCCGGAAAAATCGCCAGCTACTCAGCCGGGCCATGGAACAGGCAGGGTTTTCCGGTTACGACAAGGAATGGTGGCACTTCACCTACAGTGGCGCGGGTCCGCGCAAGGACGTCATGGATTTCCCCATCACGCCGCTGCAGGCCAGCAACCTTCTCGATACGAGCCACCAGCTGATCGTGGTTACCAGCAAAAACTGGACTGACGTTCAAGGCACAGCCCAGCGCTATGTCCGCCGAGGGTCCACCTTTGAGAAATACGCGGAGCCCTTTGCGGTGGTGTTGGGTAAGAACGGGCTGGCCTGGGGCAAGGGTATTGCGGCCAACGTCGAGCAAGGCGAAGGGCCGGTCAAGCGCGAGGGTGATGGAAAAGCTCCCGCCGGGATATTCAAGCTGGGAACGGCGTTCGGCTACGACAACACGGCCAACACCCAACTGCCTTACCTGGCGCTGACCCCGACCAGCGAATGCGTGGATGACAGCCACTCCAGACATTACAACGAGCTGGTCGACGGGGCGACAACAGCCAGGGACTGGAACAGTTCGGAACGCATGCGGCGTGACGATGACATGTATCGCCAAGGCATTGTCATCGAGCACAACACGCCGGCATCCCCCGCCCTGGGCTCGTGCATTTTCTTCCATCTCTGGCGCGGCCCTTCCTCGCCGACGCAGGGCTGCACCGCCATGGATAAAGCGGATATTTCCCGATTGTTCGGCTGGCTGGATCCACGCCAGTCGCCGCTGCTTATCCAGTTGCCGGAGACGGAATACGAGCACTTTCGTGCCGACTGGAAATTGCCCGAACGCTGATATCGCGCTCCCACAGACGATAGCCAGGCTCAACCACTCGTCGGGCAGTCCACCTTCAAGCTGTTGACATCGATGGGCGTCTGCGCGATTATTATTTCCATCGCATACGATGCAAGCGTACACGATACATATCGCAACTTTCCAGACCCTGAGGATTCACCCCCCATGAACAAGATCGCAAAAGTCCTGGCCACCGGCAAAACCCACACCACCGTCAGCGAAGCCGGCATCACCTCGCGCGGCCATGACGGCAGCCTCGACATCACTCTGTCGACCCCCGGCAACGCCAAACCGGCCCACGTGTTCGCCGCCACCCAGCCACACCCGACCGCCGAGCAACTGTTCGCCGGCGCCTGGTCCGCCTGCTACACCGCCGCCGTCGGGCTGGTAGCCGGTGAGATGAACGTAGTGCTGCCCTCCGACCTGTCCGTCGACATCGAAGTGGATCTGGGCCAGACCGGCGCGGCCTACTTCCTCCAGGCGCGGTTGACCCTGCACGTGCCGGGGTTGGCGCACGATATCGCGACGACGCTGGCACACACCGCCGACCAGATTTGCCCGTACTCCAAGGCGACGCGGGGTAACATTGACGTGGCCCTGAACGTCCTCACGGCATGACGCACCGCGCGGCGTTGATATCGATCGGCAGCATCGACACAACATATATATCGCATACGCTTTAAGCGTATGCGAACAACAAACCCAGCAACACAATGAGGACTCATCCATGAACAAGATTGAAAAAGTACTGGCGACCGGCAAAACCCACACGACGTTCAGCGACGCTGGCAACTCCGCCCATGGCCTCGACATCCAGCTCTCGTCACCGGGTAACGCGAAACTGGCTCACGAGTTCACCGCCATCGTGCCGCACCCGACCGCCGAGCAGCTGTTCGCCGGGGCATGGTCGGCCTGCTACACCGCCGCCGTCGAGCTGGCGGCGAAAAACATGAAGGTGACGCTCCCGGCCAACCTGGCCGTCATCATCGAGGTCGATCTGGGCCAGACCGGTGCGGCCTACTTCCTCCAGGCGCGTTTGACCCTGCGCGTGCCGGGCCTGACGCAGGACGTCGCAACGGAACTGGCGCACGCCGCCGACCAGATCTGTCCGTACTCGAAGGCGACCCGAGGCAATATCAATGTGGTCATTAACGCCCTGACGGCGTGATCCATCCTGTGACCGGTTCGCCTTCACCGGCGAACCGGTCGCAACCCGCAAGCGGGTACCATTCCGATAGAATCGCATACGAGGTATATTCAGGTTTTTGCCAGCCACGTGTCGCGGCCACAGAGGATGCACATGAAAACCACCGACAAGACGGCCCCCGCCGACCCGAAGCTCTCCGACTTCCTGTGTTTTGCGGTCTATTCCACCAATCTGGCGTTCGGCAAGGCCTACAAGCCGATACTCGAGCAGCTTGGGCTGACCTACACGCAATACATCACTATCGTCGCGCTATGGGAGCAAGACGACCAGACCGTGGGCAGCCTGGGCGAAAAGCTGTTTCTGGAATCGAACACCCTGACGCCGATCCTGAAGAAGCTCGAAGCGATGGGCTATCTGCAGCGCCAGCGCGACCCCGAGGACGAGCGCCAGGTGCGGATCAGCCTGACCAAGGCCGGTCGACAACTGCGCGACGGTCGCCCGGAATCGGGCCTCGCCGAGGCCACCGGGCTGACGCCGGAGGAGTTCATGGACATGCAGAAAGCGGTCGTGACGCTGCGCAACAATCTCATCAAATGGACCAAGGCCGGGGCATGACCCCTACCCCACCAGATCGATCAACTGCTCGCGCTGCGCCCCCGTCAGCATCGGGCCGAACCCGGCACCGGCGTTTTCCGCCATGTAGCGCGGGTTGCCCGTCCCGGGAATGACACAGGTCACCGCCGGATGCGCCAGCAGGAATTTCAGCGCCAGTTGCGGCCAGCTGCTGACCTCCACCTGGGCGGCCCATCCCGGTAGCGGCTTGCCCTTCAAACGCGCGATCAAGCCACCGCCACCGAAGGGTCGATTGCAGATCACCGCCACACCGCGCTCGCGACACAGCGGCAGCAGGCGTTTCTCCACGCCGCGATCATCCATGGCGTAGTTGATCTGCAGGAAATCCAGCGGTTCGGCCTTGAGCACCGCTTCCACCTCGTCATACGCCGACGCCGTGTAATGGGTGATGCCGATGTAGCGAATGCGTCCCTCTTCCTTCCATTTGCGCAAGGTCGGCAGGTGGGTTTTCCAGTCCAGCAGGTTGTGGATCTGCATCAGATCGATGCGGTCGGTCTGTAACAATTTGAAAGACTGTTCCATCTGCGCGATGCCTTCTTCGCGGCCGCGGGTCCACACCTTGGTGGCCAGGAAGGCCGGCGAACGCGGCCGGTGAATCGACAGCAATTCACCGGTGGTCTGTTCGGCGCGCCCGTACATCGGCGAGCTGTCGACTACAGTGCCGCCCTTCTGGAACAACGCACTGAGCACCGCGGGCAGATCCTTGTAGGCAGGGTCCCCGGGCGCGACATCGAAGCCGCGATAAGTGCCCAGCCCGACGACGGGCAACGGCTCGGTGCTGGAAGGGATGGCTCGGGTCAGCATGTTCTTGCCTCCTGTTTCCTTCGATGGCGGGGACATTGCGAAGGCCGGATCGAAGGTGAGGACCACCGAAGCACCGGCGGCCAGCGTGAGTAATTGGCGACGCGTGTATCCATCAGTGTGGCTCATGAAATGGCCCTTCCCCATCTTTGCTGTCAGCCCTTTGCTGTTGTCGCCTGGCCAACCACAGGCATAACCAGCCCCACAGCCCGGCAAACGGCACGATCACCAGCGCCACCAGACCGAACCCGGCGCCCAGCGCCGTCAAGCCGGCGGACAGCCAGCCACTGGCGGCATCGCCACCGCGATAGACCAGGGTTTCGATGACATTCTTCGCCTTGTACTTTTCCTCCCGGCTGACAACGGTCCACAGCACTTCGCGGGCCGGCCGGACGATGGCGAACTCGACTGCGCGGCGCAACCCTTGTGCCAGGGCAACAGTGGTCGGCACGGGCGCCAGGGCCATGGCGGTGAACGCCACGATCGTTGCCACCGGCAAGGCTGCCAGCGCCCCGCCGACGCCAATCAGACGGATCAACGGCGCTGTCAGCACCAGCTGAAAGATCAGGGTCAATGCCGACACAATTAAATCGACCAAGGCGAAAAATTGCGTCCTGCTGGCCACATCAGCATAGTGGCCGGCGACGATCCGGGCCTGCTCGAAATACAGCAGGGTCGCGGCGCTGGTGTGCAACAGCATGAACAGTACCAGCCCCAGCAGGTAGCGCGAGCGCACAATCAGCGTAATGCCGGCGAGCATGCTGCCACCCAGCCGCCGATCATCCAGTGAACGACTGCCGGATTGCGATTGCGTGCGGGACAACAACGCCCGATAGCAGCGCACCGCGGCTTCCAGCAGCAGCGCCGCCGCGACGGTCAACGCCACCGGGCCCAGGCGCGTGGCCATGGTCGCGGCCAGCAAGGGCCCGATGAAGGTGCCCAGGGTGCCGCCCGCCGCAATGAAGCCGAACAGGCGCCGCCCCTGTTCACTGGAAAAGCGGTCCACCAGCACGCTCCAGAAGATGCTGACAATGAACAGGTTATAAATACTGATCCAGACGAAAAACACCCGCCCGACGCCGACCGGCGCGACGTGATTGGCGATCAATCCGCCAAACGCCAGCATCGACAACGCGATCAGGCGATAGATCAGCGGCACGAAGCGAATGGCCGGCAGCCGCGACACCAGCGCACCGAACAGCGGCACCATCAACAGCATCACCACGAACGTGGCGGTGAACAGCCACTGCAGTTTGTCGGCGCCGCCCTCCAGCCCCAGGGCATCGCGCAACGGGCGTACCAGGTAGTAGCTGGCGAGCACGCAGAAATGGAAGGCAAAACCCAGCATCAGCGCCGTTCTTTCGGCTGGCCGTACCTCGAGCCACTTCAGAACGATGGGCATGGTAGCCCTCCCGCTGCGTCCACTGTCGATCGACTACACTCTGAGCGCTATCAGGCGATAGCCATCTTCAGGCCCCGAGCAGTCAATGCCGCCCACTAACGTTAGCCGAATGTCGCGCATCCTGGTGTCTCTCGTCGTCATCGTCGCAGCGCTGTACCTGGTGCTCTGTGTGGCGCTGTTCGTGTTCCAGCGTGCGCTCATCTACTACCCGCAACCACGCGCGCTCGACGCCTCGGCCGCGCTGCTGACCCTGACGGTCGACGACGCGCAGGTGCTGGTTTCGGTGCGCCCGCGCGACGGCGCCAAGGCGTTGATCTATTTCGGCGGCAATGCCGAAGACGTGTCCCGCAGCCTGCCCGGATTCGCCAAGGCCTTCCCGGAGCATGCGCTCTACCTGATGCACTACCGGGGCTACGGCGGCAGTTCCGGGTCGCCCTCCGAAGAGGCGATCCAGCGCGATGCCGTGGCCTTGTTCGACCAGGTCTACGCCACGCATCGCCATATCGCCGTGGTCGGTCGCAGCCTGGGCTCGGGGGTCGCCGTACGCCTCGCCAGCCAACGGCCGGCGGCGCGCCTGGTGCTGATTACGCCTTACAACAGCCTCGCAGAACTCGGTGCCCGGCTGTACCCGATGTTCCCGGTGAAGTGGCTGCTCAAGGACAGCTTCGACTCCTGGAAATACGCCGCTCGCATCCAGGTGCCGACGTTGTTGATCGCGGCCGGGCACGACGAAGTGATACCGCGTTCCAGCACCGAGCAACTCTACCGACACTTCGCCGACGGCGTGGCAACGATACGGGTCATACCAGGTGTCGGGCATAATTCAATTTCCGAAAGTCCCGACTATCTCAAACTGCTAAACAGCGGATTGTGAACACACCCATCTTTAGATGGAACTTTTTATCACCACCAAAACAACTACTAAAACCTCCACCACATAACATGACAATATACAGGCGCCATTATCATGACCTATTGGCACTGCCTGACAAACTCCGAACGACAAGATTAAACCTGACAAATTCATATAAATCGATGAATGGAATAAAAATAAAATATCGTTATAAATCATAAATTAATACTACTAACCTGCAGTAATATCTAGAAATCAAAAACAATTATTCGCGACTCGCATTATCTCGAAAAGTTTCAGTTATTAAATTAATAAAAAACTTCATATAACCTTTGCCCTTATCGCCATTGATGTTAATAATCGCGCCGCTCTCGGACAGTCACGCAACTTGCCCTCTAACTTTGCGTGGTCGGCAAGTCTCTCTCGTATCACTCCGACCCTTACTACTCTCAACTATCGCAAGTTGATCCAGGACCCAATCATGCCTGGCTCGACTGATATGCGGCGCACTAGAACTGCGCAAGGAAGGCATCATCGTTCGCCATCATTCACCGATCAGGATCCTCTCGATTTTCGGCACTCGTCCGGAAGCCATCAAGATGGCCCCCCTGGTCAAGGCTCTCGCTGCCGAGCCCGGCATTCATTCGCAGATCTGCATCACTGGCCAACACCAAAGCATGCTTAAACAGGTGCTGGATCTGTTCGACTTGAAGGCCGATTACACCCTCGATGTCATGACCCCCAAGCAGACCCTGAACTCGCTGACCGCGGCGTTATACGCAGCGATCGACCCGGTGCTGGAAATGACCCGGCCGGACCGGGTGCTGGTGCATGGCGATACGACCTCGGCCATGGTCGCGGCGATGGCGTCCTTTCACCGACGCATTCCCGTGGGCCACGTCGAAGCCGGCTTGCGTACCGGTGATATCTACAGCCCGTGGCCGGAGGAAATGAACCGGCGCTGCATCGACCTGGGGGCGGATCTGCTGTTTGCACCGACCTGTGAATCCCGCGACAACCTGTTGGGTGAACGCCTGCAAGGGAAGACGCTGGTGACCGGCAATACCGTGATCGACGCCTTGCAAACGACGGCAAGACGCATCGAACAGAACCCGGCGCTGCGAGACAGCCTGGACCGGCAGTTCGCGTTCCTGCAGCCCGGGCGCAAGGTGTTGCTGGTGACCGGCCATCGTCGGGAAAACTTCGGCGAAGGCTTCCTCGATATCTGCAAGGCCCTGCGCCACCTGGCGCGGCGCACGGATATCCAGATCGTCTACCCGGTGCATCTGAACCCCAATGTGCTGGGCCCGGTAACCGAACAACTGGGCGATTTGCCCAACGTGCACTTGATAGAACCCCTCGATTACCTGGCGTTCGTGCGCCTGATGCAGCGTGCCCACGTGATTCTCACCGACTCCGGAGGCGTGCAGGAAGAAGCGCCGTCCCTGGGCAAACCGGTGCTGGTGATGCGTGACGTCACCGAACGCCCGGAAGCCGTGGCCGCGGGCACCGTGCGGCTGGTCGGGACGGCACCGGCTTCGATCATCCAGGGGGTCAACGCCTTGTTCGATGACGATCTGTTATGGCGCCGAACGGCCCAGGCGGCCAACCCTTACGGCGATGGCAAGGCCAGTGCCCGCATCGTCGACGCCCTGTTGGGCCGCCCGGTCGATGAGTTTGCCGTGAATCGTCCGCCCGGACAGCGGCAACACGCCCGTGCCGTACCGTAAAAAAAATCACTCGGTGTTCACCTCTTTGTAACCCGCTCGCCCCCTCTTACCTGCTCGAGATCTGCCTGAATGAAGTCTTCCGTTGCCCTCCATACGGGTGCGCTCAGCGCCCTTGCCTGTGGCGTGAGCCTGCTAGCGCTCATGCCCGCCTTTGCCCTGGCGGCGGACAGCCCGCTCACTCAGGCGATCAACCGGCTCAACGCCGATACCCGGCAGGAGCGCGAAATCCGCTTGAGCGACCTGGGGATCGACGCACCGATCATCCTCGGCTCCACCGACGCCCGACGCGAACTGTACCTGCCGGTGCCCGCCGGTGTGCCGCTGACGGATGCCACGCTGAATTTCGACGCCAGCTACCTCAATGGCGAGGGCGGCCGCAATACGTTGCTGCTGTCGCTGGACGGCTATCCGGTTCGCGCCGAAGGTCTCAGCGAACCCCAAGGCGATGCCAGCGCCACTTTGGGCGTGGACAAGAAAGCGCGGGACAGCGGCTCGCTGCGCCTGGGCATTGCCTGGTCGTCGATTGTGTCCAGGGTGCTGTGCGAAGACGAACGCGCCATTGGCAACGTTCTACGTATCGAGCCCGCCACCCGCCTCAATTACAGCTACGACGCCAGCCAGCTACAGGACGTCGGCGCCGCCTGGACAGCGTTGCCGGGCAAGCCGGGGATCATGGTCGCACCGGGCACCCTGTCCGCCGACAGCTATGACGCGGCCTGGCGCCTGGGTGTGGCTCTGGAGCGCATTGGCAAGCACAGTCGCATCCTGCCCTTTCCTGCCCTGCAAGACAGCGTTGACCTCAGCGGCCTGCGCATCCCCGCTGAACTGCTGGCGGTTCCGGCGTTCGCCGGTCTCAACGGCAAAGGCACGCACGTTCTGGCGGACCCGGCGCAAATCGGCGCGCTATTGATGCTGGGGCAGACACCGAACGTCCAGGCGGACCTGGCCGTCAACGATCCGCAACTGCTCAAGGCCGTCAATGAGTCACTGGACGCGCTGCAGCGCCAGATCCAGGGCCTCGACGCCACGGCAGCCAACGCCTTCACGCAATGGCGTGAGCGGCATATCAATGCAGGTCTGGCCGCCACCGGAACGGACAATGTGCGCCTGGCATTGCTCGGTACACGCCCGGTGCTGATGATCGCGCCCCAGGCAACCGGCAAGGCGCTGGCCCTGTTCAGTTCAGCCTGGAACACCTTGGCCCGCAGCCGCCAATTGACGGTCAGCGAAGCACAGCTGCCATTGAGCGCCGACGGTCGCGTGGCCTTGTCGCGCCTGGGCGGCAATCCCGGCGCCATCGACGTATTGGCCAAGTCCGACTGGAGCACCTCGTTCCCCTTGGGCAGTGTGGCCTATGACGGTCGCTTGCCGGTCAAGGCGGTGATCGATGTGTCTGCCGCACCCGGCGCCTCGGACACCGCGCCGGTGGCCTCGCTGTTCCTCAACGACTACCTGATTGGCGCGCAACAGCTGGTGGCCAATGGGGAAAAGCAGCGCATCGAAGCGTCTGTCCCGCGCTACGCCCTGGGCTCGAAGAACGTGTTGCGGGTGTCGTTCCAGCGCCAGCCGGTCAGCGACCGCTGCCTGGAAACACCCCAGGCCTTCCCGGTCTCGGTGCTGCCCACCAGTCACATCGTGCTGGAAAAAACCGCGCTGGATAACGACTTCTCCGGCATGGCCGCGCGCTTTGCCATGGACGCGCAGATCCTCGTGCCACAAGCCTATCTCGAGCATCCGGCGAGCAGCTTGCCACAAGTGATCTCGGTGGCCGATGCCGCCGGCGTTTCGCCGCTGCGGGCACAGCTGAACGTCAGTGCCGACCCCAAGGCTTCGGTCACGCCGGACAAGGCCTTCCTTGCCTTCGAGCTGCCGATCAAGGACAGCAAGGAATCGGTGCAGGTCGATGAGCAGGGTCGCCTGCGCATCAATCACAAGGATCAGGTGCTGCTGGACGTGCATCCCCTCAACCACCTGGCCTCGTTGCAAGTGGTGGCTGCCGGCAGCCAGCACGGCCTGGTCTACCGCGCCCTGGGCGCCGACGCACCGCGTTTCGCCCGGCAGATTCTGCTGACCCGCGGCGACGTGGCCATCCTCGGTGACAAGGGTGCACTGACCACCTTCAACACTCAGGACCCGAGCGGCAGCCAACTGATCGACAACGAAGAACCCAAGGGGCTGGACGCCTGGCGCAAACCGTCGTGGCTGTGGCTGATTCCCGGCGGCATCCTGTTGGTCCTCATCCTGTTGCTGGCCGGCCGTAACGCCCGTCGCAATCGCCAGTAACGGAAACCTTCGATGACCTCGCTTTATTGGCCCTATTGGCTGGCCCACTACTACAGCTTCCTGGAGATCTCGACCATTGTGGTCGCGGTGCTGATCCTGATCTCCGGCCTGGACGATCTGTTTATCGACCTGTGGTACTGGTCGCGCCGCCTGTTCCGCAAACTCACCGCGGAGCGCAAATACCGGCCGCTGACGGCCGAGCAGTTGCTGGCGCGGGATGAACAGCCCCTGGCGATCATGGTCCCGGCCTGGCTGGAATATGACGTGATCGCACCGATGATCGAGAACATGGTGTCGACCCTGGATTACCAGAACTATGTGGTCTTCGTCGGCACCTACATCAACGACCAGCGCACCATCGATGAAGTGGAACGCATGCGCCGGCGCTACAAACAGCTGCACCGGGTGGAAGTGCCGCACGCAGGCCCGACCTGCAAGGCCGACTGCCTGAATTGGGTGATCCAGGCCATCTTCCTCCATGAGCAAACCCATGGCATGACCTTCGCCGGCGTGGTGATGCACGACAGCGAAGACGTGCTGCACCCGATGGAACTGCGCCTGTTCAACTATTTGCTGCCACGCAAGGACATGATCCAGCTGCCGGTGGTGTCACTGGAACGCAACTGGTACGAGTGGGTGGCCGGCACTTACATGGACGAATTCGCCGAATGGCACGGCAAGGATCTGGTGGTGCGTGAAAGCATGACCGATAGCGTGCCATCGGCCGGTGTCGGCACCTGTTTCTCCCATCGAGCCCTGCGCGTGCTGGCCGGGAAAAACCGGAACCAGCCGTTCAACACCGACAGCCTGACCGAGGACTACGACGTCGGCGCGCGCCTGGCCAAGGTCGGCATGAATGCGATCTTCGTGCAGTTCCCGGTGCAGTTTCGGGTGTTGCGCAAATCATGGTTCCGCAAGCCTTACGAATCGACCCTGAAAATGCCGTTGTGCGTGCGCGAATTGTTCCCGGACACCTTCCGCACCGCGTTCCGCCAGAAAGCGCGCTGGACCCTGGGCATCGGGTTGCAAGGTTGGGAGCAAATGGGCTGGAGCGGTTCGCTGGCCAACCGGTATCTGCTGTTTCGTGACCGCAAAGGCCTGGTGACGGCGTTCGTCAGCATCATCGCCTATATCATCCTGGCGCAGTTGCTGGGCCTGATCATCCTGCGCCAGAGCGGCCTGTGGGACGTGAGTTTCCCGACGCCCTTCGAAAGCAATGGTTTTATCGCGTATTTGCTGCTCGCCAACGGTATCGCCCTGGCCTGGCGGATGGCGCACCGCTGCTATTTCACCACCGTGCTGTACGGCTGGCAGCATGGCTTGCTGTCCATCCCGCGGATGGTCGTGGGCAATTTCGTCAACTTCATGGCAGCGTCCCGTGCCTGGCGCATGTTCCTGGTCGGCAAGGTGCTCAACCGCAAGCTGGTCTGGGACAAGACCATGCACGACTTCCCGTCCACCGATCTGGTCGCAGCCGCACCGCGCAAGCTGGGCAGCGTGTTGCTGTCCTGGCAGGCGATCAACGACACCGACCTGCAAAGCGCCCTGGCGGAACAGAAAACCCGGCACATGCCGTTGGGGCGGATTCTGCTCAGCAACGGTTGGCTGGACGACGAAACCCTGGCCGAAGCCATCGCCTTCCAGAACGACTTGCCGCGGGTGTTCGACGTAGCGGCCAAGGCACGGGACTCGACGCTGAAGCTGGACGATGAATTTGCCCTGCGCTGGCGCGTGGTGCCGCTGGGCTTGAATGCCCAGGGCCGTGCGCAAGTGGCTGTGGCCAACCCGTTGCCGGCCGAAGGTCTGCAACAGGTCAGCGATGAGTTGGGCAGCGTACCGGTGCAGCTGATTGCCCGGGAAAGCGAAATCGTCGCACGATTGCGTCATCTGAAGGTGCGTGAAGGCCAGTCGGTTCCCGACGCCGGAGCACCACTGCTGGGCGACCTGCTGATCGAAATGGGCCTGATGGATCGCGACGTGTTCAGCCGCACCATGCTGCAGTACCGCCCGCAATATCACGGCCGCATCGGCGACTACCTGGTCGACAGCGGCGTGCTGCCTCGCGCCACCATCGAAAAGGCCGTCGCGCGTCAGCACAGCCACTATCCCGAGGAGCTTCCGGCATGAACCGCCCTTTCCTGACCCTCATGGCCACGGGGCTGAGCCTGATGCCCGGGTGGGTTCATGGCCAAACGCTGCCGTTGCCGTTGACCGGGCCGGCCTATGTGGCCGCCAACGAAGCGTACAGCGCCTACGAGCGCAAAGATTACGACCTGGCCATCGCCAAGGCCCGCGAAGCATTGCGCCAGCGGGCAGATATCACCCGCTTGAACACGCTGATCGGGCTGGCACAGCGTGACAAGGATCTGCGTGATCATCCCAAACGCTATCCGCAGTCCCGCCAGGCCCCGGGCTTCGGTGCCGCGGCCCGGGCCTTCAAGGCCTATGATCGCGATGACTTTGGCCTCGCTGCCCAGGCAGCCCGCCAAGCCATCGCACAGGCACCCGGGCGCATGGATTACCGGTTGCTGTTGATCGAGTCCTTGCAGCGCCAACCCGATCTGCTGGCAGCGGATCAAGCCACCACCCAGGCCCTGGCCGTGTTCCCGGACGACGATACGTTGTTGATGCGCCGCGAGGCGATCCGTCGTCAATTGGCGGCACCGCTGGCCGTTCAGGGCTATCGCGCCCTGGAGCAGGGCCAGGTGCCACTGGCCGTGGACCAGGCCAGGAAAGCCGTGGCCTGGGCACCGGAAATCGGCGCCAATCAGCAACTGCTGATCAGTGCCCTGCTCGCCGCCAGGGATTATCCCGGGGCCGAACAAGCCGCATCGGGCGCATTGGCCGAGGACGATGGCGAAATCGCGCCGTGGATTCTGCGCAGCTATGCCCTTGATCGCCAGGGCCAAACCGTCGCAGCCGAAGCGGATCTGAAGCATGCCCTGGCCATCGATGGCCTGCTGGAGGCCGAAGTCCGTGACCTGCGTTTCTTCGCCGCCGACGCCGCACTGGCCCATGGCGAGCCACAGCAGGCGCTCGAGCATCTGCAGCCATTGGCTGACGACGACAGCGGCGAAGTGGCCCGTCGGCGAACCGCCGCGCGAATGGCGCTGCGACAGAAAAACCATGGCGTGGACACTGTCGCCGATTTTCCGGCACCCGCCTTGAATTGTCAGGAAACCGCCTTCGGCCTGGTGTGTGATATCTGGCCGGGCAACCAGCGCGACGGCGGCACCGACATGGCCGGCCAGGCCTACGCGTCCCTGGCCCGCAAGGACGCTGCGACCGCGGTGGCCCTGGCGAACGACGCCATCGCCCGCGCGCCGCGCAATCCTGCGTACCGGCGTCTGCTGGTCAGCGCCCTGAGCGAGCAGAAACGCGTGCCTGAAGCCATTGCGGCGGCCAGCGAAGGCCTCAGGATCACCGGCGACGACGCCCGGCTGCTGGCCCAGCGCGGCCGCCTGCGTCAGCAATCCGGTGACGATGCCGGGGCACGCCAGGACTTCACCCGGGCCTTGGCCTTGGGCAGCCTGCCCGCTTACGAAGAAGCCAGTCTGTACGCCGCCATCGGCCAACGCCGCACCGCGCGCGAACGGCTGCAACAGGCGCGGGACACGGGCGAACTGGAGTCGATGAGCCCGCTGCAGATCGCTTATCTGTCGGTCCAGGCCGGCGACGATGACGCGGCCCACGGGTCGTTTCGCAAGGCCGACGCCGATACCCGGCTCACGCCCACGGCAACCCAGGACGCCGCCTACACCGCCATGCGGGTCAATGACGACGAGCAAGCCGTCAGCTACTTCAAACGCGTGATCGACGCACAAGGTTCCGGTAACCTCGACATGCCCGCACAGCAGCTGTTCGACACCCGTCGCGCAGTGGCCGATGTGTCGCGCACCTGGGGCCTGACCAGCACCACCAGTTATCGGGGCAACAGTTCCAGCAGTGGCCTGAGTGCCGCCCCGACCAGCGGCAGCACCAGCAATGACAACCTGCAGAACAGCACCGAATTGTCCTGGCGTCCCCTGGGTTATCGCAACGCACGTTTTGTCGAACTCTACGGACGCGTCACCGACACCCTGTGGAGCAAGAACAGCGATTCGGACACCGGTTTCGATGCCCTGCAAGGCGCCGTGGGTGTCCGGGTCAAACCCTTCACGGCGCTGAACGTGATGGCCGCCGTCGAGCGCACATTCCCCCTGGGATCGTCGGACGTCGATGGCGACTGGCTGGTGCGCCTGGGCTATGGCTCCAGCGTCGGCACCGACCTGCGGGTGGATACCTCCAGCTGGTGGACTTCGCAGTTGTTTGCCGAGGCCGGTCATTACATCAATGACTCGCGCGATTACTTCAACAGCGAATGGCAGGTGGGCCGCAGTTACGCCATCGGCGGCACGGGTTCGCGCTGGGTGAGCTTCCCCCATGTCGTGGCCGCGTTCGACTACGACTCCAAAATGCACAGCGAAACGGCGGCCGACGGCAGCACGGACTCATCATCCGGCAAAGCGGGAGGCCTCGGTGTCGGTAACAATGTGCGCTACTGGTTCCGCGAAGACACCTACAACGCCCCCCGTTCCTATGTGGACTTTTCCCTGCAGTACCGCGTGAAAGTGCTGGGCGATGAGCGCGCCGAAGGCGTGTTCGCGCGCCTGACTTATTCCTATTGAGGACTGACATGAACGTTCGAGTTTTTTTGTGGCTGGGTCTTGGCCTGGTCTCGACAGGGGTACAAGCCGCCCCTGAAATCGCCCGTCTTTACGCGCCCACACTGCCCGAAGGTTCCGCCTGGGTACGGGTGGTCAATCCCGCCGATACTTCCATGCAAGTCCGGGTAGGCCAAGGCGCGACGCTGGCCCTTTCCGCCCAGGCCAAGGTGGCCAGCCCGTTCCAGGTCGTGGACTCGCAACAGCCGATTGACGTGACCGTCAATGGTCGCGAGATCAAAGGCCTGACCGCACCGAAAGGCGCCTGGGTCACGCTGGTTCTCGACAGCAACCCGGCACGGGCCCCACGCCTGATCATCGATCCGCCACAACGCGGAAAAGACCTGCGCGCCGAACTCAACTTTTATAACCTGAGCCGCGGCTGTGAACAGGCCGAGATCCAGCTGGCCAATGGCGCCCCGGTATTCAAGCAGGTGCCGTTCAACGGACAAGCCCAGCGCACGATCAACCCGGTGCAAGCGACGTTGGTTGCCAGCTGCAACCAGAACCGCAGCCTGCCGATGAAACTGGCGCCCTTCAAGGCCGGTGATCGCTATAGCCTGTTCCTGATCGGTTCCCCTCAGGCGCCACGTTTGCTTGGCCTTGTCGACCAGGCTGCACCATGATCCTTACCTTCAACCCCCAGCGTTTTATCCAGCGCTTGTCGATTCCCGGCATGGTCGCCGGTCTGCTGCTGGGCGTGTCGGGCACTGGCGCGCAAGCGGCGTCGGCAGTGATCACCGGCGATGGCGGCTGGTTGTTCCCGGCCTGGGAAAGCCTGAGCAAGGTCGATAACCCTGGCACGGCCCGCAACATTGCACGGGTGGAACACCTCCAGCGCCGACTTGCACGCCAGCACATCGGGTTGGTTGTGCTGGTGGTGCCGATGAAAGCGCCGTTTTATGCCCAGCGCCTGCCCGCCGATCAGCCCTTGAGCGCCGCCGTCATGCAACGCTATGACCACTTGCAGGGCGACCTGACCCGAGCGGGCCTGACCACGCTGGACGTCAAGCCGATCCTGCACCGGACCGAGCAAGGCCGGCAGACCGCGTTTTATCGCGCCGATTACCACTGGACAGCCTGGAGCGCCGAAAACACCGCCGACGCCACGGCGCAACTGATCTCCAAGCGATATTCCCTGTCGGGGGAATCTGGCGGCGGCGCGACGCTGGGCCAGTGGTTCGACCGACGCGCGTTCGGCGACCTGGCCAGCAACTTCCTGCCAGCGGTCAAGCGCAAGGCCATTGGCCGCGACATCTACACCGTGCGCCATCAGGCAGAGAAAGACCTGCTGATCGATGACGCGCCGGCAGCGGTCCAGGTGATCGGCAACAGCTTTGTCCAGCCGTACCTGGGTTTTACCCAGAAGCTGTCCAATGCCCTGGACCGTCCGGTCGCGCTGACCTGGAACCCCGGCGATGTCGGCCCTTGGGCTACGCTGCTGCAATACCTGGAGTCGCCGGATTTTGCGCAACACAAGCCGCAAGTCATCGTCTGGCAATTCAATGAAGGCCAGTTCCACCTCGGCCCTGATGCCGCCGCGAACTGGAATGTAAAAGGCGTCACCCCGCCGGGCCAATGGCATCAGCGCATCGAGAAGGCACTGCAGTGAGGATTTTCGGCTACACCGCCAGTCGCGCAGCCGTTGCGGCCCTGTTGCTCGCCGTCCTCCTCGGCGCGGGTGTCGGCATGCTCTACGTGACGAGTACCAAGGCCCTGGCACCGGGGATCGTCGGCATCGTCTGGCAGCCGGACAACAAGACCGTCGGCATCAATGGCAACTGGGAAAAACTGGGCGCTCGGGAACTGTTGGTGCAATGGACGGTGGTCGACGACCAGGCTTTCGTTCCCGACAGCGGCTTGCCCAGCGTCCCTGTCCTGCCCGATTGGGCGCGCATCGCCAAGGCACCCTGGGCCCAGGATGTCATCCTCGGGCTGGCCGGTTACTTCAGCGAGAACCGCTCACGGGACAACATCGAGCAACTGGCGGCGGTCTCGGAACGCATCGCCAGGTTGCCGACGCCACTGCACGTCACCGGCTGGTATTTCCCGGCCGAAGTCGACCCCAGCTGGACCCGCGCCAGGGAACTGCCGGCGCTGCTGGCCAAGCTGCCGCGCCCGCTGTGGATCAGTGTCTACGACGGCGCCAACATCGGCCCTGCGGCCACGGCCGACTGGCTCAAGCAATGGCTGCCGGATGACATCGGCGTGTTCTTTCAGGATGGCGTCGGCGTTTATGCGCGCACGGCACCGGTGGCCCGAACCTATGCCGACGCCTTGGCCGACCGTCTGGGCAAGGAGCGTGTGCGCATCATCGTCGAAGCCTTCCGCCCCAACTTCGGCGGCGGGTTCCGCTCCGCGACTGCGGCCGAACTCAAGACGCAGCTTGCGGCGTATGACGGCTATCCGCTGTACCTGTTCGACGGCCCGCACTACGTGACACCCGAACTGGTGGAGCAATTGCAGCCCTGACGGGCCTGTAGGAGCGAGCTCGCTCGCGATGGTCGTTAACGATAACGCGTGTTTGCTGGTTAAACGCGGCGCTCTTGAGTCCATCGCGAGCGAGCTCGCTCCTACAAAAGCCGCATTAGCCCTGACGGCACGCTTCAGCTTGCCGGAACCAGCCTGAGCCAAACCGGCGGTGCCGGTATTACTCGTAAGGGAGCCAGAGCACCGGGCCCGGCGGCAACTTGTGCCACGGATAGCCCTTCGCGCCGAGTTCAAAGGCGTACTCGAACAAGCGCTTCATGTACTCGCCATCGAATCGATGATTGCGCGAAAAGACGAAGTCGGTGCCGATATAGGCAAGATTGAAGTCGGCCCCATCCTGCTTCGCCATCCGGTAGATTCGATCGAGGTCGCTGATGCCCTGGGTTTGAATCAAGGCACTGATGGCTCGACCGCCAATGCTCAAGGTACGGCGCTTCGTACCGGACCACTGCGGTTCCAGCTTGCCGTTACGAATGACATAAAAGTGACGGTCATGGCGCATGGGGGCGCCCGGCACTTTGTTCATCGCCATCACGGTGCCAGGCGGGTAGAGGAACATCTGGGTGATGACGCCGCCATCCACGTGCATTTCCTGGAACAGTTTGCCGTCGACTTCCACATCGATCATGACCGGGGAAACGGCGCCGGGAATGCTCATCGAGGCGACCATGATGTTGCGAAACAGCTCGAGCGCCCCCGGCGCCTGGCTGGCGGCGATAGTGCCCATGTTCCAGGTGACCGGCCGCGCGCAATCAAGGTCGGTGGTGCCGATCATCAGGATTCGTCCCTTGGCATATTCCGCCGCGATCTGCGCCAGCACCTCGGGCGTGATGTACTTCGCGATGAGCCGCGCCAGTGGTTTGCTGTCGGCTACTCCGTCGCTGGCAAGCCGCGTCAGGACATTACGCGACCGGAAAATGTCCTTCGGCCCGACGGCGTTGCAGATATGCTGGATGACTGCATCGTACTGCGGCCCCAGGAACGCAAACGGGGCGACCAGGGCTCCGGCGCTGATGCCCGTGACAATCTTGAACACCGGACGGGTGCCATGCAGGGTCCACCCCGCAATGAGCCCCGCGGCAAAGGTGCCGGCGTCGCCGCCACCGGAAATGGCCAGCATGCTTGCCAGCGGCAGGATGGTGTCCGGCCTGCCGGTTGCCATGAGCGCCTCATGCTCTCTCTTGTTGGATGCAATGGCATCCTGAATGAACGGGCTCAGGTCCTGGTCCATCCAGTAGCGCGCATTGGGAATACCCGGTATTACCGCTTTTTCCGTTAAAGTCGGTGGCACGGCATCACGGCGTTGCAGGCATGCCTGAAGCAACATGTTCAGGGTTGAGGCACCGGGTCTGAGCTGGAACGGGTTCAAAACGCCTCCTCCGGCCCCTGCATTCGACAGAGAACGCGCTCATCCTGTTATTCGTTGAGATGTCCTTGCCGGTGGTGCCCGAGATGGCTATTTGCAAGCTCAGCGCGACACCTTGGTCAATCGTCCAGTCACTTATCTTGCGCCCCTTTACGAGAGAAACAAACACGTTGGCCGCGTCCCGGGATGTCCGGGCAAAACCCTTGCAATGCAGGTCACCGTGTCCGCCGGCTTCGCAGCAATAGTGATCTTCGACACCTGTCTACCCTGCTCGATACGCTGGAACAGTGACAGGCGCCGACGATCGGCAAGTGGATCTCAGCGCCTCAAAGCGTCACTTGAAATGCTGCCCCCCTGTGGGAGCGGGCTTGCTCGCAAAAGCGCCGGCACATTCAACATCGATGCAAGCTGACCCACCGCCTTCGTCGGAACGCCGCCCGGAGCAAGCCCGCTCCCACATGGACCGCGTTTTGCCAACTGACATTGGTGGCCAATCTTCGCCGCTTATTTGGACAACTCCACAGCCGGCACACCTTTCTTCACGATATAGGTCGCCAGCTCCGACGCCTTGCCTGCACCGACGTTCTTCGCGACATGCGCAGTACCAGCGGGGATGTACAGGGATTCACCGGCCTTGAGCGTGACCGGTGGCTGTCCCTCGAGCTGATACTCGAACGTGCCCTCCAGGACGTAGGCAACTTCCACACCGGGGTGAGAATGCTTGGGCGATGACACACCCGGATCGATATCGACAAGAACCTGGATCACCTCACGCCCGGCAACATCCAGGTCGCGTTTCAACAGGTCCGTGCGGTGGATCCCGGTCTGCCAGCTTTTGGCCGGCTCCTGTGCTTGGGAAACGCCTGCGAAGGCAGTGAGCGCCACGCTGGCGGCAATGGCCAGCAGGCCGGTGGTGTTGCGCAAGTTGATACGGGACATCGCATTTCTCCAGGGGTTACACGGCAAGGCCGCGCCAGGTTTGCCGCGAGATGCGGTGGCTCTATTGGGAGGCCGCCGTGTATCGCGCAAGTGTCGCCAGACCCATGGTTTTGTATGCGAAGGTAGCTGTCGGGGCGGTGGATACGTACCGATACAAATCGCAGCAGCGTATCGACTTGCCTGTCCATCAATTCATCGCGAGGGTGAAGCGTCGGCTTCACCCTCGCGATGACAGTTCAGGTTCAGGCCAGGTTGATCTCAACCTCGATATTGCCCCTAGTGGCCTTGGAGTACGGACACAATTGGTGGCCTTTATCCACCAGCTTGCGGGCCGTTTCCGGGTCCATGCCCGGCAGTTTGATGTTGAGGCGGGCCTGGAGCAGGTAACCGCCCGCATTGGTACCCAAGTCAACTTCAGCATCGATGCTCAGGTCAGGCGGCAGCTTGACCTGCATTTCGCGCGCCGCCACCTGCATCGCGCCAATGAAGCAGGCGGACCAACCGGCAGCGAACAACTGCTCCGGATTGGTGCCGTCGCCCGGCCCGCCAGGGGACGAATGCTTGACGTCGAGACGGCCATCATCGCTGCGTGATGCGCCGTCCCGTCCACCGGTGGTGTGGACTTTGGCGGTGTAGAGTACTTTTTCGAGCTGGGACATGATGATCTCCTGATTGAAAAGGTAAAAAAACTGCCTTCGACGCACATCCCGATCGAGTAGCCTCTATGGGGGTGGGTGAAGACGTCGTTTACGCGCGCTCAGGTGAATCGCAAAACTCGCCTGCTCATCGGATCAGGCCTGGTTTGGCTCGTTCGTAAGAGGACAGCCGGCACGCCTCGCATCATGGATTTGCCGCCCGATCGGGCTTGTCCATAAACTGTAACGCGCCGGATCTCTCACTATAGTTCGTGTCAGTGCGTCTATCGGGTTGCCGGTCGCCTGCCGGGCTCGATCCAAGCACTCTCTTACAGGCGACTACTGCGCTCCGTCGGTCGACTTTGCGCAAGGTCCAACCGACTCATTCACCGGCGCAGCGGGCGTTTGCCCTTCAGCCGCAGCGGCCAGTTCCCGCCGTTGGCACGCTGACATTCCTCTTCGGAATCGAACTGCACATGGGCCGAGACCGGGTTGAGCGAAACCTGAGCCGTATTCAACGCCTCGGCTGTCAGTTCAATCATGCGTCCACCCTGCCCGCTCGCCAATGCCTGATCCTTTTGCGCCTGAGTATCGAAGACCCAGACGACCCTCAGGCTGGAAGGAAATTCGGCGTAATCGACCTCGTGGGTCAACCAGGCGAACCCGACCAATTCCGCCTTGGCCGTCTCGCATGCCTCGGTCAGCGTGGCGACCAGCAGCCGTTCGATTTGCGCTTGCTCGCGTTTGCTTAATCCCATGGCTGAATCCTGTTACCGACAAAAAAAACCATCATACGATACCAGTGTGCGCTCTTCGGACTACATCAACAGGAAGCACAGGTCATCCATTGCCGACGTCGATAGTCACCATCAACCCAATGAAGTTCTCTTAAAAACTGCGGGGCGTAACATCGCCTCCATACCAGACAACTACACCCCGGAGCACACAATCATGAAACGCCAACTCTTCCTCAGCATCGCTTTCTCGGTTTTTGCAGTTAACGCTTTCGCCGCTACCTCTGCTCACCCGGTTGTCGCTGAAGGCGGCTCGGATCGTCTGATTGAAAGTCGTGTGGCTGAGGGTGGTTCGGATCGGTTGATCGAGAATCGTGTGGCGGCTGATGGTTCGGATCGCTTGATTGAAAACCGTGTGGCTGCCGATGGCTCGGATCGTCTGATCGAAAACCGCGTGGCTGCCGATGGCTCGGATCGCTTGATTGAAAACCGTGTGGCGGCCGATGGCTCGGATCGTCTGATCGAAAACCGCGTGGCGGCCGATGGCTCGGATCGTCTGATCGAGAATCGCGTGGCTGAAGGTGGTTCGGATCGCCTGATCGAAAGCCGTGCGGCATAAATGAATGGTTTTACCGCGACACTCAACGAAAAACCCGGCCTCGTCTGCCGGGTTTTTTATACCTGCAATAACCCGCAATTCAAAGGTTGCCCGGGCGATCGCCAAAATCGCCGCCTTCGGTATCGACACAATCACCTGCATACAACCAGATTGTGGAAAACGCCAAACCCTGTAGGAGCTGGCTTGCCAGCGAAGGCGGCCTCAAGCCTTGCAGTGCCCATGAAGACGCCTTCGCCAGCAAGCCGGCTCCTACAAGGAATCGCGAAGACCTGCTGAACTCAGGGTTGAACGCGGTCGGTGTGGGCGCTGCCGAAGGCTGCGATCTTTTGATTTTCACGTGATGGCAACAACAACGCGTTCATTCAGGAAAAACGCGTTATCGTTTACGACCATCGCGAGCAAGCTTGCTCCTACAGCCCCCCACCCGACGGAGACACCTGTGACACCTCTTACTGCCCGCGAGGTTTACCAGTCATTGCGCGACGCCGCCCTGGGCATTCGCCCTTTGCAACGCCTCGGCGAACAGTCCGGGCCTGGCCTGGTGCAGGTCGATATCGAGGGCTGGCGGTTGACCCTCGACGTCGACGGCAACCACCTGCGTCACTGCCAGCGCTGCCAGAGTCCGGACGGCCGCGAGGGCGTGTTCGACAGTTGGCAACGCACCGACCCCGTCAGTTTGCTCAGCGCCTGGGAGCTGGCGCAGATCGAGCGCCTGTTGGCTGAACTCAAAACCGCGGTTTGACCGCCTTCCACTCCGGCTTGTATCGCTGCATTTGCTTCACGTCATCGACAACAACGACAACCCGGCTTTTGCGATGCTGCTGGAAGGCATTCGCCGGGCGGTGAGAGAAGGTTGGGGGACATGACCCCTGTAGGAGCCGGCTTGCCGGCGAAGGCGTCTTCATGGTCGCTGCAAGGCTCGAGACCGTCTTCGCCGGCAAGCCGGCTCCTACAGGGGTTTGGCGTTTTCCACAATTGCGCGTCAGCTTTGCATGGCCGTCATGCGCATATTCTCCTTCAAAAAACCCATCAACTCGGCCGCCGCGGGTGACAGGCTGTGGCCTTTGCGGCACAGGATACCGATCTGCCGTTCCACTTTCGGCTCTGAAAGCGGCAGAAACACCAGCTGTTCATTGCCCTGGGGAAATGCCAGGGATGGCAGCGTCGTGATGCCAATGCCTTGTTCGAGCATGGCAATCAGCGAAATCATGTTGGAGACGAACAACAGACTGCTCTCCAGCAGCCCCGCCGCCGCGGTGCCTTCAAGCAAGCGCGAGGTGCCATTGCGCACCAGCGGATACGCCAGCAGGCTGGACCAGTGCAAGGCCGCGCCGCCCATCGCGGCCAGCGGGTGATCATGGCGACAGACCACCCCGACCTGGTCACTCAGGATCGGCAGGAACTCAATGCTCTCATCGGGCAGCCAGACGCTGCTGATCGCGAAGTCCACCTGCCCCTGGAGCAACAACTGCCGCACGCTGTCGGCGTTACCGTCCTGGATGCTGATCTGCAGCTTCGGATGCTCACTGACAAATCCCGCAAGCAGGTGCGGCAGCAACCGGCTGGCCACGGACGGCACCGTGGCGATGCTGACCTGACCGATTTCATGCTGCGCCAGCAAGCTGACTTCCCGGGCAATCCGGTCGTGGTGCGCCAGGAGGTCCTGGAACAGCGGCAAACAATGCTCGCCAAAAGGCGTCAGTTCGGTTTTGCCGCCTTTTTCGAACAGTGCCTGGCCCAGCTTCTGCTCCAGCTCACGCACCGCCAACGACAGCGCCGGTTGCGTGCGATAGGCCAATTTAGCCGCGCCGTGAAAGCTTTTCAGCTGCGCGACCAGCACGAAATAGCGTAATTGGGTGATCTTCAGCTCGGGCAACACGGTAAGTTTTCCTTATCAATTCATTTTTATTATTAATTTTTATTTGCAGATTAATACTCTCATGATGGGAACCACGCAATCGGAGGTTCCCATGGCACTGCAACCCTGCAAGAACTACATCGCTGGACACTGGTGTGATGGCCAGGCCGTTATCGCCAACCACAGCCCATCGGATGTCGAAGACATCGTCGGCCACTATCACCAGGCCAGCGCCGAACAAACCCTGGACGCCATCGCGGCAGCCCGTGAGGCTCAGCCACTGTGGGCCGCCACTGGCCTGGAACAGCGCCAACAGGTGTTGATGGCCATCGGCAACGAGCTGATGGCGCGCAAGGACGAGCTGGGTGAGCTGCTCTCCCGCGAAGAAGGCAAACCGCTTGCCGAGGGGATCGGTGAAGTCAATCGCTCTGCCCAGTTCTTCCATTACTACGCCGCCGAAGTGCTGCGGCAGATGGGCGAGACGGCCGCGTCGGTGCGCCCTGGCATCGAGATTGAAGTGCAGCGCGAACCGGTCGGTGTGGTCGGCATCATCACCCCGTGGAATTTCCCGATGGCGACCGCGGCCTGGAAGATTGCCCCGGCCCTGGCCTTCGGCAACGCCGTGGTGTTCAAACCGGCCAACCTGGTGCCGGCCAGCGCCTGGGCCCTGAGTGAAATCATCAGTCGCCAGGCCCTGCCGCCCGGCACCTTCAACCTGGTCATGGGCACTGGCGGTGTGGTGGGCGAAAGCCTGATCCAGTCGCCGGATATCGACGCGCTGACCTTCACCGGCTCACTGGCCACCGGACGCCGGGTGGCGGTTGCCACGGCCGGCAACCTGGTGCGCTGCCAGCTGGAAATGGGCAGCAAGAATGCGCTGGTGGTGCTCGATGACGCTGATCTGGAAATCGCCGTGGAATGCGCGTTGAACGGTGCCTTCTTCGGTACCGGACAAAAATGCACCGCCTCTTCGCGGCTGATTGTCTGCGATGGTATCCACGACCGTTTTGTCGAGGCACTGATTGCACGCATGCGTCAGCTGAAGGTCGGCCACGCCCTCGAACAAGGGGTGCAGATCGGTCCGGTGGCCGAAGCCCGCCAACTGGAGCAGAACCTGCAATACCTGCAGCTGGCGGCGGAAGAAGGCGCCACCCTGGTCGAAGGCGGCGAGCTGCTGGCGCTGGAGCCGGCCGGGCACTACATGCGCCCGGCACTGTTCATCAACAGCCATAACGGCATGCGCATCAACCGCGAAGAAGTCTTCGGTCCGATTGCCTGCGTGATCCGGGTCAGCGACTACGAGCAAGCCCTGGCGGTATTGAACGACACCGAGTACGGCCTCACCGCCGGGATCATCACCCAGTCGCTGCGCCATGCCAGCGATTTCAAACGCCGCGCCCGCACCGGCTGCGTGATGGTCAACCTGCCCACCGCCGGCACCGATTACCACGTGCCGTTTGGCGGGCGCAAAAACTCGAGCTTCGGTCCGCGCGAGCAAGGGCAATACGCCCGCGACTTCTACACCGTGGTCAAGACCACTTACGTGCGTCCCTGAATCGGAGAGCACCATGCACGACTTATTGATGATCGATGGCCTGCAATACTCCAACTGGGACGAAGAGATCTTTCGCCAGATGCAGTCCGGCGGCCTGAGCGCGGTACACGCCACCATCGCCTACCACGAAAACGCCCGGGAAACCCTGTCGCGAATCGGCGAATGGAACCGGCGTTTCGAGACCTGGCCCGAACTGATTCGTCCGGTGCGCGAGGCGGCGGATATTCGTCTGGCCCATCAGGAAGGCCGCGTCGGGATCTTCTTCGGCTTCCAGAATTGCTCGCCCATCGAAGACGACATCAGCCTGGTGGAAATCTTCCGCCAGCTGGGCGTGCTGATCATGCAGCTGACCTATAACAACCAGAGCCTGCTGGCCAGCGGCTGCTACGAATCCGAAGACAACGGCATCAGCCGCTTCGGCCGCCAGGTGATCCGCGAAATGAACCGCGTCGGGATGCTGATCGACATGTCCCACAGTGCCGAGCGCAGCACCCTGCAAGCCATCGAGCTGTCGAGCCGGCCGGTGATCGTGTCCCATGCCAACCCGTCGAGCTTCCACGCCGCCAAACGCAACAAATCCAACGCGGTTCTGCGCGGCATCGCCGAGTCCGGCGGCCTGCTCGGTTTCAGCACTTACCCCTTCCACCTCAAGGGCGCGTCGGGCTGCACCCTCGAGGCGTTCTGCGACATGGTCGCCAATACCGCGGACTTGATGGGTGTGGAGCACATCGGCATCGGCACCGACCTGTGCCAGCAGCAACCACTGGGGGTACTCGAGTGGATGCGCAACGGTCGCTGGAGCAAGGACAAGGACTACGGCGAAGGCTCGAAGGACAACGCCAGCTGGCCGTCACCCCTGCAATGGTTCCGCGACAGCCGCGACTTCCCGGTCATTGCCCGGGGCCTGCAAGCCCGCGGCTTCGCCGACGACGAGGTGCGCAACGTCATGGGACTCAACTGGCTACGCCTGCTGGAAAGCGCCACCACCGCCCAACACTGACGCCTGATATCAACCGTGAGGACAGCATGAAAAACAACAACAACAGCGTCCCGTTCATCTCCCCACTCGGCGATGGACAGCCTCAAGCGCGTATTTTGGAGGCATCATGAAAACCACCAGCACCTTGCAAGTCGACAGCCAGCCGCTGAACCTTGCGCCGCCGAAAAAAGACATCGACTGGCCGCTGTTTCTGATCAGTGGCGGCTTCCTCGGCGCGTTCCTGATCGCGGCGCTGATCGACATCGATGGCGTGTCGCTGCTGGTGAACACGCTGTTCGCCTGGTCGACCCGGTTCTTCGGGCTGTACTGGCAGATCCTGATGCTGTTGACCTTCGCCGTGAGCCTGTTCATCTGCTTCAGCAAATGCGGACGGGTCCGGCTCGGCGGCGTCGACCAACGCCCCGACACCAGCACCTTCAACTGGATTGCGGTGATCATGTGCGCCCTGCTCGCCGGCGGTGGCGCCTTCTGGGCCGCGGCCGAACCGATGATGCACTTCGCCAGCCCGCCACCGCTGTTCGCCGGGGTGCAAGCGCACACCGAAGCGGCGGCCCATGCGGCGCTCGCGCAGTCCTTCGTGCACTGGGGCTTTCTCGCCTGGGCGGTGCTGGGCAGCCTGTTGTCCATCGTGTTGATGCACTTGCATTACGACAAGGGCCTGCCGCTGGCACCGCGTACGCTCCTGTATCCATTGCTCGGCGAGCGCGCGCTCAAAGGCCCGATCGGCACCCTGGCGGACGCCACTTCCATCATCGCCGTGGTCGCCGGCACCATCGGCCCGATCGGCTTCCTCGGCCTGCAAATCAGCAGTGCGTTGCATTCGGTCTGGGGCATTCCCAATGACCTGATGGTGCAGTCGATCACCATCATCCTGGTCACGGTGATGTACACCACATCCTGCCTGGTCGGGCTCAAGGGCATCCGCTTCGTCAGCGAAATCAATGTGTGGCTGATGATCGGCCTGGCGATCTTCATGGTCGCGTTCGGGCCGACAATGTTTATCCTCGGCGGCTTCCCGTCGGCGTTCGCCCTGCACCTGGAACAGTTCATCCCGATGACGCTGTTTCGCGCCGACCCGAAATGGCTCGACTGGTGGACGGTGTTCTACTGGGGCTGGTTCATCGGCTATGCACCGATGGTCGCGCTCTACGTCGCCAAAATCTCCCGTGGCCGGACCATCCGCGAAGTGATCATGACCCTGTCGATCATCGCCCCCATCGTGACCATGTTCTGGTTCACCGTGGTCGGCGGCACCGGCATCGGCCTGGAACTGCAAACCCCGGGCATCGTCACGGCCAATGGCGCACAACCCGAAGCCCTGTTGTTGGGGGTGACGCAAAACCTGCCCCTGGGTGGCCTGGTCTCCGCGCTGTTCCTGTTTCTGAGCTTCATCTCGGTCGCCACCAACGGCGATGCCATGGCGTTCACCGTGGCGATGGCGATGTCGAGCAATGACAAGCCGAAAAAATGGCTGAGAGCCTTCTGGGCCATCGGCATGGGGCTGGCCGCAGTCGTGCTGATCACCATCGGTTCCGGCGGGGTTACGGCCCTGCAATCCTTTATCGTGATCACCGCGGTGCCGGTGTCGCTGTTGATCTTGCCGTCGCTCTGGGATGCGCTGCGAATCGCGCGGCACATGGCTCGCGAACAGGCTGTCTGATGATGAATAGTTCAGGAATCGCAATGATGTCACCCTCCCGTCCCGATGCTGCCGAACAACCGAGCCTGCGCCCCGCGGCGCAGGTCATGGACCTGGATCGGCTGGGCAGCCACTTTCAAAGCCGGCTGAGTTTCGTGCGCAGCAGCATGCGGCGCATGATGAATGAGCAGTGGCGCATCCAGCGCACCTGCTTCGACCTGGATGCCGAAGGGTTTGGCACCGCCATCTACCGCATCGACACCGCCAATGCGCACTATCACTGCGTGATTTTCTCAAATTACCTGCCGCCGGAAAAACGCAGCGACCGGGTGATCGCCGATCAGTGGGACGTCAGCTTCGTCCTGCTCGCCGGTGATGTCGATGAGCAGCAGCTGGCCGATCTGCGGCGCAACGTGCCCTTGCAGGAAGCCGGGCGCTTCGATGCCCGGGTGCTGGTGCTGTCGCGCGCCAACCGCAGCCTGCGCAACTTCGAGCGTTTTCTCGGGGCGCTGGCCGAAGGCTGTCAGCCAGACCCGCGGCAACTCGCCGAGGTGGGCTACCTGTATCGCACCACCGCCGTGTATGGCAACGGCAAGTTCGGCATCGCCGACTTCAGTTGCCTGCAAGGCAATGCCGACTTCACGCAACCCTTCAGCGCGCAGATGTTTACCGTGTACCTGCTGCGGCATTTCAGCATCGAGCAAATCGAACACATGGCCCGGGCACGCAATCCGCAACGGGCGGTCGGGCTGGACATCGCCCTGCAACGCTACCTCGGGGTCGGCAACTCCACGGGATTGGGCATGGCGCCGTTCCTGATCAATCACCCGCAACTGGTCAATCAATGGCTGTGGGCGAGGGAAACTGCCCTGGCACGGGTCATGGCGCAAACTGCCGACCTGCCCCGGGTGCAGCACTTCCAGGCGCTGATGCAGCGCGCTCGCCAGCACCTGGAGCAAACCACCACCGACGACCCGCGCCAAAGCGCTATCGACCGGCAGACCCTGGCCGATCTTGGGCAATTGGCGCAGTGGTTCGACGGGCAACCCGTCAGTAGCGACCTGTGGCCGCGGGTGCAGGCCTGGGTCGAGCGGCACGGCAGCAACGGTTGCCAGGAATTGCTGGTGAGCCTGCTGCTGGAGCTGTACCCCGAACAGGTCGATCCGCTGGCCGAACAGATGTCGGTCAAGGAAGGCTTTCGACTCAATGCCGAGATGCCGCTGGATGAGTTGTGCGAACTGATAGAAAGCCGCTACCGCTGGGCACTCGACTATGACCTGAGCGCGGCCGAGGCCAACCACTTCTTCTGGTATCGCTCGGCGGAAAAGGAAGAACCGCGTCTGGGCGAGCGCGCCATGGAACCGGGTGCCGAGAAAGAAATGCAGCTGGGCATCGCGCACAACATTCAACGCTGCCACCGCGCCCTGTTGGTTTACCGGGAGCAGCATCCGCAGCAACTGACCGCGCATTTCCTGCTGGCCCAGCCGCAGTTCAAGGGCACCGTCTGCCGCTTGCAGGGCATGGACCGCTGCGCCTATGGGGAAATCCGCGCCAACCTGATGGACCGCGCCATGCTGCCGATCCACCTGCTGCGCTGCAAGCTGGCGTTCTTCGGGGCCGGTAAATTCGACCCCAAGTCCAGTCGCTGGGTACGCATCACCCTGTTCCAGGGCGCGCCACTGGTCAGCGAAATTGGCCAACCCTTCGACGATGACTGGAATTTCGCCGTCATGCCCCCACTGGCAATCGCTGCCGGAGAACTTTGATATGCGTGTCTCGCTCAATGAAATCCAGGTGGTCTGCCGCAAGGCCTTCGAAGGCATCGGCTTTGCCCCGGGTGATTGCGACGACGCCGCCGAGATGATCGCCTGGCTGCAATTGCAGGGGCTCGACGGTATCGGCGCGCTGAAAAAAGCCCTGGTCTTTCTCCACGATGAAGTCGATCGGCCGTTCGACACCTGTTACGAAGATGCCGCCCAACTGACCCTCGATGCCCACGGCCAAAGCGTCCTGCGCTGCGCCGCCCAGGCCATCGAACTGGGCGTGAGCAAGGCCCTGCGCGGCGGCAGTGCGCAGGTGCGGATCCGCCACTGCCACAACCGCATCCTGCTGCTTGGCTACCTGGCGCGCTGCACCGAACAGGGGCTGAACTTTTGCGTCTACTGGCGCGACGCCCGCCAGGAACTGGTCGCCACCCTGGCCGCCGGGCAAAGCACGCCGTCCCTGCGGGTGTACGCGTTGCCTCCCTCCGCCCGCAGCGACGAGCAAAGCATCAATGTGTTGATCTCGCGGCACTTCACCCTGCTGCCACGGCTCAGCGCCGAGGACACGGATCCCGGCGACCCGCCGCTGCCCGCCCGCCAGCTCGTCGCCGGCCTGGAGGTCGACGACGAGGTCTGGGTCATGTTGAAAAAACTGGGCGAACAGGTGCTGGTGGAAAGCACCGAAGAATCCCGACGCCGCGGTGCCGGCGAAAGCAGCGACGCCCGCTGAACATCATTAAGCCTGCTGACAGGAAACCATCGATGAAATACGCCATCAAGACTGACCTCTTCGCCTCGCGCGCCCCCATGGAATGGGCGGTGGTCGGCAACGGCACGCTGTACACCGCGCAGATCCCCATCGACCGCCAGGGCCAGGTGGTCACCGGTGGCATCGAAGCGCAGACCCGGCAGACCCTGGACAACTTGCGCCATACCCTGGAGGCCGCCGGCAGCTCGCTCGATGCCGTGACCCAGGTGCTGATCTACGTTACCGACCGCAGCTACTTGGCCACGGTGAACGGGCTATACAGCGAGTACTTCCAGGCGCCCTACCCCAACCGCGCGGCCGTGGTGGTCGCCGGGCTGGCCAGGGAGGAGATGCTGGTGGAACTGGTGGTGTACGCGTGCATGGATTGAGCCCGTGCGGGCGGCGCCTCATTGGGGGCGCCGAACCGCCCTCACCTTGCCACTGTTGCCACCGCCGCAGAAAAACCGCTCGCCGCCATCGGACTCAAGTCCCGACACCCCGACGCCCTCCGGCAGTTTGAGGCTTTGCAGGACCTCGCCGGTTTGCGGATCGACACGACGCAATTCACTCTCGTCCCCTTCCCACGTGCCATGCCACAGCTGCCCCTCGACCCAGGTCACCCCGGTGACGAAGCGGTTGGACTCGATCGTGCGCAAAATCGTCCCGGTTTCGGCATCGATCTGGTGAATTTTACGATCGCGATAGCGGCCGACCCACAGCGTGCCTTCGGCCCAGGTGAGCCCCGAATCGTTACCGCCGCCCGGTGCCGGGATGGTGTTGAGCACCCGCCCGGTCTGCGGGTCGATTTTCTGGATGCGATCGGCGGCGATCTGGAACAGGTACTGGCCGTCGAAGGCCGTGCCCGCATCGGCGGTGACATCGATCGAACGCAGGGTCTTGCCGCTTTCCGGGTCCAGGGCATTGAGTTTTTCGCCGCTGGCGAACCACACCTGGCGGCCGTCCCAGGTCAGGCCATGGATGGTGTCGACACCGGGAAACGGGCCATATTCACGGAGTATTTCAGCGGTTGTGCTTTTCATGCTGGCTTCCTCGTTTGCGGGTTGATGGCGTTCATCCTAGTCACTCGGCAGTGGCGCCGGGAGTAACAAGGTCGTCGCGAAACCCGGGATCGGCGGGGTCATCCAGCGCCGCGCACGCCCACGCCCGAACGACTGCACCCTGCCCGCCGCCGCCAGCGCCTCGAGGGTGCGCTGCACGGAACGCTGGCTGGTGCCGAGGGCCAGCGCCAGGGCGGAACTCGACCATGACTCGCCGTCGGCGAGAAAGGCGAACACTGCGGCACACTTCTCGTCGACCGGTGGCGCCAGCACCTCCACGTCGGCGGATACCAAAGGCACCAGGGCAAATCCGCGCGGGGTCGCCATCACACCGGCCAAGGGTTTGAGCGCCGCCCGCAGCCGGCCGATTTCGACGCGCAACCGGGCGCGATGGGATTCGTCCGTCAGCTTCAGGCGAAAGGCCCCGGCGATCAGCGCTTCGCGCGAGACGTCACCGGGCCAGGTCTCGGCCATCATTCTGGCCAGGGTGAACAGCACGGGACGGGTGGCGAGGGACACCGACATGCCGGCACCGCGTACGCTGTAACGACATGCATCCACCACCAGTGATGTCGAGCCGAGCAGCGCTTCAACCTCATCGAGCAACAGGGGCCGCTCTTCACCCTGGATGATCAGGCGCGCGGCGGGCGTGTCGAGCATGAGCGCGGCGTTTTCGACCTCGGCGGTCAGCGCCGGGATAGCGGCCAATTCGGCCGCATGCCTGGCTCGCGCCAGGGCGTTGTGCGCCGACTGCGACTGCAGGCGGCGAATGGCAATCCCCGCCACCACCAGTTCATGGGCGGCGCGCAAAACCGGGGGTAGCGGTGCCGGATCGAGCGCGGCGAGCAAGACTTCAGCTTCATCGAGCCGGCCGATCAACAGCAAGCGCCGGATCTGCAGGTAGCGCGCATGGGCTGCGTTGACCCGATCGCCGTGCGCCTCGAGCGTCACCCGCGCCGCATCGAGGGCCTTCACCGGCCAGCCCAAATCCCGCGAAGCCAGCGCGATCTCGGCCTCGGCGACCACACACCGCGCCCGGGCCACCGCCTCTTTCGGCCCAAAGGCCCGCGCCGCGCTTTTCACCAGCGCCCTGGCCCGCACCAGATCGCCGAGCTGCGCCATCGCGATGCCCCGAAGGGCGAGCGCCGGCGCGTCGTCACGCAACGCCACGCGGTCCAGCGCCCCAAGCGGATCACCCGCCGCCAGCGCACGCGCCGCCGCGGCGATCAAGGAATCCATGTGTTGTGCGCCATAGCTGTCACTCCTGACGAGCGATACCCGGGTTTCGGTTTGATTCACGGAGTAAAGCATTCGCCGGTCCGGGCTACGCGGTTTTTATTGTCACGCTATCAACCCGTACACAAAATCCGTGCACGACAGCGATCAACTGTAGGAGCTGGCTTGCCAGCGAAAGCGGTGGGTCAGCTTGCATCAATGTTGAATGTGCTGCCGCCTTCGCTGGCAAGCCAGCTCCTACAGGGGGCCTGCGGCGAACACAGAATCCTCGCACGACAGCGATCAACTGTAGGAACTGGCTTGCCAGCGAAAGCGGTGGGTCAGCTTGCATCAATGTTGAATGTGCTGCCGCCTTCGCTGGCAAGCCAGCTCCTACAGGGGGCCTGCGGCGAACACAGAATCCGCGCACGACAGCGATCAACTGTAGGAGCGGGCTTGCCAGCGAAAGCGGTGGGTCAGCTTGCATCAATGTTGAATGTGCTGCCGCCTTCGCTGGCAAGCCAGCTCCTACAGGGGGCCTGCGGCGCACACAGAATCCTCGCATGACAGCGATCAACTGTAGGCGCTGGCTTGCCAGCGAAAGCGGTGGGTCAGCTTGCATCAATGTTGAATGTGCTGCCGCCTTCGCTGGCAAGCCAGCTCCTACTACAGGGGCCAGCGGCGAACACAGAATCCGCGCATGACAGCGATCAACTGTAGGAGCTGGCTTGCCAGCGAAGGGGCCCATACAGTCACCACACACCCCATAGTCATACGACCTCTTGTGCAATATCCGATCCCCCCTAGCAAGCAATCATCCCCACACAACCCCCAGCCCACAACAATTCAACGAACGCCCCACCCTTGCCCCTCCATTCCAAATACGGTACAACCCCACCAAGTTGTACGACAACATAATAAAAACACCCGTCCATCCCCGACGATGGCAAACACCCTTCGAGACCCTGCCATGACCCGCCTCGCCACCGCACAAACCGTCCCGCCGCCCTTCCCCCGCCACCTCGCCGTGCTCATCCTGCTATGCATGGGCTGCGCCTTCGCCGGCAACCATGTGGCCGCGCGGGTAGCGTTCGACGACGGCGCTGGCGTATTGCTGGCGATCCTGATGCGTTCGGGCGCCACCGTGCTGGTGCTGGTCGCGCTGGTGCTCTGGCAACGCCAGAGTCTGCGCCTGCCTGCGGGCGCCTGGCGCTGGCAGCTGCTGTTGGGCTTGCTGATTACTGCGCAAAGCCTGTGCCTGTACTCCGCCGTGGCGCGGGTGCCGGTGGCGCTGGCGCTGCTGGTGGCCAACGTCTTCCCCATCCTGCTGGCACTGCTGACCTGGGCACTGGGCGGGCCACGACCGACCGCGCGCACCGCCTCGTTGATGGGCCTGATTCTGCTGGGCCTGGTGTTTGTACTCGACGTGCCGGGACGCCTCTCGGCCAACAGCAGCGCCGGCCCGCAATGGCTGCTCGGCGTCGCCCTTGCCTTCTGCGCCGCCAGTGTATTTGCCTGCGCGCTATGGATCACCGATCACAAACTGTCCCAGGTGCGCGGCTCGGTGCGCAGCCTGCTGACCATCTTCATCGTCTTCAGCAGCGTCAACCTCGCCGGCCTGACCGGCGCCCTCCCCGGCGGCCTGAACCTGCCGGCCACCACCACCGGCTGGCTGGCCCTCGCCACGCTGGTGGTGCTCTATGGCACGGGGTTTATCGTGCTGTTCATCTCGGTCCCCCGCCTGGACATGCCGCGCAATGCACCGGTGATGAACATCGAGCCGCTGGCGACCTTGCTGATGGGCTGGATCGTGCTGGATCAGATGCTCAGTGCGGGCCAGGTGATGGGTGGGGTGATCGTGGTCACGGGTATTGTGTTGCTGACGTATCGCAAGGCGGTCAGCAAGGTTGTCGAGAAAGCGCCGGCTTGAGGGTTGTATCGATAATGGGGACGCCTTCGCCGGCAAGCCGGCTCCTACAGGTTTGCAGTGTTCAACCCGACGCCGCAACCCTGTAGGAGCTGGCTTGCCAGCGAAGAGGCCATCAGCTTCACCCAAAGCCCAAGCTGAAAGATTCTGCCTATCACCCCCGAATACTCCACCTATTAGCTGACTCCCGCACTCGGGTCTAACCTTATTCCAGCGCTGGCACTACAAGCTGGCCGGTTTAGCGCTGATCAGGAAACACCGAATGAGTCCGAAGCTTGACTAGGGCACCCGTGGGCCACCGCGCAGGCAACTCGATTGCCGCTGTTCAGAATTCCCGTGTGGTCAAGACAATCAGTTGATCAAACTGCTGGCCCTTCCGCCTAAGTCATTGATTTTGCTCGTCGCTATTGCGCGCCCATACCGGGCCGGATAGCCGGATGAACACGACCTAAAGGTAGCTCACACATGGCAAACGAATCGAAATGCCCGTTCAACCACGCCGCTGGCGGTGGCACGACGAACCGCGACTGGTGGCCGAACCAACTGAATCTGAAGATCCTGCACCAGCACTCGTCCCTGACCGACCCCCTGGACGAGGGCTTCAACTACGCCGAAGCCTTCAAAAGCCTGGACTTTGCGGCGCTCAAGCAAGACCTGAACGCACTGATGACCGATTCACAAGAATGGTGGCCGGCGGATTTCGGTCACTACGGGCCCCTCTTCATTCGCATGTCCTGGCACGCCGCCGGTACCTATCGCACCGGTGATGGCCGCGGCGGTGCGGGTTCCGGTCAACAGCGCTTCGCACCGCTCAACAGCTGGCCGGACAACGTCAGCCTGGACAAGGCGCGCCGGCTGCTGTGGCCGATCAAGCAAAAATATGGCAACAAGATTTCCTGGGCTGACCTGATCGTCCTGACCGGCAACGTCGCGCTGGAGTCCATGGGCTTCAAGACCTTCGGTTTTTCCGGCGGTCGCAAGGACGTCTGGGAACCGGACGAAGACGTCTACTGGGGTTCGGAAAACAAATGGCTGGGCGGCGACACCCGCTACGGCAAGGAAAACGAGCCGATGCAAGAGCCCGGTGAAGGCCCGCTGGTGGCCGAGCCTGGGGAAAACGAGGAGAGCCGTACCGAGCAAGGGCGCAACCTGGAAAACCCGCTCGCTGCGGTGCAGATGGGTCTGATCTACGTCAACCCGGAAGGCCCCGAGGGCAACCCGGATCCGCTCGCCGCGGCGAAGGACATCCGCGAAACCTTCGCCCGCATGGCCATGAATGATGAAGAAACCGTGGCGCTGATCGCTGGCGGCCACGCCTTTGGTAAAACCCACGGTGCCGGGCCTGCCGACAATGTCGGCGCCGAACCCGAAGCCGCCGGCCTCGAACAACAGGGCCTGGGCTGGAAGAGCACCTTCGGCACCGGCAAAGGCGGCGACACCATCACCAGCGGCCTGGAAGTGACCTGGACCACCACGCCCACCCGCTGGAGCAACAACTACCTGGAGAACCTGTTCGGTTTCGAGTGGGAACTGAGCAAAAGCCCGGCCGGGGCCAACCAGTGGGTCGCGAAAGACGGCGCCGGCGCCGGCATCATTCCCGATGCCCACGACCCGTCGAAACGGCGTAATCCAACCATGCTGACCACCGACCTGTCGCTGCGCTTCGACCCCATCTACGAACCGATCTCGCGGCGCTACCTGGAGAATCCGGATCAACTGGCCGACGCGTTCGCCCGCGCCTGGTTCAAACTGATCCACCGTGACATGGGTCCACTGTCGCGCTACCTCGGCCCGGAACTGCCCAACGAAGAACTGCTGTGGCAAGACCCGATTCCAGCGGTCGACCATCCCCTGGTCAACGACAGCGACGTGGCCGCACTCAAGAGCAAACTCCTGGCGTCGGGCCTGACGGTTTCGCAGCTGGTAGCAACCGCCTGGGCGGCGGCTTCCACCTTCCGCGGCTCCGACAAACGTGGCGGCGCCAATGGTGGCCGCCTGCGTCTGGCCCCGCAGAAATTCTGGCAGGCCAACCAGCCTGAGCAACTGGCGAACGTGCTGGCGAAACTCGAGGGGATCCAGAGCGAGTTCAACAGCGGCGGCAAGAAAATCTCGCTGGCGGACCTGATAGTCCTGGGCGGCAGCGCCGGTATCGAACAGGCGGCGAAAAATGCCGGCCACACTGTCACGGTGCCATTCACACCCGGACGGATGGACGCCTCGCAAGAGCAGACGGACGTGGAATCCTTCGGTTTCCTCGAACCCATTGCCGATGGTTTCCGCAACTACCTCAAGTCCCGCTACCGCGTACCCGCCGAGGCATTGCTGATCGACAAGGCGCAACAGCTGACACTCAGCGCGCCAGAAATGACCGCGCTGCTGGGCGGCCTGCGCGTGTTGAACATCAACGCCGGGCAAACCCAACACGGCGTGTTCACCCAGCAACCGGAGGCGTTGACCAACGACTTCTTCAAGAACCTGCTGGATATGGGCGTGGAATGGAAGCCCGTCTCGGAGGCTAATGAGGAGTTTGAAGCAAGGGATCGTAAAACCGGTGAAGTGAAGTGGACCGGGACCCGTGTCGATCTGGTCTTTGGCTCGAACTCGCAGCTGCGAGCATTGGCCGAATTCTATGCAAGCAGCGATTCGAAGGAGAAGTTCGTCAAAGACTTCGTTGCGGCCTGGACCAAGGTGATGAACCTGGATCGCTTCGATCTCAAGTAACCCAACAGTACTGCTGAAAACCCGCAACGCCTCCCACTGTGGAGGCGTTGTGCTGTTTGGCTCGCGAGGTCTTGCTCTCATCGAGCCCGGCGCACTTGACGCTTCAAGCCGTTAAGTGGGAAACGTGCGTGCCCGGATAGAAAACTCGATGCAAGCGTTGGACATTGTAGGAGCGAGCTTGCTCGCGATGGACTCCAGAGCACCGCGTGTTATCCAGCAAACACGCGTTATCGTTAGCGACCATCGCGAGCAAGCTCGCTCCTACAATGTCGTTAACTGAACAACATTACGATGCAAGCATTGGGTTATTTCAAGAATTAAGGAAGATTCGTCAGCCCCATGAAAACCCTACTCTGCTTGCTGATCGCCATCAGCGTCGGTATCGCGCTGCAATACGCCGGCATCCCCCATGGCCTGTTGCTGGGCTCGATACTCGCCACCGCATTGTTCGCCAGCAACCTGCGCTTTTCGCCCACGCTGCCCCTCAGCCTTGGCTACGTGCAAATCGTCCTGGGGATCGCCACCGGCCTGATGTTCAAGTCATGGGACAGCCAAACGGCGGCGGCCATGCTGCCCAGCCTGGGGTTCATGCTGCTGGCCCTGGCAGTCCAGAGCGCCGTGGCCGGTTTCTGGCTGCTCAGGGTCTCGGGATGGAACCGCAAGGACAGCCTGCTGGCCGTCTACCCCGGCGCCCTCGCCGCCGTCTTCGACTTGCTCGAGTCCGAACGGGCGTCCGGCAAAGTGATCGTCGTGCACCTGGTCCGCCTGCTGACGATCACCGTGCTGGTCAGTTTTTGCATTCCCGCACAGACCGCCGCGCTGGTCGCCGAGAGCAGTCCGTTGGTCACGGGTACGGCATTGAGCCTGCTGTCGCTGATCGCCTTGAGCATCGTGCTCGGCCGTTTGTTGCTGCGTATCGGCGTTCCCGCACCCTTCATGATCACCGCGATTGTCGTCACTGGCGCCTACATCAAGATGGTCATGCTGCACTTCGCGCCGGCCTTGCTGATTCAGGCGCGGCGCTGGCGGGCAGAGGTGTGATCGGCAGCGGGCACTGCGGGAAGGACTAAACGGGAGAGATGGTGGCAAGGGCGCCGATCAAAATGGTCAACACCAGAAATCCACCGAGGAAAAATGCCATCTTGCCCATGGGGCCTCCTACGTTATGAGTTTGCGGTGCAGTAGCTGATGGAACTGCGGACCGTGCTGTCATTGTGAGCCGTGGACGTTGTGCATTACAGCGGCAGATGGCGCAGGAAAATACGGATCAGATTCCTCCAAGCTCGATGACACCCTAAACATCGCTGTCGCACCCGGCCCCTGTGGGAGCGTGGCTTGCCCGCGATGGCGTCCTGATTGCTGGCCTGGCTCTCCAGTCCGCACGCAACCCAACTGTAGGAGCTGGCTTGCCAGCGAAGGCGTCCTGGCAGCCAACCTATCCATTTCGACCGTACTCTTCCCCTGTAGATACAGTCTTGAACCTCACCTACTCCTGCGGATCAACCTGATCCAACACCCGATTCACCGACAACTCCGCCAACGAAATCATCTGCTGAATCGCCAACGCCAAATTACATTTCGGACCTTCAAGGATAAACGCCAACTCACTGGCCATGACACTGGCTGAGGCAAGGGTTTCGCAGGCGTGAACCAGGAGGGTCTCGCTATTTACGGTGGGGACAATGGTGAAGATGGGATTGGGACGACGCTCGGCCATGGCTGGCTTGGGGGATGGAGACACGGGATCGGTTTCGGTGTAGCCGTCCGCATCCGGCGGATTCGGGGTTACTTTGAACATTGTGAAGCTCCTATGAAAGTGAGCCCCTCCCTATCCGCTACCACGCAAAATAAGGAGACGGCTGTACACGGGGTGGTAGACCGGTCATAGGAACCCGGCAGGCCGAAGCCTCCCATGCACAGCCGCCACAAAGCAGCCAGCACAAAAAAACGCCCTGAGGCGTTCTGGGTCTATGAAGTAACCGGGCTACCACACCCGATCGCTGAATTGGCAGCGACAGGAGAAGATTAGCGAGGTGGCTCCCGAAGCGCAAGCCCGGTGGATTTTGCTAGCTGTTTGAGATTTAATTTTCAGCGTAATGGAGCGCGACCGATGTCGAGCTGGCTTTGCAGCCGGCCGAGATCGCTGGAGTAAGAACACGAGCGCCGGGAGTTCAAGTCATGTTCTCCTTGATGAACTGAATATGGTACTTTTTGAAGGGATTTTTTTTATTGTGTTATCAAGCCCAAAAAAACAAAATGCGCGCTCAGACGGACCTTCTATGCGCCTGTCGTGTCGCGGCCAGGTGGCGGGTAACTATGAAGTCACCGTTCTGAACATACCCTCCCCCTCCCAGTTCTCTTCGCTTCGTAAAGTTGCTTATCCGCTGCTTCTATCAAGGTTTGGAATTTAAGATCGCCAACGGGCGTCGCTGTTGCGACACCTAGAGAAATAGTCACCACTCGATCTACATCAGAAGCAGAGTGTTCAATATTCAGCGCACGAACACGCTCTAGCATTTTTTCTGCCATTTCGACTGCCCCAGAAAAACCTGTATTGGGTAGCACGCAGGCAAACTCTTCGCCGCCATATCGAGCGACCAGGTCGTAGGGGCGTCTAACTATTTCAGATAATGCTTGGGCAACAGATTTCAAGCAGCCATCTCCAGCTTGGTGCCCATATCGGTCGTTGTAGCGTTTGAAAAAGTCGACATCCACCATGATGAGCGACAGCGGCTTTTGCTCTCGAAAGCACTGACTCCAATCTGCCAATATGTCCTCATCGAATTTGCGTCGATTAGCCACTCCAGTAAGACCATCAATTAACGCCATGGAACGCAGCAGATCGTTCTGTACTTTCAGGGTCAGGTGTGTTCGCACACGCGCTCTGACAATGATTGGATTGATGGGTTTGCTGATGAAGTCAACCGCACCAAGTTCCAAACCTAGTACCTCATCCGACTCCTGCTGCTGTGCGGTAATGAATATAATGGGGATGTCCTGGGTCGCAGGGTCAGCCTTGAGTCGACGGCACACTTCATGCCCGTCCATGCCCTCCATGACCACGTCCAGCAGAATCAGATCGGGTAGACGGGTCTGGCATATCGTGATCGCCTGCTCACCCCTGGTGGCCATGAACACATCACAGTCCTTACGAAACAACTCATGGAGTACCCGGATATTAATCGGTTGGTCGTCGACTATGAGGAGTTTTGGACGGTTATGGAAATGTGGCAACCAGGTTTCCATCGATTGTTCCATCAGGCAGATCTCAACAGTTCACGACCAATCGGCATCGCTGAGGAAAAGTCTAGTGACTGCACCATGCCAACCAGTTCGTCGAACTGTGGGCGCAGGAATGGCGGCGTTTTTGACGCCAAAGCGTCTGTCAGCTCTATGGCTTGAAGGTTGCCCGCTTCCAGCAACAGCAAAATCTCTTTGAGGGATTCTCGCCATTGCGTGAGCGCCATCATTTCTGAATCAACACTCACCTTTGCGCTATGGCTCTGACCAAAGTCGACATTCATCTGCTCAATACTCTGTTGCAGTAACCGGCTCAGTTCATCAAACCATGTTGCGTCAGTAAGGAGGCTTGCTACAGACTTTTCATCTCCCTTTTTCAGTTCGTGCTCCAATTTGCCGGCCAGCAGCGACACCGCCTTGGCCCCCATGGTGCCGCAGCTACCACAAATGGTATGGAGCACGAAAGCTGCCCCCGATGCATCTTGGCGCTGGATCGCATCGAGCAAGCTGACACGCTGCTTTTCCAGTTCCGGGCCAAAGGTACGCAGCACGTTGCGGATCAAATCGATGTCACCGCCAAAGCGCTCTATGATCGATGCACGAGGCTCGGTGAGACTGTCTCCTGTATTGGCTTGCGCCAAGGATAGAGATACCTGGCTATTCTCACGACCCGCTTGAACGAGCAGCGTTGCGACGAGTTGTTCCAGATCTATGGGCTTGCCGACATGCTCATTCATCCCCGCAGCAAGACAGGCGTCAAGATCAGTACTGGAGACATTTGCGGTCATCGCCACAATCGGCAGCGCGGCAAAGCGTGGATTCGATCGAATGCGACGGGTCGCCTCCAAGCCATCAATATCCGGCATCTGGATATCCATCAATACGACGTCGAAGGGCACTTTCTCAGTCACCACCCTGCTCACCCCTTCCAGCCCTCCTTCAGCCAGCGTCACCTGAGCGCCTTCCCCCGTCAGTAACTCATCGGCAACCTGCCGATTGAGCTTGTTGTCTTCCACCACCAATAACCGCAACCCGGCCAGACGCTGCGGCCTGCCAACAGTCGAACTGGACGGGAGTGACTGTGGAAGGCCTCTGCCGTCGAGTGCTTGCCGAACAGCGTCGGCTACTTGCTTGGGGGTGACAGGCTTGGTGAGAAACCCCACGAAGGGCGCGTCTCCCGTCTGGAGGACATCGGCCAGCACTTCGCGGCCGTAAGCAGTGATCATAATGATCATTGGCGGTGGCACGCCGTTGCCCTGCTGGTGGATCAATTGCGCAGCGCTCAGCCCATCCATATCAGACATCCGCCAGTCCATCAGCACCACGTCGTAGGTCTCGCCTCGCACCTGGGCGTTCTTCACCCATTCAATTGCTTGCGTGCCACCACTCACATGATCGGCCTTCCATCCCAATGCATGGACGGTTCGCACCAGCAATTCACCCGCCATGGCGTTGTCGTCGACTACCAGTATCCGTATGGACACATCGACTTCAGGACAGGCAGATCTCAGCAGGGAAGTTGGCGCAATCTCCAGTGTGATATCGAACCAGAAGCGGCTTCCGACGCCCTGCCGGCTTTCCACCTGAAGCTCACCGCCCATCAGGCTGACCAGCCGCTTGCAGATCACCAAGCCCAGACCGGTGCCACCAAAACGGCGGCTGGTTGAAGCCTCGGCCTGAGTAAAACCTTCGAAAATGCGTTGAAGTTGCTCGGGGCTGATTCCAATGCCGGTATCAGAAACGGCGATACGCAAGCTCACAGTGGTATCCGTGCGCAGCAGTTGCTCGACGCTGACCACGATCTGGCCTTCCATGGTGAATTTGAGGGCATTGCCCGCCAGGTTGATCAGCACCTGTTGCAGCCGCAGGCTATCGCCTATCAGGTCGTTGGGCAGATTGGAGACCAGGTCAAACAAGACCTCGACCTCTTTCTGCCCCTGGTTACCGGCGAGCACAACGGCGAGGTCACGCATGAGCAATTCGAGTTCGAATGGGTGCACATCCAGTTGCAATTTGCCGGCCTCAATCTTGGAGTAGTCGAGGATGTCATTGAGCAAACCCAGCAGTGATTTCGCAGCGGTCTGCGCTTTGCTCACATAATCGAGCTGGCGACCGTTCAGGTCAGTGTTCTGCACCAACTGCAACATACCCAGCACGGCGTTCATCGGTGTGCGAATTTCGTGGCTCATGTTGGCCAGGAAGGCAGATTTGGCCGCACTCGCGGTATCGGCCTGTTCCTTGGCGTACAACAGATGTGACTCCAGTTTGCGCTGGGAGGTGATGTCCCGATTGATACCCGTCACACGCAAAGCCGCACCGCTCGGACTGCGTTCGATCTGCGCGCCGGCCTGGATGAAGCGGATCTGGCCGTCGGGGAGCACGACGCGAAATGTGGGGTTGTATACCGCAAGCCCCTTGACTGCTGCATCCAGATTTTCAGCCGCAGCCACCGCATCCTCAGGGTGAACACGAGAGTACCAGTGCTTATAACTCAGACCATTATTGCGCAACGACAGTGACTGACCGTAGAACTCGAACATACGGTCATTCCACTGCAATGAATTGTCCGCCAATGTCCAGGACCAGACGCCCAGCTCGGCTACTTCAGCGGCCATTAATAACTGCTCGTGCACCGTCATCAGTTCGCTTCGTTGCTTCTGCGTTGTCTCCAAACTCGCGGCCAGTTCCTTTTCTGCCGCTTTACGTTCGGTGATGTCGACCGCGATGCCCAGGTAACCGCTCAACTTCCCTTCGTCATCGCGCATGGCTGTGACTACCAACGTGACGGGTAATCGTGAGCCGTCCTTACGTATGTAAGTCCACTCCCGGGTTTCAGCGCCTTCACGCTCAGGTTTATGGGTAAACACACGGAAACCATCGATAGCCTGAGCGTATTCCTTGGTCAGCTCAACGCCACGATCAGCGACTTCCTCTGGTACATGGATCAGCGTTGGGGTGTTTTTACCCAGTAACTCTTCGGCGTCATACCCCAACAAGCGTTCGGCGCCTTTGTTGAACACCCGGATAACACCATTGAGATCTGTCGCAATGATCGAGACCTCGGTGGCCGAGCGCAACACAGTACCCAACAACAGATTGAGATGCCGCAACTCGGAAGTTCGTTGCGCAACCTGCTCCTCCAGGCTGGAGTTGAGTTGCCGCCGGCGTTGACGGCTGACACGCACGACACCCGCCAGAGTAGCCAGTAGAAGAGTGAGCAAACCACCCATCAACAGGACGACTGCTGGTGAAACCTGATGCAGGCGCTGGACGAACAACGGATGCGCGCCAAGTTCGATTTGCCATCGCCTCCCGTATACCTCGCGCTCCACCTGATGGGTCATCAGCGTTTCACGACTGGCCGAGTCGTTGGTGCTTTCATAAAACAGCGTCTCTTGCCCAGGGACAGTGATATCCCTCAATCGCAGATGCACCGTCTCGTTTTCTATGCGCAGGCCTCTGAGTACCTGCTCTGTCTGCAACACGGCATAGATCCAGCCAAACGCTGCTGTCTCTCGCTCAACGGCGGTCGCCGGAGTCTCTCCACCGCGAAAGATGGGCATCAGAACCAGGAAAGACTGCTGCGGTTTCGCTGTGTTCTGTACCAGAGTGATGGGCCCGGTTAACCGTGCCACACCGCTCTGTATCGAGGATTGGGCAGCCTCTCGCCGCGCTGTTTCCGAAGCTATGTCCAAGCCGATTGCAGCCTGGTTACCCTCAACCGGTTCGGCATACTGGACAATGTAACGCTCGCCGGAATGGGGTGAGAGTTGACGAATGGAGAAATCGGCTTTGCCGTCCGCCCGAGCGGACTTGAGGAACTCGCCTTCCTCGCGCTGCGGTACACGCCTGATAAAGCCCAAGGAGCTCGCGCCGGGGAACTCAGAAACAAGGTCACGGGTTTTGTGATATTGGTCAAAAACTTCGCGGCTGATGCCATGCTCACCCGCTGTCAGCACCGTTCCACGAGCGCCTCGCAATCCGTATTGGTAAAGATTAAGACGCGTCAAAACCAACTCTGCGGCCTCCTCGGTCGCCGCTACGATCGCTTCTTGAGCATGCTGTTCGTTGATCCGTTCAAGGATCCACCACCCCAGAAAGCTTGCCCCCAGGCCCACCGCCAGAGTTGTCGCTACTTCCCGGTTCAATGCAAAAAACTGATGCTTTCTCATCCTCATTGTCTTGTCACGCATTCCATTGCCCCTCGCGAATCCCTTGCATTCCATGACAAAAAATCCTCGACCTGCTTTTCTACGGCGAGCCTAGGCTGCGTTCCCGAGTGCGCTCAGGGCAGGCCCGACAATCGTTGCAGTCTTTCAAGGTCTGCCTCAGGCTCGCCATTGTTAATGGCCGCAGCAAGTCGCATAACCACTTGTTCACGGCGTACCTGCATGGGAGGCAACACATAGATCGCGCCTATTAACTCACGCAGAGCCAATGGGAGTCCCCAGCAGGCTTTCAAGCTGATGGCAAAAGGGGCTGCGAAATCAAGCAGGGCCTGGGAAAGCGCTTCTTCGTCCAGGCTTTTCCCCTGGCCCTCCCACTTCTGGATTTGGTAAAGCACACAAAGCTCGCCTATCCGGTGCAGCAACGCAGCACTCTGCAGTGGCGCCGGATCCAGCTTGCATCGCCGAGCCAGGGAAACAACCTGTTCAGCCAGTCGCTCGGAATTATCCAACTCGGATTGCATTCGGATCATCAGCAGCCCATTGGTTTGGGTATTGGCTTGTCGCAGGGCCTGGCTCAACGCCAGATTGACACTGGTAAGCCGTCCCAATCGTTTAATGGCATCGATCAAACTGGTGCAGGGTTGGCCGACCCCATGATAAGCAGCGCTGTTGGCTGCCGCGATCAGATGAGCGCAAAGCGCCGGGTCATGCTGCCATTCCTGGACAAGCTCGCGAACGTCCAGCTGTTCTCCCCCGTATCCACGCTGAAGTCTTTCCTTGACCTGCGCGAGTAAAGGCAGGTCTAACTCATCTGCGGATAATTTACCGAGATAACTGATCAAGCTCTCATCAATGACAGGGATTTTCTGGATAGAGGAATCTGGAGGAAGGAGCATCTTGAGAAGCTCAACGACGCGCGACACCTGAAACGGCTTGGTAATAAAAGCGCTAATCCCCAGAGGCCGCACCTCCAGGACACTGTCCCGATCGGAACGCCCGGTGATCATAATCAGCGGTGTTTCCTGATCATGCTCACGAATCGTCTGCAGCAGACTCACACCGCTGGCATCCGGTAGATTCCAGTCAGCCATGACCATCTGATAGGCATTCTGTTGCCAGGCATGCAAAGCGCTGGCAACATCGCCAAAGCTATCAACTATCGCCAGCGGGCGCAGGCTCAAAACCAATTGTTTCAACAGCTCGGCTATCCAGGGATCATCATCCAAAATCATCACGCGCATTCGGTCACCGCACTAGCTTAATGCACCATTTGGCAAGGCCTTGCGGCCCGGTATTGTTCGACAACAATGCAGAGGTCGTTGACGTCAGGAGGTGGGGTGATGGGGCTTGAGCCACAGCGATATCCATTTAAATTTTACGTGTAAAAAGGCTCATAACCGAATCTATGCCTCACCGGCGAACTATACAAGCAAGCAGATAGCTCGCGGCTAAAAAGGCAGGCAACGGTTAATTCGTGAACACCGGGATAGCAAGAGTTGAACTGCTCCCAGATTCTTTGTCCTGCGATAGATCAACGATGCCTTGGTTCGCCGTAGCGTGTGAGTACCGTACATGGTTGGGTCAAGCCCAATGGCGGTCACCCACCCTTTGACTATTCGAGCGTACTGCCTGGTGGAGAGATGGTCTGAGTCGTGCAACCGGCCCGGGAACAAGAAATCCTCGCTGTGGAGGTGAGCTTGATGCATCCAAGCCTCCAGAACCGTTCGGGTTTGCTCAGTGATTTCAAATTGCACTGAGTGGTGGGTTTTCTGCTGAATCACGATGGCCCGTGACGACACATGTTCCCCATGGGCTATGTCTCGGACTCGCAGCTTGGTTAAGTCACAGGCACGCAGTTTGCTGTCGATAGCCAAGTTGAAGAGCGCCAGATCCCGTGTCTTCTCCGCGAGCTGGAGTCTTACGCGGATGGCCCAGATATCTCTGACTCGGAGCGGCGCCTTTTGCCCGACGGGCTTTCCCTTGTTCCAAGGCTGATGGCGATATGTAGCAATTGAGTTCATGGCTTGTCCTCCGGGTTGAGGGAGGACAAGGGTGGTTCAGTCACAGTGTGTCGTGGTCGCTATGTTCCACTTATAGAGGTTGGGGTGCGGCAGAAACAATTTCGTTAATGACAGAAACTTACCCTTCCGCCTTGGCGCAACCATCATCGGCACAGGTCGGATCGATCGGGTTGCACCGCATTGCGCAAATCAAAATCGGTTTCCTCGACTCCATTCTTTGTCAGCGATATCCAATGAATTGAAGAGGGATTTCGCATCAATCCGAGGCTCCCGATATAGGACCAAGTCAGCGGCGAGCGCTGCACAGCTTTCAACTTGATTGAAGAGGGTGTGAGCTCCAGATGCAGAAGGCGGTTGTCTTGCGAAGGCGTATAGGCGATATTCTCGCTGGCGACAACATCGGCTCCCCTCACAGTTGCCGGCATGCATTCCAACGTCGCGCTGACTTTGCCGTCGTTGTTGATCAAGTACGCAAAACCTTTACCGTTCACCGTTGTACCGGTCACGAGAAAACGATCGATCGATGGAATATATTTGGCTTTGTAGGTGTAGTAATTCAAGCCGGATCTCAGGATCTTATGGGCGGAGCGTTTCCCGGTCTCGGGATCGAGTACCGTTATCTTCAAATTTGCAGAGGTTTGATCAGGTACGAATTGTTGCCAGACCAGTAGCGCGCGATTGCTGGAACCAGCAATCATCGGCCACCATTCACGCCGCTGGGGTGCGACATCGAACGTACTGAGCAGGTGGCCGTGACTATCGAAGACCTTTGCATATACACCATTGCCGGTACCGAGATCATCGACACCGCCACCGTTGACCCAGTCCTCGGAATACAACACGACGAAATGCTTTCCTGCCGCGGCAACATGGCCGGAATGTCCGCCGGTCGCAACGACGCGCGGATACGGCGCGATCGGTCGCAGCTTCGCATCGTAAACGCCATAACGTTGATTGACTTCGTTCGAGGTATTCCAGCCGTCTTCAAACGAAAGCATGACATTGCCGTCAGTTGTTTGGGCGACCGACACCGGTTCTTGCGCTTCCGGCTTTTGGATGAATAATGTGGGCGGACTGATCCGCGCATCATTGATTCCCCATTTCGAAAGGTAGATGTCGTGCGGCCAGTTGCCGTTTTCGTCCTTGCCTTTGGGTGGAATTCCGGAACTGCTAATGAAAATCAAAAAACGGCCGTCGGCCCCTTTGACCGCTTCGATGCCATGCATATAGGAGCGCAAATCTTCCTGGTCGTGCGGCCGTGCTTGCGCATTTTCCGCGCTTAAGCAGAGCGCACCAGCGCATAACGCGGCGCGTGCCAAAGAGTGAGCGAACCGCTGATGTGGGTTACTGTTCATGTGTGTGTTTTCCCATCCCACAATATCCCTCACCAGCGTTACACCGTGGACCTTGTCGAGTGTCGCAATGCTGTGCGGTATCGACTTCTCGCCAGCCAATAAAATCCTCATTTGTTGAACTTAGCAATAGGATTTCCTAAGGAGGATGCATAGGCATGTTTTCCGCTGTGTACCAGGGACGGAATGGTGTACTGAGGTAGACCCCAAGATTTTCCTACCCAAAAAAAAGCCCACTGACCGGTACCGGTTCAGTGGGCTTCTGATCAGGCTTCTAGTTACAGAGCCATATCACTAGCAGCATTCTCTTTCACAGCCTTCGGCTGTTCAGCGGCAGCAGGCACAGCAGGAACTGCAGCCTGACCCATCACCGGCGGCGGAGTCAGCTCCAACACCTTCGCGGTGTAAGCCCACTCTTCAGCCACCTTCTCCGGGCTGCCATTCAACTGCGTGCCATAACTCGGCACGATCTGGTGCAGCTTCTCCTGCCAGGCCGGGGAAGCCACCTTGTCCTTGAACACCTTCTGCAGCACGGTCAGCATGATCGGCGCGGCAGTCGATGCGCCTGGCGATGCGCCCAGCAGACCGGCAATGCTGCCGTCTTGCGAAGCGACGATCTCGGTGCCCAGCTTCAGCACGCCACCGGCGGCTTCGTCACGCTTGATGATCTGCACGCGCTGGCCGGCTTGCCACAGGCGCCAGTCTTCGGCCTTGGCGTTCGGGAAGTATTCCTTCAGGGCGTCGAGGCGGTCTTCGTCCGACAGCATCAGTTGGCCGGCCAGGTACTCGACCAGCGGGTATTCCTTGATGCCGACCTTGGTCATTGGCCACACGTTGTGGGTGGTGGTGGTGCTCAGCAGGTCCAGGTACGAGCCTTCCTTGAGGAACTTGGTGCTGAAGGTCGCGAATGGGCCAAACAGGATGACGCGCTTGCCATCGAGAACACGGGTGTCCAGGTGCGGCACCGACATCGGCGGGGCGCCAACGGAGGCTTTGCCGTAGGCCTTGGCCAGGTGTTGCTCGGCAAGGGTCGGATTTTCGGTGACGAGGAACGAGCCGCCTACCGGGAAGCCTGCGTATTCCTTGGCTTCAGGAATGCCGGACTTCTGCAGCAGGTGCAGGGCACCGCCGCCGGCGCCGATGAACACGAACTTGGCGTCGGTTTCGGATTTTTTGCCGTCCTTGAGGTTTTTGTAGCTGACGCGCCAGCTGCCGTCTTCGTTGCGGGTGATGTCCTGCACTTCGCTGGACAGTTTCAAGTCGAATTTCGGTGTGGTCTGCAGGTGCGCGACGAACTGGCGGGTGATTTCGCCGAAGTTGACGTCGGTGCCGATCGGGGACCAGGTGGCGGCGATTTTCTGGTTCGGGTCACGCCCTTCCATCATCAGCGGCACCCATTTCCTGATCACGGCCGGGTCTTCGGAGTACTGCATGCCGGCGAACAGCGGGCTCGCTTGCAGGGCTTCGTAGCGCTTTTTCAGGAACTTGATGTTGTCATCGCCCCACACAAAGCTCATGTGCGGCGTGGAGTTGATGAACGAACGCGGGTTTTTCAGCACGCCTTGCTGAACCTGCCAGGCCCAGAATTGACGGGAGATCTGGAAGGCTTCGTTGATTTCAACGGCTTTCGGGATCTGCACGTTGCCCTTGTCGTCTTCCGGGGTGTAGTTCAACTCGGCCAGGGCGGAGTGACCGGTACCGGCGTTGTTCCAGCCGTTGGAGCTTTCCTGGGCGACGCCGTCGAGGCGCTCGATCATTTCCATCGAGGTGCCGGGTTCCAGCTCATTGAGCCACACACCCAGGGTCGCGCTCATGATGCCGCCGCCGATGAGCAGCACATCGACTTTCTTTGCCTCTTCCGCCTGAACGGAAGTGATCCCCATCGACAAAGCCAGCCCCAGCAGGGCTGTGTTCATTTTCTTAAACATCTGTAGCACCTATGATAAAACGCCATCCGCCCTTCCATCTTCACTCGCAAGCCCCTTGTTTCACGGCATACAGGCAGATGTCGTGGGTGCTCGCACATGACGATTGGAGGGTGGGCACACAAGGCCGACGTGTTCCATCGACCTCAGTTTATATGTCCCTGCTGAACTGACTTCTTATCATTATTGGCCTCAGCTGCTTGAGCGACAGTGATTCTGTTGGCGCGTCTCGTGGACACGCAAACTGAATAGGTCAAAGCAAGTTACTGCCAAGAATATCACGACCTGGCAAACCCGCGCGTCTGTTCCCGGCTTGATGATCCGGGCACGGGCGCCGGGCGCCACTATACTGATGCTGATTTTTCTGCGAGCGGTGAGGAACAGTCATGAGCGATAAAGTCGATTTGCGCAAATACTCCTCTCAAGTGGTCGACGGCATAGAGCGCGCGCCCGGCCGCTCGATGCTGCGCGCCGTGGGTTTCACCGACGAGGATTTCAAGAAGCCGCAGATCGGCATCGCTTCGACCTGGGCGATGGTCACGCCGTGCAACATGCACATCGACAAGCTGGCGATCGAAGCGGAAAAAGGCGCGAACGCCGCCGGCGCCAAGGGCGTGATCTTCAACACCATCACCATTTCCGACGGCATCGCCAACGGCACCGAAGGCATGAAGTATTCGCTGGTGTCGCGGGAGGTGATTGCCGATTCCATTGAAGTGGTCGCCGGTTGCGAGGGCTTTGACGGGCTGGTAACCGTGGGCGGCTGCGACAAGAACATGCCGGGCTGCCTGATCGGCATGGCGCGGCTGAATCGCCCCTCCATCTTCGTCTATGGCGGCACCATCCGCCCCGGTGCCGGCCACACCGACATCATTTCCGTGTTCGAAGCCGTGGGCCAGAATGCCCGGGGTGATATCAACGAGATCCAGGTCAAGCAGATCGAGGAAGTGGCAATCCCCGGCCCCGGTTCCTGCGGCGGCATGTACACGGCCAACACCATGGCCTCGGCCATCGAGGCGTTGGGCATGAGCCTGCCGGGTTCCAGCTCCCAGGACGCGGTCGGCAGCGACAAGGCCTCGGACAGTTTCCGCGCCGGCCAGCAGGTGATGGAGCTGCTCAAGCTGGACCTCAAGCCGCGGGACATCATGACCCGCAAGGCGTTTGAAAACGCGATTCGGGTGGTGATCGCCCTCGCCGGCTCGACCAATGCGGTGCTGCACCTGTTGGCCATGGCCCATGCGGTGGATGTCGAGCTGACCCTGGATGATTTCGTCGAGCTGGGCAAGGTGTCGCCGGTGGTGGCCGACCTGCGCCCCAGCGGCAAATACATGATGAGCGAACTGGTGGCCATCGGCGGCATCCAGCCGTTGATGAAGCGCATGCTGGCGGCCGGCATGCTGCACGGCGATGTGCTGACGGTCACCGGCAAGACCCTGGCGGAGAACCTGGAAAACGTGCCTGACTACCCCGAAGGCCAGGACGTGATCCTGCCCTTCGACCAGCCGGTGAAGAAGGACTCGCACCTGGTGGTGCTGCGCGGCAACCTCTCGCCCACGGGCGCGGTGGCCAAGATCACCGGCAAGGAGGGTTTGCGCTTTGAAGGCACGGCTCGGGTGTATCACGGTGAGGAAGGCGCGCTGGCGGGCATTCTCAACGGCGAAGTCAAGGCCGGCGATGTGATCGTGATCCGCTACGAAGGCCCCAGGGGCGGCCCCGGCATGCGCGAAATGCTCTCGCCGACGTCGGCGGTGATGGGCAAGGGCTTGGGCAAGGATGTGGCGCTGATTACCGACGGACGCTTCTCCGGTGGTTCCCACGGTTTCGTGGTGGGGCACATCACGCCGGAAGCCTTCGAGGGCGGGCCGATCGCGCTGATCGAAGATGGCGACAGGATCACGATCGACGCGGAAACCCGGCAGATCAGCGTCGACGTGTCCGACGCCGAACTGGCCGAGCGCAAGACGCGCTGGGTGCGGCCGGAATCGAAGTACAAACGCGGGGTGCTGGCCAAGTATGCCAAGACCGTGTCCAGTGCTTCGGAAGGTGCTGTGACGGATAAGTATCTGTAGGAGGGCAACGTTGACTGAACTGACGCCTTCGCGAGCAAGCCCGCTCCCACATTGGATCTCCAGTTGGGGACAGTTTTGTGTACGACAAAGATCAAAGTGTGAGAGCGGGCTTGCTCCGGGCGGCGTTCCGACGAAGAGCCCCCCATGAACAACACAGAAAATCACTGTACGGCGCAGCCCTTACCCATCCCCAGATCCCTCTTTAAAAGCTTCTCGTAACAAATGCGCGCGCAATCCCCTAAAACTTCTGAACTCCCCCCGACTCTCACTTTTACGCTGGCGAACCTCCCTGCATCGCCGAGGCACTTCATCGGCAGTTAATGCCCTCAGGTTATGAGTTCGCCTCGCAAAAACCCTCACCCCCCCTTTCAGGAATCGCCTATGAAACGCTCCATGTGGTTTGGATTGATCGCTACGCTGGCAACTGGCACGGCACACGCAGCTTCCCAGGAAGTGCCCATGAATCTGGTTAGCGCCGAGGGGGTGCCCCAGGCCATCGGCACGATAACGGTCAACGAGACACCCTATGGCCTGTTGTTCACGCCGAATCTCAAATCCCTGCCAGCGGGCATGCACGGTTTTCATGTGCACGAAAACGGCAGCTGCGAAGCCGGCATGAAGGATGGGGTCAAAGGTGCTGCACTGGCGGCCGGGGGACATCTGGATCCGCAGAAAACCGGCAAGCACCTGGGCCCATATGCCGACGGGCACCTGGGGGATCTGCCGGCGGTCTACGTGACAGCCGATGGCATCGCCAATTATCCGGTACTGGCGCCGCGCCTCAAGACGCTCTCGCAAATCAAAGGGCACGCGCTGATGATCCACGCCGGCGCCGATAATCATTCGGACATGCCAAAACCCTTGGGCGGTGGCGGCGATCGTGTGGCGTGCGGTGTGATCTGACCCCACGCGATCGCTGTAAGCGCCTGCGATCTTCCAGCGACGCTACCTCAGAGCCGAAACCGATCCACCGATTGCGACAGCCTGCCCGCCAGGGTGGACAGTTCATCGGTGGTCGAGGCGGTGCGGCCGATGACTTGGCTGTTGCCCTCGGACATGCCGGCGATCATTTCCACCTGATGCGCGATTTCATTGCTCGCCAGGCTCTGTTCGCCGATGGTGCGGGTGATGTCGTTGACCAGTTGCGTGGTGTTCAGCGTGGCGTCGAGAATCTCGCGAATGGCGCGTTCGACGTCGGCGGTCACCGCCATGCCTTTGTCGACCTGGGCCACGCCCGCTTCCATGCTGGTCACCGCCTCCCGGGTGCTGAGCTGGATACGCGCGACCATGGCGGCAATTTCCTGGGTGGAGGCGCTGGTGCGCCCCGCCAGGTTGCGCACTTCGTCGGCCACCACGGCAAAACCACGGCCCTGCTCCCCGGCGCGAGCGGCCTCGATGGCGGCGTTCAGCGCCAGCAGGTTGGTTTGATCGGCAATGCCCTTGATCACCTGGATGATGCTGAAGATCCCTTCGGACTCCTTGTCCAGCGTGCGGATCACCTGGGCCGATTGCTGTGCCGAACGGGCGATGCCGTCCATGTCGTTGACCACCTGATGGATCACCCGCCCGCCATCCTTGGCCAGGGTCTCCGCCTGGTTGGCCATGTTCAGCGCCCGCTCGGCATGCCGGGTGATTTCCTCGATGCTGGCGGTCATCTCGCTGGCGGCCGCTGCCATGGTGCTGGCCGCTGCGCTTTGCTGCTGGCTGCTGCCGGCGACCTCGTGACAGCCGTCGCTCAACTGCTGGCTCATGCCGCTCACGCCATGGGCGTTGCTGCGAACCGCCTCGATCATGCCGCGCAGGTCGCGCTGCATGGTCGCCAGGCTACGAATCAGCGCACTGGCTTCGTCCTTGCGGGTGGGCTCGACAATAGGTTCGCTCAGGTTGCCATGGGCGATGCTGTCGGCAATGCGGCTGGCAGTCTGCAACGGCCCCATGATGCTCAAAATCACCCAGCGGCCCTGGAGGAGGAGCAATAGCAGGCTGGCGACGAGCATGCCGCCAATGGCGAACCTGGCGTTGCCGATGGCTTGCCCGGTACCGGCGCCGGTCTGTCGGGTGTCGGTTTCGATCAACTCACTCAGAGCGGCCAACTGGTCTTCCAACTGGCTGAAAGCAGTATTGAAGCTACCCAGCTCCTGTTGCGCGGCCTCCGGGTTGGTTAGCGCCAGGCCGACGATGCGTTCGGCAGCGTTGATGTAGGTATCCAGGCTCGGCTTGACCTTGTCCAGGCCGGCCTTGACGGTGGCATTGACCGGCAGCTTGAGGTTTTCACCGAGCACTTCACGAAAGCGCGCCGCATGTTCCTCGATGGAACTGCGCACCTCGGCCGCGCTGCTGGTGCTTTTGCCCAACCCGACCAGCATCGCCGCCAGCACGTCGGCGCGTAACGCGTCGTGCATCATGTCGGCTTCGAGGTGATTGCGCAGCGCGGTCATGCTGACCTCGTTGTCATTCACCGCCTGCGCCATCTGCGTGTTTCCCAGGTAACTGACCAGGCTCATGATCAAGGCGGTGAGCAGGCCGGTGCCAATCAACAACAGCAAACGTAATTTTATCGACACTTGTAGGTCCCCTGTCAGTTGGGTAAAGCCCTGCGTGGAAGGCTTTTCTGAACAGGTTATCGACTGTGCCGGGCGCTAATTGAAGGCTATTTGCATACGCTCGTTTCTTTTACGACATGCGGTCGTCCTTGACTGTTTTTGCGCGTGTCCCCACAGGGAAACCGCCAGGACGCATCGCGGATGTGGCATCGGCTGCATGTTGTGCGCTACCTGTAGGAGCCTGGCTTGCCACCGATGAGGCCACACGCCCCAGCCTAATGCCCGGCTTGCCACAGCGTAGCCTCGCGACCAAGAAGTGCTTGCAGGGTCAGCGCGTTGGCCAGCGCAAACCCGCTGGCGGTGTTATCGAAGATGCACCAGCTGGCAATGCCTGCCTGCGCCGAATTTTGCACCTGCCGAGCCAGCGTCTCCAATCGGCTCAGGTCGTAGTCACTGTGATAAATGCGCGGCGAGCCGTGCCAGCGCCAGTAATGAATCCCCGACCACCCGCCCGGGGTATCGCCGCCGGTAATGGGCGATGGGTCGGTAGCGACCCGCCCTACTCGCCGCGCGATCAATAAAGCGTCTGCGTCCAGCCAGCTTGCATGCCGCGGCTCAAGCACCACCGCCCCGGTGTAACGTTGCCGCAGTGCCTGGAAAAACGCCGCGGCAACGCGTTCCTCGTAAGCCAGCGACGGCGGCAACTGCACCAGCAGGCAGCCCAGGGCATCACCCAGCGCCGTGCATTGGGATAGAAATTCGTCCAGCAACAGCTCGCAGCCCTGCAAGCGCTGAACATGGGTGATGAGTTTGGGCACTTTGACCGAAAACCGAAACGCCGCCGGCACCGACTGCGCCCAGCGCCAATAGGTCTGCGAGCGATGCGGGCGATAAAAAGAGCTGTTGATTTCAACGGCAGCGAGTTGCGAGGCATACCGCTGCAGATGGGTGCCGTGCTCAGGAAACGTCGGCCAGTGTTCCCGGGGCAGGCTCCAGCCGGCACAGCCGACGTGCACCGACGGGACTTGATTAGCCTGGTTCAATAGAGCACCGCCGCGGCATCGCGCATGAAAATCTCCAGGGTTTTGGGCCCTACCCCGTCGAACTCGAGCAAGCGCTTTTCGAAGGTTTGGCGATCGGCGCTGGCCGCCTGAATCTGGCCGATCTTGCCGGCGTATTCATCGCTGAGTTTTTTACACAGGTTCAACAGGCGCGTCGCGGTGGTCTCGTCGTAGCGCACGTAATGGGCTTCACCCAGCATCGCAACCAGTTGCCGATGGGTACAGCCACCCAGTTTGCGCGGGGTATCGCGACCGTGTTTTTCAACGATGACGCGGTAGGCCTGGGCGGCGATCTCTGCCTGGATACGCTTGCCCATCAGGAAGCTGGCGATAAACCATTTGAACAAGCCGCCTTCGTCTGCATTTTTCAGATGAATACCGAGATCGCTGGCACTGATCGATTTGTTCATTTCAGGCGTTCTTCTCCCCAGTCAAAAACCCACCACTGGCTCCTTAACTTCGAGAAAAGCTCGCCCTGCAAGTTCGTTTTTTTCGCAACCCATGCTAGGTTGTACGATGACCGACGAGTCACCCTGTATGACCATCGATCCAATCAACCACAACAACAAGGACATCCCCATGAAACGAACCAGACTGCTGATTGGTTTTCTGTGCCTCTTCAGTGGCTACGTAGCGGCAGCCCCTTCCCCGGGCGAGAACGAAGTCGCGCAAGCCGTCGACCACCTGACTCAAGCCATGCTGAAGAAGAACATTCCGGAGCTGCAGGCACTGACTGCCGAGAACCTCACCTACGGGCACTCCAGCGGCAAGGTCCAGGACAAGAAGGCATTCATCGCTGATATCGAAACCGGCAAAAGTGCGTTCAAGACGTTGGAAATGCAGAACCAGACCATCACCCTGTCCGGCGATGTGGCGCTGGTTCGTCACCACTTCTCGGCCCAGGCGCTCAAGGTGACCGAGGTGGTGCCAACGGAAATCGAGAACTTCCAGATCTGGCAGAAACAGAAAGGCCAATGGTTGCTGGTTGGCCGACAAGCCTTTCGGTTCTGATGGTTGCGTAGGGGGCCGGGGTCTAGGAAGATTTCGCCCCCTTGTTCATTTCAAACAACCGTCTTCGCCAACGATCTTCAACCAGGGCCAGCGCGCCTGATAACTCTTGGCCTTCTGCTCGAACAAATCCGGTTCAGGATTGACCGGATTGACCCGCAACAGCCCTTCTTCGATATCGCTCAAACCGTAAGGCGCATACACCTCACCCGTCAGCACATCCAACCCGATGCAAGTTCCCGCAATCAGATACCGGTCTATGCCGTCCTTTGCGGACTGGAGCCTGGGATACGCCTTGCCGAACCGCTGGCGGTACCAAAGGTGAACCCGTGCCTGATTCTTGATTTCGATGTCCACTTCGAGGTCGTGAAAGAGCTGGCGTGCGAGAGTGATGACCTCGTTTTCCGCCTCCCAGGACACGTCTTCATCATAGTAAAACACGTCGTAATCCTTGACGCCCCAGGCCGCGGGATGCCCGGCTTGCCGATTCCATACCGCCTGAAACAGACAGCCTGCGGTCAGCATGCATTGGTTCAGGCCGAGTGAAGGCAAGCGTCGGGCAATCTCGGCGTTGGCCGGATTGGTCATTGCGATTTCAATCAGGTGTTCGGTGGTCAACATCAAGCCGTCTCCTTATGGGCGTTAATATCCTTGAGAGCTGACGATACATGAAGTCCGTTGAAATACGCCCATCCGGTGCATCCACGAACACGAAAAAGCCCGCACAAGGCGGGCTTAGTTGGTGAAAGTTGAGTAGGTGACCAGCGCTGGTCTCTGGCTTACAAGGTTTATCAGGACTCTGACAGAAGAGTTTTGCGCTCTTCTGCTTCACACGGCATAAGGGCTGGATCTCAGCGCGGAGATCTTTCTAACCGTGTACCCTTCGGAACGCGCCCCACGTTTCCTCGCTATCCGCTTTGCGCATCAGTCTGCGTCTTCACCTACAACTTCAGAGTAGCAAAGAAGCTCTAGGCGTTGAACTCGATTTTTAGACCGATTTCCTTCATGAAAAACGGCGGCTGGAAGCAAAAATACTATGGCTGGTCCCAAGGATGAAATTGACCCTCACACAGGCCTGGTAAATACTCGACGGTCCCGGCAAGAACATGCCCAGTGGCTATGTTCAATGGGCACATTGACTGATGGGAAGGACCGCAAAATGACGACGCGAACCGAAAAGGCCGTTCTGGCCGGCGGTTGTTTCTGGGGCATGCAGGATCTGATCAGGCGCCAACCCGGCGTATTGTCCACACGGGTGGGCTACACCGGCGGCGATGTGGACAACGCCAACTATCGCAACCATGGCACCCACGCCGAAGCGATCGAAATCGAGTTCGATCCAGCCCAGATCAGCTATCGCCAGATCCTCGAGTTTTTCTTCCAGATCCACGACCCGACGACCAGGAACCGCCAGGGTAACGATATCGGTACAAGCTACCGCTCTGCCCTGTTCTACCTCGACGAAGAGCAGAAGCGCGTAGCCGAAGACACGGTGGCCGACGCCGACGCCTCCGGTCTCTGGCCCGACAAGGTGGTCACCGAGATCGTGCCCGCCGGCCCGTTCTGGGAAGCCGAGCCGGAACACCAGGACTATCTCGAACACTATCCCAACGGCTACACTTGCCATTTCATCCGACCGAACTGGAAGCTGCCCAAACGCGGGTGATGGTGTGGGAGGCTCAAGTCCTGGCCATCAGGGATCGACCTGACCCATCAGTTCGGCAACCGTTTCCGAGCGATTGGCATAGCGTTGCGCCAACACCGCACACACCATCAGCTGAATCTGGTGGAACAGCATCAGCGGCAAAATCAACACACCCAGGGTGCTGCCGGCGAACAGCACCTGGGCCATCGGCACACCGGTCGCCAGGCTTTTCTTCGAACCGCAGAACAGGATGGTGATGCGGTCTTCCTGATTGAAGCCCAAGGCTTTGCCCGACACGGTAGCGATCAGCAGCACCAGCGCCAACAGGATGCAGCACACCACCACCAGCCCGGCCAGCGCCCAGAGCGGAATCTGATGCCAGATGCCTTCGACCACCGCCGCGCTGAACGCACCGTAGACCACCAGCAGGATCGAGCCCTGGTCGACGAACTTCAGCCAGTTCTTATTGCGCGCTACCCATGCACCGATCCAGCGCCGGGCGATCTGTCCGGCAATGAACGGTAGCAACAGTTGCACGCTGATTTTCAGAATCGCATCGAGGGTCGAACCGCCCTCGCCGTGCACATCCAACAGCAAGGTCACCAGCAACGGCGTGAGGAAGATTCCGAACAAGCTGGACGCCGCCGCACTGCATATCGCCGCCGGAATGTTGCCACGGGCCAGAGAGGTGAATGCAATCGCCGACTGTACCGTGGCGGGCAGCGCGCAGAGGTAGAGCATGCCCATGTACAGATCGTTGCCGATCAGCGGCGACAACAAGGGTTTGAGCGCCAGGCCGAGCAGCGGGAACAGGACAAAGGTCAGGCCGAACACCAGCAGATGCAAGCGCCAATGCCCCGCTCCGGCAATGATCGACTCGCGCGACAGCTTGGCGCCATGCAGGAAAAACAGCAGGCCGATGGCAAAGTTGGTCAGCCAGCCAAAGCCGACGCCTATTTGACCGCTGGCAGGCAGGATGCTGGCGAGAACCACCACACCGATCAAGGTCAGGGTGAAGTTGTCAGGCAAGAAGCGAGGGCGGGTCATTAGCATCATCCGGGGCGCCAGGAACGTGGTAACGACTGTAACCTGCCTGCCGATGGCCGACTAACGCCAATAAGCCAGCAGATGCCGCCAAAAGGACAACGGTAGCTGTGTTCTCGATTCGCAAGCATCCTGACCATTGAATGACTTCACCGGGGTTTCCTGTGACCGTGATGATCAGCCAGGAAAACCTTCCGCACTCGGCAGCGCCTATGTATCATCAGCCCGGGCCGCTGCTGCCCGCCGCTCGCTCCCGCCGGGAAAGGTGAAAGCATCTGTTTTTTTCCAAATCATGTCGTATCTCTTGACGGTCGGGATTTGGTAACGCGAGCTCCAAAAAGCCTCGACTACAGGAGCAACGATGTTTTCGATCGAGCAAGCCAAGCAGATGGCCAAGCGGCTGCGTGCCTCGCTTCAGACGTGCAATCAAGCGGTGCCTCACGCCACCGCGCTTGAACTGGTTGCGCAGCAACTGGGCTACAAGGACTGGAACACCGCGTCGGCGCTGCTGCCCCAGGAAAACACCCAGCCCACGATTACATTCGACAAACCCATCCCGATATTGCGGATGTTCGATGAAACCAAGGCGCGGGAGTTCTATCTGGATTTCCTCGGTTTCAGCGTCGAATTCGAGCACCGCTTCGAAGCCGATCTACCGCTGTACCTGGGGATCAGCCGGGACGGCCTGCAACTGCATCTTTCCGAACATCATGGCGATGCGAGCCCCGGGTCCACGGTATTTGTGCCCATGCACAATATCGAACGACTGCGGGATGAATTACTGGCCAAGCGCTACGGGTACGGACGCCCGGAAATCGTTCAGCAGGGCTGGGGACAAGTGCTGGAAGTCTACGACCCTTTCGGTAACCGGATCCGGTTCTGCCAAAGCTGACCCTGCCGTGCGGACTGGGCAGGCCCAGTCCGCCATCGTTCGATGGCACCCTTGGCGACAGATTGCCATTGGGCCAAAAGCGGTCAATACCGCACCGTTTCGTCTACCCTCACAAAGCGCCCTGCAGCCATCAGCTGGTGCCCGGCGCATCGACCTTCTTGCGTTAATGTACCGGAGAATTTTCATGTTCAAACGCCCCCTGGCATTGGCCGTTGGCTTGACCCTGTCGTTTTGCACCCTGCTGGCGCAGGCCGCCGACACACTGAAAGTCAGCGCCATTCCCGATGAAGCGCCCACCGAACTGTTGCGCAAGTTCAAGCCCCTGGGTGCTTATCTGGAACAGCAATTGGGCATGAAGGTCGAGTTCGTACCCGTGAGCGACTATCCGGCCGTGGTCGAGGCGCTCGCGACCGACCGGATCGACATGGCCTGGCTGGGCGGCTTCACGTTCGTGCAGGCCCGCCTGAAAACCGGCAATGCGATACCGCTGGTACAGCGCGAACAGGACGCTCAGTTCACCAGCAAATTCATCACCGCCGACCCGGCCGTCAAGTCGCTGGCCGACCTCAAGGGCAAGACCTTTGCCTTCGGCTCGGTGTCCTCCACGTCAGGCAGCCTCATGCCGCGCTTTTTCATGCTCAAGGACGGCATCAAGCCGGAAACCTATTTCAGTCGAGTGGGCTACTCCGGTGCCCATGACGCCACCGTCGCCTGGGTCCAGGCCGGCAAGGTGGACGCCGGGGTCCTGAACGCCAGCGTCTGGGAAAAACTGGTCGCCGCCGGCAAGGTCGACACCAACAAGGTCAAAGTGTTTGCCACCACCCCGGCCTACTTCGACTACAACTGGACGGTGCGCGGGACCCTCGACCCGGCGCTGGCGGCGAAGATCAAGGCGGCCTTCCTGGCGCTCGATCCGGCGAAGCCCAAAGACAAGGAGATCCTCGATCTGCAGGCCGCCAGCCGGTTCATCGAAACCAACCCGGAAAACTATAAGGGCATCGAAGAAGCCGCTCGCGCCGCCGACCTGCTCAAATGACCTTGCACCTGACCCAGGTCAGTCTTACCCACGCCAACGGCGTCCAGGCGCTGCAGGGCGTGGACCTGCACATCGCAGCACGGGAACAGGTCGCCATCATCGGCCCGTCCGGGGCGGGCAAGTCGAGCCTGCTCAACCTGCTGGCCACCGCCCTGCGCCCTGGCAGCGGCGAGTTACAGGTACTCGGCGAGCGCGCCTGGCAGTTGTCTGCCCGTCAGCGCCAGCGTTTACGCGCGCGCATCGGACTGATCCATCAAGCGCCACCGCTGCCGCCGCGCCAGCGCGTGGTCACCGCGGTCCTGGCCGGCAAGCTGGGCCAGTGGGGCCTGGGCAAGAGCCTGCTGAACCTGCTGCATCCACTGGACATTCCGGGCGCACGCGCGGCATTGGCCAGGCTCGACCTGGGCGACAAGCTGTTCGCGCAATGCCAGCAACTGTCCGGTGGCCAGCTGCAGCGCGTGGGCATCGCCCGGGTGCTGTATCAAGCGCCCGAGGTGTTGCTGGCCGATGAGCCGGTATCGGCCATGGACCCGGTGTTGGCCGAGCACACGCTGTCGGTGCTGTGCCGCCATGCCCGGGAACACAATGTCACCCTGGTCGCCAGCCTGCATGCGGTGGAGCTGGCGCTGGCGCACTTTTCGCGGATCATCGGCTTGCGTGACGGACAGATCCTGTTCGACCTGCCCGCCGGCGCCGTCGACCGCGAGTTGCTCGACAAGCTCTACGCCAATGAGCAGCTGCAGTCCTCACCAGTTCCGACCGCACCCTTGGTTGTGCAGATTCCCCGATGCTGACACGCGATACCCGAGATCCCGCCACCCGCCCCCGCTTGCTGATCACGCTGCTGGCCCTGCTCCTGCTGTGGCCGGGCATCCACTTCAGCGAGTTGGACCTGAGCGTACTGGTCGCCAGTGACAGCCAGAGCGAGATCGGCAAGTTCGTGTCAGCCTTCTGGCCACCCGCCCATGACGAGGCGTTCATCGAGCTGTTGTTGCAAGCCACCCTGCAGACCCTGGCCATCGCCACGGCCGGCATGGCTTTGGCGTTGCTGTTGGCCATCCCCGCCAGCCTGCTGGCCAGTCGCGCCCTGTCGCTGTCCGCTGCCTCCCGTGCCGGCCATCCGGGTTTCTGGGGCCGACTGCTGCGCTGGCCGGTTCGCGGCTTGCTGATCTTCCTGCGCAGCGTGCCGGAAATCGTCTGGGCCCTGCTGTTCGTGCGTGCCGTCGGCCTCGGTCCGACGGCCGGGGTGCTGGCCATTGCCATTACCTACAGCGGCATGTTGGGCAAGGTCTACGCAGAGATTTTCGAGTCGGTCGACCAGCGCCCGGCCCACGCGCTGCTGCAGGCCGGCAGCGGTCGGCTGACGGCCTTTAGCTACGGAATCCTGCCCAATGTCGCTGCGGAATTGCTGTCGTACACGGTGTACCGCTGGGAATGCGCCATCCGCGCTTCGGTGGTGATGGGCTTTGTCGGCGCCGGCGGCCTGGGCCAGCAAATGGACCTGTCGTTGCGCATGTTCGCCGGCGGTGAAGTGGCCAGCCTGTTGCTGACGTTTCTCGTGCTGGTGCTGCTCGCCGATCAACTCAGCCGCCTGCTGCGCTGGAGGCTGGCATGAATCGCCTGTTGAACCTGATCCTGCTGCTGTGCATCGGTGCAGCGGTCGTCGCTTCGTTCATCTACCTGGGCATCGACCTCGGCGAGCTCGGCGGCAGCGGCAACCTGAACCGGATGGGTGCTTATGCCCAGCGTTTTCTCAGCCCCGACCTGAGCGCGGGCCATCTGCAAGCCATCGGTCACGGCGCCCTGGAAACCATTGCCATGTCCGCCCTGGGCACCCTGCTCGCGGCGGTACTCGGCCTGCTGCTGGCGTTGCCCGCGGCCGGGCGCTTTGGCTGGCCCTTGCAGAGCGCGTCGCGCCTGGTGCTCAACGCCTTGCGCGCGGTGCCGGAACTGGTGTGGGCCGCGCTGATGGTGCTTGCCGCCGGCCTCGGGCCCAATGCCGGCACCCTCGCATTAGCCCTGCACACTACCGGCGTGCTCGGCCGACTGTTCGCCGAAGCGCTGGAAAATACCCCGCCGCAACCCGCCGAAGCCATCCGCCTGCAGGGTGGCAATGCCGTTTGGGCGTTCTGTTACGGGACCCTGCCCAACCTGTTGCCACAGCTGTTGGCCTACATCCTGTACCGCTGGGAGAACAATATCCGCATGGCCAGTGTGCTTGGCTTCGTCGGCGCCGGGGGCTTGGGACAAATGCTCTATGTCAGCCTCAGCCTGTTCCAGGAAGCTCAAGCCAGCACGGTGATTCTGGCCATGCTGATCCTGGTATTCGCCGTCGACTCCTTGAGCAGCTGGAGCCGTCAACGCTGGGTCAAGGCCTGACCGGGCCCCAAGCGTCTCAATCATCCTCATGCAACTTGATACCCCGCGCATGCAGCACATGAGGCACCAACAGCACCAGTAATGTCAGCGCCAGGAATGCCGCCGAGATCGGTTGCGTCAAAAACACCGTCCAGTCCCCCTCGCTGATGGACAAGGCGTTACGCAGTTGCTTTTCAGCCATCGGCCCCAGCAGCATGCCGACGATCACGGGGGCGACGGGGAAGTCGAAGCGCCGCATCAGGACCCCGCCCCAACCGATCGCCAGCATCAGCAACAGATCGAAGGAAGAGTGGCGCATGCCGTACACGCCGATGGTGGCGAACACCAGAATGCCGGCGTTCAGGTACGGCCGCGGGATCTGCAGCAGCTTCACCCAGAGGCCCACCAACGGCAGGTTCAACACCAGCAGGATGACGTTACCGATGTACAGCGAGGCCACCAGGGTCCAGACCAGGTCCCCCGAGGTCTCGAAGAGCATCGGTCCCGGTTGCAGGTTGTAGTTCTGGAACGCGGCCAACAGGATCGCCGCTGTGGCGGAGGTGGGAATGCCCAGTGTCAGCAGCGGCACCAGAGAACCGGTGGCGCTCGCGTTGTTGGCGGCTTCGGGGCCGGCGACGCCTTCAATGGCGCCCTCGCCTTTGCTGGCGGCAAATTCTTTCGGGTACTTGCTCAGTTTGCGCTCGGTCGAATAGGACAGAAAGGTCGGAATCTCGGCACCACCGGCCGGGATCGAACCGAAGGGAAAACCGATCAGCGTGCCCCGCAGCCAGGCGGGCACCGAGCGCTTCCAGTCGGAGCGCGTCATCCACAAAGAGGTCAAGCGGTGCCGGCCGGCGGCTGCTTCTTTTTGATAGAGCAGGCTGTACAAGGCCTCGCCCACGGCAAACAAACCGACCGCCACGAGTACCACCTCGATGCCATCCACCAGCTCGGGCACCCCCAAGGTGTAGCGGGCTATACCCGACGTCGAGTCCAGGCCGATCAAGCCCACGGTCAGACCGATCCCCAAGGACGCGAAACCTCGCAGCATCGACGCCCCCAATACCGCAGACACAGTCGTGAAGGACAGCACCAGAATCGCGAAATACTCTGCGGGACCAAAGTTGAGCGCGAGTTTGGCCACGATGGGCGCAAACAGGGTCAGCAGAATCGTCGCGATGGTACCCGCCACGAATGAGCCGATCGCCGCCGTGGCCAGGGCCGGCCCCGCACGACCGTTGCGCGCCATGAGATTGCCCTCCAGCGCCGTGACCATGGACGACGACTCACCCGGGGTATTGAGCAAAATGGACGTGGTCGAGCCGCCGAATTGAGCGCCGTAATAGATACCGGCAAACATGATCAAGGCCCCGGTAGGATCGACCTTGGCGGTGATCGGCAGCAGCAAGGCCACCGTCAGCGCCGGCCCGATCCCTGGCAGGACACCAATCGCAGTGCCCAACAGACAGCCGATAAACCCATACATCAAATTGATCGGCGTCAGTGCCGAGGAAAACCCCACCGCCAGGCTTGCGAGAATGTCCACCGTTTCGATCTCCTTCGGCCCGGTTCAAATCCAGGCGTTGACCAGGGGCGGCAGGGAAACCCCCAGGCCGGCGTTGAACAACCAGTAAATCGGCAGCGTCAGGGCCATGCCGATGGCGAGATCGCGCACCGGACGGCGGCTGCCGAAACCCCGTGCCGAACAGGCAAACAACAACGCGGCCGCCAACACGAACCCGATGAAGTTGATGAGCAAGGCCACCCCCAGAAGCCCCGCCGTGACCCAGGCCGCACCGGCTTTTCCGTCGGGTACGACGCCAGCCGTCCCGTCGGTGTCGTCGGCCAGTTCGCGAAAGCCGCCCGAGACCGCTTGATAGCTCAGCAACAAGCCCACGGCGCCAAGGAATGCCGCCACAGCGAAGGGGTAGACGTGCGCACCGAGGATGACGAACCCCATCTCGGGGGGAAACCGATACGCGCCGAACGCCAGCACGGCGCTGATGGCAATCACGCCGATGCCAATCGCCAGTTGCGTGGGCACAATCGTGCGAGGCGGAGTCATTTCGCAACCAGCCCGACCTCGACCAGCATCGCTCGCAGCCGCACGTGCTCGTCGTCGACGAATTTGCCGAACTCATCGCCGGTCAGGACGTTGGGTGACCACTTGTTGGTGTCGATATTTTCTTTCCAGACGTTGCTTTTAGTCGCGGCCACGACCGCGTCGGTCACTTCCTTGCGTTGCTCCGGCGTGAGGCCCGCGGCGCCGTAAACGCCCCGCCAGTTGCCGATCGTCATGTCGTAACCACTCTCCTTGAGCGTCGGCGCATCGATGCCGGGCACACGCTCGGGCGCGCCGATGGCCAGCACCCGGAACTGGCCGTTGCGGATGTACTGGCCAAGTTCGGCATAACCACCGGTGATCACCTTGATCTGGCCGCCCAAGGCCTGGGCAACGACTTCCCCGCCACCGGCGAAGGCCACGTAATTGACCTTGTTGACCGGCACCCCCATTTTGCCCGCCAGCTCGGCAATCCCGATGTGATCGATCGAGCCCTTGGAGCCACCGCCCCAGGCGATGCTGGTCGGCTTGTCTTTAAAGACTTTGAGCAAGTCCTCCAGGGTTTTGAATTCAGACTCCTTGCGTACGGCGAGCACGTTGTACTCGGTGAACAGCCGGGCGATCGGCGTCACGTCCTTCAAGCTGATTTGCGGCTTGTTCTGTTCAATGGCGGTGACCATGATCGCGCCAACGACCAGCAGTGCATTCGGGTCGCCCTTGGTGCTGTTGGCGAATTGCGCCAGCCCCAGGGTGCCTCCTGCGCCGCCTTTGTTCTCGAAGGTGGTGGATTTCGCCGCTTTGGCCTCGACCAGGGCTTTGCCCAGCACCCGTGCGGTCTGGTCATAACCGCCACCCACGGAGCCCGGGGCCATGAACTTGACGGTGTCCAGCGCCAAGGCCGGCGTCGCGAGCGCGGCAGCGGTAATCCCTGCGACCAGGTAGCGATTGAATCGATGGAACAAAGCGGACATGAGTCGTCTCCCGATTGCATTGTTTTTATAGTTGCCGGGTGCACGTCGATCAGGGCGCAATCCCTGTTCAACGCACCTTGGCCTGCGAATAAGAGTAGGCCATGCTCGGGACGACGGCATACAACGATGCGTCGCGTCGAAAGGGAGCGCCGTTTACAGTCATCTAACCTCGCTATTGTCGTTCGATGATTGAACCGGACCCGTTTATCAGGAAGGCGAATACATGCTCAACGCTCATGGCGATGACCGCAGCAGTGCGTGGTCGGTGTTTCTGATCTTCCTGCGCCTCGGGCTGACCTCGTTCGGCGGCCCGATTGCGCACCTGGGCTACTTTCGCGATGAGTTCGTCACGCGACGGCGCTGGCTGAGCGAAGGCAGCTACGCGGATCTGGTTGCACTGTGCCAATTCCTGCCGGGGCCGGCGAGCAGCCAGGTCGGCATTGCGCTGGGGTTGTCCCGGGCTGGATACCCTGGCGCGCTGGCGGCCTGGGCTGGCTTTACGCTGCCTTCGGCGATAGCCCTGATCCTGTTTGCCCTGGGCATTTCCCGATATGGCACGGCCATTTCCCCCGGCGCGCTGCATGGCCTCAAGGTGGTGGCCGTGGCGGTGGTCGCGCAAGCGGTATGGGGCATGGCGCGAAACCTGTGCACGGACGTGCCGCGAGTCACCCTTATGGCGATTGCGGCGTGCGTCGCCCTGCTCGAACCGTCCGCCTGGGGCCAGGTCAGCGTGATTGCCGCCTCGGCCGTGGCGGGCCTCCTGCTGTTCAAGCCGGGGCAAAGTGCCGGCCACGACCCGCTGCCGATCACGATCAGACGCCGGACCGGGGCGATCTGGCTGGTGCTGTTCCTGGCATTGCTGGTGGGCCTGCCCCTCCTGGCCCAGGCGCTGCCCAATCAAACCGTGGCGACGGTGGATGCCTTCTACCGGGCCGGATCACTGGTATTCGGGGGTGGTCACGTCGTGCTGCCCCTGCTGCAAGCCGAGGTGGTACCCAGCGGCTGGGTCGGCAATGATGCTTTTCTCGCCGGGTATGGTGCCGCCCAGGCGGTGCCCGGACCTTTGTTTACGTTCGCCGCGTTCCTTGGCGCGTCGATGAACCTTGCCCCTTCCGGCTGGGTTGGCGGCATGATCAGCCTGTTGGCGATTTTCGCGCCGGCTTTTCTATTGATCATGGGCGTATTGCCCTTTTGGGAGCGCTTGCGTCGCAGTTTACGCACCCAGGCCGCACTGGCTGGGGTCAATGCGGCGGTGGTCGGCCTGTTGTTGGCCGCGCTGTATCAGCCGGTCTGGACCAGTGCCATTGTCCAGGCGCAAGACTTCGTTCTGGCACTGGTCGCGCTGGTGGCGCTGATGTTCTGGAAATTGCCACCGTGGCTGGTGGTTATCGGCTGCGGGGTCACGGGGTGGCTGTTGTAGGAGCCGGCTTGCCGGCGAATACGGCGGTACATTCGGTAGAGGTGTCTTCTGACAAACCGGTTTCGCCGGCAAGCCGGCTCCTACAGGGGTCTTCGCCAAACATGAAATGGGTGAACGACACCGATCCCGTGTAGGAGCCGGCTTGTTATAACGGCGCGAGATGATGACCGTCTGGCAACTTATTGATATTCAAACTTCTACTTTTTCAGAAACACTTATCCCTGATGGCGCGCTACAGCGCTGAATAATGCCGAGCTATTCTAAAAACCATCTGCGCTGAACCCTGGCCTGGTACGTCGGGAGTCAAGTTGTTCAATAGTCTGCAGCAGGAAACTTGTCATGAAAGGCATGCTCGGCAGTATTGGATTGTCGCTCTTACTTGCCACAACGGCGGCGTTCGCCCATCACGGCTGGAGTGAATACGACTCCAGCAAATCCTTGACACTGAACGGCACCATAGAAGAATCCGGCTACTCCCATCCCCACGGTTTCGTGCGCCTCAAGACAGCGGACAAGACCTGGACCGTCGTCCTTGCACCGCCCTCGCGCATGGAGAATCGCGGCCTTACCCGGGACATGCTGAGTGTGGGCAACGAGGCCACCGTGGTCGGCTATCAGAATCGCAACAAGCCTGACGAATTGCGCGCCGAACGCATCACGGTCGGCGGCAAGACCACCGAGTTGCGGTGATGCAGGCCGTGGATAGCAACGGTGGAACGAGGCCGGACAGCTGGCTGGACTGGCTGAATGACTCGTCCGTCGGGGCGGCCATGCGCGGCGACCTGTGGCTGTATCCGATGGTCGAGGTGGTTCACATCCTCGGTTTCACGGTGCTGGTGGGCTCGGTCCTGATGTTCGATCTGCGGGTGCTCGGGCTGTCGAAAGACATTGCGGTCACGGCCCTGGCGCGCCACCTGCTGACCTGGTCGATTGCGGCCCTGCTGTTGATCGTGCCCGCGGGGCTGATGATGTTTTCAGCCCATCCCCATGATTTCGCCTCCAACGGCGTGTTTATCCTCAAGCTGTGCCTGATCGCCACCGCAGGCGTCAATGCAGCCCTGTTCCACGTCGGTGTGTACCGCTCCGTCAATCGATGGAACACCGCCGTTGCGGCCCCTGGCATCGCAAAGATGCAGGCGCTGTTTTCGATTGCACTATGGGTCATCGTGATTCTCTGCGGACGACTGTTGGCGTACACCTGAGCCAACTTGCCTGCGACGCAGCGCACTCTTTTCAAGTGGGCGCTTCGCTACCTTCACCGTGAGTTGTGGCGGTAATTCAGGGTTTTTTGTCCTGTCGGATGACAAACATTGCTTTTAGGATTTGTCACCGTTACCCAGCCGCGCTGTTGCAGATGGCTCGACCCCTTCTCCCTGCGCGAAAACACACTGAACGCGTCCGACGGGTCATGACTCATCGTTCTCGATTTTGCTTTCAGGAAAAAACCATGACACAGCACATTTTGATCGTTGGCGCAGGATTCGGTGGCGTCTGGAGCGCCTTGGGCGCAGCCCGTCTATTGGACCAGCATGATCGCAATGACGTCCGGATCACCGTCCTGGCCCCCCAGGCGGAGCTGCGAATCCGCCCTCGGTTCTACGAGCCGGACGTGCACACGATGATGGCGCCGCTTGGCGCGTTGTTCGACGCGGTGGGCGTGAATTTCGTACAAGGCTCGGCCGACGAGATCGATGTGCAGGCCAAACAGGTGACCTACAACGACGTGCACGGCACGCAAGGCCGGTTGCAGTATGACCGACTGGTCCTGGCCGCCGGCAGTCGTCTCATCCGTCCTGACCTTGAAGGCATGATCGAGCATGCATTCGACGTCGATCAGATCGAAACGGCCACGCGGCTGGAAACCCACATCAAGTCGCTGAAGAACCGGCCTGCCAGCGCCGCCCGCAACACCGTGGTGGTGGCCGGTGGTGGTTTCACCGGCATCGAAACGGCCACCGAAATGCCGGCCCGCCTGCGTGCTGCGCTGGGTGACGACGCAGACATCAGAGTCATTGTCGTGGACCGCGGGCCGCAAATCGCCGCGTCGATGGGCGACGGTATTCGTCCCGCCATCATCGAAGCGTCCGCGCACCTGGGGATCGAGTGGGTACTCGATGCGACAGTCGCTTCGGTGGATGCCGGCGGGGTAACGCTGGCTGACGGGCAGCGTATCGAGTCGAGTACCGTGATCTGGACGGTCGGGTTTCGCGCCAGTCCTCTGACCGAGCAAGTCGCCGGCACCCGGGATCCTCAAGGGCGCCTGCACGTCGATGGTCACCTGAAGGTGCTGGGACAAACCGACATTTTCGCCACGGGTGACGTGGCCTATGCCGCGACCGACACGGTGGGGAATTTCGCGGCGATGTCCTGCCAGCACGCCATTAGCCTGGGCCGTTACGCCGGCAACAACGTGGCGGCCGACCTGCTCGGCGTGGCACCGATGATCTACAGCCAGCCCAAGTACGTGACGTGCCTGGACCTCGGCGCCTGGGGCGCAGTGTTCACTGAAGGCTGGGATCGTCAATTGAAACTGGTGAAACAGGAAGCCAAGGAACTCAAGACCCAGATCAACACCCGGTGGATCTATCCGCCGGCAGCCGATCGTGCGACGGCCCTGGCGGCAGCCGACCCGCTGATTCCAGTGGCATGAACCCGGCTCGCACAGCATGCCCCTGCCTGGGTTGACCGAGCCGCATCTCGGTAATCCCACAGGTAGCCGGCACTGTGCGATCCCGCGCGCCCTTCCCCCGGCCAGTGTGCTCTGCTTGCTGAGCCGGCACTTCCCAAACGCCCGCCACTGGTTTTTCTGGCGGGCTTTTTTTCCGGTCGCTCAGTCAGGTATTGGTCTTCAGCCTGGTCCACAACCGCGTACTCAACCGTGCGATGGCCGCTGGCAGTTCCTCCACGGTAAACAACTTGTCCAGCACACTGCTGGGCGGGTAGATCGCCAGGTCCTGTTTCACGGCTGGAACCACATACTGATCCGCCGCCAGGTTGGGGTTGGCGTAGTGCACGCTGTTGCTGATGTACTTGGAAGCGTGGAAATACTGCATGTAGGGTCTGATTTTCAGCAGTGCCTGCTCGGCTTTCTTGTAGTCCGCGGGTTCGTGACTGTGGGGTGGCAGGCCCAGGTAATTGAGGGTGATCGGCAGGACCTGCGTGGGGTTGTCGATAATCGCCACGCCGCACTGGCTCAACTTCTTGATGTTGTTTTCATCGAAAAACAGATTCCAGGAGCGGGTGACATCGGTGTTGCCGAAGATCGCCTTGATCTTCTCGACGTTGTAGCCGATTCCCGCGGTCCCCCACATGTAGGGATAGCCATACTGGTTGCCCGGATCATTGACCTCGAGTTTTTTCATCAGTGCCGGGTCAAGGTTCTTCCAGTTGGGCAGCTGGTTTTTATCGAGTTTCTGAATGGCCCCGGCCTTGCTCAACCGGGACAGAAAATGGTTCGAGGGGCTCACCACGTCGTAGCCGGTGTTGCCGGTCATCAACTTCGACTCCCGACCCGTTGCAGTCGCCACGTTGCTTCGCTGCAAGCCTTGCAGGCATTGGTCGAAGTCGCCGACACCGGCAGCTTCACCCAGGCTGCGCAGACGCTGTGCCTGACCCAAAGCGCAGTGAGCAGGAAAATCCAGCAACTGGAGGGTCATTTCGGCTTGCCGATGTTTGTGCGGAATAGCCGCCATGTCCGACTGACGCCGGAGGGCGAACAGGTGCTGGCAACCGCGCGCACTGTCCTGGCGCAATTGAAAACACTGGAGGAGCGGCTGGCACCGCAGAAACGTCCTTTCCGCATCCGCATGCATGTGTCGCTGGCGGTGCGATGGCTACTGCCGAAGTTGAGCGAGTTCTATCGCAGTCACCCGGACGTTTCACTGTCGATCGAAACCGTGGCGACTGAAGTGGTGGAGCCGGCGATCGATAGCGATGCCTACATCCTCTATCTGCCGGAGCCGTCCGCTGATCCGGATTGCCTGACCCTGTTCGAGGACGCCCTGGTGCCGGTGTGCGCCCCGGGCCTGGCCAGCCCGACCCGGCCCCTGCAGTCAATCGAAGATCTGGTGGGTTTTGCGCTGCTGCATCGTTCGGCGGACAAGCATGACTGGGGCCAGTGGCTGGCAGCCAACGATGGCAAGTCGCTGGAGGATTACCGGCACATCCCCTTCAACCTCGACGAGCTGGCGCTCGATGCCGCAGCGCGAGGATTGGGGGTGGCCATGACCGACTTGACCCTGGCGGCCGAATCCATCGAACGGGGCGTGCTGGTCATACCGTTCGGCCCTCCCTTGAAAACCCGCGGCATCTATGCGCTGAACCTGCAGCCTTCAGCAGCCTCGCACCCGGCGTGTTCGCTGATCATGCAATGGTTCGCCCAGCAGGCCGAATGACCTTCGCACAAAGCCTGATTCCTAAGTGCCGCGCCCCAACCCTTCTATCGCATTGGCGAAAGCACTGCCGGCCTGCCGAACCAGTCCGCGCCATTCAACGCTGTTGATCAGCCCTTTGCGTTCCATTTCATCGGCGGCCTTGAGCAACTCGTCGTACTGCTCCTCAGGGTCCATGCGGATTTCGGGCTCTTTCAAGAGCTGATACCAGGCATCCAGGGCTTCCTGCTTGCGATCGTCATTCATGGTCAAACTCCCGGGCTGTGACTGTCGTTGGAAGTTATTTCATGGATAGCCGTTCCTCGATTCCGACGTACGGCGCTCAGCTCATCAGACATTGATCCCGGACCATGGGCAGGCTTGTGCGGCGCTTCATCCCCCGGTTGCGACAATCAAAGGTACAAGCTGCTCTTCATCCGACAGCGCTCCATGATGACCTGTCCACGAGGTCTGAAAGGGTTCCCGGACAGAGCGAACCAGGCCGGCATTGCCCCCGGCGATCAGCAGAAGATCGCCAATGCGCCTGCACGCGGCATCTGTCACGTTCTTCCCGAACAGGCCAAGCACCAACGCCTGTTCTCGCGTGAGCACAGAGTGACCTGCGAGAATGTCGCGCCAGCGCTTCACTACATTGGCATCGGTGGGATCTTGAAGGTAAACATGCCGCGCCCGAATATCACCACAGATACTGGCGACTCCTCGTTGCAAGTCCGGCATCAAGTCAAAATCAAAGGTCCTGGCCTCTTCGATCGTGGTCATACCATGGTCAGCGGTCACTATCAGCAGCGCATCCTGCTCAATTTGATCTCGCAGACTGCGGATTCGTCGATCGATGTCTTCGAGCGTGTCTTGCCACTTCTCGGACCCTGGTCCGTGCAAATGCCCGCACAGGTCGAGTTCACCGAAATAGACGTACGACAGTTGTCGATCATTGCACGCTGACACCGACCGAACGTTTGCAATCAGATCGTCAGGATCAGTGAACGCAATGACGTTGGCCCCGTTGAACACGGCCCGGGTATAGGCCGAACCGGCAATGGCGGCCGGCAGAAACGCATTGATCAACAAGCCATCGGCAGCCGCTTTCACCCAGGCCGACTGGCTGGCCACGATCTCTTCGGCACAGGCGGCTGCGTCGAGTCGACCGGTGCGCGGGTCGAAGAGCTGCCAGGACAGGGGATTGAACTGCCACCCCTCGACATTGAAAGCCGCACCGACTATGCCATGACTGCCGCTGTCTTCTGCAGTCGCCAGCGACGCCAGGCTGGCAGCCGTCGTCGACGGAAAGCCCGAACGCAGCACCTGCCCCTCCCCTTTGTTTATCCGTGAGCTCAGGTACGGAGCCCTGTGGGCATAACGGTCCAGAAGTTGCGCGCCGAGCCCGTCAACCAGACACAACACCACCTGCTTGCAGCGTGGCAAGACGATGCCTGCCGCGTTATCGCCGGCGCCCAGCGATTGCAGAACCGAGTTCGTCAAGCTGGCCAGGCCAGACCTGATCGGCTGGGACATGACGCACCTCCTTGAGCGGTGTGAATGGCCTCTATCCGATTCCATCGTAGAGGGTTGAAGCCATGGAGATTACAAACTTGTCAGCGAGTTGTCAGCGTAGCCAGCACCCTCGTTTCCTATCGTGGTGGCGCCGGTCCCACCCCGGGAGCCGCCGGTCGCCCGCCGTACCCGGTGCCGCAATTCATTAGAAAATTGTCATTCAGCTGTATGTGCTGGATTACCAAGCCCAGGGTGTGTGGTGCATTAGTGATCACTGACAAAGACGGCGGCAGATTTGGTAAAGGTGGTGACTGACAGACCGCTTTCGCTGGCAAGCCAGCTCCTACAGGGGATCTTCAGTGAACATGAAGTCGGTGAACGGCACCGTTCCCATGTAGGAGCCGGCTTGCTGGCGAAGACGGCGGCATCTTCAATAGAGATGGTGACTGACAGACCGCCTTCGCTGGCAAGCCAGCTTGTATGTTTAGACTTGTAGGGGTGGTGGGACTAAAAGCCAGCATCTGACTCTAGCCAGTACAGACCGTGGGAGACTTCGCCCCACCCCTTCACCAAAGCGCCGATAAGGAATGCATCGGCCATGACCGACGATAGAAGCAAGCCAGCGCAATGGTGAAGCCCCGACAAGCCTTTAAACCCTAACCCGGAGCTTTCTTTGTGGCAATGAGTGTCTCGCGTTCTGTAGTCGGAGTGGATGTCGCCAAGGCCGAAGTGGTGGTCTATCAGGCCGACACGGATCTGCTGTTGGCCGTGTCAAACGATAAACCGTCTCTTACAAAGTGGCTGAAAACGTTACCTGCAAACAGCGCCATCGCTATTGAAGCCACCAATATCTATCACCTGGATACGGTTGAGCTGGCTCATGCAATGGGACATACCGTCTATGTCATCGACGGCTTCCGTTTGAGTAATTACCGCAAAGGAGTGGGTGGCCGCGCCAAAACAGATGCCAGCGACGCCCGTTTACTGGCGCGTTACTTGAAGAACGAAGAGGAAGAGCTACGTCCTTGGAGCCCGCCGCCGAAGGTCTATACCAAGCTTCAAAGCCTGCTTCGAAGACGAGCGACATTGGTCCAGGCGCGTGTCAGTTTGACTCAAAGCTGGAACGACGAACCGCTGCTGAAAGCGGCATTCAAACAACAGATCGCTGCCATGGGCCGATTGGATTTACTCATCCAGAAGAAGCTGTTGGACGTCGTAAAAGAGGCGGGTCTGCTCGAGCAAGTCAAACGCTGCCAGGCCGTAGAGGGGGTCGGTTTTCTTACCGCCACCGCACTGACGATGGCATTTCAACGCGGCGACTTCGCCAGTGGTGACGCCTATATCGCGTTTCTTGGAATGGATTTGAGAGTCTCTGATTCGGGGCAGATGAACGGACGTCGAAAGCTGACCAAGAAAGGTGACTCAGAGATACGGCGCCTGCTGCATAACGCGGCGATGGCTGCCAGTCGCTCAAAGACCTGGAAGCCGTTTTACGAACGCTATCTGGAGCGGGGATTAAAGACGACTCAAGTGCTGGTCATCCTGGCTCGCAAGCTGGCACGGGTGGCATTCGCCCTGATGAAGAACCAGAGCGAATATCAGCCAAATCCAGTTTTTGGGGCTTCCCCCCAAACATAGAATCTCCTACAGGGGATCTTCAGTGAACATGAAGTCGGTGAACGGCACCGTTCCCGTGTAGGAGCCGGCTTGCTGGCGAAGACGGCGGCATCTTCAATAGAGATGGTGACTGACAGACCGCTTTCGCTGGCAAGCCAGCTCCTACAGGGGATCTTCAGTGAACATGAAGTCGGTGAACGGCACCGTTCCCGTGTAGGAGCCGGCTTGCTGGCGAAGACGGCGGCAGATTTGGTAAAGGTGGTGACTGACAGACCGCTTTCGCTGGCAAGCCAGCTCCTACAGGGGATCTTCAGTGAACATGAAGTCGGTGAACGGCACCGTTCCCGTGTAGGAGCCGGCTTGCTGGCGAAGACGGCGGCATATTCAATAGAGGTGGTGACTGACAGACCGCTTTCGCTGGCAAGCCAGCTCCTACAGGGGATCTTCAGTGAACATGAAATCGGTGAACGGCACCGTTCCCGTGTAGGAGCCGGCTTGCTGGCGAAGACGGCGGCATATTCAATAGAGGTGGTGACTGACAGACCGCTTTCGCTGGCAAGCCAGCTCCTACAGGGGATCTTCAGTGAACATGAAATCGGTGAACGGCACCGTTCCCGTGTAGGAGCCGGCTTGCTGGCGAAGACGGCGGCATCTTCAATAGAGATGGTGACTGACAGACCGCTTTCGCTGGCAAGCCAGCTCCTACAGGGGATCTCAGTGAACATGAAGTCGGTGAACGGCACCGTTCCCGTGTAGGAGCCGGCTTGCTGGCGAAGACGGCGGCAGATTTGGTAAAGGTGGTGACTGACAGACCGCTTTCGCTGGCAAGCCAGCTCCTACAGGGGATCTTCAGTGAACATGAAATCGGTGAACGGCACCGTTCCCGTGTAGGAGCCGGCTTGCTGGCGAAGACGGCGGCATATTCAATAGAGGTGGTGACTGACAGACCGCTTTCGCTGGCAAGCCAGCTCCTACAGGGGATCTCAGTGAACATGAAGTCGGTGAACGGCACCGTTCCCGTGTAGGAGCCGGCTTGCTGGCGAAGACGGCGGCATCTTCAATAGAGATGGTGACTGACAGACCGCTTTCGCTGGCAAGCCAGCTCCTACAGGGGATCTTCAGTGAACATGAAGTCGGTGAATGGCACCGATCCGTGTAGGAGCCGGCTTGCTGGCGAAGACGGCGGCATATTCAATAGAGATGGTGACTGACAGACTGCTTTCGCTGGCAAGCCAGCTCCTACAGGGGATCTTCAGTGAACATGAAGTCGGTGAACGGCACCGTTCCCGTGTAGGAGCCGGCTTGCTGGCGAAGACGGCGGGACATTCAATAGAGAGGTTGGCTGACATATCGCCTTCGCTGGCAAGCCAGCGCCTGCAGGGGACCGCGAGAATCTCACGTAAAATGGCAAAAAACACCAGCGCCTTTGAGCAGTTTCGACATAGGCGCAACACTTTGCCGAATCTAGACTCGCCCTCCTATAAAGGCATCCAAACCAAATAAAATCCGGTGCTGATCCAGGAGAAACACCATGAACCCTTCCGATATTTTTGTTATCAGCGCCGTGCGCTCGGCCATCGGCAGCTTTGGCGGCTCACTCAAGGATGTGTCACCCATCCAGCTGGCCACCGACGTTTGCCGTGCCGCCATTGAGCGTTCGGGCCTGGCGCCGGAGCATATCGGTCACGCCGTAATGGGGCATGTGATCCCGACCGAAGCCCGTGATGCCTACATTTCCCGGGCCGTGGCGATGAATGCCGGCCTGCCCAAGGAAACGCCGGCCTTCAACGTCAACCGTCTCTGCGGCTCCGGTTTACAGGCGATTGTCAGTGCTGCACAAAGCCTGATGCTGGGGGATGCCGGGGCGGCACTGGCCGGTGGCGTCGAGTCCATGAGCCGTGGCGCCTATCTGCTGCCGCAGGCACGCTGGGGCGCACGCATGGGTGACATGCAGGCCATCGACTACATGCTCGGCGTGCTGCAAGACCCCTTTGCCGGTTTCCACATGGGCATCACCGCGGAAAACATCGCCGAGCGTTATGGCATCAGCCGTCAGGCCCAGGATGAACTGGCACTGCTGAGTCAGCAGCGTGCGGCCCGGGCCATTGCCGAAGGGCGGTTTGCCCCGCAGATCGTGCCGATCGAAGTGGCGAGCCGTAAAGGTACGGTGACCTTTGCCACCGACGAACACGTACGCGCCGAGGTCAACGCCGAGCAATTGGCCAAGATGAAACCGGCCTTCAAAAAAGACGGTAGCGTTACCGCCGGCAACGCCTCCGGCCTCAATGACGGTGCCGGCGCGCTGATCATGGCCACCGGTGAAATGGTCCGTGCGCAAGGCCTCAAGCCGATGGCCCGACTGGTCGGGTATGCCCATGCCGGTGTCGAGCCGGAACTGATGGGACTGGGCCCGATTCCCGCCACCCGGCTGGTGCTCAAACGCGCCGGTCTGACCGTTGCCGACCTGGATGTCATCGAATCCAACGAAGCCTTCGCCGCCCAGGCGTGTGCCGTGGCGCAAGAACTGGGCTTCGACCCGGAGAAGGTCAACCCCAACGGTTCGGGGATCTCCCTGGGGCATCCGGTGGGCGCCACTGGCGCGATTATCGCCACCAAGGCCATTCACGAACTGCACCGAGTTCAGGGCCGGTACGCCCTGGCAACCATGTGCATTGGCGGCGGCCAGGGCATTGCCGTGTTGTTCGAGCGCGTCTGACAGGCCGACGTTGATCGACTCCCCTGCCCCCGTCCGACGGGGGCAGGGTTGATGCACCCGACAAACTATCCTTCGAACATGGGCGCGATGACCTAACCTCATAGGCTGAATGACTAATAACAGAGTCGATCACGCCTATGCGCCCTGCATTGAAAGCCATGATCTTTGTCGCTTTCACGCTTTTCGGGTCGAGCCCCGGAACGCTGTCGGCAGCCGACCTGCCGGACGTTTCAGCGCCCAGGCCGGGGATCGCAGCCCTTGCGGTGTCCCAGAGCGACCTCCAGGCGTTGCAACTTCGACTGGACATTCTCAAACAGCAAATTTCGCTGGTAGACAACTACAACCAGCTCGAAGGGCCGCAGGATCTGGTTCAGGCGTTCATCCTCGATGTCGATCGCCAGTCGGCCTCATTGCTTCCCTTGCAGACTCAATTGCGCGCACAACTCGGCGTGTTGGGCCCCGTTCCGCTCGACGATGTGGCAACGGAGCAGTCCGATATCGCTGCGCAAAGGGCATTACTCACCGAGCAAAAAAACAAAGTCGACGCCACCTTGAAAACCCTGGTAGCACTCAAGGAAAGTGCCGCTGACCTCATCACCCAGATTGCCGGCATTCGGCGCAACCTGTTGGAAAGCGAACTGACCCTGAGCACCCGCAGCATCCTCAATCCGGGTTTCTGGTCGCCGCTATTGAGCCCGTCGCCGGATGATCGGCAGCGCTTGGGCTCGTTCATCGATCAAGCGCGAGACGTGATCAAGACCGTCTGGCAACCCGGTCAGCGCCTCTTCACCGTGGCATTGCTGTTGCTGGCCCTGGTCCTCTGGACCCTGGGCCGCAGGCTCGCCGAACGAGGGCTGACGTGGTTGTGCATCCACCGCATGCCCGAGGGGCGCCTGCGCCGAAGCTCACTTGCACTCGCCTCGGTGCTGGCCACGGTATTGACCGTTGGCATTTCCCTGCAATTGCTGTTTTTTGCCTGCACGCGCGAAAGTCCACTGACGCCGATGCTGATGACCTTTTCCCAGGAATTCGAAAAGATCGTTTATGCCTGCGTGCTCATTACCGCGTTGAGCCGCGCCTTGTTGTCCACGCAACACCCCTCCTGGCGGCTGCCCGCGCTTTCCGATCCGGTGGCGCTGGCGCTCAAACCCTTTCCTCGGCTGTTGGCCACAACCCTGCTGGTTCTGATGACGACAGTCCAGGTGAGCAATGCAGCCGGCATGAGCAGTGACGTCGTGATCGCGGGTCGAGGCGTCATCGCGCTGACGGTCACGATCATTATCATTATTTTACTGTTGCGTACCGGCAAAGTCCGAAGACAAGTCGTGGCGAGCGGCGAGGCCTCCGAAGCAGGCACGACCTTCGCCGGCGTGCTCTATGCCATCACCGGTCTGGCGTTATTGATTGCGCTGTTGGCGCTGCTCAGTGGCTACATCTCTCTGGCAAGGTTCATCACTTACGAACTGGTCTGGGGTTTCCTGATCATTTCCGGCTTTTATCTGCTGATACAGCTGGCGAAGGATGCCTGCGAGTACCTGTTTTCGCCCAGGAGTCCAAGCGGCAAGGCGCTAAAACAATTGCTGGGCATCGATGATCGCCGACTGGACCAGATCGAGGTCATTCTATCGGGGGCCGCCCGGGCCGGGCTATTGCTGTTAGCGGCTGTCACGCTGGTTGTCGGGGGTATCGGATCGACGCTTGCACAACTGATCACCAATGTCTTTTCCATGCTCGGCGGCGGCGGGCTGCGCAAACTCAACATTATCCCGGGCCACCTGTTCAATGCGGTGCTGGCCCTGTTGATTGGCGTTTACCTGATTCGATCGTTGCGCCGCTGGCTGGATAACGAATTTCTGCCAAAAACCGACATGGACCCGGGCATGCGGGCCTCGCTCAGCACGCTGTTCGCCAACATCGGCTACGCCCTGGTCATTCTGCTGACGCTGTCATCCCTGGGCGTGCAGTGGACCAATCTGGCCTGGATCGTCAGCGCCTTGTCGGTGGGGATCGGCTTTGGCTTGCAGGAGATCGTCAAGAACTTCGTCTCCGGCCTGATCCTGCTGACCGAGCGGCCGGTAAAGGTGGGCGACCTGATCAGTATCAGCGGGGTCGAAGGTGACATCCGTCGAATCAACGTGAGGGCCACCGAAATCCAGCTCAGTGACCGCTCGATCGTCATCGTCCCGAATTCGCAGCTGATCTCGCAGAACCTGCGCAACGTGACCCTGGGCGGCAGTGCCCAAGGGGTGGCGACACTCGAACTGACCTTCCCCCTGGACATCGACCCCGAGCAGGTGAAAAACCTGCTGTACGACACGTATTGCGAGCACGAGACCATTCTTGACAAACCGGCGCCGGTGGTCCGGTTCAGCAAACTGACCCCCGAAGGCATCACGCTGACCATCACCGGTTATGTCGGCAGCCCGAGAATTGTCAGCACCACCAAAAGCGACCTGCTGTTCGAGATCCTCAAGCGCCTGGGTGCCGCCGGGATTGAATTGGCCAAGCCGGCACCCGCGGCATGAGCGGGTGCCCGGCATCAGCGCCGGTTACTTGGGTTGCGCCACCGTGCGCAAGTAAGGTTTCACGGTCTTGAAGCCTTCCGGATACTTCTTGCGCGCATCCTCGTCGGACACCGACGTAGGAATGATCACGTCCTCCCCCGGCCGCCAGTTCACTGGGGTGGCGACGGTGTGCTTGGCGTTCAGCTGCAGGGAGTCGAGCAGTCGCAGCACTTCATCGAAGTTGCGCCCGGCGCTCATCGGGTAGATCAGCATCGCCTTGACCTTCTTGTCCGGGCCGATGATGAACACCGAACGCACCGTGGCGTTGTCCACGGCGGTCCGTGCGCCGCCACTGGCGTTGGGGTGAATCATGTCGTAGAGCTTGGCCACCACCAGGTTCTCGTCGCCGATCATCGGGTAATTGACCGCATGGCCCTGGGTTTCTTCGATGTCCTTGGCCCAGCTCTGATGGTTACTGACCGGGTCGACGCTGAGCCCGACGATTTTGGTGTTGCGCTTGTCGAATTCGGGCTTGAGCCCGGCCATGTAGCCCAGTTCCGTGGTGCAGACCGGGGTGAAGTCCTTCGGATGCGAGAACAGGATGGCCCACTTGTCGCCAATCCATTCGTGGAAGTTGAGCGTGCCTTCGGTGCTCTCGACGGTAAAGTCCGGTGCCTCATCGCCAATGCGGATTGCCATGTTCGTTCTCCTCGTGGTGGGGGTAGGGAAACTCTCAGGCGTTCCAGTATAGGAGACCTTCGACACTTCGCTTCTTGCCCTGGCGAAGCGCTGAAAACAGGCACAAGCAAACCCGCAGGCGAGAGACTTTCGACGTCAACAGCTGCGCGACTAGCGTTGTTTCCCACCCTGCACCCATTCCCGCGGACTGACGCCTGTCTTGCGCCGAAACGCCCGGGCCAGGGCCGAGGGACTCTCGTAGCCGACTTCATCGGCGATCACGGCAATCGACTTGCCTTCGCGCAAGCGTTTCTGGGCCAGGCTGATGCGCCAGTTCACCAGATAATCGACCGGCGTCTGCCCCACCACCCGGCGAAAGTGTTCGGCAAAGCCGGCTCTGGACATGTTGGCCGCCGCCGACAGTTCGGCCACGGTCCAGGCCCTCGCGGGCGTGTCGTGCATGAGGCTCATAGGTCGCGCCAGACGCGGATCGGCGAGGCCGGCCATCATTCCCGGGCTTTGCTCGCGGTCAGTCAGAATATGCCGCAGTAACTGGATCACCAGCACTTCGACCAGTCGGTCCATCATCGCTTCGCGGCCACAGATGCCGCCGAAGGCTTCGTTGAACAACCACTCCAGGGTGCCAGCCAGGCTCGGCACTGCATCGAGATCGAGCACCAGGTAATCGGGCAAGGCTGCAGCCAGCGCATTACCGGCACCACCATCGAAGGTCAGCGAGGCGCACACCAGCTGGGTGTCTGAGGTGTCCGTTGCCAATAATCGATGGCGATAAGGCCGAGGGCAAAAAATCAGCGTTGGCTTGTCGAGCTGGAGGTCGCGTCCATCGGCCAGCCTGAGGCTCAGTTCGCCCGCCTGAAGCAGATGCAAATGACCACAGGCCTGATTGCCATCGAAGCCCGTGGTGCCGCAGAAGCTCCCGCTGTGGAAAGTACCGGCACTGACGCCGAAATGCGCGAGCAAGGTGGATAAGCGATCCATGGCGCGACTCCAGGGGCATTTCTGGACGATGAGTCGCATATCCTCGACGATTTGCACCCATAAGTCCAACCACCATCAGTAGCATGGCTCCCGTACCCAGCGCACACCGCGCTTCGATCTACGGAGTATCACCATGAGTCGCATTACCCCACTGAGCCTTGAACAGGTCACCGACAGCACCCGTGCGTTGCTCGAAGGCGTGCAGAAAAAGATCGGCTTCCTGCCGAATGTCTTCCCGACACTGGCCCATGCCCCGGCCGTCCTGGCTGCCTACCTGCAACACTCCGTCGCCTTGGGCAAGACGTCCTTGAGCGCTATCCAAAAAGAAGCGATTTTTCTCGCCACGTCACAGGTCAACGGCTGCGACTATTGCCTGGCGGCTCACACGCTGTTTGCCGGCAAGGCCGGGCTTTCCGGGGAAGACATCCTCAGCGCTCGCCATGGCCAGCTCAATGCCTTTGCTGCGCTTGCCCGACAAGTCACCGAACGTCGTGGTCACCTGAGCAGCGAGCAGATCCAGGCCGCACGCGCAGCCGGTATCGACGATGCCAAAATAGTTGAAGTGATCGCTCACGTGGCGTCGCAAACCCTGACCAATTATCTCAACAACGTCGCCCTGACCGAGGTGGATTTCCCGGCCATTGACGCCTGATCCCAGGCGTCTTCCCGGATCGCCGCTCCGCTCGCTCTTACAGGCTGACGCAGACCTGTAGGAGCAGGCTTGCCGACGAAGGCGATATTGAAGGCACCGTGTGTCAGCTATTTACGCGCCACCTTGTAACGGACGCAGTCATCGTAAAAACCCTGCCTGATCGCCGCCGGCTTAAGCCGCGATTGACTGTCGTAGGTCTGCTCGGTAATGCCCATGGCCATCATGCGCATCCATGGCTTGCTGAACCTGTAGGTCTGTAACTTCTGCCGTGCGGCATACAGCGACACGCCCGACAGTTTGAGTTCCTGGGCTTTGGCCGCCGTTCCCGCGCCCCAACTGCACATATACCGATCATTCTCTACCAGCTCCCTGGCCTGGACGGAGGCAGCAGCACTCGCCAGCCCGCACGACATGAGTGCGATCAACACATTCCGCATTTGCATTCGATCCTAACTACCTGAAAATAAATTGATTTTGGTCAAAACATCGAGACATCGGGGCCAGCAAAATGCCTTGAGTGCGCGATAGCTTGTTTTCTCGATGTCCTGCGGACGTTTTTTGCGAGATCTCAAACCTTGGCTATAGCTAACGCTTCCAACCGCAATCCACAGAGGCAACGGAATGTCAGTCGCAAAGAAAATGACCGTGGGACAGCTGACGATGCTGACGGCCGTCAACATGTTGGGCTCAGGCATTGTGTTGTTGCCGACCAAACTCGCCGAAGTCGGCGGCATCTCCATTCTGTCCTGGCTGATCACGGCCACCGGCTCCCTGGCGCTGGCCTACGCCTTTGCCCGCTGCGGCATGCTCAGCCGCAAGACCGGGGGCATGGGCGGCTATGCCGAATACACGTTCGGCAAGGCCGGTAACTACTTGACCAACTACACCTACGGCCTCTCGTTATTGATCGCCAACGTGGCGATCAGTATTACCGCGGTCGGCTATATCCAGGTGCTGTTCGATGTGCAGCTGGGTTCGCTGCAAGTGGGCCTGGCGACCATCGCGCTGTTATGGATCACCACCTTTGCCAACTTCGGCGGCGCGCGAATTACCGGCCGTATCGGCGCGATCACGGTCTGGGGGGTGATTGCGCCGGTGGTGCTGGTCTCCACCATCGGCTGGTTCTGGTTCGACAGCAGTGTCTACGCCGCCGGCTGGAACCCGCACAACATGGGCTGGCTGGAAGCCGCGGGCGCCTCGGTGGCGATCACGTTGTGGGCATTCCTGGGCCTGGAGTCGGCGTGCGCCAACACCGACGCGGTGGAAAATCCGGAGAAGAACGTGCCGATCGCCGTACTCGGTGGCACCCTCGGCGCGGCCGTGATCTACATCGTTTCCACCAACGTCATCGCCGGTATCGTCGACAACCCGGAACTGGCCTCCTCCACTGCGCCGTTCGGCCTGGTGTTTGCCAAGATGTTCACCCCATTGGTGGGCGACATCGTGATGGCGGCGATGGTGCTGGCCTGCGTCGGTTCGTTGCTGGGCTGGCAGTTCACCATCGCCCAGGTGTTCAAAAGCTCGGCGGACACCGGTTACTTCCTGCCGATCTTCGCCAAGGCCAACAAGGCTGGTACGCCGATTGTCGGCATGTTGATTCTGTTGGCGGGCCAGACGGCGCTGGGTTTTCTGACCATCAGCCCGGACCTGAGCAAGCAGTTCGACATTCTGGTCAACCTCGCAGTGGTCACCAACCTGGTGCCGTACATCCTGTCCATGGCGGCCTTGATCACCATGCAAAAGGTTTCCAACGTGCCGCCGAGCAAAGCACTGGCCACCAACATCATCGCCTTGATCGCGGCCGCCTACAGCTACCTGGCGCTCTACAGCTCGGGCGAGCAGGCGCTGATGCTTGGCGGCGTGGCGACCATCTTCGGCTACACGCTGTTCGGCTTCGTCAACAACCGCCTGATTCGCCTGGAAGCACTCAATAACAGCGTACCGACGCAGACTGTCAGTGCTCAGCACATCAGTGGCGAGCCGGTGCCGGTGAACAATCTGAAAACGGCCACTCTGGAGACTCAATCATGACGGAACATAGAAATTTGCTCGGAATGCTCACGCTGCTGGTGAGCAGTCCGCCGGACAAGAGAACCGTATTCGGTCGCGCCCTGAATCAGTTGATCAGCGATGTGGAGGAACGCACGATCAGTGTGCTGGTCTCGGAAAGCCTGAGCGACGCCACCTCGATCCTGCATTCGGACTCGGCGATTCAATGCGTGCTGCTCAGCTGGGAAATGGACGACAGCGAAGGCCATGAGGAATGCATCAAACTGCTGACCAGCCTGCGCGAACGCAACACCCGGGTCCCGGTGTTCCTGATCAGCGACCGCAGCACGGCGTCGAACATTCCGCTGGTGGTCATGCAGCACGCCGACGACTTCATCTGGCTGCCCGAGGACACCAGCCGTTTCCTCAGCGGGCGCATCCTGGCCGCCATCGAACGTTACCGGCAGGCGGTGCTGCCACCGATGTTCGGCGCGCTGCTGAAGTTTTCCCGCACCTATGAATACTCGTGGCACACCCCCGGGCATGCCGGTGGCACGGCATTTCTCAAGAGCACGGCAGGCCGCGCTTTCTACGAGTTCTTTGGCGAAAACCTGTTGCGTTCCGACCTGTCGATTTCGGTCGGCGAACTCGGTTCGCTGCTCGATCACAGCGGCCCCATCGGCCAGGGCGAGCGTTATGCCGCCAAGGTGTTCGGCGCGCACCGCACCTATTACGTGACCAACGGCTCATCGACGTCCAACCGCGTCATTCTCATGGCCAGCGTCACGCGCAACCAGATCGCGCTGTGCGACCGCAATTGCCACAAGTCCGCCGAGCACGCGATGACCTTGTCCGGGGCCATTCCGACCTACCTGGTGCCGACCCGCAATCGCTACGGCATCATCGGCCCGATCCTGCCGCAGACCCTGAGCGCAGAAAGCGTCAAAGCTGCCATTGCCAATAACCCGCTGGTCAAGGGCGGTATTGATCCGACGCCGATCCACGCGATCATTACCAATTCGACCTACGACGGCCTGACCTACAACGTTACCCGAGTCGAAGAGCTGCTGGGCCAGAGTGTCGACCGGCTGCATTTCGATGAAGCCTGGTACGGTTATGCGCGGTTCAACCCGCTGTATCGCGACCGCTTCGCCATGCACGGCAGCCCGGACGATCACGATGAGTCGCGCCCGACCGTGTTCGCCACACAATCGACGCACAAGTTGCTGGCCGCGCTGTCCCAGGCCTCGATGATTCACGTGCGCAACGGCCGCAACCCGATTCCGCACGGGCGCTTCAACGAGTCGTTCATGATGCACGCCTCGACCTCGCCCAACTACGCGATCATGGCCTCCTGCGACGTCAGCTCGGCGATGATGGAAGCGCCCAGCGGGCAGATCCTGACCACCGAATCCATCGAAGAAGCCATCGCTTTCCGCCAGGTCATCTCGCGCATGAACAAAGAGATGCAGGGCAAGGACGAGTGGTTTTTCACCTGCTGGCAGCCGCCGTCAGTGCAGGTGGGTGGCGCAGCGGTACCTTTCCATGAAGTCGATCCGGTGCTGCTGAAAACCGAGCCGGACTGCTGGGTACTGCACCCGAACGAGGTGTGGCACGGTTTCGGCGATATCGAGGAAGGCTACTGCATGCTCGACCCGATCAAGGTCTCGGTGCTGAGCCCGGGCATGGGCGACGACGGCAACCTGCTGGACTTCGGCATCCCCGCCTGCATTCTTACCGCCTACCTCGGACGCCAGGGTATCGTCGTCGAGAAAACCACCGATTTCACCATCCTGTTCCTGTTTTCCATCGGCATCACCAAAGGCAAATGGGGCACCCTGGTCAACGCCCTGCTCGACTTCAAGCGCGACTTCGACAATAACCTCGAGCTCGAGCTGTGCCTGCCGGACCTGTTGACCGCCAACCAGCAACGCTACGCCGGCATGGGCCTCAAGGACCTCGCCGCGGACATCTTTGCCGCCATGAAGCGACACAAGACCACGGCGACCATGGCCCAGGCGTTCGGCATGCTGCCGCAGGCCGAATTCAGTCCGGTGGAGGCCTACGAAAAACTGGTCAAGAACGAAGTCGAACTGGTCACCCTGGAAGAAGCCGCCGGGCGGATCGTCGCGACCGGGATCGTGCCCTATCCACCGGGCATTCCATTGTTGATGCCAGGTGAGAACGCAGGGCCGGCGGACGGGCCATTGCTGGCCTACCTCAGGGCGCTGGAAAGCTTCGACAAATCCTTCCCCGGATTTACCCATGACACCCATGGGATCGAAAGTGAGGGCGGGGTTTATCGGTTGTTGGTGTTGAAGTGAAGTAAGCAGGATCCCCGGCGTACAGGGGATCTGTGGCAAACACAAAATGCGTGCTCGACGGCGATCAAAAATGTAGGAGCTGGCTTGCCAGCGAAAGCGGTGGGTCAGCCGACGTAGTTGTCGCCTGAACGGACGCTTTCGCTGGCAAGCCAGCGCCTACAGGGGACCTCCTTCAGCCATGGCAATCGCATCCCGAAGGCCTGAATCAAACCCTCACATTGCGTCCCGGCAATGTCGATCGCTGACTGTTTTCCCAATCCTCCACCAAGCCCACCGGTGCATCGGACGCCGGCAGCATGCTGTGCCCGCGAACCAGATCCGAGGCACGTTCGGCGAGCATGATGGTCGGTGCATTGAGGTTGCCGTTCGGTTCGGTCGGGAACACTGACGAGTCAATCACCCGCAGACCCGCGATGCCCCGCACCCGCAGCTCGGAATCCACCACCGCCATGTCATCCTCGCCCATCCGGCACGAGCCGCAAGGGTGGTAGGTGCTCTCCAGGTTCTCGCGGACGAAGGCGTCGATCTCTTCATCGGTGTTCACCTGCGGCCCGGGTGCGATCTCGCCGTCGCGGAAGCGGTCCATCGCAGGCTGGCCGATGATTTCCCGGGTCAGGCGAATGCAGCGGCGGAAACCTTCACGATCTTCTTCCCGTTGCAGGTAGTTGAACTGAATCTCGGGATGCTCGTAAGGATCCGCCGACCGCACCCGTACATAACCGCGGCTCTTGGGTTTGTTCGGCCCGGTAAGCACCATGAAACCGTGGCCCTTGATCGGTTTGTTGCCGTCGTATCGCATGGCCGCCGGCAGGAAGTGGAACTGAATGTCCGGCCAGCGCAGGCCCTTGTCGGAGCGGATGAAACCACCGGCCTCGAAATGGTTGGTGGCGCCGAGCCCGTCCTTGAACAACAGCCAGCGCAGACCGATCATCAGCTTGCTCAGCGGGTCCATCTTGCTGTTGAGCGTCACCGGCTCCTTGCAGCCGAACTGGATGTAGACCTCGGCGTGATCCTGCAGATTCTCCCCTACCCCCGGCAGGTCATGGCGTACGCCGATCCCGGCTTTGCGCAGGACCTCGGCGGGGCCGATGCCGGAGCGTTGCAGCAGGTGCGGTGAGCCGATGGGGCCGGACGATACCAGCACTTCCCGGTTGCAATAGACCTGGTGGCTCTGGCCATCGTGGTCATAGATGACCCCCACCGCGCGTTTACCTTCGAGCATGATCTGGCGAGTCATCGCGTGGGTGATCACGGTCAGGTTCGGACGGCCCATGGCCGGGCGCAGATAGGCGTTGGCGGTAGAGCAGCGTACGCCATTCTTCACCGTCATGTGCATGGCGCCGAACCCTTCCTGCATGAAACCGTTGCAGTCGTCGGTCTTGATATAGCCCGCTTCGGCACCGGCTTCGACCCAGGCGCCATACAGCGGGTTTTTCATGTGATTGCCGTTGGTGGTGTGCAACGGCCCGGTGCTGCCGCGATAGCCGTCACCGCCCTCCTCGTAATGCTCGGCCCGCTTGAAATACGGCAGGCAATTGCGGTAGCCCCAGCCCTGTGCGCCGAGGGATTCCCATTCGTCGAAGTCACACGCATGGCCGCGGATGTACACCAGGCCATTGATCGACGACGAGCCGCCCAGCACCTTGCCGCGCGGGCAGTGAATACGCCGGCCGTTGAGGTAGGGTTCCGGCTCGGTTTCGTAGCGCCAGTTGTACTTCTTGGTGTTCATCGGGATCGAAAACGCGCTTGGCATCTGGATCACCACGCTGCGGTCGCTGCCACCGAACTCCAGGACCAGCACGGAAGTGGCCGGGTCTTCGCTCAGGCGGTTGGCCAACACACAACCGGCCGAGCCTGCACCGATGATGATGTAGTCGTATCTTTGCGTAGCCATGGTTATCTCCCGGCCGTCGATTCGTTGAATACCGGCAACGAAGGCTTGGTCAGCCGGTCGCCGGTGGTGTATTGCGGGGATGTTTGTTCGATGTGCCGGATGACGGCTTCTTCACGCTTGAGGTCGATCGAGCGACTCAGCCAGTAGTACGCCAGCCCCGAGACGATCAGCCCGACCAGCCAGGCGATGTCGATGCTGCCGAGCGCCTTCGCCAGCGGGCCGACATAGACCTCGCGCTGCTCGACGCCGTCGTAGATGTAGAAGAACGGGATCATCGAGATGAAACCGATGGCATAGGCGGCGATGCCCCGCAGGCCCCAGCTGCCGTAAATGTTGCCGTGGGGCATGAAGAAGTGCGGGATGGCGTAGCGGCCTTTACGCACAAAGAAATAGTCGGTGAGGTTGACCGAGGTCCAGGGCACCAGGAAGTACAGCATCACCACCAGGTAAATCCCCAGCACCGACAGGCCTTTGCCCGAACTCTGAATGCTCAGGGCCACGCCCAGTTGCAGCATGATCACGAAAGCGATGGCCAGGATCCGCGCCTTGCGGGTCGGCTCGATGTGCTTGATGGAATCGACGCAGGTCAGGGTGGTCAGCTTGGCGCTGTAGATGTTCATCGCGATCACCGGCAGGAACGCCAGGATCGTGACCACCACCACGGCGGTGCCCATGAACGGCGACACGGTGTTACCCACTTGGCCAAGGGCGACCAGCACGTCGGTGGAATGCAGGTGATCGGCCAGCCAGCCACCCACGGAAATCATCCAGGCACCGGACAACGAGGCTCCGAGAAACACCACCGCGATCAATTTGCCGCTGGAAGTGTTTTTCGGCAGGTAGCGTGAATAGTCGGACACATAGGGCGCATAGGCGATGTTGTAACTCGCCGCCGCAGCGAACTGGGCGATGAAACCGGTCCAGTTGAAACCCAAGGGCGCCGGGGCCACTTCACCGGCGGCCAGTACCGGCATCGGTGCGTCGGGCACCCACCCCATCAGCACCGCCAGGGTCACCAGGCCGTACAACGGCAGCGACAGGAACAACGCCCACTTGAAGCTGCGATGCATCCAGTCGTGACCGAGGATCGCCAGGACGGCCGCCGGCAGCGTCACGGCCACCGCCACCACAATGGGGTTGAAGCCGAACAGCGTGTGCAGGCCCTGCATCATCAACACCAGGTTGACGATGTTGAATCCGGCGAACACGAACAGCGTCGCCAGCAGCACCAGAATCACCCCGCGATAGCCGAACTGCGCACGGGACTGGATCATCTGCGGCAGCCCCAGGTGCGGGCCCTGCGATCCGTGAAAGGCCATGAACAGTGTGCCGAACATGATGCCCAGCGTCCCGGCGAGCGTGGTCCAGAGCGCGGTCAGACCGACGCTCGGGCCCACGAAGCCGATGGTCATGGTGAAGAAGGTGAAGTTGCCGAGAAACCAGAACGGGCCCTGGCTCGACAGTTTGTCGGTGCGCTCGGCCTCCGGGATGAAATCGATCGAATGACCTTCGACGATGGGTTTGTCGTCGAGGATGGACAGGCTGGGGGTGGCTTTGGCGTCAATGTTCATGATGGGCTCTTATTTTTGGAAGATCATGACGGATAACTGCATTGTTTCAGGTGAACGACGCCCCTGTAGGAGCGAGCTTGCTCGCGAAAGCGGCGTGTCAGTCAACATTGATGTTGAATCAGATGGCCCCTTCGCGAGCAAGCTCGCTCCTACAGGGATTGAGTCAGCCATGACTCAAGGTAACGTGATCCAGACCGCCTTCGTTTCGAGCAGATAATCCAGCTGCTCCGCGCCCAGGTCCTTGCCGAATCCGGACTGTTTGTAGCCACCGAACGGCATCGACGGATCGAGGGTGCCGTGGGCGTTGACGTAGACCGATCCCGCTTGCAACCGCGGGATCAAGCTGTGCACCTTGCCAAGGTCATTGGAATACAGTGCGGCCGCCAGGCCGTAAGGCGAGTCGTTGGCCAGGGCCAGCGCCTCTTCCTCATCGTCGAACGGTGCAGTCACCAGCACCGGGCCAAAGATCTCTTCCTGGACGATGCGCATGTCGTTGCGGCAATGGGCAAAAATGGTCGGTTCGACGAAGAAACCGGGGCCCTCCACAGGCTGCCCGCCGTAGACCAGTTCGGCGCCTTCCTGCTTGCCGGTTTCGATGTAGTCGGTCACTCGTTGCTGCTGCAATGCCGAGACCAGCGGACTGATGAAGCAATCCGGATCCAGGCCTGGCGCCATCTTCAAGGTCCGGGTGTAGGCGATCAGTTCGCGCAGGAATTCGTCGTAGACGCTGCGATGAATATAAGCCCGCGTACCGGCATCGCACACCTGGCCCGAGTTGAAGAACACGCCGTTGGCGATGGCCTGGGCGGCAGCTTTCACGTCGGCGTCGGCCAGGACGATTACCGGTGATTTTCCTCCGAGTTCCAGGGTTAGTCGCTTCATTTCGTCCAGCGCCGCACGGCCGACGGTGCGACCGACCGGGGTCGAACCGGTGAAGGTCAGCTTGTCGATGCCCGGGTGGGTAGCCATGGCCGCACCGACCACACTGCCACGCCCGGTGACGATATTGATCACGCCGTCCGGAATCCCGGCTTCCTGCACCAGTTCAGCGAATCGCAAGGCCGACAGCGAGGTCAGTTCGGCGGGTTTGACCACCACGGTGCAGCCGGTTGCCAACGCGGCGCCCAGCTTCCAGGCCATGGTCTGCAACGGGAAATTCCACGGCACGATGGCGCCGACCACCCCCACCGCTTCCTTGCGCGTATACGCCAGGTAGTTGCCCGGCAGCGATGGCTCGACAGTGCGGCCATGCAGCTTGGTGGCCCAGCCGGCGAAATAGCGCAGGGTATCGACCGTGCCCTGGATGTCGACATCCCGGGCGAAAGCCGCTGACTTGCCCATGTCGATCGATTCGATTTCGGCCAGTTCGGCGGCGTTGCTTTCAATCAGGTCGGCCAGGCGCTGCATCAGGCGTTCGCGTTCGGCCGGTTTGGCCTGACGCCAGGCGCCACCGTCGAATTGCGCGCGGGCCGCTTGCACGGCGCGATCCAGGTCCTGGGTGGTGCCCATGGGAATCCGGGTGATCAGGCCTGCGGTGGAGGGTTCGATGACGTCGGACGTCTGCCCGTCGCTGGCGTCGACAAAGGCGCCGCCGATGAACATCTTCTGCGCCTTGCCGAGGAAGGTCTGGGTGGCTTCGGAGACGCCGAATTTCTGCAGGTAATTTTTGACGATGGTGTCCATTTTCAGTCTCTCTGTGCGGCGGTCAAGTCACGCCGAAGCCGTGGTGGTTGCGCTCATGACGTGCCGTGCCTGAGCCCGCTCGTGGAAGATGAAACCGATGCTGTTGAGCAGCAGCTGCGCCGCCAGGATCGAGGTCATGCCGGTCGGGTCATAGACGGGCGCCACCTCGACCAGGTCCATGCCGACGATGTTGCCCTGGCTGCGTTTGGCCAGGGCCTGGATGATTTCCAGCACCTCGTAATAGAGGAAACCGCCATGGCTCGGGGTGCCCGTGCCGGGTGCGATGGAAGGGTCGAAACCGTCGATGTCGATGGTGATGTAGTAGTTGATGTTCTGCGGGATCAACGCCAGCACACCGTCGACGCCCAGGCGCCGCACATCGCGCACCGAAAGGATCTTCGAGCCCGCCGCATGGGCCGCTTCGTAGTCATCGCGATTGGAGGAAGACACGTTGCGGATGCCCATCTGGGTCATGCCGACGATGTGGTTCATTTCCGAAGCTCGGCGCAGCGGGTTGCCATGGCCGTAGCGCACGCCGTGGCGTTCGTCGACAAAGTCCAGGTGAGCATCGAAATGGATGATGTGAATCGGCCCGCGCCCCTCGAAGGCCTTGATCACCGGAGCGTGCACCGAGTGATCGCCGCCGAGCACCACTGGCATGACGCCGGCGTCGAGGATCTTGCGTACCGCGTATTCGGTGTTCTGGTTGCTGGTGACCATGTCGGTATGCACGATATCGGCGTCACCGACATCGACCATGCGCACATCGGCGGCGGTCAGGTACATCACGTCATCTTCGTGGTCGTAGGCACCGGCATGCCCGAAGGAGAACAGCGTCGATGCCTCGCGAATGCCCCGTGGTCCGAAACGGGCGCCGGAGCGCCACTGGGTGCCCATGTCGTTGGGGACGCCAAGGACCGCCACGTCAGCATCGAGAGCATCCCAATCGGTGCACACCGGGGATTTGCCAAAGGTGCAATGCCCCACGAATGGCAGGTTCAGGCGACCGGATTCATAACCGTTGTTCGACATGTCGGGCATCTCCAATTCTTGTTTTTGGCTGTGCGGTCGTGGAAGGCGACCGCCGTTGGAGTGACTATGGGCGCAGGTTTTCGTGGAAAAAATGCTAAACATCAGATACTCATATCGGCATTGCCGATGCATCCACACGCCGGAGGTCCAAGGTGATCCAGCTGCACGATGTCGATCTGAAACTGCTCAGGGTGTTTGCCACGATTGTCCGGTGCGGCGGTTTTTCTGCCGCGCAGGCGGCGTTGAATGCCGGCCAGTCGACCATCAGCGAACAGATGACGCACCTGGAAACCCGGCTCGGGGTCAAACTCTGCCAACGCGGGCGCAGCGGCTTTCGCCTGACCGAGCAAGGCGTGGCGATCCATGAAGCCACCCAGCGCCTGCTCTCGGCGGTGGAGAATTTCTGCATGGACGCCGACGTGCTCAAGCAACACATCAGCGGCAAGCTCAACCTGGGCATCATCGACACCACCATTACCGATCCGGCCTCCCCGCTGCCGCGCACCACCCAGCGCTTCGTGTCCCGAGGGCATGACGTGCACCTCAACGTGTACGTCGGCACCCCGGCCGAACTGGAAGAGCGCGTCCTCGACGGCCGCCTGCACCTGGCCATCGGGCACTTCCCGATCCACGTTCCCGGGCTGTTGCATTCACCGCTGTATCAGGAAGCCCTGGGGCTGTATTGCGGGCGGCGGCATCCGCTGTACGGCAGCAAGGCCGAGGGTGGCGAACTGCTCGAAGAGATTGCCGCGAGCCGGATTGTGGTCAGGGGCTACATGCAGCAATACGACCTGGAGCACCTGGGCGTGAGCAAGGCCGCGGCCACTGTGGACAACATCGAAGCGCTGGCCATCCTGCTGATTTCCGGTGCCTACCTGGGCTTCTTGCCGGTGCACTTCGCCACCCAGTGGGTCAAGACCGGCGAAATGCATCAGCTGGCGCCCACCAGCCTGGAGTTGATGTCGCCGTTCGATGTGATCACCCGACGCGGCACTGCCCCGCCGCCGATCCTGCAGGCTTTTCTCGAGGACCTGGACGCCTGTTCACGCAAGACCGCCAGTCGCTGACAGACACTGCTCGCCACAATCGAACAGTGCCCGGCATACTGATCGGCGCAGTCATCCCGTTCGCCACTTTGCAGGCCCTTCATGCGCATCCACGTCACCTTCATCGACCGTGTCGGCATCACCCAGGAAGTACTGGCCCTGCTCGGCGGGCGCAGTTTCAATCTGGATGCCGTCGAGATGGTGCCGCCCAACGTGTACATCGATGCCCCGACACTCGGTGCCGATGTGCTGGAGGAACTGCGCGAGGCCTTGCTCGGCGTGCGGGGTGTGCAAGCGGTGACCCTGGTCGATATCCTCCCGGGACAGCGTCGCCGCCTGCAACTGGACGCCTTGCTGGCGGCCAGCATCGACCCGGTGCTGGCGGTGGATGACCGCGGCCATGTGCTGCTGGCCAATCCGGCGCTGATCGCCTTGTGCGGCCGTGAACCGGCGGGTGAGCCGCTGACGGCGCTGTTCGATGATCCCGACTTGCAACGCACGCTGATCGAACACGGCTACCGCCTGCCCATGCACGAGGTCAGCCTCGCTGGCCAGACCTTGCTGCTGGACGCGATGCCGATCACCGATGCCGGCGCCCTGCTGACCCTGTATCAACCGAACCGCATCGGCGAACGCCTCTCGGCGCTGCACCACGACCATGCCGAAGGGTTCGATGCGCTGCTGGGCGAATCCCCGGCGATTCGCACGCTCAAGGCCCGCGCCCAGCGAGTGGCCGCCCTCGACGCGCCGCTGCTGATCCAGGGCGAAACCGGCACCGGCAAAGAGCTGGTGGCCCGTGCTTGCCACGCCATCAGCACCCGCCGTGATGCACCCTTCCTGGCCCTGAACTGCGCGGCACTGCCGGAGAGCCTCGCCGAAAGCGAGCTGTTCGGCTACGCCGCCGGCGCCTTCACCGGCGCGCAACGGGGCGGCAAGCTCGGCCTGCTGGAACTGGCCGACCAGGGCACGGTGTTCCTCGACGAAGTCGGCGAAATGTCGCCCTACCTGCAAGCCAAGCTGCTGCGCTTCCTGAGCGATGGCTGCTTCCGTCGGGTGGGTGGCGATCGCGAGGTCAAGGTCAACGTGCGGATCCTCAGCGCAACGCACCGCGACCTGGAAAAAATGGTCAGCGAAGGCAGCTTTCGCGAAGACCTGTTCTACCGCCTGAATGTGCTCAACCTGCAAGTGCCACCGCTGCGCGACCGCGGCCACGACATCCTGCTGATGGCCAATCACTTCATGCAACAGGCCTGCGCACAGATCCAGCGCCCGGTCTGCCGCCTGGCGCCAGGCACGTATCCGGCGCTGCTCGGCAACCGCTGGCCGGGCAACGTCCGGCAACTGCAGAACGTGATCTTCCGCGCTGCCGCCATTTGCGAAAACCCACTGGTGGACATCGACGACCTGGACATCGCCCGCACGACCATGGAGCGGCAGAATGCCGGCGAGGTCGGCAGCCTGGAAGCCGCCGTCGGTGATTTTGAAAAAAACCTGCTGGAACAGCTGTACCGCAGCTATCCGTCGAGCCGTTTGTTGGCTGCGCGGTTGCAAACTTCGCACAGTGCGATTGCTATTCGGTTGCGTAAGTATGGGATTCCGGGGAAGCTTTGACGCCTTTGCTGATGATTTCTACGAACCTGTAAATCGATATATAAATACATTAACGTAATACCTAATGGATTTGTCCTATCCGCAAATAGGAACGTTCCTACATAATCATGGGAAGATAGATCCGCCCCAACAATTGAACACGTGAAAACTCACTGCTATTAATCCACCTGCGCAAAAAACACAGGCGACAGGTGCCCCATGCAGACACTCATCAGAACAGCCTGTAAAAAACACGCAGCACTGCTGACTTCAACAATAACCACCATCATAGTGCTCAAGCTTATAGCGCTGGCTCCGCCCCTGCTGTTAGGCAACGTCGTCGACGCGCTGAACAATGATAGCCATACAACCCTCAACACGCTACTTACCCTGACGGCAGCGTTTGCCCTGGCTGGATGCATTCAAGCGATCATTAATCCACTGCAAATTTTTCTTTTATCCAGATTAGTGCAGCAGATCGTGATGAATGCATCCATAGACTGGATGTCAGAGTTGATGCGCAAAGAATTTTGTCATTTCGATTCGTGGCGCATCGGACATTTCATCAAATCCGTGGAGCGCGGCATCACGGCCCATGAACAATTATTGACATTCTTCGTGACCGTCGGATTCCCCATGTGTCTGGAGTTTTTGATCGTGGGGGGTATTTTTCTTTATATGGGTGGTGCCGGGATTTTCCTCGCACTGACCGGTCTTGGCATCCTCTACCTGTTTGTCACCCATAAAATAATCAGGTGGCGCAGAAAGCATATTGATGCAGTCAACGACCAAGAGGATGAGTTAAGTGCGATTTTGTTCAATACCCTGACCGCGGGAAAATCGATAAAACTGGAAAGATCCGAACGCACAGCAACACAACCGTTGAATCGCGCCTTCGCGCAATACGCCAACGCAGCAGTAACCGTGACAAGCTCCGGCGGCTTCCTGAGCGCGGCAAAAATTTTATTTGTCAGCCTCTCCACGGCAGGATTGCTGGGCTGGGGTGTTTTCGATCAATTGTCGGGCGAGCCAAGCATCAGCGTCGGGCAACTGGTAGCCATATTTTCCATTGCGGGAAGTTTTTTACTCAACATCACCGCGCTTACCGAAGGTTATCGAGTACTGGACCAATTTCTCGCTGACCAGCGTCGACTGCAGCAATTGTTGTCATTGCCAAACTTTGACCATGACAACCGTCAAGCCGAAATCACATCCCGGCACGCCTCGACCATGGTGCTCGCCCCCTGCGTAGTGACCGATAACAGAGCGGTCCGGTTATCAATCGCGAATGCCATCACCTTTCAACAAGGCCAATCGGTCGCCATTACCGGTCCCAGCGGGGCGGGAAAAACCACCTTGCTGGAAACGCTGGCCGGATTGAATGCTTCGGTCAGAAGTCAGTTGAGCATCGACGGCCTGCCGGTTTGCAGGTTGAGCGCCCTGACCCACTTGAATTGCCTGAGATATTGTCCTCAATCACCGCAGTTCCTGGAAGGCACCTTCGACCGCTCGGTTCTGTTCGGAATCAATCCTTCGCCACATCTGCACCAGGCGATACAACGATTGAACCTTGAAGAGATTGTTACCCGGCGAAACCTCAGCGAAAACGCGGCCAATATTTCCGGTGGCGAAGCCAAACGCCTGTCGCTACTGCGCCTGATCAACAGACCAGGACACTTCAATCTGTTCGACGAGCCAAGTGCGTCGATCGAACCGAAGCTCGCCACTCCGGTGTGGGATTTGCTTTTCGACACCTTCGCCGAGCGCGGACTGATTTGTGTCACTCACGACGTTGGCCACCTGTATCGCTTTGATCGAGTCATCGTCATGCAGGACGGTGCGATTATCGACGACGGCCCGTGGTGTGAGTTGGTTAACAGAAAGGCAATCAAAGCGCTGTTGAGCGACCTTCAACCGCAAGCGTAATACTCGGAGAAAAACCGCCTCTGATTGCGTTCCAGCTGACAACTGTGAGCAATCTGGTGCGTCTTGGATTCGATACATTGTATTGAATTCGATACACGCCGCCGCGCCCCCCGTATCTTTCAACTGGGCACCTTTCCGCTCTACATACGCCGGACCACCTGTATTGATTTCAATACAAAGAAGTTCAGTTGTTTCTCACAAAATTACTCCATCCTATTGATTTAATTATACTAATCGTGACTGGCATCGCCCTTGCTAATCAACTTCACGTGCGCCTATCAGCACGCCTCCCACCCCTTCGCGGGATGGCAAGAACACCGCATTACCCCTGTAGGAGCTGGCTTGCCAGCGAAGGCGGCCTCAAACCTTGCAGCGCCCTTGGAGACGCCTTCGCTGGCAAGCCAGCTCCTACAGGTGACCGTCAGCTCATTCAGAGATAAACAGAGGACTCCACCATGTTCAGCAAGCACGACCAGATCAAAGGCTACGACGATGAACTGCTGGCGGCGATCAATGCCGAGGACGCACGGCAAGAGCATCACATCGAATTGATCGCCTCGGAAAACTACACCAGCCAACGGGTGATGGAGGCGCAAGGCAGTGGCCTGACCAACAAGTATGCCGAAGGCTATCCGGGCAAGCGTTATTACGGTGGCTGCGAGCATGTCGACGTGGTCGAGCAGTTGGCTATCGACCGCGCCAAACAGCTGTTCGGCGCCGACTACGCCAACGTCCAGCCGCACTCCGGCAGCCAGGCCAACGCCGCGGTGTATCTGGCGTTGCTGCAGGCCGGTGATACCGTGCTGGGCATGAGCCTGGCCCATGGCGGTCACCTGACCCACGGCGCCAAGGTCAGTTTTTCCGGCAAGCTCTACAACGCGGTGCAGTACGGCATCGACACCGATACCGGGCTGATCGATTACGACGAAGTCGAGCGCCTGGCGGTCGAGCATCAGCCGAAAATGCTCATCGCCGGGTTCTCGGCCTACTCCAAGACCCTGGATTTCCCGCGCTTCCGGCAGATCGCCGATAAAGTCGGCGCCTACCTGTTCGTCGACATGGCCCACGTCGCCGGGCTGGTCGCGACCGGTCTGTACCCGAACCCGCTGCCGTACGCCGATGTGGTCACCACCACCACCCACAAGACCCTGCGCGGCCCTCGTGGTGGTTTGATCCTGGCCAGGTCCAATCCGGAACTGGAGAAAAAACTCAACGCCGCGGTATTCCCCGGTGGCCAGGGCGGACCGCTGATGCACGTGATCGCCGCCAAGGCCGTGTGCTTCAAGGAAGCGCTGGAGCCTGCTTTCAAGACCTATCAGGCGCAAGTGATCCGCAACGCCCAGGCCATGGCCAAGGTGTTTATCGACCGTGGCTACGATGTGGTGTCCGGCGGCACCGATAACCACCTGTTCCTGGTCAGCCTGATCCGTCAGGGCCTCACCGGCAAAGACGCCGACGCCGCCCTCGGTCGCGCCGGCATCACCGTGAACAAGAACGCGGTGCCGAACGATCCGCAGTCGCCGTTCGTGACTTCCGGCCTGCGCATCGGCACCCCGGCCATCACCAGCCGTGGGTTCAAGGAAGCCCAGAGCATCGAGCTGGCGGGCTGGATCTGCGACATTCTCGATCACCTGAGTGACGCCGATGTCGAGGCCCAGGTCGCCAGCCTGGCTGCCGCGATGTGCAGTGACTTCCCGGTGTACCGCGACTGATCCACAACGGGAGGGCCAGGCCCTCCCGCTCGTTCAGGCATCAACGCGTCGAAGTCGCCATTCATGGGGAATCCGGCAACAGTGTTTGTCCCCCGGGCCGCTATTTGAGCAAAGGGGGAACACTTAGCATCGTGTCTACCAAGTCAGCCAATGCCACATGCCTCTACTGGCTCGCAAGGTAAAAACTCCACAGTTCGAGATGAATGCAATCAACTCGAGCGCCGAGTAATCCTTAACGACACGGTGACTCTCATGAAAATTTCCAGAATGGCGCTTCTTCTCGTTCTTGCTACTGCCGGCGTACAGGCCCATGCGGACGAGAACGAGACAACCGGCAACGCCAGCCAGACTCCGGTGGAAAATTACACTTACTCAACAAAACTCGACATCGACAAAGTCATCACGGTGACCGATATTGCCGATCAGTGCGGGCCGGTCCCGGCGCAGATGACCTATGAAGACTCCCACGGTCAGCGTCATGTGCTGCAATATCAAGTGATGGGCACTGGCTGTTCCAACGGTTGAGTACGGTGCGCAAGGTGGAGGGTCGACACTCCATGTCTGCAAGGTCATCAAACCGCGGATTGATTATTTTTTTTTGGCGAGCCTGCGATTTTTTCATCTGCTGCCAACAGGCCTGGAATGGCGTTTTTAAGAAACTCCACCCACGTCTTTATTTTGGCATCGACGAATTTGCGTGACGGATAGATGGCAAACAGACTCAACTCTTCGAGATGATAGTCCGGCAGCACCCGCACCAAAGCGCCCGCCTTGAGGCCATCGACCGCAGACGCAATAGGCTGGATGCCGATACCCATCCCGTGTTTTATCGCCACCGTCATGCCATCGGCGGTATTGATATGAAAAGGCGACAAGGGCACGTTGACTGTTTCTACCCCTTGCGGCCCCTTGAATGCCCAATTCTCGACGGGCATCACCGTATTAACGATCCTCAAGCAATCATGGGCGCCAAGAGCACCTGGAGAATCGGGGATGCCGCGCTTCTGCAAGTACCCGGGCGACGCGCAGAGAATGCTGCAGGTAATGCCGAGTCGCTGAGCGACAAAACCCGAGTCGGGTAAATCCCGCGCCAGAACAATCGACATGTCATACCCCTCCTCCAGCAAATCCGGTAGCCGATTGGTCAGTGTCAGGTCAAACATGACCGAGGGGTAAATCTCTCGGTATTGGGCAATGGCATCGATCACGTAATGATTGCCGATGGCTGACATCGCATGAATTTTCAGGCGGCCGACGGGCAGGGTCTGGGCAGTGCCCGCTTCCTCATCGGCTTCCCGTACCTCGTCAAGAATGTTCTCGCAGCGTTGCAGATAACGCATGCCGGCTTCGGTCAATGCCAGGCGTCGGGTCGTCCGGTTGATCAGGCGGGTCTGCAACCTGGCTTCCAGACTGGAAACGGCTTTGGAGACGTTGGTGGTGTTGGTGTCCAGTAGTTCGGCCGCCGCCGTGAAACTGCCGCTCTGGGCGACCGCCACAAAAAACCGCATGGTTTGGAAAACGTCCATCGCCTACCTCAGTCCAAGCTTTCCGATGAAAAAAAGCGGTCTGGCATCAGACCGCCCCTGCATCCTGTATCACTTTTTCCGCGCAATGAAGCCAGGCACGCCGGTTTCCACTACCGAGTTGAAGCGTACCCGGGTTGTAATATCGGTCTTGATTTCATGCATGGCCCGATGAGGCAGCGTCGCAATATCAAAGTTTTCCTGAATATGGCTCAGTGTTGCAGAAGTGGTCAGGAAAGCGACTCCACGCTGCACCGACCAGGCCAGTGCAACTTGCGCCGGGGTCTTGCGCAAGCGCCGGGCGATCCCGGTTATCACGTCGTCTTCCAGCACGTTCGGCGCCATGCCATGCCCGAGTGGCGCAAACGCGAGGACGATGATTCCTTGCTGTTGGCAAAATTCCAGCAGCTCCCACTCAGGCAGATAAGGGTGGGCTTCAACCTGCACCACGGCCGGTTTGATCCGGGCCGCCGCCACGATTTCCTTTAAAGCCTCCAGGGTGATATCGGACAGGCCGATGGACTTGCAGCGGCCTTGATCCACCAGACACTCGAGCGCCCGCCAGGTTTCGATCAACGTCACGTCACGGTCGTAGATGACGTTCCCCTGCTCGTCTCTCGGGTCCTGGTTCTCGCCAGGTTGAAAGGCGAAGGGCGTATGGATCAGATAGCAGTCGATATAGTCCACCTGGAGCCGTCGGCAACTGGCTGCAAAAGCAGGCTCGACTCGCTCGGGACGATGGTTGGTGTTCCACAGTTTGGTGGTAATGAACACCTCCTCCCGGCGGACCTTCCCCGCCTCGATCATTTCCTTCATGGCAACGCCGACCTGGTCCTCATTGCGATAGCGTTCTGCACAATCGAAATGGCGAAAGCCTGTTTGCAGTGCGTCCTTGACCGCTTGGGTGGTGACCGCCAGATCGCGGAACAAGGTGCCGAACCCGACAGCCGGCATCTCACCCGAGCCGTGCACAAGAGGAAAACGGGTATCGCGCAGTGCATCGTGAAAAGCTTCATATGACATGTCTGTACTCCAGTCTCAGGGGCCACAGCGGCTATTGATAAGAACGGTTGGGTGTTTCGCGAGCGGCAACCCGTTGCTCGAATACACCGATGGAATTGCCGCCGAGTGCTACGTACAGCCGCACCGTGTCGAGGTATTGCGCGGTCTTCACTCTGATGTGGCCCAGCAACGCTTGCTCATAGGCACGCTCTGCCTCCAGCACTTGGAGAATGCTGTTCTCCCCTTGCGCATAGGCTTGCTGGTTCAAGCGCAAACTGCTTTCTGCCGCGCGTAACGCATCTTCCTGCGCCAGGTGTTGTTCGGCGTCATGGTTGATCGCCTGCAGCGTGTCCGCGACCTGACCGAAGGATTGAATGACAGTCTGCTGGTAGCCGGCGAGCGTTGCCTTGTAGCCCTCGATCGCCGCTTGCCGTTCGGCGTTGCGCGTGCCGCCATCGAAGATCGGGCCCGCCAGCCCCGCCGCGAACCCCCAGAGTGCGGCACCGCCATTGCCGGAAGCCGACTGCGCCAGAAACGCGGACAGCTCGACATGCGGATAGAGGTTCGCTGTCGCAATGCCCACGGCGGCGCTGGCCATGTGCAGCTCGGCTTCTGCCTGGCGTATATCCGGCCGATCGTGAGCCATTGCCGAAGGCAGGCTGACGGGCACGTTCGACGGCAAGACAAACTCGGCAAGATCGAAGTCCGGCGCGATCCAGTCGGCAGGACCGTTACCCGTCAAGATCGCCAGTGCGTGGCGCGCCGAGTCCCGCTGCTGCGCGAGAGGCGGCAGCAGCGTGCGGTCCTGGGCGAGCCGGGTCTCGGCCAGCGAAACATCGATCTGGGTAGTGCTGCCATTAAGGTGCGCCATGCGTACCAGCTCGAGATTCTTCGCGTCATTGGCCAGCAGTTTTTGCACGGCTTGCATTTGCGCGTTGGCCGAAGCAATCAACAAGGCCTGGCTCGCGACATCGCCCGTCAGGGTCAGGTACGCCGCTTCGTATCGATGCTTTTGTCGCTCGGTAAACGCTTGCTGCTGTTCGACCCGCCGCTTGTTCTCGCCGAATACATCAAGGTCGAAGCCGACCCGTGGTCCGATTGCATAGAAATTGGAGACGGCTGGCTCGGCCGCGTTGTGCACCCGTTGCCGGCCCGCCTGGGCGGCAAAATCGACCTGCGGATACAGCGTGCCCTCTGCGGCAGCGACGGAGGACGCCGCCTGGCGAATGGTGGCGTCCGCCGCCACCAGCTCAAGATTGCCGTCGATGGCGCGACGCACCACCTTGTCGAGCTTTGGCGACTGCAAGGCCGACCACCAATCCCCTCGGACCTTCTGGCCAAGGGCAATCTGCCGTTCACCACCCTGGCCGAGGCGCTGCTCGGCTTGTTGGTCGTAGTGCTGCGACTGGCTCGGCGGCGGCCTCTGAAAGTCCGGGCCGACGGTACAGGCACACAGCAGCATGAGAGCCGACAGAGCCCCGACCATCGTCTGGAACCGCTGTCTGTTGATTGCGCTTTTCATTGGGCAGACTCCACGAAAACTAGTAGGCCGGGACGGGTTTGCGAAGAAACACAACCAGCGGACACACCACCACCATTGCCAACATCAGGATCTTGAACTGGCCGACAACGGCGATGAAAGCGGCCTGGTGGGTAATCATGTGATTGAGCCCTTCCAGTGTTTGCAGGGTCACCGACTGCGCAGTAACGCGATAAGGCGTCAGATTGCTGGCCAGCGCCATGTGCATCGCCTGGGTGTTGTTGAAGAAGAAAATCTGCACGATCGCCACGCCGATGGTGCTTCCATAGACGCGAACCAGATTGAACAACCCGGTACCTTCCGGCCGCAGCTTGGGGTCGAGCGTGCTGAACGCCACCTTGCTGATCGCCGGCATCAATACACCGAGGCCGACGCCCTGGAGTGCCCCGGCAACCGCCACCGGCCAGCCGTCCATCAAGGGCGAATAACCCAGCATCAACCAGTTGGCATATATCACCAGGGCGATGCCCGCCACCACGAACGGCCGGTAGTCGAGGCGATCGGACAGCCGCCCCATCAGCAAAAACGCGCCTACCAGCCCAACGCCTCGCGGTATCGTCAGAAAGCCGGTGGTGTCGGGCGCAAATCCGAGCAGCTCATCGAGCATCGGCGCCGTCAGTGCCATGGTCGACAACAGCACGAAACCCAGGGCAAAAAAGATAATCGTCGACAGCACGAAGTTGCGGTCCCTGAACAAACCTTTGTTGAGGAAATGCACCTTCGCGGTCAGCACGTGGACCACGAACAGGTAAAGCCCCAGCGCACAGCCCATCGCTTCCAGCCAGATCTCGGTCGAGGCAAACCAGTCCAGGCGCTCACCGCGGTCGAGCAGCATCTGCAGGCTGATCAACCCCAGGGTGAAGGTGCCGAAGCCAAAGAAGTCGAAAGACTGACTTTTCTCGGCCTTCTTCTCCCCGAGCAACAGTGCCATCACCAGAAAGATGAACACCGATAACGGCACGCTGCTGTAGAACATCGGGCGCCATCCGAAATGTTCGCTGATCCAGCCGCCGATGCTCGGGCCGCTGGCGATGCCGAACAGCACGATGGCCGTCCACACCGTGCCGAATTTCGCGCGTCGCGCCGGGGCTAATGTCTCCAGGGCAATCGCCATCGACAGCGGTGCCAGCACGCCACTTGCAGCGCCTTGAACGATGCGCGCACCGACGAACTCCAGGGGCGTCGTTGCCTGGGTGGCGAGCAGCAAGCCAAGGACGAAGACGGCCAGTGCGGTTTGATAAACCCGCTTCAAGCCATAACGACCCGCGAGCCATTGGGCAATCGGCAACGTGATAGCACTGGCCGCGAGGTACGCGGTGAATATCCAGCCGGCCTGGTCGTCGGTCATCGACAAGCTGCCCTGAATGAACCTCAGGGCCGAGTTCGGCAACGGCAGGTTCGCTGACTGCATATAGGTCGCGAGCAGCGCGGCCAACCTCAGCAAGCGCGCACCCTCCCCTTGCGGTTTTTCGACAGGGTTGGCGTTCATCGAAAGTTACCTGCGCTCAACAGACTTTTGAGTGGATGCCACCAGGGCGTGCGATACCCGGTATCGACCTCGACCGTGGCGCTGGTCCCCGAAAACAGTGGCAAAGCCGGGTCCAGCTCATCCAGTTCGAGCCGGACCGGCACCCGCTGGATCACCTTGACCCAGTTGCCGGTCGCATTTTCCGGCGGCAACAGGGCGAAGTCCGACCCGGCGCCAGGGCTCATGCTGGTGACGTGGGCCCTGAAAACGTGATCCGGGTAGGTATCGATACGAATGGTCGCTTCCTGGCCGGGACGCATATGGGTCACCTGGGTTTCGCGGAAGTTGGCCTCCACCCAGGCCTGGCGATCAGACAGCAGAGCAAAGGCTGGCGCACCGCTGGTGACATAGTTGCCCACCTGCAAATCGTCGACCTTAGCCACAATGCCATCGTCAGGCGCGTACACCGTCGCGTACGACAGATACAGCTGCGCCTCGTCAACCCGGGCCTGGGCTTCACGCACTTCCGGGTGGTTATCGACGGCAATGTCGGGATGCCCGTTCAAGGCCACGACCGTACTGGCGATCTGTTGTTCGATAGACGCTATGCGTTGTCGTGCGACTTGCAGATCGGTGTCCGCACGCTCATAGATCGCTCGGGAAACGAACTCGCTGGCAACCAGTGCCTTCTTCCGGGCGAACTCCTTTTGATCGAAGCCGGCCGATGCCTTGGCCGATTGCAATTCAGCCTGCTGCTGCCGATAGCGGGCCTTGAGCCCGTCGATGCGCAGCCGCGCGACGCTCAATTGCGCTTGCGCACGGTTGACGGCGATCTGGAACGGCTCCGGATTGATCCGGAACAACACCTGACCCTTGCGAACCGGCTGATTGTCTTCGACGGCGATGTCGACGACCTGTCCGGAAATGCGCGCATTGATCGAAGCCTTCGCCACCCGGGCGTAGGCGTTGTCGGTGGAAACAAAGGGCTCGCCCGCCAGATAGCAGGCGTAGCCCACCGCAGCGAAGAGCGCGGGCACCCCCACCATCAGCAGTGGCCGCAGTCTCTCTTTCAACGGTTTGTTGAGCGGCGTGTCTGCCAGGTTCGGCCCTGGATGCTCGAAGGCCTGCGTCGCCGAGATGTCGAACTGTTTGGTCATGATCGAATCCACCTTTAACCGGGAAATGGGGCTGACACCCAAAAAACAGCCTTAGCGTGCGCGGTCGGGAGGATCACTCCCGCCGCACCTGTTTCGTCGCCGCAACACCCGGTTAGAGCTCCGCTACAACAAACCTGCCATCGAGGAACTTCTGGTTCCTTAATTTTGTGCGATGGTGTAAGAATATCCACTCATTCACCCTTGCTCAAGGATTTTGTACAACATGGCACAAAATAAAATCAGCGCGGGCAAAGGCCGGGGCCGCCCCCGTGCCTACGACCCGCAGACAGCGCTGCAGCAGGCGCTTGGGGTCTTCTGGAACACCGGCTACTCCGGCGCGTCACTGGACAGCATCGCCACCGCGGCCGGCATGAACCGCCCCAGCCTGTATGCGGCATTCGGTGACAAGCACGCGCTCTATATCAAGGCGCTTGAGCAGTATTGGGCGTTCGCCGCCGCGGCCATGCAGGAGGTGCTGACCGACAGCAATCTGACGCTGGAGCAGGCGTTGCTGGGTTTCTACGAGGGGCAGCTGTCGATCTATTTTTCGGGGGACGGCCAACCCCGTGGCTGCTTTGCGATAGGCACGGCGACCACTGAAGCGGTCGAGGATCCGCAAATACGCGAGGTGCTGTCGCAGCGCCTCAGCAGGCTGGATGCCGATCTTGAAACGCGTCTGCGGGTGGCCGTTGATTGCGGCGAACTCAAGGCCGATGTCGACTTGGCGGCGCTGGCCGTACTCGCGTCATCCCTGCTGCACAGCATTTCGATACGTGCGCGGGCGGGTAAATCCCGTGCCGAGTTGACGGCGCTTGCGCGCGCTGCGGTCCGCGTGATTTGCGCAGTGTGAGGTTCAAGGTGGGCGAAAGACTCGAAGACATTCTTGCCAAGGATCTTGCGGTGATTTTTTGCGGGATCAACCCGGGCGTGATGGCTGCCACACAGGGGCATCATTTTGCCGGCAGAGGCAATCGCTTCTGGCGCACGCTGCACCTTGCCGGTTTCACCCCGGAAGAAGTGTGCCCGGCAAACGACCGGACGATCTTGCAGTATCAGTGCGGATTGACGGCGGTAGTCGCCCGGCCCACGGCGCGGGCGGATCAGCTGTCTGCCGCAGAATTGATTGCTGGCGCTGCGGATTTTGAACAGAAGATCATCCGCCATGCGCCCCGCTTCGTGGCCTTTCTCGGCAAGGCGGCGTATTGCGCGTTGTCCGGCCAACGAGACGTTGCGTGGGGGCCGCAGCCGAAGGCCTTCGCCAACGCCGAGGTGTGGGTCCTGCCCAATCCCAGCGGGCGAAATCGCACGTTTACCCTCGATCAATTGGTGGGCGCATATCGCCAACTCCGACTGGCAGCGGATGAGAGTCGGTTCTAGATGAATGGGTGGCGATGGCATCATTGAGGTGTCAATGCAACCCTATGGGCAAACCCGACCCGAGCGCTCTATGATTGATCCCCATGACGACCACGCCTCCAATTCGCCAACCCTGCCCGCCCGGCGCCTGCGACTGCGGGCGTGACCCGCTGCTGGACACCCCGGGCGCGGACGTGCGCGTCCTGTTCCTGACCCGCGCGGAGGAAAAGCGCCTGGTCGAGCGCCTGGAAAACCTGCAGAGCCTGGGCGACCTCGAGCGGTTGCAGCAGCGGATGTACGATCAATTGGGTATCCGGGTGCAGATCGCCCCCGGTTTCAACGAAGTGCGGACCATGCGCGGCATCGCCATTTCCATCGGCGAACTGCCGGGGTTGTGTCGCAAGACCCGGCAGTCGATTCCGGCGGCCATTCGACGCGGGCTGGAAAAACGGCCCGAGGTTGCCTTCGAGTTGCTCAATGCCAACGACCTGTTGCGTGACGCCTGATCGCTGCAGCCCTCATTTCATGCCATTCAGTCCAAATGCAACGAAACAGGATCAGCGGTCATACGCGCAGGCGGGCCCGCTGCTATGCCTTCTCATGGGAGAAATCGTTTCAGGCCGGCCAGGATGAAGCTGGCAGTTCAGGCGTGACCGTGGTCCCGGCGCCAGCCAGGTGCGCGAACTTCAACAGGTGCCAATCCGTAACGGGAGGTGGCGTATGTTATTCATGGTCAGTTGGTCGATCTGTCCGGAAAATCGTAACGCCGTGATCAAGCGTTTTCTCGAAACTCAAGGTGCTCCGCCCGAAGGCGTGAAAATGCTGGGCCGTTGGCATGCCGTCGGTGGTTCCAACGGTTTTGGCATCGCAGAAACCGACGATGTCGTACAGATTCAGAAGTGGGTGCTGCAATGGAATGACCTCATGAATATGGAAGTCCATGCGGCGTTGACCGACGAGCAGGCGGCGCCGTTGTTGGCGGCGGTTGTCGGCAAGCAATGATCGACAGGGCGGCGGGTGCTGCTCGCCGCCCTCCTCGCATGCACCGCCTGGAGCCATGCCGCGCATATGAAGACGCCTTCGCCGGCAAGCCGGCTCCTACAGGGTCTGGCGTTGACCATAACCAATCGGTACGCCGGGGATCGTGTAGGAGCTGGCTTGCCAGCGAAGGCGGCCTGGAGCCATGCAGCGCATATGAAGACGCTTTCGCCGGCAAGCCGGCTCCTACAGGGTCTGGCGTTGACCATAATTAATCGGTACGCCGGGGATCGTGTAGGAGCTGGCGTTGACCATAATTAATCGGTACGCCGGGGATCGTGTAGGAGCTGGCGTTGACCATAATTAATCGGTACGCCGGGGATCGTGTAGGAGCTGGCTTGCCAGCGAAGGCGGCCTGGAGCCATGCAGCGCATATGAAGACGCCTTCGCCGGCAAGCCGGCTCCTACAGGGTCTGGCGTTGACCATAACCAATTGGTACGCAGGGGATCGTGTAGGAGCTGGCTTGCCAGCGAAGGCGGCCTGGAGCCATGCAGCGCATATGAAGACGCCTTCGCCGGCAAGCCGGCTCCTACAGGGTCTGGCGTTGACCATAATTAACCGGTACGCCGGGGATCGTGTAGGAGCTGGCTTGCCAGCGAAGGCGGCCTGGAGCCATGCAGCGCATATGAAGACGCCTTCGCCGGCAAGCCGGCTCCTACAGGGTCTGGCGTTGACCATAACCAATCGGTACGCCGGGGATCGTGTAGAGCTGGCTTGCCAGCGAAGGCGGCCTGGAGCCATGCAGCGCATATGAAGACGCCTTCGCCGGCAAGCCGGCTCCTACAGGGTCTGGCGTTGACCATAACCAATTGGTACGCCGGCTCCTACAGGGGCCGGGTGTCGGGGTTCGACCTGTCGCACGGCTTGTTACTTTTTCATTCCCACCCGCCGCCGCATGTCGGCGGTGATGGTCTGGCGGGTTTTGTTCAGGCCTGCCCAGGGTTCATCGCCCACCTCTGCCAGCCGCTCATGCACGTTGTGCACATTCCACTGATTGCCACCCTTGAGTTCACCCACCTCCTCGCGAAAGATCGGCACCGACACCGGCAATCCTTCGCGAGTCCGCACGGCGTAGGCGCAGATGGTGGTGGCGCCCAGTCCGTTGCGCAGGTAATCGATGAAGATCCGCCCGATCCGATTTTTCGGGCCGGAGACCGCGGAGAAGCGCTCCGGCAGCAAGTTGGCCATGTGGCTGACGATGGCATGACTGAAGTCCTTGACCTCATCCCAGCCAAGCTTGCGGGTCAGCGGCACCACCAGGTGAATGCCCTTGCCGCCGCTGGTCTTGAGGAATGCCTTGAGCCCCAGTTCATCGAGCACCGAAAGGGTCAGTTGAGTCGCCTCGACCATGCTTTTCCAGGGCAGCGCCGGGTCCGGGTCGAGGTCGAGGACGAAGCGGTCGGGTTTGTCGAGGTTGTCCGACGTGGCGTTCCAGGTGTGCAGTTCCACCGTGCTCATCTGCACCGCGCCGATCAGGGCTTCGGCGTTGTTGATGATCATCACCGGTTGGCCGGTGAGGGCCTTGTCCAGGGTGGTGATCCCCGGAATTGCCAGGCGCTCGGCGTTCTTCTGGAAAAACAGCTCGCCGGCGATGCCGTCCGGGGCGCGCACCAGTGCCACGGGCCGATCCTTGAGCTCGGGCAATATCCATTCGGCGACGCTGGCGTAATACTCGGCCAGTTGCACTTTGGTGGTGCCGCTGCTGGCGTCGATCACCCGGTCCGGGTGGGTGATGCGCACCTTGCCCTTGCCCAGGCCGATTTGTGAAGGTGCAGGTTCTGCGGTTTTCTTTTTGGTGGCGGGCTTTTCAGCAGTGCTCTCTTTTTCAGCGGCAGTTTTGTCAGCAACAGTTTTTTTAGGCGCAGTTTTCGTCGCCGCGGTGTCTGCAGCAGCAGTTTTTTTAGCAGCGGTTTTCGCCGCAGCGGTTTTCGAGGTTGAGGTCTTCACGGCTTTCGGACGCTCCTCGGTAATGTCTTTGGCAGGTTTGTCGTCGCGCAGGCCATGGAACACCGCATGGCGCACCGAGCCCTCCTTGGTCATTTCGGCAAAGGCCACCTCTGCCAGCAGCGTCGGTTTAAGCCAATGCACACCCTTGGCGTCAAAGCCGGTGGGTGGATTGACCACGGACGGTTTTTTCACCTGCAAGGGTTTGAGTTGCTCGTGGATATGCTTGAGCGTGGTCTCGTTGAACCCGGTGCCGACCTTGCCTGCGTAGCGCAATTCGCCACTGTCACGGTCATGCAGCCCCAGCAGCAAGGCACCGAAGCCATTGCGCGAACCTTTTGGATCGGTGAAGCCGACCACCACGAATTCCTGGCGATGCTTGCACTTGAGCTTGACCCAGTCGCTGCTGCGCCGGGACACGTAGGGCGACCCCAGCCGCTTGCCGATCAGCCCTTCCATGCGCATTTGGCAGGCGCTGTTGAGCAAGGCTTCCGGCTCTTCGCCGAACGCGTCGGAGAACCGCAGCAGCGGGTGTTCATTGGCTTTGAGTACCGTCGCCAGCGCGGCCCTGCGCTCCTCGACAGGCACTTCCCGCAGGTCCACGCCGTTGAGGTAAGGCATGTCGAACAGATAGTAAAGAATGGCGCCGCTGCCGCCCGAATCGAACGCATTCTGCAAGGCCTGGAAGTCCGGCACGCCCTGGTCGTTGGCCACGACCATTTCGCCGTCGAGCCAGGCTGATTCAAGGCCCAGCGCAGCCAGCGCCTCGGCTTGTCCCGGCAGCTTGTGGGTCCAGTCGTGACCATTGCGCGTAAACAGTTGGACCTGGTCGTGGTCGATGCGCGCCATGATCCGATAGCCGTCGAACTTGATCTCGTAGCTCCAGTCACCGCCCGGGACTTTCTCGACCAGGGTGGCCAGTTCCGGCTTGAGCTGTTCCGGCAGTCTGGCTTTGCGGGCGCCGGTCAACGGCGTCGCCTTTTCCTTGCGCGCCGCTGCGGCCGGTTTCTTCACGGGCTTGGGTTTGTCGGCAGTCTTCGACTTTTTGGCGAGGATGGTGCGCTCGCTGAGCACGCTGTCGGGTTCGGCGGCGACCACGTCGTACTCGCTTTCGGGTTTGGCCGCGCCGTCCTGGTGCTTGATCAGAAACCATTGCTCCTGCTTGCCCGGCATGTGCGTGCGCACCAGATTCCACAGGCCGCCGAGCTTCTCGCCCTGCAGCTCGAACTTGAGCTTGCCCTTGGCGTAGGCCGTGGCCGGATCCTCCTGGGGGATCCAGACGCCACGGTCCCACACGATCACGTCACCGGCGCCGTAATGTCCTTCGGGGATGCTGCCCTCGAACGTGGCGTAGTCCAGCGGATGGTCTTCAACGTGGACGGCCAGGCGCTTGACCTTGGGGTCCAGTGATGGCCCCTTGGGCACCGCCCAGCTTTTCAGGGCGCCGTCGAGTTCCAGGCGGAAGTCGTAATGCAGGCGCGAGGCGTCATGCTTCTGGATGCAGAATTGCAGGGCATGCGCCTGTGCCTTTTTTTTGCTGGAGCGCTTGGCGGCCGGTTCCGAGGTCGCCGAAAAGTCGCGCATGCGGTTGTAATCGTCCAGATTCCTGTTCATGGCGCACCTGCAGGCGAGGTGACGATGCCCCCGATGCCGGGGCCGATGCGGGTGACGATCAAGGCGACCACGGCAATCCGCTCCACGCGCTGATAGCCGGGGGTCAACAACTCTTCACCGAACACGTCGGGATCGAGTTCGCGGTAGGTCCAGCCGAACTGCGGCGACTCCAGGCGCGGAGTCAGTGCAGACAGAAACGGGTCAAAACCATCGATCATCGCCACGCCGGTGTACAGCACCAGCGAGCCGCCGGGGGCCAGACGATACAGGGCCTGCTCGACGATGCGCAGCGACAACTGTTCGCCAAGCGCCCCGCCGCCATGGCGGTAGGCACGCTCGGCGGGGTCGGCCATGTAAGGCGGATTGGCGACGATCAGGTCGAAGTTGCCGTCGACATCCTGCAGCACATCGCTGGCTTCGATGCTGACGTTGGCCACTTCGGCGAGCACCGCGTTGACCGCCGTCAGACGCAGCGCCATCGGGTTGATATCGACGGCCAGCACCTCGGCTTCACGCCGCGCGCGAGCAATCACTATCGCTCCGACCCCCGCGCCGCAACCGATGTCTACCGCGCGCCTGATCGGGGCGAAGTTCTGTTGCAGATGGGCATGTATCAACTGGGCGAAACGGTAGGAGTCGGGGCCGAAGAACACCGCGTCGGCGGCATCGGTGGGGAACCCGGAATGCACGAACAGCAAGTCGTCCAGGCTGGACCAGCGCACCCGGCTTCTCAGCCGCCCGTTGCTCTGCTCGAGGACGCCCGCCAGTTCCAACTGACGTTGTTCGTCCACCGACAACAGGCCGGGCTCGAACGACCGCGACCAGCCAAAAATGTCGCGCAGGGTCCGGGCGCTTTGACCGAAGGCGCGATCATTGACTCGCTGGTGGGTCAGCGGTGTCGGCGTGATGAAACGATAGCCGTCGGCCTGCAAGCGGCGCCCCAGCTGCAGTAATGCCAGATCGGCAGCACCCAGACGTTCTTCCTGATTCATCGCAGGCTCCCTATCGAAGGCTGGATTTGAGTTCGATGAAACGTCGGGTGGCCATCAGGCCAGCCGGGTGGGAGTGCCGGTGGGCCGACAGCCATGGGATCAGCACCGGCATCTGCTCGTGGGCGGCAAGCCCCTCCAGCGCGGCTTGCAGGCTCGCGACATCCGGGTCATTGCCGGGCACCAGTGGCTCGGCCGAGGCACCAGTGCCCCGTCGAACCGATGCCGGCGAATGCTCCGGTCTCCAGTTTCCGCCGATCCAGTCATGCAGCAACTGTTTTTCATAGGGGCTGAATACCCCGAACATGGCCGCGCCGTCACCGTCGATCAATTGCCAGAAGCGGCTGGCCTGCGGATCCTGGTGACGCTTGATCCAGCCCTTGTTTTCCAGTGCCGCGAGGAAGCCGGGCAACTGCTCGGACGCCGACAGCCATTGGTTGACGGTCTTGCCTTCGAAGCGACAGTAATCCGAATGCATGTGCTGGCCGAACGGACGTTTACGTTCGAGCATGCTCAGCACTTCGCCGTACAGGTCGAAGGACTCGATAATCGCGCGGCTGCCCTGCCCCAGATCATTAAGCCGGTAGCCCAATGCGACCCGGCGCAAAAACGCCTCGCGATCACCTTCGATCGGCAGCAATTGCAACACCGACTGCACCGCCTTGTGCGCATGGCCGGTGCTGGCATTGTCGATGGTCACGTGCAGGGTGAAGTAATACGGATCGATGCCCAGTTCGCTGAGCTCATAAGCACTGATCAGCAGGTGCAGCGGCAGCACCTCGTAGCCGAGGTTATAGCCGATCACCTCGGGCAGAAACCCATCGCTGCATTCACCCAGCGCCAACTGCACCGCGCCTTGCAGGTAATACTGGTCAGCGATCACGCCGCTGTCCTGCAAGCCATGCTCGGCGAGCAATTTACGGTAGATCACCACATGATTCTGCGCCGGATTGCCCTCGCCCAGCTCCTCCAGGTAAGTGCAGATCAAGCCCTCGAAGCGGGGGTCGCGCCAGTGCCGCAACAGGCCGGACAGCCAGGCGCCGTCCACCAGTTTGGTCGGGGCAACCGCCTGCAGAAAAAACAGCGCGTGCGCCTTGCTGGAAAAGAACTGCCGAGGCCCGCCCTCTTTGCGCTGTTGCAGGTAGTCGGCGTATTGGCGGGCGACGTCGATGCAGTGTTGTTCGACGAAGTTTTGCAGTGCCGACAGGTCCCCAGGCATGTCCTCGGGCAAATCCGCCGCTTGCTGAAGTTGCGTGGCGAGAAAGCGCTGGGCGAGCGCGCGACGTTGCATGGCATCGTCGTTGAGCAACAGCTGTTCGTAGATCTGCTTCATGCTGCCAGCGCTGGAAATCGCGTGTTCGTGGGCAGGCTTGGATTCAAGTCGTGTCAGGGCAGTCATGGCGCAATCTCTCGGTCTGAGGCCAGTGGCAGGACGCTGGATCAGTACGTCTCTACATCAGCAGAGCGACCGCGGCGCAGAAAAATTCCATCGGCGTTGAAAGAGCCCGGACAGACGGCTGCCGGTGCGGCACTTGGCTTGCACTGGAGTGAATATACTCAACGGGTGTGGACCCATCCTTCGGAGAGCAATCATGCGCACGGTTCATGTCATCGAGGCGGATAACATCCCCAGGCCGGTCAACGTCGTGGGTGAGGCAATCACGATTCTCGCCGGCGGGGATTTGTCCAAACCCTTTGAAGTGCATATCCAGCAAGGCGTACAAGGCGGAGGGCCGCCGCCGCACTTTCATCCCTGGGATGAGGCTTTTTATGTCATCGACGGGCAGGTGGAAGTGACGGTCGAAGGCACATCCAACACGGTGTCGAGTGGTGGCTATGTGCATATCCCTGCGGGGACCATCCACGCCTACAAGAACCTCAGCAGCACGGCGAAAATCATCGGCGTGGTGTCCGATCCGCGGGGCGGACAGTTTTTTGCGGCGATGGATCAGCTCAAGGTGCCGGAGGATCTACCGCGGATTTTTGAGGTGGCCGAGCGTTATGGGGTAACGTTTCTGGTGCCGGAACCATCTGCAGCTATGTAACAGACAGACCGCGTTATCGTTCTTCGTCGGAACGCCGCCCGGAGCAAGCTCGCTCCCGCAGGAAACCGAGTCGTATCGGCCAGCGCGATCAACTGTGGGAGCGAGCTTGCTCGCGAAGGCGGCCTGGCAGCCAACCAAGCGTTCAAGGATGTGCCTTCAGGCGACGCCACCCTTGGCCTGTTGCTCCAGATGCACCTGCAAATCCGGATCAATACCCAGCGCCGCAGCCAGTTCATCCAGGTAACTGCGCTCGGCGTCGTGCTGATCGTCCACCAGCATCACACTGGCCAGGTACATTTCCGCCGCCATGCCCGGATCCGTGGCCGACTGCGCCACATCGGCGGCATCCAGCGGCCGCGCGACTTCATCGTCCAGCCATTGCTGCAACTGCGGATCATCGGTGTGACGGCCAATTTCGGTGCTGATCATCTGTTTCTCGGCATCATCGATCCGACCATCGGCCTTGGCCGCCGCAATCAATGCCCGCAGGATCGCGTTACTGTGGTCCTCGACTTCCGGGCCAGACAGCAGGTCTACAGTGCGCGGTGCCTGTTGCGGTGCCGCGGCCTGGCTGCGTTGCCAGGCCTGATACGCTTGAAATGCCATCATTCCCAGCGACGCCAGCGCGGCGTAGTTGGCGCCACCGCCTGACCGGCTCCGGGTCGTACCGCCCAAGGACGAGCCGCCGCCCAGCAAACCACCGAGCAAGCCACCCAGCCCACCGCCGCCAGCGCTGGAACCGGTGCCACCGCCCAACAGGCCGCCGAGCAACCCGCCGAGGTCGCCAAGCCCGCCCTGGGCCAAAGCACTACGGCCGCCCTGCTGCGGCGTCGAACTCTGGCCGGCACCGCGCAGTAGTTGTTCGAGCAGATCGCTGGTGTTCATGACGGCATCCTCTTTGTTGGAGTGATCCAGTCAGGCAACGATAGTCCTCGCAGGCAAATGTGCCACCACCGTTTGGCTGACACGAACCCCGGTTGCAAACCCGACGCTAAGCCGAAGTTCGTTCCCTTTTCATCTGCGTGACCAAGGTAAATCGATCCTCGGGATGGACCGTTTCCGACACAACCATTAACGCACCCTCCTCATCCCGGTACTGGCGAATGATGTTCAACCCGGGAGAGCCGGCTTCGGCATTCAGGCTCTTGGCAATCTCGGGTGTCAGCAGGACCGCTCGGACCTGCTGATCCACCACATCGATATGCCGACCGTAGTGTTGCTCGATCAGCGCGGCAATCAACTCGTCCGGATGTTGCTCGGCCAACTCGATCACCTCTGAATAGAGGTCCTGGGCGTAAACGTCGGTCCAGCACAGCGGTGCGCGCAGGTTTTCCTGGTCGACCCTAATGCTCGACACGCAAAAATAATGCTCGCCGGGCTCCAGCCCCAGTCGTTTGGCCAAGGCAATGTCGGCCACAAAGTGATGCACGCTCTGGATGCTGCGGACCTGGGTTTCGGCCAGATGAACCAGGTCAGACACCGAGGCCAAAGATTGCGAATAGCCGCCCTTGGGTGAGGACGCTTCAACGCGGGTACCGACCCTTTTGCGCCGGGAAACCAGGCCTTGATTCTGCAGTTGAGTAATGGCCGCGCGCACCGTGTGTCGGCTCACTTCATAGAGTTCGCACAGTTCGAACTCGGTGGGCAACAGCGACCCGACCGGGTAGCGCCCGCTGGAAATCCCCTCCAACAAGTCTTTTGCAACGACCGCATAGCGCGTCTGGTTCATACCTTTCATCAGTCCCGAGGATTTACCGAGTTGACAGTGTATCAGCGAGCACGTAAGAATTATGTACGGACATATTAAATATGTCCGATCAATAACAAACATATTCGGGAATACCTCATGTCCAGCACCGTCTTCGACTCCGCCCTCTTCCGCGACATGTTCGGCACTGCCGAGATGCGTGGCGTGTTTTCCGACCAAGCCCTGATCGAACGCTACATCGAAGTGGAAGTGGCCCTGGCCCGGGCCGAAGCGCGTTGCGGCGTGATTCCTGCCGCCGCTGCCGAGCAGATCGCAGCACTCGCGACCTACGCCTCGCTCGACATGGTGCTGATGCAGCACGAAACTGAAATCGTCGGCTACCCGATTCTGCCGCTGGTGGAACAACTGTCGAAAACCTGTGGTGAAGCCGGTCGCTATGTCCATTGGGGTGCCACCACCCAGGACATCATGGACACCGCCGTGGTGCTGCAGGTCCGCGCGGCGCTGGCGATCGTCGAGCGCGACATCCAGGCCGTCCGAGGTCTGCTCGCTGACCTGGCCCAGCGCTACCGCGATACACCGATGGCCGGCCGCACTCACCTGCAGCACGCACTGCCGATCACCTTCGGCTACAAATGCGCGGTCTGGCTGAGCATGTTCGACCGTCATGCCGAACGCCTGGTGGAGCTGCGCCCACGGGTGGAAGTCGGCCAGTTCGCCGGTGCGGCGGGCACGCTGGCTTCGTTGGGTGACAAAGGCCTGGAAGTCCAGGAAGCCTTGATGGCCGAGCTCGGACTGGGCATACCGCAAGCCACTTGGCATGTCGCCCGGGACGGTCTTGCCGAAACCCTGAACTTTCTCGGACTGGTCACCGGTTCCCTGGGCAAAATCGCATTGGATGTGATGATGATGATGACCAGCGAGTTGGGCGAAGTGTACGAACCCTTCGTCAAGGGTCGGGGGGCCAGCAGCACCATGCCGCAGAAACGCAATCCGATTTCCTGCGAATTGATGTACGCCGCGGCCAAAGGTGTACGCCAGCACGCGGGCTTGATGCTCGACGCCATGATCCAGGACTTCGAGCGTTCGACCGGCCCATGGCAGGCCGAGTGGATCGCCATTCCCGAAGCCTTCGCGTTGAGTGCCGCGTCCCTCGGTCAGGCAAAGTTCATGCTCGCCGGGCTGGAAGTGCGCACCGAACGCATGCGCAAAAACCTCGACATGACCCAGGGCCTGATCGTCGCTGAAGCTGTGATGATGGGGCTCGCGCCGGCACTGGGCCGTCAGGTGGCCCATGACGTGGTCTATGCCGCCTGCCGCATGGCCAACGACGAAGGCACCAGCCTGCTCGACGCCTTGCTCGCTCAAGGCGAAGCCACGGCGCAACTGGATATCGAGGAGCTCAAGCGCCTGACCGATCCGGCCAATTACCTGGGACTGGCCCCGCAGATGGTCGATATCGCCCTGGCACGAGAGGGTTCAGTCAAGCGCTGATCCTCAAGGGGCTCGCCATGATCGAGCCCCCTCTGCCCGCCACTCGCCAATAACAACAACGAGATCGCAGACATGACCACCCTCAACAAGAAACCTTTCTACAAGGATCTGACGTTTCAGGTTATCGCCGCCATGGTGCTGGGGATTGCCTTCGGCTTCCTGGCCCCGGAGCTGGCTGCCAAGTTCAAGATCCTCGGCGATATCTTTCTCAAGCTGATCAAGACTGCCGTCGCGCCCCTGGTGTTTTTCACCGTGGTCCATGGCATCGCCTCGGCGGGTGATATCAAGCGGGTCGGCAAAGTCGGTTTACGCGCGCTGATCTACTTCGAAGTAGTGTCCACCATCGCGCTGGCTCTCGGACTGCTATGGGGCAATTTGTTGAACATCGGGTCCGGCATGCACGACGCACACCCCAGCAGTGCCACTGCCGCAGCGGCCAGCTCCGCCGTTGCCAAGGGCCATGCGCCGGCGTCAACCATGGACTTCATCTACGGGATTTTCCCGGACAACTTCGTCGGCGCGTTCGCGGGCGGTCAATTGCTGCAAGTGCTGGTGATCTCGGTGCTGTTTGGCTTCGCCCTGCTCGCGCTGAAACCCGAGCGTCGCAGTGTCATTGAAGACGGGCTGAGCCGCATCTCCGAGTGCTTCTTCGAGTTCATCAACCTGATCATGAAGTTCGCCCCGCTCGGTGCCTTTGGTTCCGTGGCCTATGCCGTAGGCGCCAATGGCACTGCCGTGCTGATGTCCTTGGCCAACCTGGTGCTGATGTTCTATGTCTGTATTGCGTTCTTCATCTTCGTGGTATTGGGCGTGGTTTGCCGATTGTCAGGGTTCAGCCTGTGGCGGTTCCTGAAGTACATCAAGGATGAGATTTTCATCGTCCTGGGCACGGCTTCCTCGGAAAGCGCCCTGCCACGACTGCTGCAAAAGCTCGAAAAATTCGGTTGCTCCAAGCAGAGCGTCGGGCTGGTATTGCCGACCGGCTATGCCTTCAACCTCGATGGCACCTCGATCTACATGTCGCTGTGCGTGCTGTTCATCGCCAACGCCTATGGGGTGCCGATGAGCTGGGAGCAACAGCTGGGCACCATCGCCATCATGCTGGTGACGTCCAAAGGTGCAGCAGCGGTGTCCGGTGGCAGCTTCGTGGTGTTTGCCGCTACGGTAACCGCCATCGGGGTGCTACCTGTCGAGGGCCTTGCTTTACTGTTTGGCGTCTACCGCTTCATGTCCATGGCCATTGCGACTTGCAACACAATCGGCAATAGCGTGGCAACGGTGGTAGTGTCCAAATGGTCGGGAGAGTTTACCGAGCAGACCGCCAAAGCCGAATACAGCCGGGTGTTTGGTCGCAATCCGGAGGCAGCCCTTTAGTCCGCAGACAGACGGCCTCCGGTTCCAACCCGTACCCCGGATTTATCCGGGGTATATTCGTGTGGCGCAGCTAAGATTCATGAGTGGTGAACCTTATTCCCGGATTCCCGGTCGATACCTGCAACCCGACCAGGTTTGCCGCCGCCCCCGATAGAGTGGGTGATGACCGGCTTGCTGCACTTTCTGGAGAACGCCCCCGTGATTTCGACTCTACACATCGCCAGGCTCAAAGCATGGGGCGCCCATGGTTTTACCGCCACGGGCGTAGTCACCGCCTTCCTCGCGACCCTCGCGCTGCTGGAAAACCAACCCGCCAACTGCCTGCTGTGGCTGGGCGTCGCGCTGATCGTCGACGGGCTGGACGGCGCGCTGGCGCGCAAGGTCAATGTCCAGTCGGTACTGCCGAGCTTCGACGGCTCGGTCCTCGACCTGGTGATCGACTACCTGACGTATGTGTTTATCCCGGCGCTGTTCATCTATCGCTACATCCCGTTGCCGGACTACACGCTGCTGTTGACCGTGTCGCTGATTCTGGTCTCGTCGCTGTTCTGCTTCTGCAACGTCAACATGAAAAGCAAGGACAACTACTTCCAGGGCTTCCCCGCCGCCTGGAACGTGGTCGCCCTCTGCCTGTACATCATTGCCCCATCACCGTGGATCACCCTGCTCACCGTCATCGGCCTGGCGCTGCTGACCGTGACCCGGATGAAGTTCCTGCACCCGTTCCGCGTGCGCCGGTTCATGCCGATCAACATCGCGGTGACGGCCATCTGGCTGTTGTGCAGCTTGTCGCTGGTGGTCAATCACCCGGTGATCAACCCGCTGGTGATGGGTCTTTGGCTGCTGATGTCGGCTTATTTCCTGGGGATCTGCATCTGGCGCACGGCGATGGAATGGTTTGACACCTCGCGGCACAAGTAGGCCGCCATGCCCATTCATATCGTCCGGCTCGGCTCCCCGCGCCTGCCCGATGAAGGCCTGCGGATAGGCACGGTACGCCGCCCGCCCCGGGGCGTGCCAAAGGCTGAGTTTGCCAGCCGGGATTTTTATGATGTGTGGCAACCGCTGCTGTCGCCCAGTGCGGAACTGGTCGCACAAGCCAAAGCCGCCGAGGACGAAAAGGCCTGGGAGGCGTTTCGGCGCAAGTTCAAGGCTGAAATGAACCACCCGGCGCCAAGCCAATTGCTGGATCTGTTGGCCGCCCTCTCCCATCAAACCTCGCTGGCTGTCGGCTGTTATTGCGAGGAAGAGGCGCACTGCCATCGCTCCGTATTGCGCGAACTGCTGAAAGCCCGCGGCGCCAAGGTCGTTTAGCTACCACAACCCCCACAAATCCCCCTGTAGGCGCTGGCTTGTCGGATCGCCGCACCGCACACATTCAACATTGATGTGACTGACAGATCGTCTTCGCTGGCAAGCCAGCTCCTACAGGGGTTTTGCGTTGTGTTTGATGGCTTCAGGGTGTTATCGCCACCTTCATCACCCCATCCCGCTGATGCGCAAACAGCTCATAGGCCGCTTCAATATCGTCGAGCTTGAACCTGTGCGTCACCAGCGGCGACAGATCCACCCCGCCGCTTTCCACCACCGCCATCAGCCGCCGCATCCGCTCCTTGCCACCGGGGCACAGGGTGCTGATGATGCTCAGATCCCCCAGGCCCGCGGCAAAGGCATCAAGCGGGATACGCAGGTCGCTGGAGTAAACCCCCAGGCTGGATAACCGGCCACCCGGGCGCAGCACCCGCAGCGCGGACTCGAAAGTGCCCTGGGTCCCCAGCGCTTCGATAGACACGTCAACGCCACGACCATCGGTCAGGGCCATGATCTGCGCGACCACGTCGCCGTCCTTGAAGTTGATCACATGGGTCGCGCCCAACTGTCGCGCTACGCTCATCCGCTCGGGCACGGCGTCGACGCCAATGATGGTGGTCGCCCCTTTGAGACGTGCACCGGCCACGGCACAGAGGCCGATTGGCCCGAGAGCGAAAACCGCAACGGTATCGCCGATGCTGACCTCGCCCCGCTCCGCGCCGGAAAAACCGGTGGACATGATGTCCGGGCACATCAGCACCTGTTCGTCGCTCAGGCCGTCGGGAATCGGGCACAGGTTGGCCAGCGCATCCGGCACCAGCACGTATTCGGCCTGGCAACCGTCGATGGTATTGCCGAACTTCCAGCCGCCGGCTGCCTTGAAGCCGTGGCGGGTGTCCGCGCCATCCTGTGAGCCGCAGCCACAGAGACAGGCATAACTTTGCCCGCTGGGGGTGATGGCGCCGGCAATCACCCTTTGCCCCTCGACAAAGCCGCGCACCTGAGAACCGAGCCGCTCGATGATGCCCACCGGTTCATGACCGATGGTCAGCCCTTTGGCCACGGGGTACTCACCCCGCAGGATGTGCACGTCGGTGCCGCAGATAGTGGTGGTGGTGATGCGGATCAGCGCGTCCAGCGGCCCGACTTCAGGGATCGGCTTGTCGTCGAGCACGATGCGGTTTTTCTCAACGAATATCGCGGCTTTCATGGTTGCCATGGCAATTCTCCCAAGTGTGCGCGTGCACATGAGTTCAGCACGAACCGCAGCCTGCGCCAGGTTGACGGACGGGAGGTTGATCATGGTCAATACTTAGGGATTGAATGGCTATGAAATGACTGCACATCGGGCGGCAAGGTCGCAACCCCTGGTCGTTACAGTGGTGCCGCCACCTGCTCGTCAACCCACGGGAGGTTTGTCATGTCTGAGCAATCACGATTCATGCTGGTCGCCTCGCCCCTGATGGAACACAGCCCCGCCTTCGACCGCGCCGCGGCGTTGGCCAAGGCCGAAGATGCGGCGTTGCACATCGTCGCTTTCGATTATCTGGAGGGGCTGGCGACTGCCAGTCTGGTCAACGAAAAGGCTTTGGAGCAGATGCGCCTGGGCTACGTCGATCGCCATCGGCAGTGGCTGGAGGAACAGGCTCGGCCCTTGCGCAAGATCGGTGTGCACGTCACCACCGAGGTGGCTTGGGTCGAAAGCCCGCTGAAGGAAATCCTGCTGCACCTCAAGGAGCAGCCGATGGACGTGCTGATCAAGGCGCTGGAGCATGAATCACTGTGGTCTCGGCTGATGTTCACCCCGCTCGATGTGCATTTGCTGCGTGAGTGTCCGGTACCTTTACACTTCGTCAGCCACGCGGTGCACGCTTTGCCACGCAAGATCGTCGCCGCGGTCGATCCCTTCCATCGCGACGATCACTACAAGACCTTCAACGATCGGATCCTGCATGAGGCGGCGAAACTGGCCAGCGCCTGCAACGCCGAGCTCGACGTGGTGTATGCCTACGATCTGTCCTCGATCAGTGCGGACGAGTTCGGCTTCGACAACGGGTCGGCGTTTTTCTCGTCGGGCAAGGCCAAGACCCTGTACGACTACCAGGAAGACGCCTTCCACGAACTGGCCGAGCGCAACGGCATCTCGCCGGAACAGCGGCACATGATCATGGGCAGTCCGGGCAAGGTTCTGATCCGCTTTGCCGAGGCCTATGACACCGATGTGATTGTCATGGGGCGGGTCGGCCATCGCGGGCTGGGCCGGCTGATCGGCAGCACGGTGGAGCACCTGCTGTACAAGATGCCGTGCAGTGTGTGGGTGGTGTATACCGAGCGGCTGGATGAATAGCTGCGACGCACACGGCCGCTGTAGGGGCTGGCTTGCCAGCGAAAGCGGCGGCACATCCAACATTGATGTGACTGACAGATCGCTTTCGCTGGCAAGCCAGCTCCTACATTGTCCGTGTTAACCAGGTTCAACGCCTTGTGATGACCACCTCGAGGTACTCACTCGGCACCACCAGCGACTTGTCTCCCGCCCGGTTCAAGCGGTTCAGCAACTCGGTCATGTCAGCTTCAAAGGCCTGTGCACCTTCGGGGGGCAGTGCCGCGAACGCCTTGTGGACCGGGCCGTACCAGGTGCGGAACGTGTCGATGAAATGCGCGGCCGAGCGGTAGCGGAAGTTGAAATGCTTGCGCGTGACCTGCAGCAGAAAGTCGCGCTCATCGAAGTGCGAGTGCAGCCAGGCCTCGGTGCCCCAGTTCGAAGGCGGTTGCGCCCCCGGTGGTGGCGGCAGATGCCGGCCCAGGGTCTTGAACATCTGGCCGACGAAGCCTTCGGGCGTCCAGTTGGCCAGGCCGATCCGGCCGCCAGGACGACAGACCCGCGCCAGTTCCGCGGCGGCCTTGGCCTGGTCCGGCGTAAACATCACACCGAAGGTCGACAGTACGGCGTCGAAACTGGCATCGTCGAAAGGCAACGCCTCGGCATCGGCCACCTGGAATGTCACTTCCAGGCGCTCTGCCCTGGACCGGTCTTCGCCGCGTTCGAGCAGCGCGGCCACGTAGTCGGTGGAGGTGACATGGCAACCACGGCGTGCGGCGGCCAGCGTCGCATTGCCATTGCCGGCGGCCACGTCGAGCACGCGTTCGTCGCAGAGCAGGTCGCAGGCTTCGGCCAATTCCTCGCCGACGATCTGCAACGTGGTACCGATCACGGCATAGTCGCCGCTGGCCCAGGAGGCCATCTGACGGTTTTTCAGGGCAGTAAGATCAATGGGTGTACTCATGGAGACTGTCTCTGGCGGGTTGGAACAATGGACCGGCAACGGGGCGCTCGATTACTCCGCCGTCGTGGGGTCAATGATGTTCATGATCTGGGATACGCTGTTGGCGGGGAAACCACCCTGCCTGGCATGCTCCCGGATGAGCTCCGCATTCGGCGCGATGTACACGCAGTAGATTTTGTCACCGGTGACGTAACTCTGCAGCCATTGTACTTCCGGCAGATCGCGCAAGACCCTGCAGGACTTTTGCGAGATGGCTTTCAGATCCCGTTCTGACAGTGTTCCAGCGCCTGGAATCTCGCGTTCTATGACGAACTTCGGCATGGCAACCTCTCATTCTTGTTATTGATGACAGGGTCGGCTGACCCTGTGTGCCAACTATCGCGCCGGGGAACGGCGGCGTCCTGCCCGATCGTCGGCCAACCCTGTCCGATCGTCCGGAGATTTCACCTTCTGCCGCGACGGGCTCACAATCAAGCTCACCCTTGAAAAGCTGCCCCCGAACACAGGGGAAAACCATCATGGACGCCCTGTCTCAGACCCTGCGCGTCGTCCGCCTGGTCGGCGCGATCTTCATCAATGCCAGGTTCACCGCACCCTGGTGCTACCAGTCGCCCAGCGCCGACACCGCGGCGCCCTTCCTGGAGCCTGGCGCCGAACGGGTGGTGATCTTTCACTTGATCACCGAAGGCGAGTGTTACGTCGAGCTGGGTGCTGATCCGCCCCTTCTGCTGACGGCTGGCGACGTGGTGGTGTTCCCCCAGGGAGACGCCCATCGCATGAGTTCCAGGCCGGGACTTACGCCCGCCACCGGCTCCCGACTGGATGTGGTGCTGGCGCGCCGTCCCCGGCAGTTGAGTTATGGCGGAGGTGGTGCGGTCACGCGCCTGGTGTGCGGCTATCTGGCGTGCGACACACGGCTGGCGGGCATGCTGCTGAACGGGTTACCGCCCATAGTGAGGGTCAACGTACGTGGTTCGAATGCCGGGATCTGGCTGGAATCCTCGGTGCGTTACGCGCTGGCCGAAGCTCGCTCGCCGCGCGCGGGTGGCGAAGGTGTCCTGGCCAAGCTGGCCGAGGTGTTGTTCATCGAGGTGTTGCGCCTGTACATGCACGAACAGGGCAAAGGCCGGACCGGTTGGCTGGCGGGCGTGAACGACCGGATCGTCGGCGCCGCCCTGAATGCGCTGCACAATAAATCCTGTCATGCCTGGACGCTGGAAGAGCTGGCGCGCACCGCCGGCACCTCAAGATCGGTGTTGGCGGAGCGCTTTCAGCTGCTGGTAGGGATTTCGCCGATGCAGTACCTGACGCAGTGGCGGATGTTGCTGGCGGCGAACCTGTTACGCAGCAGCAACAGTTCATTGATGCGGATTGCCGAAGAAGTGGGTTACCAGACCGACACGGCGTTCAGCCGGGCGTTCCGTCGTGAGTTCGGGGCGCCCCCGGCGGCGTGGCGGCGCAGTCAGGAGAAAAAACCAATGGCCCACGGCGCGCAGCCTGTGAGCCATTGAATCAAGCTTCAAGCAGCTGGAGCGAGGGTTTTGGCGTCGGCCTTGGCCTCTTCCAGCAACTGCTGGATCATTTTCTCCTGGGTCTCATAGCGACCCTCACCGAAGTGGGTGAAACGTACCTGGCCCTTGGCGTCGATCAGGTAGTGAGCGGGCCAGTACTGGTTGTCGAAGTTGCGCCAGATCGCATAGTTGTTGTCGATCGCCACCGGGTAGGTGATGCCGAGCTTCTTCACCTGATCCTTGACGTTGGCGATGATGCGTTCAAAGCCGTATTCGGGGGTATGGACGCCGATCACCACCAGGCCGTCCTTCTCATACTTCTTCGCCCAGTCCTTCACGTACGGCAGGGTGTGCTGGCAGTTGATGCAGTCGTAGGTCCAGAAATCCACCAGCACCACTTTGCCTTTCAGCGACTCGTTGGTCAGCGCTGGCGAGTTGAGCCATTCGACCGCGCCGGAGAGCGATGGCATGGCACCTTTGGCGTTATCCATCGACGAGTCGGCCTTGACCTTGCTGACGAAGTAATCGACCACTTTCGGTACGGTTTCCAGCATTCCTTGCTCGAGGCTGCCGAGGGCTTCGGACGAGGTGCCGGCCAGCAATGTCTTGTCGGCACCGGTGGAGATCACCGCCGCCGCGGCCAGCACGGCCACACCGGCACCCCGACGCAGCCAGCCGGTGACCGGGATCGACGCTTTCAAGCGATTGACCAGGCCGCGACCGGCGAAGATCAGGGTGCCCAGGGACAACGCGCTGCCCAGGCCGTACGCCACCAGCAACAGACTGGTCTGGGCATTGGCGCCTTGCAGCATGGCGCCGGTGAGGATGACGCCGAGGATCGGGCCGGCGCATGGCGCCCACAGCAGGCCGGTGGCGACGCCGATCATCACCGAGCTCAGCGGGCCGGACACCCTGCGGGTCTCAGGGTCGATACGATTGCCGAGCAGTACGAATGGACGCGCCAGCCAACCGCCGATGCGTGCGGAAATCAGCGACAGGGCAAACAGCACCATCACGATCAGGGCCACGTGCCGGCCGGTGTCGTTGGCTTGCACCACCCACTCGCTGCTGACCACCGCCAGGCTGGAGATCAGGGCGAAGGTCAGGACCATGCCGCCGAGGGTGAGCAGAATCGAGGACCGGGTGCGGTCGACCCCGGCGAACAGGAACGGCACGACCGGCAGGATGCAGGGACTGAGGACGGTCAATATGCCGCCCAGGAACGCGATGAGTAACATGGGATCACCTTGAAAATACGAGGATGGCGATTCACACACATCCCCCCTGTAGGAGCTGGCTTGCCAGCGAAAGCGATCTGTCAGTCAACATCCATGTTGAATGTGCCGCCGTCTTCGCCGCAAAGCTGGCCCCCTGTAGGAGCTGGCTTGCCAGCGAAAGCGATCTGTCAGTCAACATCCATATTGAATGTGCCGCCGTCTTCGCCGCAAAGCTGGCCCCCTGTAGGAGCTGGCTTGCCAGCAAAAGCGATCTGCCAGTCAACATCCATGTTGAATGTGCCGCCGTCTTCGCTGGCAAGCCAGCTCCTACAGGGGGGGGACCGTGTTGATTCAGGCAGTCTGGTTATCCAGCTGCTGCCCCTGCGGCGTACGGCCGGAGCCGTCCTGTGCCAGCAAGGCATCGGCGCCCTGCTTCGCCACCGGGGTCAGCTGGAAGCAGGTGCTGCTGCCACAACTACCTTGTTCCACGGCGGCATTGGCATGGGCGGCGGCGCCGGCCAGGGAGAAGGCAGCGGCGGTCAGAAAACGCGATAGGTTGTTCATGATGTTCTTCCTGTTTCAAAAAGGTTGGGCAATCGGCCAGCAAAGGACTCAGTTGTCGTCGTTGCAGCCGTCGGCAAATTTGCGGTAGTCCAGTACCTGGGTTTTATTCCCGGAGTCCAGGTAGGTCAGCTGGGCATTTACAATCCCGCAGGAAGGCGTGGCGTCCTGTTTCATCGAGATCACCTTCTTGATGTCCAGGTTTGTGCCGTAGGTGTAGGTTTGAGGGGTGACATCGGCTTCGGCGCGGGCCGACAGGGTGCAGATGTTCAGTGCGGCAAACAGGCAGGCGGCGACGACGGCTTTGGTGTTCATGGTGGTTTCCTCAAGGCTTCAATGGGTCAATCGTTGGTTGGGCCGAGGCGTCCTGGCTTGCCTCGATGGAACCTATTAAAAGCCCGCGAGGTATCTCGTCTGTGTCGAAAACAGGCGCGTGTAAATCGATACGTATCAAAGCCGCCCTCTGATACACAGCGATACAAAACCATGGAAAAACGGTGTTTTTGCGTCTGCATGTATCCGCTGCTACAGCAGATACACTGCAATACAAAGGGCTGCGGGCAGGCGGGCCAAGGCTCGATAGACTGTGCGACATCCCCATCTACAGAGGCCTGGCCCCATGGAACACGTCGATCACATTCTCATCGTGGACGATGACCGCGAAATTCGAGAGCTGGTAGGCAACTACCTGAAAAAGAACGGCCTGCGCACCACCGTCGTGGCGGATGGGCGGCAAATGCGCGCGTTCCTCGAATCCACGCCGGTGGACCTGATCGTGCTCGACATCATGATGCCCGGCGACGATGGCCTGATGCTCTGCCGCGAGTTGCGCGCCGGCAAACACAAGGCCACTCCGGTATTGATGCTCACCGCCCGCAACGATGAAACCGACCGCATCATCGGCCTGGAAATGGGCGCCGACGATTACCTGGTCAAACCGTTCGCCGCCCGTGAATTGCTCGCGCGTATCAACGCTGTACTGCGCCGCACGCGGATGCTGCCGCCGAACCTGGTGGTCACCGAAAGCGGGCGGTTGCTGGCCTTCGGCCGCTGGCGCCTGGACACTTCCGCCCGGCACCTGCTCGATGACGACGGCACCATGGTCGCGCTCAGCGGCGCCGAATATCGGCTGCTGCGGGTGTTCCTCGATCATCCGCAGCGGGTGCTCAATCGCGACCAACTGCTGAACCTGACCCAGGGCCGCGACGCCGACCTGTTCGACCGCTCCATCGACTTGCTGGTCAGTCGCCTGCGTCAGCGCTTGCTGGACGACGCCCGCGAGCCGGCGTACATCAAGACCGTGCGCAGTGAAGGCTATGTATTTTCCCTGCCGGTGGAAGTGCTGGGTGCGCCATCATGAACTTCGCGATACGTTGGCCCCGCACCCTCGCCTCGCGGTTGTCGCTGATTTTTCTGATCGGCCTGATCCTGGCGCAGGCCTTGTCCTTTGGCGCGCAGTATTACGAACGTTACGAAAGCGCGAAAAACACCATGCTGGGCAATCTGGAAACCGACGTATCGACCTCCATCGCCATCCTCGACCGCTTGCCGGCCGAAGAACGTGCCAGCTGGCTGCAACAACTGGAACGGCGCAATTACCGCTATTTGCTCGACGAGGGCTCACCGGGCATGCCCATGAGCGACACCCCCATGGCGGTGACCTCGATCAAGGACGCCATCGGCAAGGACTACCCGATGACCGTTACCGACATTCCCGGTCCGATCAAACACTTCCAGGTCCACCTGAAGCTGGCTGACGGCAGCCCGGTGACCATCGATGTACGACCGTCGATGCTGCCGTTGTCGCCGTGGTTGCCCATGATGTTGCTGGGCCAACTGGCGCTGATGATCGCCTGCACCTGGCTGGCCGTGCGAATCGCCATCCGCCCCCTCACCCGCCTCGCCCAGGCGGTGGAGACCCTGGACCCCAACACCCACGCGGTACACCTGGACGAGAAAGGTCCGACCGAAGTCGCCCATGCCGCCAAGGCGTTCAATGCCATGCAGGCACGCATCGCCGCCTACCTCAAGGAACGCATGCAGCTGCTGGCGGCGATCTCCCACGACCTGCAAACCCCGATCACCCGCATGAAACTGCGCGCCGAATTCATGGACGACTCCAGCGAAAAAGACAAACTGTGGAACGACCTCGGCGAAATGGAACACCTGGTGCGCGAAGGCGTGGCCTACGCCCGCAGCATTCACGGTGCCACCGAGGAGAGTCGCCGCACCGATCTGGATTCGTTCCTCGACAGCCTGGTGTTCGACTATCAGGACATGGGCAAGGACGTGCAGCTGGGCGGCAAAAGCGCAGCGGTGATCGATACCCGGCCCCATGCCCTGCGCCGGGTACTGGTGAACCTGACGGACAACGCACTGAAGTTCGCCGGCGCCGCCGAGTTATGGGTGGAGTCGAAGGCCGATGGCAGTTTGTCGGTGAAGGTGATGGACCGTGGCCCCGGCATTGCCGAAGAGGAACTGGCGCATGTGATGGAGCCGTTCTACCGCGTGGAAAATTCCCGCAACCGCAGCACCGGCGGCACCGGACTGGGGTTGGCGATTGCGCAGCAATTGGCGTTGGCGCTCGGGGGTTCGTTGACCTTGAGTCATCGTGAAGGCGGGGGTTTGTGCGTGGAGCTCAGGTTGCCGGGTAGTAAAGCGGTGCGTTGAAAGGAGGGGGATTTCCCGGAGATTGGGGAAAAAGTTACGCGTGTTTCAACGGTCAAACACAGGGCACGACAACACTGCCAATCCAATGTGGGAGCGGGCTTGCTCGCGAAGAGGCCGTCACATTCAACAGAGATGTTGACTGACAAACCGCCTTCGCGAGCAAGCCCGCTCCCACATTGGATTGGCGGTGTTTGGGCGATTGCGGCTATGCGACGACGCCCACCACCCCTTCCCCATGCATCTGTCGCAACAATGCCAGCCCGCTGTCGATGAACGCAGGCGATCCAGTGGCCCCCGCCTCCACCGCCAAACCTTCCAGCTGCGCACGGCCACTTAGCTGAGGAAACTCGCCGATCCGCTGCAACAACCGCCACGCCAACGGGCTCAGTTCGGAAAACTTCACACTCCAGTCCTCGGTTCGCCGCACCAACAGCAGCGTCGGCTGCACCGGTGGCGCATCAGGTCGAAAATCGGGCCCGACCAACTGGACTGGCCAGACATAGGCCAAAGGCCAGGCCAGTGGCGACACCTGCAGCGGCCGATCCAGCAACATCCCGGCATCGTTGGCCGGCAAGGGCTCGGCTTCGGACTGTTGCAGTGCCATCTCGACCCACTCGTAATGCGCCAGTTCAACCATGAACGGCGGCCACGAGCCTGCACTCAAGGCGTGCGGTTCAGAGGCGAGGAACTCGACAAACTCCTCGGCGATTTCGCCGAATTTCGGCGTGTGCGCGCGGTAGTCCCGCAAAAAGCTGCGCACCAGAGAACGCCAATGCTCATCGCCAAGCAGCTTGATCAGCACCGGAAAGGTCCCGCTGAGCAACGATGACAGGTTCGAGAACACCAGCTCGCGGTAAACCCGGGCCCGCGCCACGTCCATGCCGGCCGGCGGCGGGCAGTGCTCGGGATCGCGCAGGTGCAGCCCCATCGTCGTTTGCTGCTGATGCAGCGAGTGCTTATCCACGGTTCACCTCCACGGTTTGCAGGCGGCGGATTGTCTGCAATTCGGCCACCAGCTCCGAGAATGCGGGGAAATTGAAATCCCGTTCCAGCAAGGTTGGCTGCGCGCCGAACCGGCCGTAAGCCTGGGCCAGCAACGCCCAGACCACCGGTTTGACCGACGCGCCGTGGGTGTCGATTTTCAAGGAGTCGGATTCATCGAAGTGCCCGGCCACGTGCATCGCCACCACGCGGTCCGAGTCGATACAGGCGAGAAAGGCCTGCGGATCGAAATCGTGATTGATCGAGTTGACGTACACATTGTTGACGTCCAGCAACAGGTCGCAGTCGGCTTCGCGCAGCACCGCGTTGGTGAAGGTCACCTCGTCCATGTCCTGCTGTGGCGCGGCGTAGTAGGAGACGTTTTCCACCGCCAGGCGCCGACCGAGGATGTCCTGGGCCTGACGGATCCGCGCGGCCACGTGATGCACGGCTTCTTCGGTAAACGGCAACGGCAGCAGGTCGTAAAGGTGACCATCATCGCTGCAGTAACTGAGGTGTTCGCTGTACAGCGGCACCTTGTGGTGATCGAGGAACACCCGGACTTCCTGCAGGAATTTGACGTCCAGCGGGGACGGTCCGCCCAACGACAGGGACAAGCCGTGACAGGACAACGGAAAACGTTCGGCCAATGCCCGCAATGCCGCGCCATGGGCGCCGCCGATGCCGATCCAGTTCTCCGGCGCAACTTCCAGAAAGTCGAAGTCGCCCATCGGCGCGGCCTGGAGGTCTTTCATTAAACCGCGACGCAGGCCAAGCCCGACGCTGGCCTTCGCTGATGTGAGGGGGGTGTGCATGATGTCGATCTCGAGGGTTGCCGGAACGGAATCCCAGTTAAGCGCAGGGGTGTATCGAGTCTGTGTTGCGTTGCGGCAGAAAATCGCAGCGCTTGTATCGTCGGCGGGTCTGTACACACTGTGGTACGAACCCGCCGTTTGGCGTTATGCCAGGTCGTATTTTTCGCGCACCAGATGGCCGATGCCGATGCGGTCGAGCACCTTCATCGGGCACAGGAACGTCACGCGGACGGTGCCCGGCAAGCGGCTGATGTCGATCGAGCCCGTGATGGTCGCGCGGTTGAGTACTTCGTCATACGGCAGGCCGGTGACTGCGGCCGCGCGTTTCAAGCCGTTTTCCACGGCCACATTGAGGTTTTCGCCGCTGCCGATGAAGGTGATCGGGCCACTCTGCTCGATCTCGATCTGGCCCCAGCGCTCGCCCAGCTCACGGACTTTTTGCTGTTGCCCGGCATTCATGGGACGGGCCATCGGCGGCAAATCGTCGAGGTTTTGCAGCAGGATCGGCCCTTCCAGCGTCAGGTTTTTGATCACCTCCACCACCACTTCGGTTTCCCCCGAGCAATCGGTGGCATGGCCGGCAATCTCGCCGTTGCCCTGCTGGGCGTGCATGTCGCCCATGTACACGCCGGCACCCGGCACCTTGACCGGGCAGATCAGGACACAGCCTTCGCGGATCGAGTTGGTGTCCATGTGGCCATCGGTCTTGGCCGCGTGCAGCTCTTCGCGGGTCATGCCGAAACGGTGGGGTGCATCGATCAGGTACTGGCCGAAATCGGCGCAGTTGTGGGAGTCGGGTAAGTCACGGGATGGCGTGGTGCCGATGTTGCCGAGGAACGGCCGCATGTGCGCCGCAACGCCGGGCATGTCGGCGCGGGCCAGGGACAGGATCGAGTGCTGGGCGGCGAATTCCGGCAGTGCCGACATTTCGCTGGCCTTGCCCGCCAAACGGTTGGCGATGTCCTGATTGACCGTCAGGCTGACCTGATTCTGCGCATCGAACACGATCACGTAACCATGGCTGAAGCGAAACGCGCTGACTTCGGCTCCACAGGTGTTGCAGCGAATCGAGTCCTCGCCAATGCCTTCGACATGACTGGCCGGGTGTTCAGTGCCGCACTTGGCGCAGAACTTGGAGACGAACGGGTCTCCGTGATAACGCCCTTCAACGAAACTCATCACCCCTGACGAAGTGGCCAGCGAGGTGACGCGCATGCTTTTGATCTTGATCGCCACCGCGTCGCCGATGTCGGCCCCGGCAATCGCCACCGGTTGCGTCACTTCGTGGCCACCTTCAAAGGCCGGCGTGATCATCGGCCCCCAGCAACCCGGCGGCGTGCCGGTGATCAGAGTGCCGCCGTCGGCCAGCGGACCCAGCATCGGCTGGCTCGGGCCGATGAGGCCGTTGGTGTACTGGTCGACCCGCAGGCGATTGACGGGAGAGTGTTTCAAGGCAGGTTCAGAAAGGATCGTGGTCATTATTGTCCCCTTAACGGTATCAGGAGCGAAACGGCCGCCCGCTGCGACGACCAGGAAATTGCCTCGAAAGCCCGTGCTTGCGGGCGCCAGACAACCTTCACAGTTCATCGCAGGTTTGTATCCGGGGTGTGTTCGCCAGTGCACCGGTATTGAGGGCAACTGTATCGAGAAGGTGGATTGATACATTGGGATACACGCGATGTTGCGCTCGCAACGACTTTCGTCGCTCCGGTCAGCAGTGCACGGCCCCCGGACTAAACTTAATGCACGCAGGACGTACTCATCGTCCTGGTCATTCCCACGACCACAGCCCAGGGCTGAACGCCTCGAAAAACCTCGCCTCTGGACCGTGATCCACCACAGGAGCACACATGATGGACGAGGCCCGACTAAATGATTTCATGGGTAAACTGGTAAACGACATGGGCGGCGCGGCGATGCTGGCCAATGTCATCCTCGGCGAAGAACTCGGTCTGTACCGGGCCATGGCCGACAGTCAGCCGATCACCCCTGAAACACTCGCCGAAAAGACCGGCTGCAACACGCGCTTGCTGCGTGAATGGCTCAGTGCCCACGCCGCCTCCGGGTACATGGAACACCGCGACGGCCAGTTCCGCCTGCCCGAAGAGCAAGCCCTCGCGCTGGCGAACGAAGACTCGCCGGTCTATGTGGCGGGCGGAATCGGGGTGGTCGCGTCGTTTTTCCATGACAAGGACAAACTGGTCAACGCCATGCGCGGCAACGGCGCCCTCGCCTGGGGCGATCACCATCCGTGCATGTTCAGCGGCACGGAGCGGTTCTTCCGGCCAGGCTATAAAGCGCACTTGATCGCCGAATGGCTACCGGCACTCGAAGGGGTGGTCGCCAAACTGGAAGCTGGCGCCAAGGTGGCGGACATCGGCTGCGGCCATGGCGCATCCACCGTGATCATGGCCCAGGCGTTCCCCGATTCGCGGTTCGTCGGTTTCGACTACCACGCGCCCTCCGTCACCGTGGCCACCCAGCGCGCGGAAGAAGGCGGCGTGTCCGGACGCGCGCGGTTCTTCCAGGGCACGGCAAAAAGCTACCCCGGCGATGACTATGACCTGGTCTGCTACTTCGACTGCCTGCATGACATGGGCGACCCGGTGGGCGCGGCACGGCATGCCTATGAGTCGCTGAAACCGGACGGCACGGTGCTGCTGGTGGAACCGTTCGCCAATGACTCGCTCGACGACAACATTACCCCGGTTGGCCGCTTGTTCTACGCCGCCTCGACCTTCATCTGCACCCCGAACTCGCTGTCCCAGGAAGTCGGTCTCGGCCTCGGTGCCCAGGCGGGTGAGGCGCGGTTGCGCAAGGTCTTTACCGAGGCGGGCTTCAAGACGTTCCGGCGGGCGACGGAAACGCCGTTCAACCTGATCCTGGAGGCGCGTAAATAAATCCGGTCGTTCCTCTTGTAGGAGCGAGCTTGCTCGCGAAAAACCTGAGAACGCCGCGGGGTGTCATGCTTGCATGCGTTATCGTTGACCACCATCGCGAGCAAGCTTGCTCCTACAGGTCCTCCAGGGTGTTGAACATGTTCGAAAGCCTCATCCGCGAACAGCTCGACCGGCTCCAACAGTTGATGGCCGATCAGCCGTTCGTGGTCCTGACCGGCGCTGGCATCAGCACCCCGTCGGGCATTCCGGATTACCGCGACAACCAGGGTGTGCGGCGTGGCCGGTCACCGATGATGTACCAGGAATTCCTCTCGGCCCCCGAATCCCGGCGCCGCTATTGGGCGCGGGCGATGATCGGCTGGCCACGGGTGCGCCAGGCGCGGCCGAACGAGGCCCACGAAGCCTTGGCCAGCCTGCAAAGCGCCCGGCAGATTTGCGGGCTGATCACCCAGAATGTCGATACCTTGCACGACCAGGCTGGCAGCCATGACGTGATCGAACTTCACGGCAGCCTGCACCGTGTGTTGTGCCTGGACTGCGGGCAGCGCAGCGATCGCGATTCGATCCAGCGCCTGATGGAAACGCAGAACCCTTACCTGGCCGGGGTTGATGCGGTGCAGGCCCCGGATGGCGATACGCTGCTGGATGCGGCGTTCGAAGCACGCTTTCAGGTACCCCATTGTCCGTATTGCGCGGGGGCGCGGATGAAGCCGGACGTGGTGTTTTTTGGCGAGAATGTAGCGCAGGTAACGGCGGCCAAGGCCATGGCGGCGGTCGAAAAGGCGGCTGGATTGCTGGTGGTAGGGTCTTCGTTGATGGCGTATTCGGCGTTTCGGTTGTGTCGGGCGGTAGCGGATCAGGGCAAGCCGCTGATTGCGATCAACCTGGGCAAGACTCGGGCGGATGACATCCTCAATATGAAAATAGAAGCGTCGTGTGAACGGTTGCTGCCGTTGCTGGCGCAACACCTCTCATCCTGATTGACGCAAAACCCTGTAGCAGCTGGCTTGCCAGCGAAGGCGGTGGGTCAGCTGCATTGATGTTGCCTGACACTCCGCTCTCGCTGGCAAGCCAGCTCCTACAGGGGGCTGTGATCAGTTCCTGGAAACCTGGTCGCCCAGGTTTTCTTCCTTGAGGATATCGAACAACGCCTGCGCCGCCGCCGACAGTTCCCCTCCAGGTGTGGTCAACACCCCGATCGCCCGCTCCACCACCGGATCGCGCAAGGTAATGCACCGCGCGCCCAGTTCGCGCATCTGTTGGGCGCACAAGGCTGGCACCGCGCTGACACCCAGCCCGCTGGCCACCATCCTTCCGACTGTCGCCAATTGATGGCTTTCAAACTCCACGGGCAATTTCATGCCCCGGGCCTGCAAGTGTTCTTCGAGCATCACCCGCAGCGTCGACGGTCGCTGCAAGGTGATGAACGGCTCCTGCAACAATGTCTGCCAGTCGACGTCGCGCAGTTCCGCCAACGCAGAATCGTGCGGCACCACCGCCACAAACCGGTCCATGTACAACGGCGTGAATTGCAGCGACGAACTCTGCATCGGCTCAAACGCCACCCCCAGCTCGACCTGTCGATCACGTACCATTTCCAGCACTTGCTCGTTGATCACGTCGTTCACGGTGACGTTGACGTTGGGATACCGCGCGCGGAAAGTCTTGAGGATTGGTGGCAGCAGGTTGCCGGCAAACGACGGCATCGCCGCCAGGGTCACGCGACCGCGCTGCAGGGTGAAGCGCTGGCGCAGCTCATCCTCGGCATTGTCCCAGTCGGCAATCAGTCGCCGTGCCAGCGGCACCAGCGACTCGCCTTCCGGGGTCAGCGCCACATTGCGCGTGTTGCGGGTGAACAAACGCCCGCCCAGGCCCTCCTCCAGCGCCTTGATGGTCAGGCTCAACGCCGATTGCGACAGGTGCAACCGTTCGCAGGCCACGGCGAAGCTCAGGCTCTGGGCCACGGCCAGGAAGGCACGGATCTGCTTGACTGTCATGAACACTGTCTCCAACGTAATACGCATTCCCCTGCAGGAGCTGGCTTGCCAGCGAAGGCGGCGTGGAGCCTGATATCGCCCGAGAAGACGCCTTCGCCAGCAAGCCGGCTCCTACAGATTGGTGAGTTTTATCTATTAATCTACCTTAAAAATAAACTTAACAAATAAATCCAGCAGCGCGACACTCCATTCCATTCGGCTAGCCAGCCGCCCATAAAGAATAAAAGAGGTGCATATGGCAGGTTTCGACAAGCGCGTGAGTTCCTACGAAGAAGCTATGGCAGGTCTTGAAGACGGCATGACCGTGATCGCCGGCGGCTTCGGCCTGTGCGGGATCCCGGAAAACCTGATCAACGAGATCAAGCGCAAAGGCACTCGCGACCTGACCGTGGTTTCCAACAACTGCGGCGTCGACGGTTTCGGCCTTGGCATACTGCTGGAAGACCGCCAGATCAGCAAAGTGGTGGCGTCCTACGTCGGCGAGAACAAACTGTTCGAAGACCAACTGCTCAAAGGCGAAATTGAAGTCGTCCTGACCCCCCAAGGCACCCTCGCCGAAAAAATGCGCGCAGGCGGTGCAGGCATCCCCGCTTTCTTCACCGCCACCGGCGTCGGCACCCCGGTCGCCGACGGCAAGGAAGTGCGTGAATTCCATGGCCGCCAGTACCTGATGGAAGAATCCATCACCGGTGACTTCGCCATCGTCAAAGGCTGGAAAGCCGACCATTTCGGTAACGTGATCTATCGCCACACCGCCCAGAACTTCAACCCGCTGGCCGCCACCGCCGGCAAGATCACCGTGGTCGAAGTCGAAGAAATCGTCGAGCCCGGCGAGCTGGACCCGGCGCAGATCCACACCCCTGGCATCTACGTCGACCGGGTCATTTGCGGCACGTTCGAAAAGCGCATCGAACAGCGCACCGTGCGTAAGTGAACCCCTGCCCCCGGACCGAATAAGGAATAACAACAATGGCACTTTCCCGCGAACAAATGGCTCAACGCGTCGCCCGCGAAATGCAGGACGGCTTTTACGTGAACCTGGGCATCGGCATCCCGACCCTCGTCGCCAACTACATCCCCGAAGGCATGGAAGTCATGCTGCAGTCGGAAAACGGCCTGCTCGGCATGGGTCCCTTCCCGACTGAAGAAACCATCGATGCCGACATGATCAATGCCGGCAAGCAAACCGTGACCGCGCGTATCGGCGCTTCGATTTTTTCCTCCGCCGAGTCGTTCGCGATGATTCGCGGTGGTCATGTCGACCTGACCGTGCTGGGTGCCTTTGAAGTAGACGTGCAAGGCAACATTGCCTCGTGGATGATCCCCGGCAAGCTGATCAAAGGCATGGGCGGCGCCATGGACCTGGTGGCCGGTGCAGACAACATCATCGTCATCATGACCCACGCGTCCAAGGACGGTGAGTCCAAGCTGTTGGACCGCTGCAGCCTGCCGCTGACCGGCGCCGGTTGCATCAAGCGTGTACTGACCGACCTGGCTTACCTGGAAATCGAAAACGGCGCGTTCATCCTCAAGGAACGTGCGCCGGGTGTCAGCGTCGAGGAAATCGTCGCCAAGACCGCCGGCAAACTGATCGTGCCCGATCACGTTCCGGAAATGCAGTTCACTGCCCAGTGAGGAACCTTTCCATGCAAGAAGTCGTCATTGTCGCCGCCACCCGTACCGCCATCGGCAGTTTCCAGGGCGCCCTGGCCAACGTGTCCGCGGTTGACCTCGGCGCTGCGGTGATCCGTCAGTTGCTGGCGCAAACCGGCCTGGACCCTGCCGAAGTCGATGAAGTGATCATGGGCCAGGTATTGACTGCCGGCGCCGGGCAGAACCCTGCGCGCCAATCCGCTATCAAGGCTGGCCTGCCGTTCACTGTGCCGGCCATGACCCTGAACAAGGTCTGCGGCTCGGGCTTGAAAGCGCTGCATCTGGCCACCCAAGCCATTCGCTGTGGCGATGCCGAGGTGATCATTGCCGGCGGCCAGGAGAACATGAGCCTGTCCAACTACGTCATGCCCGGCGCCCGTACCGGGCTGCGCATGGGTAACGCGCAAATCGTCGACACCATGATCAGCGACGGCCTGTGGGATGCGTTCAACGATTACCACATGGGCATCACCGCCGAAAACCTGGCGCAACAATACAACCTGACCCGCGAGCAACAGGACGCGTTCGCCGCGGCCTCCCAGCAGAAAGCCACGGCCGCTATCGAAGCCGGGCGTTTTGTCGATGAGATCACGCCGATCATGATTGCGCAGCGCAAGGGCGAACCGCTGTCCTTCGCCACCGATGAACAGCCACGGGCCGGCACCACCGCCGAAGCCCTGGGCAAACTCAAAGCCGCCTTCAAGAAGGACGGTTCGGTGACTGCCGGTAACGCGTCGTCCCTGAACGACGGGGCGGCCGCCGTGATCCTGATGAGCGCGGAAAAAGCCAAGGCCCTGGGTTTGCCAGTGCTGGCGAAAATTGCCGCCTACGCCAACGCCGGCGTCGACCCGGCGATCATGGGTATCGGCCCGGTCTCGGCCACTCGCCGTTGCCTGGACAAGGCCGGCTGGTCGATCGGGCAACTGGACCTGATCGAAGCCAACGAAGCCTTCGCCGCGCAATCCCTGGCGGTGGCCAAGGACCTGGAATGGGACCTGGACAAGGTCAACGTCAACGGTGGCGCTATCGCCCTGGGTCACCCGATCGGTGCCTCGGGTTGCCGGGTGCTGGTGACCTTGCTGCATGAAATGATCAAGCGTGACGCCAAGAAAGGCCTCGCCACCCTGTGCATCGGTGGTGGTCAGGGCGTGGCACTGGCGATCGAGCGAGCGTAAAGCGTTCAACAGACTGCGCGGGGGCCCACGAAGAACCGTCGCAGTCTGGCAACACACCCGGTGCGACTCACGTCGCACCGGGTCCTACCCTTTACCGGGCTGTGAACCCGTACCCCTGTAGGAGCTGGCTTGCCAGCGAAGGCGGTAGATCAGTCACCATCGTCGTTGGATATGAAATCGCCTTCGCTGGCAAGCCAGCTCCTACAGGGGCCGTGGCGAGATCACGGCCTTTGCATTTCAAGCTTTGTATACACTATCTCCCCACATATGAAGCAATCCTCCGCCGGCAATGCTAACGTTGCTCCTCACTCAGGTCGGAGATGCGTGCGTGTTGATCCTCAAATTGCTGGTAATTCCCGGATTTCTCTTGCTGATTTCCCTCGCGGGCAAACGCTGGGGACCTAGCGTCGCCGGTTGGTTGTCGGGGTTGCCGGTAGTAGTGGGGCCGATTCTGTTCTTCCTCGCCATCGAGCAAGGTGAAGTGTTCGCCGCACAGTCCGCGACTGCGGCGTTATCGGCCATGTTCGCGATGATAGCCTTCTGTGTGACCTACGCTCGGGTCGCACAGCGAACCGGTTGGCCTTGGGCTCTGGTGATTTCGCTGATGGTCTGGGCCACGGCGGCTGTGGTGCTGTCCCTGGTTCCACCGTCGCTGGTGTTTTCGGTGATTGCCGCCGCGACAGCGCTGCTGGCGGCGCCGTATCTGTTTCCAAAGGTGCAGCCCATCCTTTCAGGCCCGGCACCGAAGTCCGACAAATTACTGTTGCGCATGGTGGCCGGTGCCCTGTTGACCCTGGCCGTCACGCTGCTGGCCAGCACTGTCGGCGAACGCTGGAGCGGCCTGCTCGCGGTGTTCCCGGTCCTGGGCAGCGTGATGGCGGTATTCTCCCAGCAAACCCGCGGGCCCGCATTTACGGCGGCCTTGCTGCGGGCCACCGCAACCGGGATGTATTCCTTTAGCGCGTTCTGCCTGGTCCTGGCATTGACCTTGCCAAGCCTGGGCCTGAGCGCTTTCGGCCTCAGCGTCGCGGTGTCCGTGGCCATGCTCGGGGTCACCAGGCGCCTGCTGGCAAAACCGGCGACACCCGCGCCCGAGGTCGGGGAGCCGGCAATCAGGCGCTGAACTGTACTCCCGGCTGGCGACCAGGCGCTCGCCTGCCCGGGGAGCTGAAGGAACAGACAGGACAGCCACTGAACCAGTTGTCGTAATCCATCCCCGACCCTGCATGGCACAGTGCGAGTGCACCGGACTCTGTGGGATCATCGCCCGCCAAAGCGCGGCCATCCCCTGGAGTTTCTGAATGTCATTGTTGAGTAAAAAAGCCGTTGTCCTGTTGTTGACGGCGGTTGCCAGTCTCGGCGCGTTGAATGCACAGGCCGCCAAGGCGACGGCCAGCGACAAGGCGCCGGCGCAGAAGGTTTCGATGCTGGGCGGCAAGTTCAAGTTCACCTTGCCCAAGGGCTTTGTCGCCACCCCGTTGCCCGCCGGCGACGCGGCCACCGGTACCGCCGGGGCGACGGGCACCATGTACACCAACCAGACCACCAAAACCGTAGTGATCGCGGCTGAAAACACCATTCCCGGCGGCGTCAACGTCAAGGACAACGACGGTCAGTTCCTCGACTCCGCCGTGTCCAACTTCGCCACCGAGCAAGCCGCCGCGCTGCCGGACTTCACCAAGCTCAGCGAGAAAAGCCTGACCCAGAAAGGCACTGGCCTGGGGCTGCGGCAGATCGACAGCACCGCCACCCAGGGCGGCGGCAAAACCCTCGACACCACGCTGATGGCGGCGTCCAACAAGCGCATGGCGATCGTCCAGGTGATTTCCCGCCTCAGCGACAATGCCGGCCACGAGGCGCTGGTCAAACAGATCGTCGCGGGCAAGTAGGGTCAGGGATTGAGACGCTGCAGCCAGGCGCTCAAATCCTGCATTTCGGTCGCGCTGATGCTGTGACCGACACCCGGGTAGGCATGGAACTCCGGCTTGAGTGACAGGCTCTGCAACAGGCTGTTCGCCTCCGTGCCGTCGTTGTACGGAAGGCGTTTGTCCGCGGTGCCATGACCGATGAAAATCGCCAGCGCCTGGCGTTTTTCATCCGGCTTGAGCTCGGACTTGAGCACCGGCAGAATCCGCCCGCTCAACGCCGCGATTCCGCCCACTGCCTCGGGCTGACGCAGCGCCACCTCGTAGGACATGATCGCACCCTGGCTGAACCCCACCAGGAATACCTTGTCCGGTCGAGTGTGATACTTCTTCGCAGCCTGTGCGACGAAATCCTGCAGCAGCTGCGCGCTGGACTTCAGATCATCGGTTTCGCCGTTATAGGCACCGGTGCCTTTTTCGCGAAACCACTTGTAACTACCCTCTTCCATCACCATCGGTGCCCGCACCGACAGGTAGTTATAGTGCGTGGGCAACTCATCCTTGATGTCGAACAGGTCCTGCTCGTTACTGCCGTAACCGTGGAGGAAAATCACCAGGGGCTGATCGCGGGATTCGGCGTGGGTCTGCTCCAGGTACTTGAGCGGCAGATCGGTGTGCAGCGGGGTTTGAGCGTGGACGGCGGCGGATGCCAGCAGTGTAAGCAGAGCAACAAACTTCAACATGAACCTTCCTTCACACGTGCAGGATTCGGGTAGAGCCTAACACTCTTGTCGCCGACCGGAGCTCTGAGCTGCCGCAGGCTGCAATCCTTTGATCTTGCTTTTAAAAAACAACATCAAAAGATCGCAGCCTTGTTTCGTGATTAATGGCCGTAAACGTCGAAATCGAAGTACTTGTCCTGCACCTGCTTGTACTTGCCGTTGGCGCGGATTTCGCTGATGGCGGTGTTGAACTGGTCCGCCAGGGCTTTATCACCCTTGCGCACGGCGATCCCGGCGCCGCCGCCGAAGTACTTGGCGTCTTCATAGGTCGGGCCGACGAAGGCGAAGCCCTTGCCCGCGTCGGTTTTCAGGAAACCGTCGTCGAGGGTGACCGAGTCGGCCAGCGTCGCGTCCAGGCGACCGGAAACCATGTCCAGGTTGGCTTCCTGCTGGGAGCTGTAGCGCACCAGGATTATGCCGGCCGGTTGCAGCACTTCAGTGGCAAAGCGGTCGTGGGTACTGGCGCGCAGCACCCCGACTTTCTTGCCCTTGAGTTCGGTCAGCGGGTCCTTGACGTCGGTGCCTTGCTTCATCACGAAGCGTGCCGGGGTGTGGTAGTACTTGATGGTGAAATCGACGTTTTTCTTACGGTCGTCAGTGATGGTCATCGACGAGAGAATGGCGTCGATTTTCTTGACCTTCAGTGCCGGAATCAGGCCGTCGAACTCTTGCTCGACCCAGGTGCATTTCACTTTCATCTGTTCGCACAGCGCATCGCCGATGTCCACGTCGAAACCGGTGAGTTTGCCGTCGGGGGTTTTCATCGAGAATGGCGGGTACCCGGCTTCGATACCGATGCGGATCGGCTTGGCGTCATCGGCCACGGCGGTCAGGGACAACATCGACAGTGCCAGGGCACCGAACATCACTAGCTTGTTCATTTATAACTCCTGTGTGCGGAGGCTTCTTATTGGCAGCGTTCGATTGGCTTTCGGTGGCTGGTTCCGGTGCTGAATGCGTTGGAGAGCCACCGAAGTGGCCGGCAGTCTAGAGGGGCTTCCCCGGGGCAAATTGTGTTCAAGCGACAAATACTTATAAAAAAGCAGCCACCGAATCAGAGACGCTTGATGCCTGCGCCAAGGCGGTACACGGACTGTAGGACAAGCCCATGTTTCGGAAAAAACCTTCACGATTTCGGTAAAAATCCGCTTGATGACTCCGACTGGCGATCCGTGATTTTTTGCGGCACATTGAGCGCTCCATCGCCCGACACGAGAAACGTGATGCCTACGTTGAACCTGATCCAGCACCACCCTGCCGAAGGTCCCGGCGCCATTGGCGAGTGGGCCGCAGCCCGGGGCGTGACGCTGAATGTCTTTCGCGCCGACCTCGGCCATTTGCCGCCGGTGAGTGCGGCACCGGTGATTCTGTTGGGCGGGCCCTATGAGTCCCACGCGGGGCCGGCGTGGCTGGAAGCCGAACGGCAATGGCTGGCGGGCAGCCTGGACCAGGGCGCGGCGGTGTTTGCGATTTGCCTGGGGGCGCAGTTGCTGGCGTTGAGTCTGGGCGGCCATGTACGGCGGATGGACCGCAGCGAAACCGGCTGGACCCCGGTGATGTTTGCCGATGGCCAGAGGCTCAAGGTGCTGGAGTGGCACGAAGACGCGATCGACCTACCGCCCGATGCGCAGTTGCTGGCCAGCAGTGATCGATGCCGGCAGCAGATGTATCGCGTCGGACCGACGCGGCTGGGGCTGCAGTTTCATCCGGAGTGGAATGCCGAATCCGTGGCGACGCTCAATGCGCACTTTGCCGACGAGTCACCCTTGCCTCGGGAACCACAGGACAGCGCCGCCCATGCAGCCGTCTTTGACTGGCTGCAGGTGACGCTGGATGGGTGGTGGGCTGCATCGTCAGGCACACACTAACCCTGTGGCGAGCGAGCTTGCTCGCGAAGGGGCCAGCCCAGACACCGATGCACTCAAGGCTTGCGCAACAGATAAGTATCCATGATCCACCCATTCGCCAGCCGCGCCGCCTTGCGCACCCGCTCGATCTCATCCGCCACGTCCTCGAGCTTGCCGCTGATGAGGATTTCATCCGGCGTCCCCAGGTAGGCTCCCCAGTAAATCTGTGTCTGTTGATCCGCCACCTGATGGTAGGAGTCTTCTGCATCGAGCATCACCACCAGGCTGTCGGCATCGCTCACCTGCCCCGCCGCCAGGCGCCTGCCGGTGGTGATTTCAATCGAGCGGCCGATGCGATTCAACGGCACCTTGTGCTGCGCCGCCAGGGCCTGGACGCTGGTGATGCCGGGGATCACTTCAAACTCGAACACACAACGACCCGAGGCCAGAATCGCCTGCAGGATCCTTATGGTGCTGTCGTACAACGCCGGGTCGCCCCACACCAGAAAACCGGCGCACTGGTCGTCAGACATTTGCTCATCGATCAGCCGTTCGAACGTCATTTGCTTGGCCAGGTTCAGCTCTTCCACGCTGGTCTTGTAGTCCACATCACCCCGCTCGCGCTCCGGGCTGTGGGCTTCGACGAAGCGATACGTGCGATCCGTGATGTAGCGATCGCAGATCTCCCGGCGCAGGTCGATCAGTTTGTCTTTGCTCTGGCCCTTGTCCATGAGGAAAAACACATCGACCAGGTTCAGCGCTTTCACCGCTTGCATCGTGATGTAGTCGGGATTGCCGGCACCGATGCCGATGACCAGAAGCTTTTTCATCAATGTATTTCCTCGAGGTCAGTGCCGATTAAACGCAAGCGCCAGCAACCATTGAACCGTAACTCGATGGCCGACAGCGGCTCGACATCGATCAGATGGAACGCCGCGGCTTGCAGCACTTGAGTCAGCGCGGCGCGAATGACAAACGGATGGGTGATGGCGACGATGTGCCTGGGCGTCGCCTCCAGTGTCGCCAGCCAGGCGCTCACCCGTTCACCGAGTTGCACCACCGACTCGCCGCCATGGGGGGCCGAGGCCGGGTCGTCGAGCCAGGCCTGGAGCATGTCCGGTTCGGATTTAAGCAAATCGTCGATCCGCGCGCCTTTCCAGCGCCCGAAATCGCAATCGCGCAGCGCAGGGACCACCTCCACGTCGCCGCCGAACAACCCGGCGGTTTGTCTAGCCCGCAGTTCCGGGCCGCAGAGCAGGCGCGGCGTTCCCTTGAACCGGGCGCGGCGGGCACCCATCGCCGATTGCCCGGCCATCTCCAATGGCTCATCTGTAGGAAAACGCCCAAGTTTCTGTGCGACGGTTCTAGCGTGGCACATCAGCGTCAAACGGGTCGATTGCACGAACGATCACTCTGTTTAAAGGAGAAAAACGGCTTTAAACCGTCAATATCCGGGTAATTGTGCCGCAAGTCACGCGATCGGGGGCGTTTCGTTTCAGCCGATTCCACAGCATATCCCTGCTTGAAAATCGGCTATCTCCGATACCTTTATAGGCGATGTCTTACACGATCAGTCGAGTTCGCCGTAGCCCCCGGCATACGGGCATTTCGCCCCATTTCCAGGCATGGAAACACCGTGAAAAATTAACTAGACAGGGCGCAGGCGATAAATAAATACTGTTTTCTCGGATCAGCAATTGAAACCGCCCCCCCATCCAGCAGGAGCCCGGATGCCCTCTCGCAACGACCACCATGACCGCCTCATTTTCCCCTGCGCTCAGTTGCATGTTCGACGGCTATTTCAACAAAAAACCCGTCGCCGGCACGGTGCTGCCCCACCCACTAACGGCTGATAAAAATAAAGTGTGACGTCTGACAGTCATGCAGACGATCGCCCATTCAATGCGTGGAAACCGACAGTGATAGTCAGGTCCGGTGCCGACCACCGAACCCATTGATACAGGAGTGCATCCATGCTGGTCTTACGCCCAGTGGAGTTAACCGATCTGCCCCAGTTGCAGCAACTTGCCCGCGAAAGCCTGGTGGGCGTCACGTCCTTGCCGGACGACACCGAACGCTTGCGCCGCAGGATTCTCGATTCTGACGCCTCATTCGAAAAAGACGTTCAGGGCAATGGCCCGGAGAATTACTTCTTCGTGCTGGAAGACCCGTCGACCCGACGCTTGGCGGGCTGTTCGGAAATCCTCGCCACCGCAGGCTTCAGCCAACCGTTCTACAGCCTGCGTAACCGGCACTTCACCAGTGCCTCGCGGGAGCTGAACATCGAGCACGGGGTACCCGCGTTATCGTTATGCCACGACCTCAGTGGCCACACCTTGCTGCGGGGCTTTCATATCGATGCAGCGCTGGTGCGCACACCGGCAGCCGAGTTGCTGTCACGGGCACGGCTGTTGTTCATTGCCGCTCATTCGCAGCGCTTTGCCGACGCGGTGATTACCGAGATCGTCGGCTTCAGCGACGATCAAGGCGGGTCGCCATTCTGGGATGCGCTGGGCAAGCATTTCTTCGACTTGTCCTACGCCGAGGCCGAGCGACTCTGCGGCCTGGAGAGCCGGACTTTCCTCGCCGAACTGATGCCGCATTACCCGATCTATGTGCCGATGCTGCCCCAGGCCGCGCAGGATTGCATCGGCCGCATCCACCCCGATGGCCAGGAAGCCTTCGATATCCTCGCGCGCGAAGGATTCGCGACCAACAACTACATCGACCTGTTCGACGGCGGCCCGACGCTGCATGCGCGTACCTCGAACATCCGCTCGATTGCGCAGAGCCAGGCCGGTGTCGCGCAATCGGGCTTGGCCATCGATGCCCGTGGCCGCTATCTGGTGAGTAACGATTCACTCAAGGACTATCGCGCAATCGTCGCCGACCTGGACTACAGCCCGGGACAACCGGTGACTTTGGATGCCCGGATGTGCGCGGCGCTGAAGGTGACACAAGGCAGCCCGATCCGGCTGATTGCCCTGTGAGCAGCCTGCGGCCCTGTGCCCGGCGACAGCGTCCGAACAAGCGTGAAGAAGGAACTGCAGCATGATCGTCCGTTCGGTCAGCGTCACTGACATGCCAGCCTTGCTCGCGCTCGCGCGGCAGGCCGGCCCCGGCTTCACCACCCTGCCGGCCAGTGAGGAACGCCTGGCCCACCGGCTGCGCTGGGCCCAACGCACCTTCGCCGGGCAGGTCGAGCGTGCCGATGCCGATTACCTGTTCGTGCTCGAAGATGACGATCAACAAGTGGTGGGGGTCAGCGCCCTCACGGGGGCCGTCGGCCTGCGTGAGCCGTGGTACAACTACCGGGTCGGGCTCACGGTCAGTTCATCGCCGGACCTGGGTATCCAGCGGCAGATCCCGACTTTGTTCCTGAACAATGAAATGACCGGGCAATCGGAAATCTGCTCGTTGTTCCTGCGACCCGATCAACGCCAGGACAACAATGGTCGATTACTGTCATTGGGGCGGCTATTGTTCGTTGCCGAGTTTGCGCACCTGTTTGGCGACAAACTGATCGCCGAACTGCGTGGCAGCGCTGACGAACAAGGGAGTTCGCCGTTCTGGGACAGTCTGGGCCGGCATTTCTTCAAGATGGATTTCCGCCATGCCGATCACTTGTCCGGGCTGGGCAACAAATCGTTCATCGCCGAGCTGATGCCACGCCAACCGCTCTACACCTGCCTGCTGACCGAACAGGCCCGGGCAGTGATCGGCAAAGCCCATCCGAGCACCGAGCAGGCGTTGAAAATCCTCATCGCCGAAGGCTTTGCCCATAACGGCCATATCGACATTTTCGACGCCGGCCCGGTCATCGAAGCGCCGATTGCAAAAATCCGCACCGTGCGCGATAGCCAGCCACTGGTGCTGGCCATTGGCACACCGGACGATGAAGCACCGGTATGGCTGATCCACAATCGCCGCCTGGAAAACTGCCGCATCACCAGCGCTCGCGCACGGCGGGTGGGCAACAGCCTGATCGTCGACCGCCTCACCGCCAAGCGCCTGCAACTGCAACCCGGCAACTCGGTGCGCGCCGTGCCGCTGCTCGATCAACTACCGCAGGCGGTGGCTGCGTGATCAGGCTCCAGCACTGACACCGGCCACAACAAGCTCTCTGGCCGCAGCAATCGGCGTGATTGCGCGATTGCCTGCAAATTCGTCATCATTTCTCTCCCACGCGCGTGATAGCCTTTTGTTTCTTCGGCGTTGACACTTTTGCTCAAGCCCGTCCATTCCATTGGTGGAATTCATATGTCCAGGCTTTCTCATCAAGATTTGCGCCGTAACTTTCGCCAGCTGTTCGCCTCCGATGCCTGTTATCACACCGCGTCGGTCTTCGACCCGATGTCGGCACGCATTGCCGCTGACCTGGGTTTTGAAGTGGGGATCCTCGGCGGTTCGGTTGCGTCGCTGCAGGTGCTGGGCGCGCCCGATTTTGCCTTGATCACCCTCAGCGAGTTCGCCGAGCAGGCCACCCGCATCGGCCGCGTGGCCCAACTGCCGGTCATCGCCGACGCCGATCACGGCTACGGTAACGCGCTCAACGTGATGCGCACCATCGTCGAACTCGAGCGCGCCGGCGTGGCCGCGCTGACCATCGAAGACACCCTGCTGCCGGCGCAGTTCGGCCGCAAATCCACCGACCTGATCACGGTCGCCGAAGGTGTCGGCAAGATTCGCGCGGCGCTGGAAGCCCGGGTCGACCCGGAGATGGCGATCATCGCCCGCACCCATGCGGGGATCCTGCCGGTCCAGGAAATCATCAGCCGCACCCGGCATTACCAGCAGGCGGGGGCGGACGGCATTTGCATGGTGGGCGTGCGGGACTTCGACCATCTCGAACAGATCGCCGAGCACCTGAGCGTGCCGCTGATGCTGGTCACCTACGGCAACCCGTTGCTGCGCGACGACAAACGCCTGGCCGAACTGGGCGTGCGGGTCACCATCGACGGCCATGGTGCGTACTTCGCTGCGATCAAGGCCACTTACGACAGCCTGCGGGAACAGCGGCAGATCTTTACCCAGGCCTCGGACCTGAGCGCGACCGAACTGACGCATACGTATACGCAGCCTGAGGAATATATTCGGTGGGCGGAGGAGTTCATGAGCGTCAAGGAGTGAGGGTTCAACCATATATATTGGTGTGAACCGAACCGACGCCTTCGCGAGCAAGCCCGCGAAGGCGCCAGTCGCTACACCGCTAAACCACGGCCTTGACCCGCACCTCGCTTACTTCTTGGCCAGTTCCATAATCATCCGCGACAACAGATAAATCCGCGGCGCCACGCTTTCCACTTCCGCGTATTCCTCCGGCGTATGAATATTGCCGCCGACAATCCCGAACCCATCCAGGGTCGGTGTCCCCACACCGGCCGAGAGGCTGGCGTCCGCCGCCCCGCCACTGCCTTCTTCCGTCAGCTTGCGGCCAATTTCACCGTAGATCCCCTGCGCCATGGCCATCAAGCGATCCGATTCCGCCGTCTGCGGCATCGGCGGCAAGCCACGTTGCAGCGTCGTGGTGACTTCAGTCTCGGCAATCAGTTTGTCCTTGGACACCCGCGCCAGGTCCTTCTCGATCCGGTCGAACTCTTCCGGCACCGCGGCCCGCACGTCGGCCTTGGCCGTCGCCTGATCCGGGATCACATTGGTGCGGTCGCCGGCCTTGATCACAGTGAAGTTGATGGTGGTTTTCTTTTCCGCATCCCCCAGTTTGCCCAGTTGCAGAATCTGGTGCGCCGCTTCCATCGCGGCATTGCGACCCAACTCCGGGGCGACACCGGCGTGGGCAGCCTTGCCTTTGACCTCGACCACCGCGGTGGCACTGCCTTTGCGCCACACCACCAGGCCATCCGCCGGGCGCCCCGGCTCGAGGTTGAGGGTCACGTCGTGGGCCTTGGCGGTTTTCTTGATCAGGTCGGTGGCGATGTCCGAGCCGGTTTCTTCGCTGGCATCGAGCAGGAAGGTGATCTGCGCGTAGTCCTTGAAGTCGAGGTTTTTCAGGACTTTCAGCGCATAGATGCCGGCGACGATGCCGCCCTTGTCGTCCATCACCCCTGGCCCGTAGGCGCGGCCCTCCTTGATGTGGAAGGGCCGCTCGGCCGCGGAGCCTTCCTTGAATACGGTGTCCATGTGCGCCATCAACAGGATTTTCGCCTTGCCGGTGCCTTTCAGGGTCGCGAGCACATGGTTGCTTTTGTCCGGGGTGTTCGGCACGAGTTCGATGGTGGCGCCGAGTTTTTTCAGCTCGTCGATGGCAATGTCGCTGACTTGGGTCAGGCCCGGTTCATAACCGGAACCGGAGTCGATGTTCACCAGCCGCTCCAGCAGTTTCAGGGCTTCGCCTTTGTACTGCTCGGAATCGGCGAGGACCTGTTTGTGCGGCTCGGCGAACGCCACGGGGGCGCAGGCGCCGAAGGCGAGGGTCAAGCCGAGGCTGGTGGCGAGCAGGGAGCGAGGGAGATTGAGCGTCATGAATCGATCCTTGTTTCGTGTCAGGGGAGCTGAAACCCTACCTGACTGCGCTGCAAGGCTCTACACCGAATGCGACGCATACGAACCCGAATGACCACCGATCCCCTGTAGGAGCTGGCTTGCCAGCGAAGGCGGTGGGTCAGCCGACAAATTTATCGCCTGAACGGACGCCTTCGCTGGCAAGCCAGCGCCTACAGGGGGGTCAGTGCAGGATTTCACAGGGGCCAATTCAGGCCTTTTTAGACCGGGTCGAGCAATTCGTGCCGAGGCCTGCCATCGCCGCAGCAGATGACCCGGTTGCGACCCGTCGATTTGGCTTCATACAGCGCCCGGTCGGCATCGTTGAGCCAGAAGGTCGCGTCGGTGTGGGCCGGATTGAAAGCAGCCAGGCCGATACTCAGACTGACTTTCAGTGCCGGATTCTGCTCATAGCCCAGCGTGGCGAAGCGATCTCGCAGGGCGTCCATGGCCGCGGCGGCGCTGGCGAGGGGCAGATCCGGGAGGATCACACAGAACTCATCGCCACCGTAACGCCCGGCGAGGTCGGCGGCCCGCAGGTTCTGTTTGAGGATCTTACTCAGCTGGCGCAACACGATATCCCCGGCGACATGGCCGTAGGTGTCGTTGATGGATTTGAAATGGTCGATGTCGATCAGGGCAACCGCCCCGCCCCGATGCTGGCGTTGGCAGCGCTGGAACTCGACTTCCAGTTGATCCTTCCAGGCACCGTGATTGAGCAGGCCGGTGAGGCTGTCGGTGCGGCTCAGGGCCAGCAACTCACGTTTGTGCCGGCCCAGGGTCGTGGCCTGACGGAAACAGATCCAGCCCAGCGCCAACGGATAGAGACACAGCAGGGGCAGACAGGCATATAACTGCAACGGCGTGGTCTGCGGGATGAACAACGGCCTGAAAATCAGCCAGCCGATACCGCCCCCCAGTATCTGCGCGACGGTCCCCACCAGCAGGAAACGCAGGCCGCCGATCGCCACGTTGTTCATCGCCATCATCGACAGTGTCGCCGCGCTGGGCAGCGGGTTGAACTGCATGGCGGCGACCCAGAAACCGCCGAGAAAGGCATCGACCAGGATGTTGCGGTGTTCGGCGTGGAAAGGCACCTTCGCCCGACGTGCCCATTGGTAGGCCACATGCGGCCAGAGGATGCCGTTGAGCAGCATCAACACCCAGACCCACGGCGCCGGATCGAGTGGATACATCGCCGCGCCCACGCACAACAGCCCAAGGGCCAGGCCCAGGGTCCGCGATGTATACAGCCTCCTGGCCAGTGAAAGTCCTTTTCCTCCCGTTTTTTCCATGGGGCCTCTATGCCGCTGACGGAACCTGAACACACCGGGGTTGCAGATGTGCTGGAAGTTTATCAGGGCAACGTTAAATAGCCATCACCGGCTGGCGGTATTGGCCCATTGAAAAAAAACCGGTCTGCGCCTATCGAAGTTCGCCCCTGAGCGGAACGGACCTACACTCAAATGATTCGATCACAACCTGCCCTGATCAGATAGAAGGAAGACGCTGATGCTTTTGTTGGTTGTCGCAATCGCGGTGTTCGCGGCCTGGAGCTGGTTGAGCTACCCGGCCATCGGGCACTGGCTGTATGACCTGAACATGGCGGCAGAGGCCAAGTTGTATCGCCTGCACAAGCTCATCGTGCCGATCCCGGAAATGACCGTCTCGACCTGGCAAGGCGGGCCGTACGAGGCGTCCAGCAGCGTGCTGATGCTCCACGGTTTCAGCGCCGACAAGCAGATCTGGCTGCGCTTTGCCCGGCACTTTGTCGGCAACTATCGAGTGATCATCCCCGACATTGCCGGTCATGGCGAAACCGGCTTCAAGGCGGGCGGCGGCTACGACATTGCGCTGCAGGCCAAGCGAATGATCCAGTTGCTCGACGTCTGCGGCGTCGAAAAGGTCCATGTGATCGGCAGCGCCATGGGTGGCTACATGGCGGCGTGGCTGGCGGCCACTTATCCGGACCGCATTGTTTCAGTCGCCCTGATCGACCCGGCCGGGGTCACCGCCCCCGAGATCAGTGACCTGGAGCGCCACCTGGCCAAGGGGCACAACCCGTTCCTGATTCATTCGAAAGAAGAATTCCAGCGTTTCTACGCCATGACCATGACCCAGCCGCCGTGGGTGCCCGGTGTGGTGCTGGACGCCATCGCCCAGCGCTACGCACAGGCCTGCGATGAACTGGAAGAAATCTTCAGGGATTATCGCGCCAGTGCGCCGATGGAACCGCATCTCCCCGACATCAGGTGCCCGGCGCTGTTGGTGTGGGGACGCAAGGACCGCTTGATCGATGTCAGCAGCGTGGCCATCTGGAGTAAAGGCATCGACGATCTGCGGGTGGAGATCCTGGAAGGCATCGGCCATCTGCCGATGGTCGAAGACCCTTCACACACGGCGCGGGTCTATCGGGAGTTTTTGGCATCCCAGCGCTCGGAAAGCCCGCAGGACCAACGGCTGCACTGAGCAAGCAGTCCTTGGCAGAATGAAGTCCGGAAGATTCTTCGTTTGTCGGCGCCGCTGAAGGCTGCGATCTTTTCCCTCATCCTTCACGTCACCGCGCCAGGAATCCTTTTTCATGAGCCACCCGAACTTCGTCAGCCCTGACCTGATCCGCCAACGCTTCTCCAAAGCGATGTCCGACATGTACCGCGAAGAAGTGCCGTTGTATGGCGCGCTGATGGAATTGGTGGAACAGACCAACCGCCATGTCCTGGACAGCGATCCGCAGATCGCCCGCCAGTTGCACGGCACCGGCGAAATCGAACGGCTGGACCTGGAGCGCCATGGCGCAATCCGGGTCGGCACCGCCGCTGAACTCGCCACCCTCGCCCGGCTGTTCGCGGTCATGGGCATGCAGCCGGTGGGTTATTACGACCTGACCCCGGCCGGCGTACCGGTACATTCCACTGCATTCCGTGCCGTGCATGAAGCGGCATTGCAGGTCAGCCCGTTTCGCGTATTCACTTCTCTGCTGCGCCTGGAATTGATCGAAGACCCGGAACTGCGGGCGTTTGCCCAGTCGGTACTGGACAAGCGCTCGATATTCACCCCGGCAGCGCTGATTCTCATCGAACGCGCCGAAAGCCAGGGCGGCCTGACCGAACAGGAAGCCCAGGACTTCGTCGAGCAAGCCCTGGAAACCTTCCGCTGGCACCACAGCGCCACGGTCACCGCCGAGCAGTACCGCAAACTCAGCGCCCAGCATCGCCTGATCGCCGACGTGGTGGCGTTCAAAGGCCCACACATCAATCACCTGACACCGCGCACCCTGGACATCGACATCGTCCAGGCGCAAATGCCCGCCCACGGCATCACGCCCAAAGCGGTGATCGAAGGACCGCCCCGCCGTCAGTGTCCGATCCTGTTGCGCCAGACCAGTTTCAAGGCCCTGGACGAACCCGTCGCCTTCACCGATCAAGCCGGGGCTGGCGGCAGCCACAGTGCCCGCTTCGGTGAAATCGAACAGCGCGGTGCCGCGCTCACCCCCAAGGGCCGGGCACTTTACGACCGCCTGCTGAATGCCGCCCGGGACGAACTCGACGATTTCCCCAACGAGGCCAACGCGGTCCGCTACAACGAATTGATGGCGCAGCACTTCAGCGAGTTCCCTGATACCTATGAAGGCATGCGGCTCGAGGAACTGGCGTACTTTCGCTACTTCGTCACAGCAAAAGGCCTGGGGGCGGACGCGCTGAAATCTGCAACCCTGGAGGATCTGTTGAGCGGGGGCTACGTGCGGGTTGAACCGCTGGTGTATGAGGATTTCCTGCCGGTCAGCGCGGCGGGGATCTTTCAATCGAACCTGGGCGATGCGGCACAAACCCATTACGGGGAGCATTCGAACCGGCAGGCGTTCGAAAAGGCGCTGGGGCGACCGACTATCGATGAGTTGGGGTTGTATGCCGAGACGCAACGGCGTTCGATCGAAGAGTGTTTCGCAGCATTGAGCAAATAACCGTAAACGCCGTCAAAAGATCGCTGCCTGCGGCAGCTCCTGCATGGGGTTGTAAACACCCGCAGGAACTGCCGGAGGCTGCGATCTTTTGATCTTATTTCAGCTTCGCCAAAAGGGCCTCAGCCACCGCCTCGGAAGACGCCGGATTCTGCCCCGTCAGCAACAGGCCATCCGTGACCACATAGCTCGCCCAATCAGCGCCTTTGGAATAAACACCGCCATTGGCCTTGAGCATATCCTCCACCAGAAACGGCACGACATTCGTCAGCTGCACAGCCTCCTCCTCGGTGTTGGTGAAGCCCGTCACGCGCTTGCCTTTGACCAACGGCTGGCCATCCGCATCCTTGACGTGACGTAACACCCCCGGCGCGTGGCAGACTGCCGCGACCGGTTTACCCGCCTGGTGCAGGGTCTCGATCAGCGCGATCGAATTCGGGTCTTCGGCCAAATCCCACAGGGGACCATGACCTCCCGGGTAGAACACCGCATCGTAATCTGCCGCTCGGACGCTGCTCAACAAGGCCGTAGACGCCAGGGCGGACCGGGCGGCGGAGTCTTGGCGAAAACGCTCGGTGGCCGCGGTTTGCGCATCCGGCTCATCGCTTTTCGGGTCCAGGGGGGGCTGGCCGCCCTTGGGCGAGGCCAACGTCAACTGAGCGCCGGCATCCTTGAACACGTAATACGGTGCGGCGAACTCTTCCAGCCAGAAGCCGGTTTTCTTGCCGGTGTCACCCAATTGATCGTGTGACGTCAGGACCATCAGGATTTTCATGTCGTTCTCACTCCATTTCAGGGTTTTCGCAGGCTGAACCGCGCGGGGGACCTGTGTGATGGACCCTTCACGGTGTCAGTTTGTTTCACTTGTCGCCCGCGAGAATTGAGTGATGGCGTATGGCCTTGATGCGCGCCGGGTGACGCAATGACCTGGCTGTAAAAGAACATTTTTGCTGCTGCGCACCAAGGTCTGCTGTTGAGTGCAACAAATTGCACAACACCGCGCAACTTCTAGCGCACTTGAGGAAAAATCTTCTGAATAACATTCTGAGTGCGGTTGATCTGGCTTATACATTTTTGCGGTGCAATGGATGACATGTGGATAGCGTGGCGCGAGATACATTCATCTATAGCATCAGAAGAATTGATCGCTAATAAAAAATGGGCGACTATGACGGTCGCCCATTTTTCGTGCCGAAACTTTTAACGTGATGTTCAAGCAAAGGTGTTCGCCCAGTGTAGGGGCCTCGGCAATCCATGCACTGGTAAAGAGCCCTGACACTGGGCGAACGGGGGTATTTTAATGCAACTTCAACAATATGTGCGCGTATATAAACATGAAATTTATCGAAACATTTTTATTAAATGATAATCTGAATATCATTACTTGAACCGCTTAAACTCACCAGTTCGATCATTGAGCGACCTTATACAGAAAAGTTGTACAAGACTGTATATAGGGTCAATGCTCAATTTTCATACTGGCATTTCACAGTTAGTCATAAGCCATCTTGCGCTTCCTCTGAACTTCAATCCTTTCCCTGTCCGTGTCGACGAGCATTGACCTGGATCAGGGCGTCTTCGCGGTTTCCTGCGCGGTGGATTCGCCGCTGTCGGTACCTTTACCACCGTCCTTGCGCCGGGTCGGATCGGTGGGGCGCAGGGCGTCGTTGTCGCGTTCGACTTCTCCGGGCGGCCGCGGCTCGTCGGGGTGTTCCGTGGTCTCAGGTGCTTTGCGGTGCATGACGGTTCTCCTCAGGCTTGGGGGTCGTCGACTTCCCGGGCGACGTTTACTCCAGGCGAGTCTTTATGGGATTGATCGGCCTTGGCCTTCAAGGCCTGCCACTGTTCAAGGTCGATGGCGCCCTGCCCCAGCAAATCATCGGCCACTCGCAACAGTTCGGCGTAATGGGCATCGGGGGACTGCTGCCAGTAGGCCTTGTCTTCGAACAGGCGCTGCCACGATGCAAGGTCGGGCGGTTTCAGGTCGTCGCTCATGACGGGCTCCAGCTTGGGCGTTCGTACGGTAGAGGGTTGGGCGGCGTTCGGAGTTCCGGGGGGATTGGGTCAAGATCAAGAGATCGCAGCCTCGCTTTCGCTCGACAGCTCCTACAGGGCAACGCGATCTTTTGATTTTAATAGCCGGTCATTTCCAGATACCCCTGCCCGCCATGGCTGCCGGTCACCTGCACCGGTCCCTCCCAATAGGGAATGCGCAAATCCATCCAGGCATTGGGGTTGAGGGCATTGATCGTGATGTCGAGTTGCTTGCCGGGAATCTTGATCGACCAGCGCACGGGCATGGAGCGGCCGGCGACGTTCGCCGTGCCCTGTGGTGCGAGCAGGATGTCGGCGGCATGCAATGACTGCGTCTGCCCCCGGGCGTCGATCCAGGTGCCAGTGAGGTATGGCTCGCCGTCCCTATGCCGCATGCGGTACAGCATGACCTGCTCGCCGCTGTCCAGGTGCAGGGAAAACCAGTCCCAGCCCGTTTGATTCGCGGTCAGCGGCTGGCTGCTCCACTCGCGATCGAGCCAGGCCAGGCCACTGACCTGATGTGACTTGCCATCGATTTCGAGGGTGCCACTGGCCTGGAAAAACGGTTGACTGTAGTAGTAGGACGCCTCGCCCTGTTCGGACTTCTGGCTGAAACCCTGGTCGCCCTGCAACACCAACGGACGCGCAGAAGTCAGCCGCAATTGATAGTTGAACGCCTTGTCCCGGGCGCTGAGCTGCAGGTCGGCCAACGGGTTGTCAGCCCTGGCCTGGCTGCTGAAATGCCAATCGTCGATCCACGCACTGAACGGCGTCAGGTTCACCCCGGCCTGGCCGACGCCACCCCGGGCGTAACGTTCGGCGGCGTGGTGCACCGTTGCCGACGTCACCGCGGCATGCCCCAGCCAGATGATCGGGCTACCCCAGCCAGCTTGCTCGGGCGCCGCGTTCAAGGCACTGCGAAACAAGGTCCATTGCGCGCCAAACACGTTGCCCTGAGCGTCCTTGAGGTTGGCGGTGACATACCACCATTCGATGCGAAAACCGGCGTGAGGGCCGTGATCCAGCGGGAAACTGAAGACCCTGCCAGGCACCACCGGCTTGAACGCGGCAGCCTGATTGCCCAGCCCCGCGAAGCCTTTCTCGACAGGCGCCGGGTGATCGCACCCGCCGAGCAATGCCAGAATCAACACACCGACCTTAATCCTCATGGGCAAAGGTCCTCAGAAGATCCGCCGGTTGCGTGCGATACAGCGAGTACAGCGGCCACGCCGACGCCAGCAAGGTCGCGAGCAGCGCCCACCCCAGCAACTGCAACAGCTGCAGCGGGAACACCTGCAGCGGCAGACGCCAGCCGAAGGCCTGGACGTTGATCACGGCATTCAGGCACCAGGCCAGCGCGATGCCCAATGGCAATGCCAGCACCAACGTCAGCACCGCCAGCAGCCAGGTTTGCCCAAGGTTGAGCAGCATCAATTGCCGGCGCGTCACACCCAGCGCCCACAGTGGTGCAAGCTGCCCGAGGCGGCTCTGGCTCTGGGTCAACAGGCTGATGAACAACGCCACGCCCGCCACGCCGAGGGTCAGGCTGTTGAGCGCAGCGGTCGCGGCGAAAGTGCGCTCGAACACTTGCGTGGACCAGCCCTTGAGCCGCGCCTGATCGACGATGCGGCTGTCATCCAGATGGAAGCGCGCTTGCAGCGCCGCCAGGAATGCCGGGATCGACGGCGGGTCGATGCGCAAGTTGAAGCGGTTGGGGGTCAACTGCGGCCAGGCGCGCAGCAAGTGGTCGGCGTTGACCAGAATGTGGCCCTTGGGGTTGCCATAGTCGGCGTAGATCCCGACGATCTGTGGCGACCACGGGCCGCCCGGCGTCGGTATCGTCAGGTGATCGCCAAGGCGCACTTTCAAGCGCCGGGCCAGTTGCTCGCTGAGCATCAGCGCATCGTCGCCGGCCAGGCGCTCCCACGGCTTGTCGCCCAAGGCTTCCAGCAGCGGCCAGTGCTGGCGGTAGGTCGGGTGATCGATCACGCCAAAAATATCCGCCGGCCACCCTTGCACCTGGACAGACACCTGCCAGTTGGGCAGCACCGCCGTGAGCTGCGGTTGCTGTTTGAGCCAGCTGTGCAGCTCCCTGGCCTGGGCCGGGTTTTGCGGGTTGAGGTAGAGCTCGGCGGTCAACCGTTGTTCGAGCCAGTCGCTGAAAGTCTGGCGGAAACCGGCGGTCATGCTGCCGGCACCGATGTTGGCCGCCAGGGCCAACAGCAGCGCCATCAATGCCAGGCTCAGGGCCGGCAGTTGCTGGCGGCAATCGGCGACAAACCATTGGCCGAGCACCGAGCGACTGCGCGGCAATACCAGGCTCAGCACGCTATTGAGCACCACCGGCAGCGCCAGCGCGGCGCCCAGCAACAGCGCGGCCATCAGCACGAAACCACTGGCCAGGCTGTCGCCCCGCAGCAATGCCAGCAGCGCAATTAAAGCGGCAGTCCCGGCCACCCATCCCTGGCGTCGCAACCAGCGCGCATGCGCCTGATGCCAGGCCTGCGGATCAGCCAGGGCCAGCAACGGCAGACGCGCCGCCCGCCACAGACTGTTGGCACCTGCCAGCAAGGCGCCGAGCAGGCTCAGGCCGACGCCGCTGAGCCACCACCACGGGCTCAGGCTCAGCCGTCCTGCCACTTCGGCGCCATACAACCCGCGCAGGCTGGCGGCGACATCCGGCAACAGCACGCTGGCCAGCACGTAGCCGCTGATCACTCCAGCGAGGCCGCCGATCAGTGCCAGTCCACCCAGTTCGACGCTCAGGCACGCAATCAACATCCGCGCGCTGACGCCACAGGCGCGCAAGGTTCGCAACAATCCTCGGCGTTGCTCCAACGCCAGGCCGATGGCGGCGTGAACGATGAACAAGCCGACCACGAATGACAGAAACCCCAGGGCATCGAGGTTCAGGTGAAAACTCTCGGTCAGGCGCGCGAGATTGTTCTCATCGCCGCTGCTCTTGAGTTGCAGCTGGCCTTTGAATTGATCGGGCAGCGTCGCGCTGAAATCCCTGGGCAGCAGCAGGCGCGACAGTTGATCCGGCAGCCCCAGCACCTGCTGGGCGACGCCGATGTCCACCAGCAACACACCGGGGGCCATCTCGTTTTCCACGCGCAGCGGCGGCAATGCCACGCCGCCCAGGCTCGACGGCTGTTCACCTTCGTGCAAGCCCAGGGCCTGCAAGGTCTGCGGCGAAATCCAGGTCTTGCCCGGCGGGCTGAAAAATTCGACGATCTGCTCGATCGCCAGTGCCTGCCCGGCCACCGCGGAACCGGCCGGCAGCGACACCGGCTCGATGCCCATCAGCTGCAAGCGCTGGTCTTCATGGCCCTTGAGTGTCAGCCGGCCCTGCAGCACCGGCGACACCGGCCAGCCTGCACGGCGCAGGTCGACAAACACTTGCTGGGAAAAGGTCGCGCCGCTGGGGGTACTGAGGCTGGCCTGGGGTTCACCGCCGATCATCTGGCTGGCCCGGGCATAGCTGTCCCGCGCCTGGCTGTTCAGCGCCTGCACGCCGGCCAGCAGACTGGTGGCGAGCCAGAGCCCGGTCAGCACGCTGAAAAATTGCACCGGGTGCTGCCGCCAATGGCTGAGCAGCGCGCGCAAGGTTTCGCCAAAGACCCGCACTTCAGCGCTCGTCCGCGCCAGCCAGACGGCCACCCTGCAGCACCACTTTCTCCGCCAGTCGCGCCGCGACCCGTGGGCTGTGGGTGACCATCAACAAGGTTGTGGGGCTGTCGTCGAGCAGTTCCAGCAGCAACTTCAACACCTCGTCGCTGGTGGCTTCATCGAGGCTGCCGGTGGGTTCGTCGGCCAGCAGCAGTTGCGGTTGCGACGCCAGCGCCCGGCCCAGCGCCACCCGCTGCTGTTGCCCGCCGGACAATTGCTCCGGATAACGCCGCAGCAGATCAGCCAACCCCAGACGCTGCACCAGATGCGCCTGCCAACGCGGATCATGGCGCCCCGCCAGCCGTGCCTGGAACGCCAGATTGTCTTCCACGCGCAAGCTGCCGATCAGGTTGAACTGCTGGAACACCAGGCCGATTTCAGTCCGCCGCCAGTTTGCCAATTGCCCTTCGCTCATCTGTTCCAGGCGATGCCCGCCACTGACGATGCTGCCGCGATCGACCTTGTCCAACCCGGCGATCAAGTGCAGCAAGGTGCTCTTGCCACTGCCCGACTCGCCCATCAGCGCCAGGCTGCTGCCGGGTTTCAAGGTCAGGTCGACACCTTGCAATACGGGTAATGGACCCTGGGGAGTGGCGTAGCTTTTGAAGACGCCTTGGACCGACAGCATGGGGGCAGGCTCGTTGAGGTCAGTGGACCTAGGATAGCGGACGCCAGTGGCACCGCGTTATCGTTCATTGTGGCGGTGCGGCGATCAGACAAGCCACGCTCCCACATTTTATTTGTGTTTGAGCGAGTTTTGTGACCGACGCAGATCCCCTGTGGGAGCGAGCTTGCTCGCGAAGGCGTCAGTGGCAGCTACACATAGTCCAGCTCAGAAACTCAACCCTTCACCCCCACCAACGTAAAACACAACGGCAACTGCGCCTGCTGCTGTTGATACTGGTCATAGAGTTCCTCGCGGTTGGAATGCGGGTACTCCTTGAAGTGACTGATCTGCAGTCCGGCGTCGATGGCGCCGGTGAAGATCGCGCCCAGGGTGTGCACGAACCAGTAGGACGTCGCGCAGGGTTGTTCGACTTGGCCTTCGTAGACGATGGGCTGGTCCTGCACGAAAGGTTCGCGGCGAAAGTACGAGCTGTCCGGGCGAAAGGGATCAGCTGACTCGGGGTCGAACATTTCCAGGAAGGGGTGGGTTTCGTACACTACCAGGCTGCCGCCAGGCTTGAGGGTTTGCTCGACATGGCGGAAAAATTCGCCGATGTCCGGCATCCAGCTCAAGACGCCGATGGTGATCAGCGCCACGTCGAAACGATCGCGAAGTTCGCCCGGCAGACGATGGATGTCGGCCTCGATGAATTCAGGCGCATGGGGCGAACGAGACGCCAGCTCCCGCGCCTGATCGAGGAAGGCGGCGGACTGGTCGACGCCGACCACGCTGCGGGCACCCAGCGCAAACAGCGAAACGCTTTCGCGTCCGTTGTTGCAGCCCAGTTGCACCACATCCTTGCCATCGACGCCGACCTGTTCCAGCAAATCGGTCAGGGTCTCATCCAGGCAGGAAAAACCCCGATGACCCACGGCGCTCGAAAGAGCCTGCCATTCCGGGGCGTCCTTGTGGTGTCGGGCGGAGTCATTCCAGGCATCGCGGTTGCTGGCGATGGCGTTTTCTTTTGTCGGCATTTCCATTGCACGCTCCAGAACTCGGGTCTTGATTGACCGGCACGAGTCTAGATCAGCGCCTTGAAAAAACCCATTTGGCGTTTGTTGGTTTCTTGTAACCCAGACATCGCAAACGCGTGCCCATATGACAGCTATAGTTAATGACCTTGGGGAAATGCGGGAATACCGATTTCGCAGGTGCAACCATGAGCAAAACCGATCTGATGCTGGCGTTCGCTGTCTGCCTGACCACCGCCGCCCAGGCGGACGACCTGACCCCCACCACCGATTACAGCAGCGGGTTCAACTATTACGGCGACAACCAACCCTTCGCCCATCCCGTTCCACCGTCCCTGAGCACAGTGCCGCCGCGGTCGTACATTCCGACGGCCCCGCGGGAGTTCATCCCGATTGCGAGCCAGCATGTGTTCTACGACTCACGATTGCCGACCGTCGCGGATGCCACCGTGCGGGTGTTCATCCGCTCCTATGACGCGGAACGCGGCGTCTACGTCAACGAAGAAGTGCTCGACCCCTCCTGTATGCTCGCGTGCCTCCGCGGCCAGGAACAGCCTGCCCAGGTCTACCACTGACGTTTATCCGGGCGTGCGAGGCCGAGTTTTTCGATCCGGTAACGCAGCATGTCGCGGCTCAGGCCCAGCAGCCGTGCGGACTTGGTGACGTTCCAGTCGGTCTTGTCGAGCATCTTGCGCACCATGTCGCGCTCCACTTCCGGCAGGTTCATCGACTCGGTGCCGTTGTAGGCCGGACGCGGTTCGCTGTGTTGGAGCTCCTGTTGGTACGCCAGAGGCTCGTCCACCAGGCTCAGGCACACGTTCAACTGGTGGGTGGCGATGGTGTCGCTCTGGGCCAGCAGCACGGTCTGCTCCAGCATGTTGCGCAACTCGCGCACGTTGCCCGGCCAACTGTAGTTGAGCAGCAACTCTTCGGCCTGGTCGCTGAAATGCAGGTGCGGCTTGCCATAGCGTTTGCCATGGATCGCCAGGAAATGCCGGGCCAGCACCAGGATGTCTTCGCCACGGGCATACAGGCGCGGCACTTTGATCGAGATGATGCGCAGGCGGAAGAACAGGTCGCGGCGGAACTTGCCCTGCTGGACCATCTGTTCGAGGTTGCAGTTGGTGGCACTGATCACCCGCAAATCGACTTTGCGCTCCTTCACCGAACCGACCCGGCGAATGGTCCGGTCTTCCAGCAACTTCAGCAGTTTGGCTTGCAGCAACAGGTCCATTTCCCCGACTTCATCGAGAAACAGCGTACCGCCATCGGCCGCTTCCACCAGCCCGACGCGACGGTCCTTGGCGTCGGTGAAGGCGCCCTTCTCGTGACCGAACAGTTCCGACTCCACCAGATTGGAGGGAATCGACGCGCAGTTGAATTCGATGAACGGGCCTTTGCTGCGCGGACCGTCGAAGTGCAGCGCCCGGGCCACCAGTTCCTTGCCGGTACCGGTCTCGCCTTCGACGAGTACCGGCGGCAGATCGGTGTTGGCCATCCGCCGCTCGGCGTCGAGCAACTGGCCGATGGTGTTTTTAAGATATTGCATGGGCGCCGAATCGCCGATCAAGGCCTGCACCCCGGACTTCTGCGCTTCGCGTTCCTGGTAGAACGACAGCGTGCGCTCCATCCGCTCGGTGGCCAGGGCCTTGTCCAGCAACAGCTTGAGCTCCGGCAGGGCCACCGGCTTGGTGACGTAATGGAACGCGCCCTCCTTCATCGCCGTCACGGCATCTTCGACGTTGCCGTAACCGGTCATCATGATCACCTTCAGGTCCGGCGCGCTGATGCGCAGCTTCTGGATCAGGTCGTGACCGCTCATGCCCGGCAGCGAATTATCGGTGAGCACCACATCAGGCACGAACGTGCCCAGTTGCCCCAGTGCATCCTCGGCCGAGTGGCAGACTGTCACCTCGAAGTCTTTACGCTCCAGATAGGTCTGAATATTCTCGGCGAGGAGTTCATCATCCTCGACCAGCAGTATGCTGCGCTCCATTTTCCCCTCCCGTTGCCACTATAAAGTTGAGACTGACGCGGGTTCCTTCCTGCTCCCGGCTGGTCAGTTCGACCGAGCCGTCGAAACGCTCCATTATTCGTTTGACCAGGGCCAGGCCTACGCCCAACCCGCCTTGTTTGGTGGTGAAAAACGGCTTGAACACCATTTGCTGTTGCTGCGGGTTCATGCCCTTGCCGGTGTCGCTCAGGGTCATGCACACCCGCCCCGGCTGCGGCGATTCGATCTCGATACTGAGCACGCCGCCCTTGGGCATGGCTTCCAGGGCATTGGCGAACAGGCTATTGAGAATCTGCGTGAGCAATACCTTTTGGCTGACCACCAGCGGACAACCCTGTGGGGTGAAACGCACCTCGACCCCGTAGCGCTTGATCAGCGCGTCGAAGGCACCCCGGGTGTCGTCGATGGCCAGCACCAGGTCCACTGTCTCATCGTCGTCATTCACCGGTCGCAACGACATCAGCAGTTCCCGGACCCAGCGCGACATGCGATCGACCTGGTTGATGATGTCGCCGATGTTCTTCTGCGCGCCCAGGCTGGCGATGTCCTGGGCCAGTTCGGCACTGGAACGTATGTTCGCCAGCGGATTGCGCAGGCTGTGAGCCACCGCCGAGGACATCTCCCCCAGGGCAACAAAGGTCTCGTTGCTGACCAGTTGTTTCTGCTGGCTCTCGAGCAGCTTGGCCGCACGCCGCACTATCCAGAACAACGCCAGGTAAATCGCCGCGCCGCCCAGCACCGTCGCCAGCCAGATGGCCTTGAAACCGCGCTGGATGCGCGCCACCAGATCCACCGGTTCCTTGTAGATTTCCACCATGGCGATCACTTGGCTTTTGTCGGCATTGAACATCGGGATATAGTTCTCGATGAACAGGTATTCAGGTTCGCGCAGCAATCGCTGCTCGGGGCGTTCCTCGACAATCTCGTGGTAGCTGGTGGACACCGACTCCTTCATGGTGAAGGACTCATCCAGCTCGTCATCGCCTTCAATGCGCTCACCGATCAACTCGGGGTTGGTCGACCAGACGACGGTACGGTCCTGGGCATACACCGTGGCCAGCAGCAGGTCGGGCAAATGCTCCACATGATCGAGAAACTCGATGCGCGCGGCGGCTCGGGTCGCCGGTTCGACGTCGGGATACCCATGGTCCTGGCGTGGATCGAGCATTTCACCCATGGTTCGGTTCGGGCTGATCGCAGCATGGCGGATTTCGGCGTCACCCATGGCCTGAATGAACTGCGCGGTCAGCATGGAATCGCGTTCGACACTCTCGGTCACCACGAATCGCGTGGAAACAGAGCCCAACCCCAGCGCCACGGCAGCGATGATGAAAAAGCTGCCCAAGGAGAACCAGCGCAGCAAATTGAACGGCCCACGCCTGCCCTTGCGTTCTGTAGCCGGCGTCTGCGACGCCGCTGTAGTGTGTTGTTCCAATATCTGCATGGGCGGGTCCTGGATGCTTGCATCAAGCCTTTTCAGCCGTGTTTCGACTCAGTGTAGGTGGCATTGTTCAAGGTTGATGGCGTCATTGATATTATTTGGCCGCTACTGCGTTTGCACCGCCTGCAACGGCTGCTGCCGCTCGGTTTCTTCCTGCAAAAAAGCCAGGATGGACTGCGCCGCGTTCTCATCCAGACGCAGGTTGGGCATCGGTATCTTGTCGAAGCGCTCAAACAATTCCATCGCGATCGGGTCCTTTTCGGCCAGCATGCGGTCCGGCTCGCGAATCCAGCGCGCCAGCCATGCCGGCGCTCGCTGGCGAGTGACGCCGATCAGGTCGGGACCGATGCTGCGCATGCCGATGCCTTGCCCGTCCTGCGGGCCGAGGCTGTGGCATGAGGCACAGCGGGTGCGAAACAATTCTTCGCCGCTGCTGGGCGGCCGGAGTTCAGGTGCATTGGCGTAGCTTTGCTCGGCACTGGGCTGCTTCCAGTTCTGCAAGGTGTTGGCCAACTGATCGGCCAGAATCCACGGGTTCTCGAAGGGCGAGGCTTTCATCCAGCGGCCCGTGGCCTGGTTGCCAACGATCAGGCTCAGGTTGTGGTCTTTGCTGCGTCCGTTGTCGACGCCTTCGATGAACAGCCCGAGCTTGTGCCGCAGTTCGGTGACAGCGTCGAAGTCGCCGGTGAGAAATTGCCAGCCCGGCCCGACCTTGAACCGCTGCGCGTAGGCTTTGAGCACCTCGGGCGTGTCGCTGAGCGGATCGATGCTGATCGAATAGAAGAAGATGTCCTTGCCGACCCGGTCCCCGAGCAACTGTTGCACCTGACGCAGGCGCGCGGTTTCCAGCGGGCAGGAATCGCTGCAGGTGGTGAAGATGAAATTGATCACCACCACCTTGTCCCGGATCAGGTCATCGAAGAAATGCACCTGCCGACCGTCCTGGTCGGTCAGCAGGGTATTGGGGAAATAATCTGCACCCCAGGGTGTCGCCGCCGCAGTCGGCGCCTCGGCGACCTCGTGGGCCACCAGCAACCGGCTCGCCAGCAGACAACAGACCAGCATCAGTACCAGGTGCGCGCCCAAGGCACGGGAGCGCGGCGTATGCCCGTTCATGTCGGTGCGCTCCCGCTTCATTTCTTGACCGGCACTTGCGGGCCGAAGCCATCGCCAGTGCGGAAGGTCGGCAATGCGGCGGAGTTGACGTAACGCACGCCATCCCAGCTCGGCAGCGGCGTCGGCATCAACTGCAATTGCCCCGGTTTCTCGATGTCCCAGCGCAGCAGCATGGAGTTGTCCTCGTGCTGCGTGTTGTGACAGTGCTCCATGTACGTCCCGGCGAATTCGCGGAAATTGATCGCGAATTCGACACTGTCCAGGCCATCGTCTTCCGAGCCGATGCGATAGACGTCCTTGCGCGCCCATTTTTCCCATTCCGGCGGTGCCTTGCCGCCGCGGCTCAGGATGATCCCCTCCTCGAAGTGCACGTGCACCGGGTGGCTCCAGCCCTTGCCGCCGGCCTTGATGTTCCACACCTCCAGGGTGCCGAAACCGGTGACACCGGCATCGGTGGGGCCACTGGCCAACTGGGTCGAGGCATTCAGGCGACGCGGGTCCATATGGAAACCGAACCCGCCGTCGGTCTTGACCGTCCAGGGCGCTTCGTCGGTGCCGTCCGAGCGCCCGTAGGTGAAGGTGCGGTGACGGGCCTTGGCCAACAGCGCCTTGTCGGCGACGGTATCGCGATGGATCTTCAGCGGGATCATCGCCATGCCTTCGGCCTTGCCCGGTTTGGCCGGCTCATAGGCGGCCGGGTCCATGGCCAGGTCCTGACCGGTATAGGCCTTGACGTTGAGCTGCAAGATCTTGCCCACGGCCGGATCACCCTTGTCCCACTGCGGGCCCTTGCTGCTTTGCTTGAGTACCGCCAGGTATTTTTCCGAGAGCACATCACCCAGGGCAACGGGCTCTTTTGGGCCCTTGCCGTCGTCATGCACCAGCAGGTTGACGAAGAACAGCTTGTCTCCGGGCTTGATTCCGTTTTTCGCGAAGTTGACGATGATGTCGAAGCGCTCGGCGATGCCCTGAGTCGGCAAGATCGCGTTGTGATTCTGTTTATTGCCGTCGGCGTCCAGGTCCATGCTGCCGTCGAACGGCACGCTGTGTTCCATGATGTTGCCGTCGTTGGCAATCATGTGGAACGGCACCCGACTGTAGGAAACCCCGGAGTTTTTCGGGCCGGGAAATTCACCGCCGTTGCCCTTGACCTCGCGCACCAGGGCCAGTTTGAAGTAACGCGACACCGAGCCGTTGAGGATACGCAGCCGATAGCTGCGGGCGCGCACGTCCAGGGCCGGTTTCCACTGCCAGTTCACCAGGACCTGGTCACCGAGAAAACCATCGGTGTTGAACGGGTTGAACCAGAGTTGACCGCCCTGATCCCAGGCCTTGTCGGCGATCAACAGGTTGACGTCATAGTCGCGGTTACCCCACGGCAAGGCGCTGCCGCTGGGGAAGCGCAGGTTGACGCCGTCGTTCACCGATTCGTTCCCGCGGTCCAGGGCGCTGTAGTAGTTCATCATCGCCGCGTTGCCCTTGTAGACGTTCTGCGCGGTGAAATCGAGCATGTGATCGTGGAACCAGTGGGTGCTCATGGTTTCGCGCCAGTCGCCACGGATCTTGATGGTGCCGTGGTCGCACGTCTTGCGGCCGGGGTTCATGTCATTGACCCAGAGGGTTTCCCCCGGCGAACACGGGAAGGCCGCACGCGGGTCTTCGGCGCGGGTATTGATGCTGTCGTAACCGGCCAGCTGGATTGGCCAGCGATAGTCGTAATACTGCCCCGGGAAGAAAAACGCGTTGGCGTAACCGTCGCTTTCCGCCGGCGCGTGACCGTTGTGTTCGTGGGTACTGATGGTGTGCAAGCCGAAGCCCATGTTGGCCGCCGGGTCGATGGGCAAGCCGTTGTAATGGCGCATCAGCACCGGCTGGCCGTAACGCACCATCAGTAATTTTGGGGGTAAGGTGCCGTCGAAGGTCCAGACCGAGTTGTGGTTCTGTACCGGCATGTTCGGGTGAAAGCGCGCATCGACGCCTTTGGCGGTGCCATCGGTCAGCGGTACACCGGCGGTGTTGTGATAGAGACCACCGGGGCCGAACTCTCCCAGGGCGTAACCATGCATCTGGCGACTGTCGCGCAGGCCGCCGTTGATTCGCGCACCGGACTGCACGGTCTTGTAGGCCGCTTGCGGGTAGAACTCGTTCCAGCGCTGATGCGACCAACCCTTTCCTGGCGGACGGCCTTCGGCGGCAGAGCCGATGTGCCGGTTGAGAAAATACTCGATCTGCGCCTGCCACGGATTGCGGTCGACCACGTTGGCGAACTGGCTCGGAAATGGCGTCAGTCCCGGTTGGCGCAAGAACGCATCGAGGGCCGCGCCGGGTGGCGCACTGCGCGCCGCACTGCCGGGGTCCTGCGCAGGTGCCGGGCCGATCGCCGCCGGTGGAAACCCCAAGGGCGCCGCCGGTGTGGTGGGGTCGAGTTTTTCCGGGCCGAATTCTTCGAACAGCACCAGTTGCTGGGTGAACGGCTGAGCGCCGAACAGCGGGCTGGGCTTGCCATTGGTGGGGTAATTGAAGCTGGTCTGCACCTTGGGCGGCAGGATATTTTCCTGGCGCGTGGTGTCGCGGCTGCCTTTGACGCCATCGGGCAAATCGAAGGCGTCTTCGTTGGCTTCCGGCATCGTCAGGATGGCATTCAGCGCGGCCGGTTTATCGGCGGGCTCGTCGTAATACGCCGACGGGTCGGTGGGTTCGGGCTGTCGTTCGTCATCGATGGGGCTGGCGCGAAGACCGGCTGTTCCCAGCGTCATCGTCAGAAGGACGCTCAAAGGCGTCAGGAAGCCGAACCGCTTGAAGGGAAACCGCGCTTTACTGTCCATCACCATCCGCCTCGAAGCTCATGAAGGGGTAATGGTGATTTGCAAGTAGCTCGCCAGATTTGTAACAAGTTTTTACATAGCGTTAACGCCTGACAAAACAGTGGCTTATCAACATCAATGTGCCATGACTGAAAAACGACTGGGGAATGGCACCCGCTAATGGGGAAAGTTCATACCCGATTTCAGGTGAGCCGTTTGAATGAAAGCCGCACGGTGGTGCCCTCGCCCTCGCGGCTTTCCAGGGTCACCGCGCCGCCGAAACGGTCCATGATCCGCTTGACCAGCACCAGTCCGACCCCCAGGCCACCGCGCTTGGTGGTGTAAAACGGCCGGAAGGCCATGCTGCGTTGCTCTTCGCTCATGCCTTTGCCGGTGTCGCTCACCGCCACGCAAACGCCTTGGGCATCGGTCGGCTCCAGGGCGATGGTGAGCGTGCCGCCCTTCTCCATCGCCTCCAGCGCATTGGCCAGCAAACTGTTGAGGATCTGCGTCAACTGCACCTGCTGACTCAGGACCATGGGTGTCTGCCTGGGCTCGAACACGACCAGGACGTTGGCCTTGGCGATCTGCTGCTCGAAGGCCATGAGGCTGTCATGCAATGCCGCCACCAGATTGACCGGCTCCGCCTCGTCGTTGAGCGGGCGCAAGGATTGCAGCAGCTCCCTGACCCATTTCGACATACGATCAACCTGGCCGATGATGTCGTTGATGTTCTTGTGCGCCGCGCCGCTGTCGAATTCGAGCGCCAGTTCAGCGCTGGAGCGAATGGTCGCCAACGGATTGCGCAGGCTGTGGGCGACCGCCGACGACATCTCGCCCAGGGCGACAAAGGTTTCGTTGGTGATCAGTTGCTGCTGTTGCGCCGCCAACAGGATCGCGGCCCGGCGCACGATCCAGTACAGCCCCAGGTAAATCAGCCCGCCGCCCAGGGCGGTGGCGAGCCAGATCATGACCAGGCCGCGCTCCATGCGATTGATCAGGTCCTTGGGCTCCTTGTAGATCTCGACCATCGCGGTGACTTTGTCGCCGTCGGCATCGAACAACGGAATGTAGTTCTCGATGAAGATGTATTCCGGGGGCGTCACGAACTTCTGTTCCATGCGGCCGTGGTCGACGTCGTGATAGCTGGCCGACACCGGGGTCCTGGAGGCGAAGGCTTGATCCAGATCGTCGTCGGTATGGATCGTGGTGCCCATCAATGCCGGGTTCGTCGACCAGATCACCATGCGGTCGGGGGCGTAGATGTTGGCCAGGATCACGTCCGGCAAGTGTTCGATATGGTCGAGGAATTCGCCACGGGCATTGGCCCGGGCCATCGGGTCGACGTCGGGAAAGTCCTTGTCCTTGCGGGGGTCGAGCAGCTCGCCCATAGTCCGCACGTTGGGGATCGACACATGGCGCACCTCGGCCGAGGCGATCGCCTGAATGAACTGCGACGTCAGCAAGGCATCGCGCTGCACGCTCTCGGTAATCACGAACCGCGTGGACACCGCCCCCAGCGCCACCGCAACCGTACCGATCACCGCCAGGCTGATCAGCGAAAACCAGCGCAACAGATTGAACGGCGGCTTGCGCGAGTGCAGGCGGGTATCGCCCTCCTGCGACAGGAGCGCTTTGGTAGGCATGTTCATGGACATTTGTTCCCGACGTTTCCCCTATAGGGTTATAGCCCAATGCTGGCCGTTTGCCCGATGTCGGGGTTTGGACCGGCAAAGGCTGTGGTAGCTATCCCACACCTCCCCGCCTTCCCCACCTACCCCCAATGCTGGGGACAATGGCCCGCTTGATCGAGCGATGGCCTGACAGCGTTTGCCCGCCGCAGGCCCGCGCCCCGGACCTCTCAGGATCGTTTTCGCCGCTTGGTACGGAAGTTGCCGAAGACCCTCTCAACTGACCCACCTCACGGGACAGGTACTCTGATAGAGGGATTAACTCATGCACCCTTTACTGTCCAAAACCGCGGCCGCGCTGGTCGTGAGTGCTCTGGCCCAAGGCATCGCCCAGGCGGCGTTGTATGCCGTCGACCCCGGACCCTATCTGCCCGCCAACGGCTCGTTCGCCGCCTGGTATCAGGACACCCACGGTCGAACCCTCGACCTGTGCCTGTCCAAGGCCGTCAGCTCCAGGGCTCCCGGCGCACCCGGTGCGCCGTCGTACATGTGCACGTTGCTGCCGACCCCCGGCGTGTTCGATGACGCACAGCCGATCGTCTTCCCGACCAATTTCCCTGACGAGGCGTTCTGGTTCAGCGCCGATGCGGCCATCGTCGACGCCACCCGGGGCATCGACCTGTCGTTTGGCACCGCCATCGAAGCGGCTTTCGCTGCGGAAGAACCGGTCGAGGGCGACCAGCTCAGCTTCGCCCGGGTGCGCATTCGCATCGATGTGCCCACCGCCGGCACCTACGTCGTCACCCACCCCTACGGCGTCGATGTGTTCAACGTCGATGTGCCCGGGCGGCGGGCGATCAACATGACCCGCGACATCGGCATCGGCTCACCGAAAACCTATGACGGCGCCCTCAAGGGTGACGTCGGCCCCTTCCTGCGCAGCGTCAACGGCCCGTACACCGAGACCAATCCGCTGACCGGTGCAGCCGAGCAATTCATCGGCGATCCGAACCTCGAAGAGGCCATCACCGGCAGCCCGTTCAACACCAACTTCGTGCGCATCGAAGGGCCCAATGGCCTGGATCTGCGCACCACGCTGTTCAGCATCTCCGGCAAGTTGTCGACGGTGGTGCGGCCGACGCCGGTGATCGCCCAGCGCAGCACTTACTCGCGCAAAGCCGGTGCAAGCGCGCCGATCGCCCAGCAGGACGTGTTCGTCATGGCACCTCCGCCGCCGGCGACTGCCACCGTGACCAGCAGCAGCCCGGTGCTGAACATGAGCGAAGCCAACACCACCGGCAACTGGTACGCGCAGTCCGCGGCCAACCCGACCTTGCCGAGCACGGTGCAGGTGACCGCGGACAACCACCTGGCGATCCCCACCAGCACACCGACCAGCTTGTCCATGGCGCTGACCGACCTGGTGGTGATCCAGCGTGCGGAGTACAGCCTCAGCAGCGGGCAACTGACCCTCGTGGCCTCGACCAGTGATGAAACTTCGCCGCCAGTGCTCACCGCCTCATCCGCCAGCGGTGCCGCCATCGGCGCCCTCAGTGGCGAAGGCGCGGTGAAAACCCTGGCCACCGGGATCTCGCCGATTCCACCGGCCAGGGTTCGCGTGACGTCATCCAATGGCGGCAGCGACACCGAAGAAGTGGTCATCGTGCAATGAACGCTCACATGCCCAGATCCTCATCAGGAGGCATCATGAACAATTGGCCACGCCTGGCGCTCAACGCCCTGGGACTGACGTTATCGCTGTCCGGCAGCGCGTTCGCGCAACTCGCCGCCGTCGACCCCGGTCCTTACACCTTCGCCACGGGGAAATTCCCCATGTGGTATCAGGACAACAATCAGCTGTCGATGGAACTGTGCCAGTCCCGGGCCGCGAGCTCGCGGGTGCCGCCCAGCGTGCCACCGGCCTATATGTGCATATTGCTGGCGGAACCCGGGGTCTACGACGACGCTCAGCCGATGATCTTCCCCGACAACTGGCCGCCGGAAGCCTTCTGGTTCCTGGCCGAGACCGCAATCCCGCAGGTCGGTAACAGCGGCTATGAGCTGGAAGTCTACGTGGCCGGGATCGAGGCGGCATTCGCCTCGGAAAACCCGGTCGATGGCGATCAGCAAAGCTTCGCGCGGATTCGCCTGCGCATCTCAGTGCCGACCGCCGGGGTCTACACCATCACCCACCCTTACGGGGTGGAAACGGTCAACGTCACCACGCCTGGCAGGCGTGCCATCAATATCACCCGCGACATCGGCATCGGTGCACCCGGTAATTTCAGCGGCGTGCTCAATGGCAACGTCGGCCCGTTCCTGCGTAGCGTCAACGGCCCCTACACCGAGATGAACCCGGACACCGGAACCGTCGACACCTTCGTCGGCGATCCGAACCTCACCGAGCAGGTCACCGGCAGCCCCAACAACACCAACTTCGTGCGTATCCAGGGACCGGCCGGGACCATCGAGACCAACCTGTTCACCGTATCCGGCAAAGTCCTCGACAACCGTGCCCAGACCCCGGTGGAAATCGACCGCGCCACTTACCGGCGCACCGACACCGGTACGCGGGTCGAAGTCTTCGGCAAATCGGGCAACACGTCGAGCCTGTGCTTGCGCGAAAGCATTGCGCTGGTACCCGGCCCACCGCTGTCGCCATGCCTGATCAACATGACCGGCGACAACAATGGCTTGTTCTTCGGCCAGCGTCAGTTCACCGGCAACGTGCCGCCGGTCGTGGTGGTCACCGCCACCAACCCGACAGGTACCACCCGGCCGACGGCAGTGTCGAGCAAGCTCACCGACGTGGTGAAAGTCCAGACCGCTCGGTACAACTGGAGCAATCACAGCCTGCTGATCGAGGCCACCTCCACTGACGAAGTGGCGGTACCGGACATGGTCGCCCAGGGTTACGGACGTCTGTCGAAGACCGGCACCCTGCAACGCCTGACCGTCGCCGATCTGCCGCAGCCACCGGCCACCGTCACGATCAAATCCGCCAGGGGCGGCAGCGATACCGAGCCGGTCGTGGTGGTCGGTTCGGCCCCGGACACCGGTGAAAACCAGGCGCCATTGGCCGTGGCCGACACCGGCAGCACCAGCTTCGGGGTGCCGATCACCCTCAACCTGCTGGGCAACGACAGCGACCCGGACGGCAACACGCCACTGAGCATCACCGCGCTGACCCAACCGGCCGCTAACCAGGGCACCGTCGCCTTGAGCGGCACGGCAGCGGTGGTCTATACCCCACCGGCCGTAGTCAACGCACCGCTGACCACGACCTTCACCTACAAGGCGCAAGACGTCAAAGGCCTGGCCTCGACCGCTCCGGCGACCGTGACCATCACCGTGGCGCCTAACCAGCCTCCGGTGGCCGTCGTCGACAGCATCGCGACCCTGGGCGTGGCGGTACCGATCAACGTGCTGGCCAACGACACCGATCCGGAAGGCAACGTGCCGTTAACCGTCGCCATCCAGACCCAGCCAGCGGCCGGTCGCGGCACCGTCAGCACTGACGGCACCGTGATCACCTACACCCCACCGGCCACGGTCACGACGGCCTTCACCACGACCTTTACCTACGTCGCCAGGGACAGCTTCGGCGCCCAGTCGGCACCGGCGACGGTCACGGTGCAAGTCTCGCCAAGGCCAGCAGCGGAAACCTTCGCGGTGACCGCGGCCACGGTGACGGCCCGCTCCAACAACCGCTTCAACTGGGACTTCTCGGGCACATCATCGGTGACCACCGGCAACACCATCACCATCCAGGTGACCACGCCGACCGGGCTGGTGACCCTCGGCACCACCACGGTGCCGTTGACCGGACGCTGGCGGCTGACGGTGAGCAACAGCACCACGGTGATCCCGTCGGCGAACCCGACAGCGACCATCCGCTCGTCCCAGGGCACCGTGCGCACGGTCGCCGTTACCGTGCAGTAAGCCCTCGCCCCACCGATCTGGCCGGTCGGTGGGGCAAGCCTCTTCCCAAAGGACACCGCCATGAAAAGATCGACCGCCACCCTGCTCTGCCTGCTTCTGCTTTGCAGCAGTGCGGGCGTGCGGGCCGATGATTTGATGGAGAACGACGACCTGGCGCCCGGAGCCGACCTCGGCGAATGGCCAGCGCCGATCGGCCAGCAAGCGCTGATCGACCAGAACGGCCAGGCCAACGTCGCGCTGCTGCAACAGAACGGCCAGTCGCTGCTCGGTCGCATTGTCCAGTCGGGGAGCAATCAGGAAGCGTACATCCTGCAGCAAGGCAGCGACCTGATGGCCCTGATCACCCAGCAAGGTTCGGGCAACAACGCCGAAATCACACAAAACGGCAGCCACAACCGCGCGCAGATTTCCCAGAACGGCAACAACAACGACGCCAGCATCGACCAGGCCGGCACGGGGCTCTCGAGTGCCGTGACCCAGTCGGGAAACGGCATGAGCGTTTCAGTCAAACAGTATCGCTAAAGCATTGCCCCACTTTGGAGGTTTCATCATGTTCAAACTGACGCCCCTCACCGCCGCCATCCTGGTCATTGTCAGTGCCCAGGCGATGGCTGACGACAGCCTTTCCACCCAGAACCAGGTCGGTACCGCCAACATCGCCGAGGTGACGCAAATCCAGGCCAGTTTCAGTACCGCCACCCAGACCCAACTCGGCGAAGGCAACAACGCAGCCGCCAAGCAAGAAGGTGCCACCGGCACCATTACCCAGGATCAGGTCGGTGACTTCAACGCCGGTTATGCCGAGCAGCTGTACGAAAACGGCAGCACTATCGTCCAGCAACAGGTCGGTGCCGGTAACACCAGTCATGCCAGCCAGTCGATCGGCGTACTCGGCGCCAACCAGGCGTTGCAGCAACAGCAAGGCACCGGCAACTTCTCCTTCATCTACCAGGAAGGCCAGGACGGTAATACCGCCACCACCTTGCAGCTTGGTGACAGCAACGAAGCCAACGTCGAGCAACTCTTGTACGGTACCGGCAACAACGCGACAGTCATCCAGTACGGCACCGCCAACTACGGCACCGGCGAACAGATCGGCCACCTGGCCGGGCAGATCAACATCAACCAGGCGGGCGAAGTCAACTACGCCTACGGCCACCAGACCGCGGGTGAGGGCGGCACCGTGACCATCAACCAGCTGGGCGACATGAACGGCAGCGAAGTCTGGCAGGACACCCAACTCGCCAGCCAGGCCACCGTCGACCAGATCGGTACAGCCAACGAAACCATCGTCGACCAGAGCTTCGGCAACAACAACGTCGCCCAGATCCTGCAAATCGGCGACGCCAACGCGATCTACGCCGACCAGTTCGAATCCACCAGCTCGACCCTGGCGCTGTACCAACAGGGCACCGGCAACGTGCACTTCACCTACCAGACCGGCGACAGCCATGTGCTCACCGCCAACTCGGTGGGTAACGACAACAAGGTCTACGCCAGCAACTGGAAAGGTCCGCAAGCCGGTGGCCAGTTCGGCAGCAACCAGCGCGCAACCGTCAACCAGACCGGCAGCGACAACACCGCCAGCTTCACCCAGGCCGGCGCCGGCCAAATCATGACCACCAACCAGGCCGGTACCGGCAACAAGACCACCGTCAGCCAGGCCGACAACTACAACGAGCTGTACTTCGACCAGAACGGCAGCGACAACATCCTCATCGCCTCGCAACGCGGCACCACCAACCTGGCCCTGGGCACCAGCAACGGTTCGGGGAACAGTACCGAGTACGATCAGTCGGGCATGGATAACCAGGCGTTCACTACCCAGTATGGGAGTGATAACCAGATCACTGTGAAACAGGCTGACAGCCTGAACGTGGCGTATGTGACCCAGGAGGGGACGGGGAACATTGCCAGGGTTGATCAGAGTGGGATGACGCAGATGGCGACTGTGCAGCAGTATGGGACGGGTAACCAGGCGACTGTTCTGCAGCAGTAGTTTCGCCAACAAAAAAACCGCGACTCTTTTTGGGATCGCGGTTTTTTTTCGTCCGCATGGACCAGGATGTGCGCCGCTGCCCCCTGTAGGAGCTGGCTTGCCAGCGAAAGCGGTGGATCAGTCAACATCATCGTTAAATGTGAAATCGCCTTCGCTGCGGTGCGGCGATCCGACAAGCCAGCTCCTACAGTGGATCGAGTACGGTCGAGATTGATTGTCGGCTATCAGGATGTCATCGCAACATGGCCCACATGAGGATTTCCTGTGGTTGAGGGTCAACCTTGGGGATCGAGGTTATCCAGTGCCCGGTTGACTGCCAGGTCGGCCAGCATGATCACCTGCTGGATGCCCAACACCATGCTGCGCTGCGGCCCATCTACAAAGGTCGCGAAGTCACTGGCCATGACACTCGCGGAAGCCAGCGATTCACAGGCGTGGGCCAACAGGCTTTCGGTATCGATATCCGGGGCGATGACGAACATTGTGCTGGGTTTGTGGGGTACATGGCTTTTGAGAATGGCGGGTTTGAGGCTAAAGCTGGAGGCGCAGCTGGGGGTGGTGCTTTCGGTTTGCGATTCTGGGGGATTAGGTGTCGGTTTGGGCATGGTGAAGATCCTGTAGAAAAATGAAACCACCATGACCTGTCGCTAAACAAGCAAGGGTGGCGGCTGTACGAAGGTTAGCGAACCGGGGGTACAGGAAAACCCGGCAGACCCGAAAGTCTCCGACGCACAGCCGCCATGATCAAATTGCAGACATAAAAAACCTGCAATGAGGACTGGAGTGCTGTTGCTCCCTGTAACTGTTCGGATCGCTAAACCCGATCGCTGAATTGGCAGCGATCGGACAACAATAAAGACCAGGGACAAGGCGCACAAGCCGGCGGATTCTGGCGTAGTTGTAGGCAATGGCGCAAGGTGGTGTAGCCTTCAAGTCAGTCCTACAGACCACTACTTGAACCCATAAAAGTCTGGTTGGCTGTCAGCCGCCTTCGCTGGCAAGCCAGCTCCTACAAGGTCCGGGTAGATCCGCAGGATCAGGTCGGCTGTCAGGCCGCCTTCGCTGGCAAGCCAGCTCCTACAAGGTCCGGGTAAATCCGCAGGATCAGGTTGGCTGTCAGCCGCCTTCGCTGGCAAGCCAGCTCCTACAAGGTCCGGGTAGATCCGCAGGATCAGGTTGGCTGTCAGGCCGTCTTCGCTGGCAAGCCAGCTCCTACAAGGTCCGGGTAGATCCGCAGGATCAGGTTGGCTGTCAGGCCGTCTTCGCTGGCAAGCCAGCTCCTACAAGGTCCGGGTAAATCCGCAGGATCAGGTCGGCTGTCAGGCCGTCTTCGCTGGCAAGCCAGCTCCTACAAGGTCCGGGTAAATCCGCAGGATCAGGTTGGCTGTCAGGCCGTCTTCGCTGGCAAGCCAGCTCCTACAAGGTCCGGGTAGATCCGCAGGATCAGGTCGGCTGTCAGGCCGTCTTCGCTGGCAAGCCAGCTCCTACAAGGTCCGGGTAGATCCGCAGGATCAGGTCGGCTGTCAGGCCGTCTTCGCTGGCAAGCCAGCTCCTACAAGGGGTTTGGGTAGATCCGCAGGATCAGGTCGGCTGTCAGGCCGTCTTCGCTGGCAAGCCAGCTCCTACAAGGTCCGGGTAGATCCGCAGGATCAGGCTGGCTGTCAGGCCGCCTTCGCTGGCAAGCCAGCTCCTACAAGGTCCGGATAGAGCCGCAGGATCAGGTCGGCTGTCAGGCCGCCTTCGCTGGCAAGCCAGCTCCTACAAAGTCCGGATAGAGCCGCAGGATCAGGTCGGCTGTCAGGCCGCCTTCGCTGGCAAGCCAGCTCCTACAAGGTCCGGGTAGATCCGCAGGATCAGGTCGGCTGTCAGGCCGCCTTCGCTGGCAAGCCAGCTCCTACATTGGATCGGTGTACTTCTTTCGCTTCTCACCACTCATCAGGCCGAGCGTTAGCTCGCCTGCAGCTTTTGATCTTGATCCACCCGCCCCTTCGGGAGGCTGAGTGGAGGTGTTCATCCGGGGAGTGGCGCGCAGCGCCGTTCGACGCAGTCGAACACGCTGCATGTAGGTCGTCGCGAAGCAGACCGGAGGGCAGTGTCCCCGGATGGACACCGGAGCGAAGGAACCCCGAGCCTTGGCGAGGGGCCGGACGCCGGGGCGAGACCTTTGCTTCCTTTGGGGCGTTTGCCAAAGGGAGTCGACCGTCAGGGCGAAACCATAAGCGGCCGTTACCGCAGCAATGGATATGTACTCAACCCACAAGAACCTGGTCGGCCCGAAGGCCGCCACGTTCACTCTTCCTTACCCTCAGGCACCACCTTGGCCTGGGTCAAATACCGATCCAGCGTCTCATCCTGCAGCGGCGCGGTCTTATCCCCCGCCACCTGCCACATCTTGCGTTCAATCCCCTGGGCCAACAGATGCCCCACCGCCGCCTCGATCGCCGACAACACACACAACTGCGCCGGCTCGTTGGTGGTGTACCCGACCTCAGCCTCGAGCAACTTCTTGAACTCGATAAACTTGAACACCCCGGCACTGCGGGCCACGGAGTAGATGGTCTTGCTGGTCATCACGTTGGCCAGGATCTGCCCGCTGCGCACATCCACCGCCCGCAGGTTCACCGTGACCTGATCCACCCGATACTCGCGGGAAACGTCGATGCCCAGGTAACCGGCCCCTTCCCCGCCGCTGCGCACGTTGGTGTCGTACGCAATGATCCCGCCCTCGAGCATCATGTTCGCCGCCTGCAGCGGTGGCAGCTCACCCTGGATATTCATCGGCGTATTCGGTTTTTTCTGCGAAGCGCGGATGATCTTGCGTTCGGTCAGCAGGTTCTGCAGCCCCTCGCGTTCCAGCACCACGAACCAGCCGCTGGCCTGCATCGCGTCCATCAACATGCTCGCCGCGCCCTGGGTCACGCTGGTGGAAAAGGAACTGGCCGGGGTCGGTTTGTACTGCCCGGTCTGATCCCGGAAGCCGTACACCACCGCCATCAACCGGCCTTTGGGGCGTGGCATGTTCAGCAAGTCGTAATAAGTCGACGCCCGAGGTGTCAGGGTCGGGGTTTCGGTGTCCTGCTCCGCCGACATCGGCTCGCGCAGACTGCACCCTTGTAATGCCGCCAACATCAGCCCTAGCGCTATGATCTTTTTCATGTCCTTGTCTCCCCGTTGACCGAGCCCCTCAAGGGGCCAGGCCATTCACCTGGATTTCCGAAATTTCGCCGGTCGCGCGGTCGGTCACTTCAATAGTCAGTGCGCCGGAGTCGTCGATGACGTTGACGATAAAAGCGTCGGTGGACAGGCTCCCCGTGTTGCCGGTGGAGATGTTGTCCAGCAACTGTCCCAGCAACCGCGATTGCAACTGGCTGCTGAAGCGTTCGAGGGCCGAGGTCCCGGCCAGCGAGGTCCGCTCTTTCAAGTCCGGATCGTCGTAGTCGTTTTGCGACTGGGCTTTGTTGAGCAGCCAGGTTCCGTTCAACGGGTTGCCGCCGAATGACGGGTTGATCGGCGTGTAGACCAGCTCCGTGGCCTGGACCAGGCCGCCACTGGCCAACCCGAGCAAGCAGATGGCGGCCAGTGAAAGTCCGGGGCGGCGCAACAACGTTTTGGTTTTCATAGTTCGTCCCTCTCAAGGTCCGTGGTGTCCTGCAACAAGGCTTCCAGCTTGCGTTTGACGATCTGCCCGCGCACCCAGTCGGCGGCGTCGTACGCCTCCTCCTTGAGATCCACGGTGTTCGGCGGCAGGAAGCGCCGATAAACCAAACGCTGTTGGTACTCCACCGTCACCAGGCTGCCCCAGCGTGCGGAAGGTCGTTCGCGTACCACCAGGTTGAAATCCATGGGACTGGTGGCGCGCAGGCGTTCACTGAACGCGTAATAAAACTCGTGGCCGATGTGCGAGATGGTGTCGTCGACGATAAAGCCCATCATTTCGTCCTCTTCGGCGGCCGCGGCAAACGGCGTCGCCAGCAGCAGGATCAGGGCCAGGCAGAATCGGTTCATGGCATCACTCCTTGTGCAGACCTGGACGGACTTTTCGGCCCCGACGTGCCCTCGAGGAACGCCTTCTCGGCCACGAACTGCCAGTCCTTGTAACTGGCCATGCCGGTGAAGTCCGACCATTGACTGGGGAAATCCGCCTGTTTGAGCGGCTTGTCCGTCGAGGGGCTGTAGAGGCCGGTGATGCGCCCGTCGAAACCGCGCATCAGGGTCCATTCGCCGCCCCCGATCGGGTCCGGGTACAGCTGGCGAATATGGTGTTTGGCGTTGGGAAAACGTTCGTCCTGCACCAGGTCCGCCAGTTCTTTGGGGTACTGCGCCAGGCCCGGCGAACTGCGGTAATAGCTGCGCAAGGCCTGGGCGTACTGGGTCCCGACCCAGAGCAACTGGCGTTCACGGTCACGGCGCGAGGCGGTCGACCATAATTCGCCGGCACTGGCCAGGCCCATGCCCATCACCATGATCAGGAACAGCACGCCCAGGTAGGTGAAACCCGCCTGGTTCGAGGGCCTACCACTCGGCATAAAGGCTGCCATCACGCGCCCTCCCTGTGGCACCGCTCTTGATATCGGCAACCCCGCCCGGCACACCGTCCGGCGGCGCCACCAGGACCCACAGGTCCTTGCGCTCGGCAATCGGGTCCATCGGCGGGTTGCGCAGGTAACGCTGCTCCACCAGTTGTTCGATGGAATCGGGGTAGCGCCCGGTGTCGCCGTAGTAGTGGTCCAGCGCCTCGCGCATCGCCGACAGGCTCTGGCGCAGGGTGGTCTCCTTCGAGGCTTCGAGGCTGTTGAAATAGCGGGGCAAGGCGATGGTCATCAGGGTCGCGATGATTGCCATGACCACCATCAGTTCCAGCAGGGTAAAACCCTTTTCCCGGCGCATAAGTCACCACTCCCGGTAGGCGATGCCGTTGAGACCCTTGCCGCGCGCCTGGGAGTAGACGTCAAAGACGTCTTCGCCCTCCCGCGGGCTTTGAGCCGTACTGTCATAGGAACGCAAGCCCCAGCCGCCTTCGTCGTCGCGCTTGACCGGAGCCAGCGGGTCACGGGGCACCCGGCGCAGGAAATAGAACTTGGCGCCCTTGGCGCTGCGCACATCGCGCACGCCGTCCACCAGCACTTGCAGATTGGGTGGATAGCCGCTGTTGTTCAGCGACTTCTCGATATAGCCGGCGTCAAAGGCGCGCTTGTAGGCGTCGATGGCGTCGCGAAGCTGGTACAGCGCCGTGCGCAGCTCCTGTTCCTTGCCCCGGCGCACCACGGTCTCGGTCAGCGGCGCGGCCATACCCGCCAGCAGGCCGATCAGGGCCAGCGTCACCACGACTTCGATCAGGGTAAAACCACGTTGCGAGGCGTTCATGATCAAGGCTTCTCGATAACGACTTGGGTGGTGACCGCGACCGGCCGATCGATAGCCGCCGGCGCAGCAGCCGACTCCAGCTGCCGGTCCGGCGCCTGGATGTGCATGCTGGTTTCGGTGCCGGTCGGGAATTCCATGTCCGACGGGCTCTGGTACGGCAGGTTGCGCACGATCCGCGGGGTGATCGACAGCACCAGTTCCGACTTGCCGACGGTGTCCTTGTTGCTGCCGAACAAACGGCCCAACCCGGGTATGTCGCCAAGGCCGGGAATCTTGTTGCCGGTCGCCCCATGGTCGTTGCGCATCAGGCCGGCGAGGATCTGGGTTTCGCCGTCATGCAGGCGCAGGGTGGTCTGGGCGTTACGGGTGTCGACCTGCACCGGAATCGTGCCCTGGCGGGTCGGCTCCAGCGGGGTGGCGTTACTGACTTCCAGGGCGATCTTGATCGCCACTTCGTTGTTCAGGTGCACGGTCGGCTGCACTTCCAGTTTCAGACCGACATCCAGGTAAGTGACGCTTTCGGTGATCACCGGGCCCTGGGTCGACGGCACCGAGGTGGCGCTGATGATCGGCACGCGCTGACCGATGTGGATGCGTGCCTGCTCGCGGTTGCTGACGCGAATCACCGGGCTGGCCAGGGTGTTGATGTCGTTGTCCTGGGCGTTGATCTTGGCCTGGGGCGATGGCGAGATGCTGATCCGGCCGGAGTTGATGCCCTTGAGTTGATCGAGCAAGGTCACCGCCGAACCGTCGCTGTTGACCACGCCAAAAGTGTTGGGCCATTGCAGGCCCAGGTCGAGAATCCGCTGGGTGGCGACTTCCATCACCTCCACTTCCAGCACCACTTCCGGGTTGGACTGGTCTTGCGACTGCAGGAGCTTTTCCGCCATGCGCACGGCGTCTTCGCTGTCGCGCATGGTCAGGGTATTGAGGCGTTCGTCGACGAACACGTCGCGGGTCTTGAGCATGGTCTTGATCATGTTCAGCGCGGTGTTGGCATCGATGCTGGTCAGGTAGAAGGTGCGCATCACCAGCTCCTGGTAATCCTTGACCTTCTGCGGCGAGTCCGGGTAGATCAGCAAAGTGTTTTCGTTCACCACTTTCTGGTGCAGCTGGTTCTGTTGCAGCAGCAGCTCCACGGCGTCTTCGATTCGCACGTCGCGCACGAAGATGGTGGCTTTCATGTCCGGGCGCAGGTCCTTGTCGAAGATGAAATTCAAACCGGCGACCTGGGACAGCACTTCGAAAATCACCTTCAGGTTGGCGTCGCGAAATTCCAGGGTCACCGGCCGGTCCAGGCGGGTGCGCAGCTGCGGATAGGGGATCACGTTGCGGCTCTGGACCAGGCGGATGTTGCCTTGCAGTTCCAGCGCGCCTTCATTCTTCGGGTCGAGTTCGAGGATCTGTTTCACCTGGCGATCGGCGCCGTAGATGTCACCGCGACGCAAGTCGCCACGGGCCAGTTCGAGTTTGTCTTCCATGCTGCGCAGATACTCAAGCTGGCGCAGGGCGTCCTGGGCGCGGCGGTTGTTCGGCTCGATGGTCAGCACCCGGCTGTAGGCCATGCGTGCCGAGGCGAAATCCCGGCGTGCGCGATCGGTGTCGCCCTGAGTCAGCAGCGCCGTGATCGCCTTGGCCCGACCGCTGTTGCGCAGCAGGTGCAACTCGGTATCGCGCGGGTTCTCCCGCAGCCCTTCCTCGACCCGGGCCAGGCCGGCTTCGTACTGGCCCTGTTCGATCAGCTCGGACGCTTCCTTGTTGGCCACTTGCGCCGTACTGCACGCGACCAGCACTGTGCACAGGCCAAGGCTTATCAACAAACGGGATTGGTTCATTGCGTGCTCCCCACAGACAAGGTCTGGGACAAATGCAGCGGCAGGTAGATAAAGCTCAGTTCCACATCGGAAATGCCCTCGATCCGCCAGGTTTCGTCGATCACATCCCCTTTGCGCACGACGTATATTTTTTCGCCGTTCTGCAAAAACACTTGCAGGTCGGAACGGTCATCCAGCCGACCGATGAACTGGAATGGCATCGGCGGTGCGCTGGGGGCTTGCACCACCGGGGTGACGATGACGGGTTGTTCGGTGACGCTGGCAAGCGTCGGGGCCGCCTTCCAGCTGCGGGCGGCAAACAGATCGCCTGCCGGGGTCAGGTCCTTGACCACCGCCGGCTTTTTCGCGGCCGACCCCGCTGGCAGTGCGCCGCGGGTTTTGCCGATACCCGAGGTGGACGCGGCGACGACCGAGACCTCGACCTGTTCCGACGGCATGAAGTAATCGGGCAACCAGGTCAGCGCCGCGGCCACGCCGAAGAACGCCACCCAACCCACTGCGCGCTTGGTATTCATCATGACCTCGACAGGTAAAGGGTCATGCGGATCCGCCCGGTCAGGTCGGTGTCGGCGATTTTCTTGCGCTGGAACTCCACGTCCTCGACCACCACTGCCGGCAGCTGGCCGAGCAAGGCATGCAGGAAGCGCCGCAGTTGCGGGTAGCTGCCGCGCACCGGCAGCAAGATCTGATAGCGAGCCAGATGGGTCTTGGGGTCGATGCCCAGGGAATACTCACCGCGGGCCAGGGTGATGTGTTCCTGGGCCGCCAGCGCGTAGATCTTGTCGATGGCAACCGTGGCCTGGGGCTGGGACGGCAGCTTGCTGCGAAAATCGTCGAGCTGGCGTTGCGGCACCACCGGGGCGGCGACGCTGCCGTCTTCGACCCGGGCCAGGTACTCGCCGGCTTCGCGGGTCTGCTGGCTGAGGGTTTGCAGCGCCTGCCAGTCCGGCATCAGGCCGCCCAGGCCATACAGCAGCGCCAGCAGCAGCATTGCCAGCCCGGCCAGGCCGGGCACGCCCAGGCCTTGCAAGTATTCGTGGACGATCAATCTAGAGATTTGCATCACCGATCTCCCAGCTGGCCGACAGGTTGAATTGCACCGGTTGCTCCGGCGATTTGACGACGATTTCGTGGCTGAGCAGCGACACGTCGGACAGCTCGTCGCTGGCTTCGAGGCGCTGGTGGAACGCGAGCATGGCTTCCAGGTCCCGTGCCTCGGCGCTGATCCGCACCTGGCCCTTGCGCGCATCCGGGGTCAGGGTCAGCAAGGCGATGTCATCCCGGGGCAGGGTTTCGAGCATGGCGAACAGCCGTTCCCAGGGCCGGCGCAGTTGCTGCGAAACCTTGCGCATCTCGGCCAGGTTCTGCGCCTGTTCCCGGGTCTCGGCCGGGGTCAGGCTGGTCTTGCTGCCGGCGTCGCCGGTGAGGACGCGCTGGGCGGACTGCAGATGGCCTTGCTGTTGCGCGGCCTGTTCACTGAGGTGCTGCTGGATGAAGAAGCAGCCCAGGGTCAGCACCAGGCCACCGGCCAGCAGGCTCCAGCCCAAGGGGCCCGAGCGGCGACGCGGCTGGAAGTCGAGCATCAGGGCGCGCATGTCAGGCCACCGCCCGAGACATGACGTACAACGCATCGCGTACGCCGGTCCGGTCCTCTTCAAGGGTGCGCAGCTGCACACCGGGTACGTCGGGCTGCGCCTCGATACGCGCCGGCGCATGCAGGTAGACGTTCAATGGCCGCTCGCTGGTGGAGGCCTGCAACTGGCTTTCGCGACCGATCAGCGCGGTCAGTGCGGCGTCGCTGTCGCCGGTGCCGACCGAACGCACCGCCGCCCAACGCCCTTCCCGGGCCAGCAGCAACACACTGCGCACCGGCTCGGCGACCACGAACAGGAAGTCGCCGGCGTCGAGGCTTTTATCGAAGTGGTTGAAGGCCGCCATCAGGTACGGCTGCACCGAGCGCAAGCGCAGGCCGCGCTCGCTCACCAGGCTGCGCAGGCGCGCCAGCAGGTCTTGCGGCAGCGCGCTGGCGATACGGTCGTAGCCAGCAGGCTCGGCCGACAACACCAGGCTCCAGGGTTGAGTCGGTACGCCGTAGAGGTCTTCGAAACACAGGTGCGCGAACCCCTGCAGTTCGTCAGGGCTGCTGATCTGGTCGCTCCAGGGCACCAGGCAAAAACGGCTGAAGTGCCCGGAAATCACCACGCTCAATTCGGCACCGGCCCGGGTGTGTTCAGCCAGCAGCCGGTCGAGGGTGTCCAGGGCCACGGCCCAGGCATGGAAGCCTTCGTCGATAAAGCCGACGCTGCCCAGCCACAGGGTGTCGTTGCCCTTGCGCTGGCCCAGGCCGACGCTGCTGGCGCCGAGCACGGCGACAAAACGATCACGAGACAAAAGTGACACGATTGATCTCCTCGAGCGTGGTCCGCCCTTCTGCAACCAGTTCCAGCGCCGACTCGCGCAACAGGCGCAAGCCACGGGTGCAAGCGTGTGCCTTGATTTTCGAAACGGGTTGGCGCTCGACGATCATCTGCCGCAGCTCGTCGTCCAGATGCAGCAGCTCGGCAATTGCGGTACGCCCGCGATAACCGGTGCCCCGGCAATGGCCGCAGCCCTTGCCGTGGACAAACTGGAAGTGGTCGACCTGTTGCGGATCGAGTCCGGAGAGGCGCAGCTCCTCCTCGGTCGGATAGCTCGGCGCACTGCAACTGGCGCACACCAGGCGGATCAGGCGCTGGGCCAGCACCGCGTTGAGCGCCGAGACCAGGCTGTAGGGGTCGATTTCCATCTGGGTGAAGCGGCCGATCACATCGAATACGTTGTTGGCGTGAATGGTGGTGAACACCAGGTGCCCGGTGAGCGCCGACTGCACGGCGATCTGTGCGGTGTCGGGGTCACGGATTTCACCGACCATGATCTTGTCCGGGTCATGGCGCAGGATCGAGCGCAGGCCGCGGGCGAAGGTCAGGCCTTTCTTTTCGTTGACCGGGATTTGCAGCACGCCGGGCAATTGATATTCCACCGGGTCTTCGATGGTGATGATCTTGTCCACGCCGTGGTTGATCTCGGTGATCATCGCGTAGAGGGTGGTGGTCTTGCCGCTGCCGGTCGGACCGGTGACCAGCACCATGCCGTAGGGTTCGGCGGCCAGCCGGCGCAGCTGGCGCAGGGTGTGTTCTTCAAAGCCCAGGGCCTGCAACTGCACGCCGCTGACCTTGTCCGCCAGGTCCTGTTTGTCCAGTACCCGCAGCACCGCGTCCTCGCCGAAAATGCTCGGCATGATCGAGACCCGGAAGTCGATCTGTCGGCCGCTGATACCGATCTTGAACCGACCGTCCTGGGGCACGCGTTTTTCACCGATGTCCAGTTCGGCCATGACCTTGACCCGGGAAATCACCTGTTCGGCGAACTCGCTGCCCTGGATCTTGCTGATGTTGTTCAGCACGCCGTCGATGCGGTACTTGATCACCAGGCCGCTGCCGGTGGTGCCCAGGTGGATGTCGCTGGCGTGCATTTTCAGCGCGTCGTACAGGGTCGAGTTGACCAGCTTGACCACCACGCTGGCGTCTTCGCTGATGCTGGTCAGGGACAGGCTTTGCAGGGTATCGATTTCGATGTTGGCGTCGGCCTGGGCGTTGAGCGATTCCACCGCGTGGAAGCTCTCTTCGTGGCGCGCCAGGTAGGCTTTCAGGTCGTCGGCGTGCACCAGGTACAGCGGCGCGCCATGCAGGCAGTCATCGATCCAGGCCAGGCGCGAGGTGTCGAAGGGGTCGGCAAACACACCGATCACCGCATCGGCGTGACGCAGCAGGATGAATTCGCGCTTGAGGCATTGGGCCAGGGTGACCCGGTCGAACACCGGGGTGGCTTGAAACAGGCTGTCGGTGTCGAGCACCGGATAATGCAGGGTCGCGCCGAGGCACTGGATGAAAGGCATGGGGGCCAGTTCGCACAGCACCCCGAGGGCTTCCAGGACCCGCTCGCCGGAGCTGGTGGCCCGGGCCCGGGCCTGGGCCAGTTGCTCACTGGAAAAACGAGACGGTACACAGTCCAGCAGCGCCGGTTCGACGACAAGGGATAGACGGTCCATGGCATGCTCTCCAACGCCGGGGGCTTTGAGCCCTGTCGACGCGGCGAGCCATTACAGCTTGTCGCGCCCCTAATCCCCGGTGAGCAATTGTCCGTCGTCTGGTGCCTCGGACGTCGATGGAATTCGTCGACGATCTGCCAGCACCCAACTGCCGTCGTACAACTGCAGCGGGAAACTTTCGGTCCTGCTCTGGCGTCGTTCGACAAAACCTTCGGATGTGCTCATGCCTGCTTTGGGTTCGCGCTGCATGCCCAGAAGATCGCAGACTGCCCGGGCCAATTCCGCCAATGGAAAGGGTTTGAACAGGATATGACTGACTCCGAGTTGCCGGGCCCGCTCACAGACTTCAGCGGTGGGGTGCCCCGTGATCAGTACAAAATGACAATTCCTGTTCCGGCGGACAGCATCGAGCACCTCAAAGCCTTCCATATCGGGCAAGCGGTAATCGAACACCATCACATCGGGGGCGAACCGTTCGGCTTCACCGATACCCGTCGCTCCGTCATGTGCAATCCGGACGTCCAACCCTTGCGCCTGAAGGTAATCCTTGAGGTTTTCGCCAAGGAGCTGTTCGTCTTCGACAACCAGTACTTTGTTTAACAAGGTCGACTCCTTGAAACCGCAGGTCCGATGTTCCAGCCCTGGGAGTGCGCCCTTTACAGGACTAACGCACACTTCATGCCAGGCTGGGCGCCGGTATTATTATCTCTTCATGTCCTTGAATTTGAAGACAATGCCCTATCTTCCAGCACCCCCTCCCCCCAAAGGCGGGGAAGCGTGTGGAGTGGCACTGAAGTTCTTTCCCCAGTATTGGGGGGTAAACCTTCAATCATCGTCAATTCGCTCGATTCGATTACTGGAACGTAACTGCGCCAGAACGTCTCGACGAGCCTGGGCCTGGTGTTGCCGGGCAAGGTACACCCGGACCATCTCAAGCCCTTGCTCCTCTGAGACATCGGTCGCCTCCAGGTGGTTCTGCACCTTGATCAAATGCCAGCCGACCGCCGTACGCACAGGCGTACTGACAGCTCCCGTTGCCAAGGCGAACGCCGCCGCTTCGAACTCCGGCAACATGCGCCCCCGGGGGAAATAGCCCAGGTCCCCGCCTTCGCTGGCGGATGCATCTTCGGAACCGGCCCGGGCCACGCTGGCGAAGTCCTCGCCCTGACTGATTTCCAGCCGCATCCGCTCCAAGCGTAGTCGCGCGGCTTCAACTGTGGAAGGGTCGGCATCCTGCGCCACTTTGATCAGGATGTGCCGGGCCTGGACTTCCTCGGGCCGGCTCATCTCGGCGCGATGCGCTTCGTAGAAGGCGCGGATCTGCTTTTCGTCCGGCCCGGCGGCCTGGGTCAGCTCGGCGAACACCTGACGAGCGGCGAGCTCACGGCGGGTGTATTCGATATAACCGGCTTCGTCGAAGCCGGCGTCTTCCAGGCGCCGGGCGAACTTGGCGGGATCGCCGATGGCCTGCCGAGTCTGGTCGACCTGGCTGCGCACCGTGGCGTCGCTGATCACCACCCCGCGCTTGACCGCTTCCTGCCACAGCAGCTCGCGGTCGATCAGCGCATTGAGGGCGGCCTGACGCAATTGTTTGTAGGCCTTGGGATTGCGAATGCTGGCCACGGCCCGGCCCTGGTCCTCCAGGTACTCGGCGAAATAACGCTCCAGGCGCCATTCGGAAATGTCCTCGCCGTTGACCCGGGCAGCGACCGGGCCGTTGCCCCCAAACGCCGCGGGCACCGACATCACCAGCAGGAGCAGCACAGTATTGAGTTTCATCATCGACCTCCGGTCATGGCGTGGCGGCAATGGGTTTGTAGGGGGCTACCAGATAGAAGCGCTGGCCGGGCAGCTCGACGGTAACGATGTGCGCGCCGCTCAAGCCCTGGCGGCGACCCGGACCGAAGCTGATCCTCGGGGTCAGCCCGGTCTCGAAGTCATGCAGGCCCTCGAGGGCGCTGACGAGCTTCTCGCGGCTGGCGTCGCGCCCGGCCTGCTTCATGCCCTCGCTGAACAGCAGCATCGAACTGAAGGCGCCCACTTGCAGCACCGCGTGCTGCCCGCCGAGCCCCTGGTGCTCGCGCATGCGGGTCAGGGCCAGGCGTCCGGCCAGCGTCCAGTCACTGGGCACGAACGGATAGGCGAGAAACACCCGCCGGGAAAAACCACTGGGCACTTGCAACAGATCGCCCGCCACCTGGTTCGAGGCGGCGAACAGGTAAGGCACCTGCCCCGCGGTCTGCAAGCGCGCGGCGAGGCGACTGAAACCGCCGCCGCTGCCCAGGTAGAACACCGAGCGCGAGCCCAGTGGCAAATCGTCCCGTGCCGGGTCATAGGCTTGCAGGCTCACCTTTTGCCAGGCGTGATCCTGCAGGTACTGGCTGAGGTTCTGCGCCGCCACCTGTTGTCCGGGCTCGTCCGGGTAGGTGATCAGCGTCGGTCCCTGGAGCACCCGCAAACTGTTGGTGGCGTAATCGGCCAGGGCGATCAGTTGTTCACGCAACCCCGGCAGCGGCTCGAAGATCTGCCGACTGACCTGGGCCGTCCCCAGCAGCGACAACGGCCCGATCAGCGGGATACCGGCCCGTTCCAGGCGTGCCGCCAGATCCGAGTCCAGTGCCGGGACCAGCGGCGCGATCAACGCAAACACCTGCTCCTGATTGATCAATTGGTCCAGCGCCTGCTCGGCACTGGCGCGGTCCGGGCCCGGGTCGACAATCGTCAGGTACAACTGCCGACCATGAATCCCGCCCGCTTCGTTGATGCGCGCCACGCTGCCCCTGAGCACCGCAGCCACCGTGGCGCCCTCCTCGCTCAACGGTCCCTCGCGTGGCAATAACGTGCCCAGATGCAGGTTCCCGGCGGTCAGGCCCGGGTCGCGGTCATCGGCCAGCCGCTTGAGGTAGGCCGTGAGGTTGCGCTGATCATTCATCGACAACACGAACCGCGGCATCGCCGGATCGAGCCGATTGTTGCCCGGATCGCGTCCTTCCTGAATCGCCCGCGCCAACAGGCCTTCGGTATACGCCGGGTAGTCACGGCCATTGATTTGCTGCTGGCCATAGCTGCTGGTGAGTCGCGACCAGCTCAGGTCCGGCGGCCGTACCCCGCCTTCCGGCCGCCCCTGGCCGTCGTTGCCATGGCAGTTGGCGCACGGCAGGCTGCTGGCCGGCAGCAGCATGTTCGCCGCACCGACCCGGGCCATGATCGGCTCACCGCTGCCCGACACCCCTTCGCGATACAGCCGCTTGCCGGCACTTTCACTGGGGCTCAGGGGCAGCCCCTGGGCGGCGAAACTGATGCCGCCGAGCAGGAGCAGGCCGAGGATGAGTAAGGTCTTCATGGCGCGGGCTCAACGGCCGGCCACGGGCATTGTCAGCAACTGCAAGCGCTGGGCAATGGCGGCGGCCGGGGCATCGGGACGGATCTTGCTCCAGCGCTTGTTGGCGACGTCCCCTACGATCAATTGGGTGGAATGCTGCTCGGGGCTCGGCAGGATCTGGCCGATGCGGCTCAGTACAAGGTCGATCTGCGCCTTGTCGCCCGTGAGAAAAAGCCAGTGGGGCCCATCGACGCCCTGCTTCAAGGTATAAGCCTTGAGCACCGCCGGGGTGTCCCGCAGCGGATCACTGGTAAGGGAGATAAAGGTGATGCCATCGGCCTTGTCACCCAGCACCTCGCGAACTTCCTTGAGCTTGCGGGTGATCAGCGGGCAGGCATCGTTGCAGCTGGTGAAAATCACGTTCAGCAGCACCACGCGGTTCTGCAACGCGTCGCTGTAGAAGCGCAGGGTGTTGCCGTTCTGGTCCTGCAGCGGCGTGTCGGTGAACCAGGTCTGCGCATCGCGGGTGCCGCCGGCCGGTTGCGCGGTGGCCACCGCAGGCGCGGCGCTCGCGTGCCCTTCATGGGAGAACGCCCGGTCGCTGCTTACGCAAAGGCCCATCGTCAGGAGAATCAAGGCAAGCGCTTTCATGGGTGCTGCTCCATGGCAATGGCCGTGTGCTTGTTACGTCCGTTGCGCTGGCCGCTGAGTTTTTCCACTTCACGGCTCAGCACGACCGGGTCGGTGAAGCCGTAATAACGGGTCCAGTTGCGGCTATTGCCGTCCCCCACCAGGATCAATGGCTGATGGCTTTTGAAATCGCCGCTGAAGCTGCCCAGGCCCTTGAGGGTTTCGTTGACCGACTGCACGCTGCCGGTGAGCCAGCTCCAGCCCGGACCGTTCTGGAAGGTGCGGGCATAGTCGTTCAGGCGTTTGGCGTCATCGCGTTGCGGGTCGATGCTGATGGAGACCAGCTGCACTTCGCTGCCGACCCGGGCGCCGAGCTGTTTCTGCACCTTGGCCATGATCGAGGACACTACCGGGCAGACCGTGGTGCAACTGGTGTAGATGAAGCTCATGACCACGATCTTGTCGGTCACCAGATCCTTTTCCAGGCGCACTGCCTTACCGTTCTGGTCCACCAGAGCCACGTCGGCGAACTTGACCTGGGCGCTCTCCGAGCTGGCGCTTTTGGCCGGCATTTCATGGCCGGCGTGTTCATCTGCCGAGTGCGCCAGGGCCTGGCCGACACTGGCGGTCAACAGGCAGAGCGTCAGCAGCCCACTGTTTGCGAATCGATTCATGTCAGTTTCCTCTTAGTGGGTATCGCCGGGCAGGACCCGAACGCTGGCAAATGTCTTGTCGTCGAAACTCGCGCCGAGGGAGGCTGCGCGCACATGCAGGTACCAGGCGCCGTTCTGGTCGAGGGTTACCGGCGCTTCATAAATCCCGTCACCCACCTCCAGGGCAGCGACTTCCTGGGCGCGGGACGTCGGGGCGCGGAAGTAGCGCACCTGGACGTCTTTCACGCCACTGCGCTGGGCCTTCTGTTTGCCCTGGACGATGCGAAAGCGCACGACGTAAGGGCTGCCGAGAGCGGCCGTGGTTTTGTCGAGCATGAACTCCACTTTCGGCAGGCCCGGGTGCTGGACAAGGGTTTTGTCCTCCTCGACCGACGCCGTGAAGCAATGGATGATGTTCGGCTGGTTGAGCAGGAAAGCCACGTCAAACCTCCCGGCGCCTGGCAGCTTGATCCGCGAGCTGTACAGTCCCGGCTCGACTTCGCGCAGGCTTCGGTCGATGACCAGTGCCGCACGGGCCACCTGGCCGCGATTGGGGTAACCGGACATCGGCGTGTTCATGCCTTCAGCGTAGAAGTAAGTGGTGTTGTCCACCGGGTTGACCACGAATACTGCGTTGTCGTCCCGCGACACCGCCAGGCTCGACGCCAGCGGCAAGTCACCGGCCAGGCGTGGCGCTTGCGGCCCTGCTTCGAAACCCTGGCTGATCGGCTTGCGGCCTTCACCCAGAGACGACAGGTTGATCATCGTCACCTTGGCCGAGGCCAGTCCGCGGATGTAGGCGTAGGCCTTGGTGAACACCACTTGATAGGGTTCGGCGGACACGTCCAGTTCATGGATCAATGCATCGGTGGCGGCGTCGATGACCGCGGCCTGGTTCTCCAGGGTATTGAGCACGATGCCGAAACGTCCGTCGGCGCTGAAGCCCATCGGGCCCAGCCCCTGTTTGATCTTGATCACCCGGCGCACCGCCAGGCTGGCGCTATCGACCACCGTCACGGTGCCGTCCTCGCCATCGCTGACATACACCGCCTGGGACAGCGACGAGTATGCGGCCGATAACGGGTGCGAACCGGTCTTCAATTGTTTGCTGATGGTCAGGCTGGCAATGTCGATGATGCTGAGCGTGCCGTCGTCGCGGTTGGTGACGAAGGCATGACGGCTGTCCTTGCTGAACGTGATTTCGTGATGCCCGGCACCGGTGGGCAGGTGTTTGAGCACCTTGAGGCTCTGGGTGTCGATCACCGTGACCCCGGAGTCCTCGGCAGCCTTTGCGTTGTTGCCGACCCACAGCAGGCGTTCGTCCGGCTGCAACGCCAACCGCACCGGGTTGCTGCCGGCGGCTACCGAGTCGAGCAACTTGAATTGCTCGCTGTCGATCACCGCCACCTCCCCGGCAGTGGGCATCGACACGAACACGCGTTTGTTGTCCCGGGGCGTCACCCAGTCCATCGGCGGTTGCTTGATATCGATCCGCGCCATGGTGCTGGTGATCCCGCCCACCGATACCGAAGGGTCGACCACCGAGACGCTGGCATCGCGGTTCATCACCAGCAGGAAGTAGCTGTTGAGGTCGAGCAGCGGCCGTGCGCCGATGCTCGATTTCAGGAACACCCCGACCCGGGATTTGCAGCTTTGCTCACGCCCCTGGGCCTCGTCGGCGGCGATGGTTTCCGGGTCGAGCCAGGCACCGGGAGCGACGCCCGACAGTGGCTGGCCCGAGGCGCTGTCGGTGACCCGAAAGCGCACGTCGGCGAACTCACCCTCGCGCAGCACACCGCTTCCGGCCAGCGGCTTCAGCTCATATGCCACCGTCACCCCGTCACGCACCAGGGTGTTTTTGCTCCAGGTCTTCGGCACCGCCACTTCGCTGAGCAACACCGGCTGCCACGCGCGCCATACGCCCAGCCAGATCAGCGCCAACCCGACAAGCAGCGCCCAAACGGCGACTATGATGGTCCTGTTCATATTGTTCTCCCCTTACAGATCTGTGCCTGTCTAATCGCCCTTGTAGGAGCGAGCTTGCTCGCGAAAAGCCTGAGAACACCGCGGCGTGTCAGGTGTGCCGCGTTATCGTTGACGACCATCCCTGTAGGAGCGAGCTTGCTCGCGAAAAGCCTGAGAACGCCGCGGGGTTTCAGGTTGCCCGCTTTATCGTTGGCGTCCATCGCGAGCAAGCTCGCTCCTACAAAGGGGGACATTTGCCCCCCTCCCATCGCTCCTACGGTGCCGGTGCCGGTTCGGGCTCGTTGGTTACCCGCAGCAATCCCCAAAGCCCGGCGGTGTTGCCGTAGGCGCCGTAGTCACGGAACAGGTAGTCGCCCGGTATCGCATTGCTGCCCCCGGCGCTCGGGTGCATGAAGCTGAAGTGCGCCGCCGGCAGGATGCTTTCCCGTGCGCCGATGTACATCGACATCGGGTTAAAGCCGAACCGCACCGAACCCACCCCTGGTGTACTCATCGGGTAACCGCCGGTATCGCTCTTCTCCGACTGGAACGGGTTGACCGACCAGACGTGACCGTCAAGCTGGAAGGTCGTACCGCGGCTGCCACCGGTGGGCATCATGATGTGGGTGCGGAACGGTTGCCCCGGCTTCACATACAGTACTGGCGTTTGCGGATCGCCTCCCACCAGTGCGTTGCTGTAGGCCATGTGCGCATTGGGCACGTCACCGTAACCATGGCCATCGGCATGCCCGAAGGGCGCATCCGGTGCCAGCCCGAAGCGGAACCACAGCGGCTCGGCTTTGTAGTTGATGGCCATGCTCGAGTTGTCCTGCGGATCGGTCGGCACACCCAGGCCTTCGGCGGCAATGCCTTCCACCGGCCGGCCGTCGGCCCAGCGGATGTTCAAGGCTTTCTGCCAGACCATCGCAAAGTCGCGGTAGGTGGTTTGCCCCGGTGCGGTGACCGTGGCCGTCACTTTGCGCGCATCGTCAACCCAGGTCGCCCCGATCGGCAGGATGCTCATCGCCCCGCCCAGGCCTTTCTGCGGCTGTTTGATGACGTCCGCCGGGGTGAAATTCAACCCGCCGAACTCCACCGCCGTGGCGTTGATGTTGTCGACATTACGGCCCAGTTGCGTGATCGGCTTGCCTTCACGTTCCAGGTGCCCGGCGTAGTACTTATAGGTACGCGTCGGGTACGCGCCGACTGTGCCCACCCGTGGCGGCACGGTCTGGATCGGGTTGGCGCCGACGTTGGTGCCGTCGGACTTGGTGATGTCATACGCCAGCAGTTGCGCGTGCAGGCCAACGTGGCTGGACGGCCGCATCAGGTTGTTGCTGAAGGTGGTCGCGCCCAGGCCGCTGTTGCGATCGCGCTTGACCATGCCTTGCATCACTGCAGTCTGGGTCAGGTCCGGCATGATCAGTGGCAGACGGTTTTCCAGGGTGATGTTGATGCAATCACCGGCCGCCGCGCGCAGTACCAGCGGTTCGACAGGTATGCCAGGCTTGAGCTTGCCGGTGATCGGATCTAGGTCGCCCTTGCGCACATACAGGATCGCCGTCGGGTCATGCAGTGGCCCGCTTTGCCCGCCGATGGTGAAGGTCTCACCGTCTTCAGGGTCGGTTACGGTAACCTGCGGAATGCTCACCGTCCGTGAGTTGAACACCAGGGTGCCGCCCGCCGGATTCAACGGCCCGCCGACATGTTGCCCGAGCCCGGCCGGATCGCCGATCGCCAGGTTCAGCGGATTGCGCAGAATGTCGTTGGCCAGCGCCGCGACCACTTCATAGTTGCGTTGCACGGTCGGCCGGGTACCGATGCCATTCGGGTTGGCGCCGTACCGTGGGCAGATGCCATCGAACGCAACCGTATTGCGCATACCCGTCGGTTTCGCGTTGTTCGGCACCGCGAACAGATCGCTGCGCTGGGCCGTGTAGTTGCGCATCACGCCCCAGATCCCGCTCCAGTAGCCTTCCAGGGAGGCGTCCATCGAGTACAGGTAATCCCCGGTGGTCGCGGCCGAGCTGGACATCATCGACACCGGCGCATTGAAGCCCAGCTGCTCGGAGATCCCGACCATCTGCGACGAGCGCCAGCCCGAGTTGGAGCTGTTGCCGAACCCGGACCCGCTCTGCAGCCATTTCACGCCGTGCAGGGTCACGTTGTGCTCTTCTTCGTGACCGCCGGCATGTACCCGCAGCCGCACGTTGTCACCGGTGTAGGTGCGCAGCATCGGGGTGAACGGGTCGCCCGGCTCCGCGCCGCCACGGTTGATGTGCGGCGGGAACAGCGTGGTGCCGCCGGTGGGGCCGGTGGCCGCAGTGACCAGGTTCGGCGCCAGGTTCATTGCCGGGATCGCACGGTCGGTACGGCTTTGCATGGCATACGCCAGGTCGCCGCCGAGGCCGTCGGCCTGCATGCCGCGCTTGCCGTCCGGGCCGACCTTGTTCGGGTCATATACCCGCAGGGCCAGCGGTTCGTTGCGGTAATTGACCACGAACATGCCCGGGTCATCGACCGAGATCGCTTGCGGGCATGGGCGGCTTGGGCAACCGGGTACCTGCCCGCCTTGCACTTCGACGATCCCTTCCAGCAGGTTGCTGGCGTTATTGCGCACCGGCGGGTTGATTGCGTAGCGGAAGCTGTCGGCGGTGGCCGGGAAGGCTTGCGGGTTAGGCACGCCGTTGGGGCCGGCACCGACATACACACCGGCTTCATAGGCATGCTGGAAGTCGCTGTACTCAAGGAAGAACTCACGGAAGCTGTCGTTCTTGCCGTCGCCGTCCAGGTCGCCGGTAGACACCACCGCCTGCCACGAAGTCGGTCCGCCGTCCTGCCGCGCGCCGCTGTACAACGGCTCGCCGGTTTCGGCGTGGAACCAGGTGGAGCCGGCAGGTTCGGCCAGCACGGTGGCGTACAGACCAATCTGTTGGTGAGTCGATGGGCCTAAGTGGTCGTGGGTAAAAATGGTCCCCAGGCCACGGTCGACACCTTTGGCGTTGACCACCGGGTCGACGAACCAGCGCTGCATCGCCGTGCGCGCGCCGACCCAGTCGGCCCGGCCGTATTGGCCAAAGAACGGGTGCGCCTTGGCTTTTGGACAGGCCGGCGTGCCGTCACGCGGGTCGGTGCCTGTGCACTGGTTGAACTCGCGAATGGCGTGGATGCGTTCTTGCACGGCACCTGGGGAAAGCACGCCGTCCTCGTAGTTCCAGCCGTTGGCCGAACCGTCGGCCGCTGTCAGGTCCCATTTCGGCAGGTGAATGTGTTGGCCGATCACGTCGGTCGGCGTGCGCACCTGATAGTCGTCCATCTCATAGGTGGCCGGCACCAGGTTGGTTTGCTGGTACTGCACGCAGTCGAAAGTGTTCATGCGCATCACCAGCGGCTCTGGTGGGCGCTGCTTGGTGATCACCGGCCAGGCGTCTTCCCATAGCGCCAGGATGCGCGCTTGCGGGAAGTGGTAGCCGACCTTGTTGTACACCGCGTCGAACTGGATGTTCGCGGCTTTATAGACCCGTGGACGGTCGGCGGTGAAGGTCGAGGAACCGGTGTAGGACATGCCGTCAACCCGTTCACCGCTATTGAACTCGCCGGTGCCGGCGCTGCTGGTCAGGCGTTTTTGCCGGTCATCCATGCACGGTTCGTAATACGGAGCGCCCGCGATCGGTAACGCGCCGTTGGTGCGGAAATTGCGCGCCACCACCTGATTGCCCGGCAGCACGGCAAAGCTTGGGTGGTCTTTTTTGGCGTGGAACGCCATGGCCGCCTGTTCGACTTCGGTGCCCTCTTCCGGCATGTAGATGGGTTTGGCCCGGGTCACTTCCTTGGAGAAATCCAGGGAGGTGGTAATGGTGTGCGCCTCGCCACCGGCGGAGAAGCCATCCAGGGAATGGCGCCCCAGGCCGCCGTCCCAGCCGCCGGACTGAGCCGGGTCGAGGTTGGTCCACAACGCATTGCCGCTGGTTTTCAAGGACTGAGCCTTGGCTGCGTCGAGCATGTCCAGTGGCGGGGTTGGTGGGCGTTGGCCGACTGAGGTTTCCATGCCGCCGATCCAGAACGGATAGCCAGGGTTTTTCAGGCTGCCGTCGGCATTGCGGTTGGCTTCACTGCGATCGACCAGGGCCAGGGAACCGATGGCCTGGGCGCCGCCGCTGCCGCCGTGGTGTTCGCCATCGTCATCCTCCTCGTCATCATCGCCACCGGCCACCAGGGTTTCGCCGATTTTCGGCACCACCGCGACCTTGCCCGGCATCGGTGCCATGGCTTTGCCCGGCAGCGGCACTACCGCGGGGATCGGGGTCCCGGCAACGATCTCGCCATCGGGCAAGGCCCGAGCGCCAGCCGCCGGTTTGCCGCTGCGCAATGCATAAGGTTCGCTGTGGAAACCGTCGCTGCCTTGTTGGGATACTTCGAGTCTGGTGCCTTCTTCAAACACATCGTGCACCCGCCACATGCTCCACATGCCTTGGGCAAAGTGTGGATAGAAGTGGCAGTGATAGATCGCATCGCCCGCTACGCGATTGCGGTTGCCCGAACCACCGTTGGCGATTTCATAGGTGTAGCCGGCACCCGGGCCGATGCCCTGGGCGTCCACATAATCGGAGTTGTCGTCGTTGGGGTTGAACAACCACTGGTGCCCGTGCAGGTGGAAAATATGCTGCTCGTGACCGTTGTGGGTGTTGCGGAATTTTACGAAGTCACCGATGTAGCTGTGGTTGACGTTCGACGGTTCGGACGGGTACAGCGCCATGGTCGCCTTGACCCCGATCTGATCGGCGTTCGGTACCTGCCCCGGGAGAATGCCTTCCAGGCCGGTGTTGGCCGGTACGTCCACCAGCATCGCCACGTCGCCGACGGTGTGGGAGCTGAGGAAGAACTCTTCGTAGGCGCAGGACAGGCAGTCGTGCATCGGCCCGACGCCCAGACGGTTGGCCACCACCTCGGCCCCCATGCCGCCGGAGCCGTAGTTGATCATGAACGAGTCGCGGGTCGGCTCCAGCACGTGGGCCATCACCGGGTCAGCCCAATACGCGGGGAACGCCTGGGTCGCGGCGGTTTCATCCTGGAACTGCGAAGCAAAATCGCGGAACGGCTCCAGGCGATTGGGGATCGCCGGGTTGCGTTTGCCGAGGGCTTCCAGCGGGTAGGTCGAAGGCGGGAAGCTGCCATCGGCGTTGCTGCCCATCACGATCGCGTCGCTCTCGCTGGAGATGATTTCGTTGCCGTCGACCATATTGATGATCGGCGTGCCGGCCTTGCCTTCACGGATCCACGGCTCGCGCTGCGGGTAACGCGCCTGATAGTCGACGATCGGCTGGCCGGCCGGGGTGCGGCCGGCGCTGGCCAGGCGCATTTCTTCTTCGGTCACGGTGTTGCGATAAGTGCGGCCACCCTTGGGCACCACCACCACCTGGCCGAACAGACCGTTGGCCACGTTGCCCGCATCCCCTTCGCCACCGAAGGTCGCGCCGCGGTTGCTGGCGGCGAATGCGCCTTCGCGCTCGGCGTACAGGGTGTAGGAACGGCTGGCACCCGGGGCGATCAAGGTATTGGCGTTGCGCCCGGTATAGGACGCAATGTCATCGATACTATTGACCGCCTGCATGCCGTTGACCTGGAAGCCGACGTGTCGATCCTTGACCTGCTCGTCGACCTTGAAGTTGACCTCGTTACCGATTTCAACCTCGCCCTCTACTCCTTCACCGTCTTCGTGGGAACCGGGGTTGGCCTGATAAGCCAGCAGGTTCTGCAGGTTGATGGTCAGGCAGTCACCCGCCGCGACCCGCAGCACCAATGGCCGCGGACGCTTGTCCGGTCGCAGCGAGACTTTGCCCGGCACCGCCGAGCCGCCCTGGGCCAGGGACCGGTCATGGTCGTCGACCACGTCGCGGCGCAGGGCGAACATCATGCCGTTGACGTTCTGCGCGCCAAGGCGGTTGAACATCAGTGGCTGATCCAGGGCCACGACGTTGGCCACCAGATTGCGTTCACAGCGCAACGCCGCTTCGGCCACCCCGATGCCGAGCATCGGCGCCACCAACAGCAGCAATTTGAAAAGGGACTGAGCGTTGGGTATGCCGGTCATGATCACGGGCCTCGCTGTGGGTGCTCACAGGGAATAATTCTCGACAAGTCCCTTGGAGCAATCCGCATGCCATAAATATTATTGTTGTTTATCAATCAGTTACAGATAGCATTTGCTAAGCCGGGGGATATTCCCCACCCATTCCCCCTTTTACGGGTCGGGACTTCTTGCCCCATTGTTGGGGAAACTTGTCCCACAGCTGCCGATCACAACGGTGCATCCACGGCCAGGCCCTGCAAGCGTCGGTACTGGCGCAACACGCTGGGCACATAACGCTGGGTTTCGGCGAACGGCGGGATCACCCCGCCACGGCTGAGCACCGCTTGCGGCCCGGCGTTGTAGGCCGCTACGGCGAGGCTGATGTCATTGCCGAAGAGGGTCATCAGGCGCTTGAGATAACGGGCGCCGCCCTGGATGTTGGCCTTGGGGTCGTAGACGTCGATCACGCCCATTTCCCGGGCGGTGTCGGGCATCAGTTGCATCAGCCCGCCGGCGCCCTTGGGTGAGGTCGCGCCGGCGTTGTAGCTGGACTCGGTCTGGATCACGGCATGCAACAGCGCCGCCGGCAGTTGATTGGCCGCCGCCGCCGCAGACACCAGCTCGGCATAGGGTTGCCGGGCAATCATCTGCGGTTGCCCGCCAGTGCTGGCCTGGGCGGATTCAGGCTCATGAATCACCCGCTCGTAGGTGCGACCGGGACGGTAGACATTGGACAGCACGTAGCTGCCCTTGGCGTCCACGGACACGAACACATCGGCCTGTACGACACCGGTCTGCAGCAGCAGCCCGAGCAGTCCCATGGTGAGTGTTTTCATTGCTCTGCCTCCCTGACCGGCCCCGAAAAATGGGGCTAATGCCCCAATGGCCGGTCGTACACCTGCTGTACGCAAGCACTGTGCCGACTCGGCCAAGGCCCGTGATCCGGGGCTTGCAGCGGGGTATCCGGGCGTGAGCATGGCAATTGCATAAGCCGTCATGGCGACCCTTTTGCCCACTGTGTGAGGTCATCATGAATCAGCGTCTGTGTAGTACCCCGCGAACGCAAAGCGGGTTCACCCTGCTCGAACTGTTGGTGGTGCTGGTCGTGCTCGGGCTGTTGGCCGGCATCGTCGCGCCGAAGTATTTCGCCCAGCTGGGGCGTTCCGAAGTGAAGGTGGCCAAGGCGCAAATCGAGGGCCTGGGCAAGGCCCTGGATCTGTACCGGCTGGAGGTCGGTCATTACCCGTCGACCGAACAGGGCTTGCAGGCGCTGATCACCGCGCCGAGCGATGAGACCCGCTGGACCGGTCCTTATTTGCAGAAAAAGCTGCCGCAGGATCCCTGGGGCCACAACTACACCTACCGCCACCCCGGCGAAAACGGCGAGTACGACCTGCTGTCCATGGGCAAGGACGGCCAACCCGGCGGCGAAGGCGAAAACGCCGAAATCACCAGCTGGCAATGACGAGGGACGAACATGCGCTTTCACCTCAAGGCCGTGGGCAAGGCGGGTGTGGTCTCGATGACAGTCGAAGCCCCCGGCCACAGCGAAGCCCGGCGTATCGTCGAAGACCAGGGCTTGCGGGTGGTGAGCCTGCACGTCGAGCGGCATTGGCGGGCGTTGCGCTTGCACAAGCGCGAGACGTTCAACCTGGTGTTGTTCAGCCAGGAACTGACCACCTTGCTCAACGCCGGCCTGCCGTTGATCGATGCGCTGGAAAGCCTGGCGGAAAAAGAAAATGCGCCCCAGGCCCGCAAGACCTTGAGCGAACTGGTGCGCCTGCTGTATGAAGGCAAGTCGTTCTCCCAGGCCCTCGGGCAATTGTCGGCGGTATTCCCGCCGCTCTATGTCGCGCTGGTGCAATCGAGTGAAAAAACCGGCGCCGTGGGCGATGCCCTCGGCCGCTATGTCAGCTATCGCCAGCGCATGGACGAGGTTCGACAGAAGATCGTCAGCGCGTCGATCTACCCCTTGCTGTTGCTGGTGGTGGGCGGCGGCGTGGTGTTGTTCCTGATGGGCTACGTGGTGCCGCGTTTCAGCCTGGTGTTCGAAGGCCTGGGCTCGAACCTGCCGTGGCTGTCGCAGGTCCTGATGAGCGGCGGGATGTTCCTGCACGCGCACCAGGGTGAATTCTTCGGTGCCTTGGCGGCGATCATCGTCGCCCTCGCCTTCCTCCAGCGCCAACCGGCCTTTCGCCGAGGCCTGGACAGGGTCATTGAGAAACTCCCGGCGGTCCATCAACGCATCTTCATGTACGAACTGGCGCGCTTTTACCGCTCCCTGGGCATCCTGCTGCAAGGCGGCATCCCCCTCGTCACGGCCATGGGCATGGTCCGCGGCCTGCTGACCGTCGCCTCCCGCGCCCGCCTGGACCAGGCCTGCGAACGGGTGCGCGAAGGGCAATCGCTGTCGGCCGCGCTGGAACTCAATCACCTGGTGACACCGGTATCCCTGCGCCTGCTGCGCGCCGGCGAACAGTCCGGCAACCTCGGGCAGATGATGGAACGCAGCGCCGACTTCTACGACGAAGAAATCAGCCGCTGGATCGAATGGTTCGTGCGGCTGTTCGAACCCCTGCTCATGACCTTCATCGGCTTGCTGATCGGGGTCATCGTGATCCTGATGTACATCCCGATTTTCGAATTGGCCTCGAGCATTCACTGATACACCCGACAACAAGACGGAGATCGATATGCACATGAAAAGGCTGTTGCTGGCGGTGGCGATTGGCGCGGTTCTGTCTGCGTCCGCCGTATTGATGCCGGACGGGTTGTCCGGTGTATCGAGTGCTCAGGCCAAGGATGGTGGCGGTGGTGGTGGAGGCGGTGGCGGCGGTAGTGGTGGCGGCGGTGGCGGCGGTAGTGGCGGCGGTGGCGGCAGTCATGGAGGTGGAAGCAGTGGAAGCGGCAATGGTGGTGGTCACGGGGGCAGCGGCAGTGGCGGCAATAGCGGCAGCGGTCACAGTGGCGGCGATCACAGCGGCAGCGACCATGGCTCGGGGCATTCAGGCAACTCCGCCTCATCCTCCGGTCGCAGTGGCACCCATGATCAACCGGGTGACGACCATGGGGTACATCGCGCCGGCGAAGTCGGCGATGACCACGGTGTGCATCGTGCCGGCGAAGTCGGCGACGATCACGGTGTGCATGTCGGTGGCGAGCCAGGCGACGACAAAAGGTCCTGACACACACTCATCACATCAGCCCCGCAGTAGCCTGTGGGAGTCCGGCTTGCCGGCGAAAGCGCAGTGTCAGACTACATCAATGCCGGATGACACTCCGCCTTCGCCGGCAAGCCGGTCTCCCACATTGAAAATGTGCTTCGATCTATAAAATCTCCTCAGCCCGATCCAGCCGCTCGCGCAAGAACTCGATCAACGCCCGCACCGGCCTCGACCCTTGACGATGCTGCGGATACACCGCCGATAACGTCAGCGGCTCCGGCCGAAAACCGTCCAGCACCGGCACCAGCCGCCCATCCTTCAATGCCGCGCCGACAATGAACGTCGGCAGGTAAGTAATCCCCATCCCGGCAATCGCCGCATCCTTGAGCAATTCACCGTTGTTGACCCGCATCCGCCCGGTGACGTTGACCGCCAGCGGCTTGCCCTGCCCTGCGAATCGCCATTGCACTTGACGACCATGGCCATACGGCAGGCAGTCATGATTGTGCAAGTCTTCGGGCTTGAGCGGCGTGCCGCGCTCGGCCAGGTACGCCGGGCTGGCGCAATACACGCGCTGGATGGAGGCGATGCGTCGGGCGATCAGCGTCGAATCTTCCAGATTGCCGATGCGCAGGGCCAGATCGTAGCCCTCGCTGAGCAGGTCCACTGGCCTGTCGCTCAAGTCGACTTCCACCGTGACGTCGCGATATCGCTGCAAGAACAGCGGCAGCAGACAGCCCAGGTGCGCCAGTGCGAATGACAACGGCGCACTCACGCGTATGGTGCCCCGCGGCTCTGTGGTCTGGCCGGCGATACCCTGCTCGACCTGCTCCACTTCACCGAGCAGGCGCAAGGCCGACTCGTAGTAACTCTGCCCCAGGGGCGTGACGTCCAGGCGCCGGGTAGACCGGTTGAGCAAACGCACGCCCAGGCGCTCTTCGAGCTGCATCAGCCGCCGGCTGACGAATTGCTTGGACAGGCCCAATTGATCGGCCGCTGCCGTGAAGCTGCCCGAGTCCATGACCTGGCAAAAAATACGCATGTCTTCGAAAGGGTTCATTGTCACGTCCTGGTTGACAGTCATGCCCTTTATAGCCGCTTTTTCCCTTTCCAGCATCCTATTAATCTGTGTCACAAAGCACACTTCACCTGATAAGCAACCCTCTTGCCGCCGGAGTCTCCCATGTCCTTCCTGCTTGCTCACCTGCAGTCCTGGAGCACCCTGCTGCTGGTGATCGATGCCTTGCTCTGGCAACCTCGCCCCGTTCAAACATCTGCAGGCGGTGCGGCAGCAGAACAGCCGGTTGGCATTGTTGGCCAAGCCGGTGCCGATCAAGAAAGCGGGGTTTTTGGGGTGGCTGCACAAGCGTTGAATGGCGGGTGCATACATCCCCCTGTAGGAGCTGGCTTGCCAGCGAAGGCGGTGGGTCAGTTAATACATGTGTCGACTGACCCACCGCCTTCGCTGGCAAGCCAGCTCCTACAAGGGTGTGCGTTGACTTCTTATCTGGAGGTCAGCACCGAGTAGCTGTTCATCAAGTTGCGGTAGTTGGGAATGCGTGGCGACAGCAAATTCGCCAGGCCTTCCATGTCGTTGCGCCAGTCGCCTTGCAGTTCACACGCCACCGAGAACCAGTTCACCAGTTGTGCACCGGCCGCCGTCATGCGCGCCCAGGCTGCCTGTTGCACGGTTTCGTTGAAGGTGCCGGAAGCGTCGGTGACCACGAACACTTCAAAACCTTCGGCCAGCGCCGACAAGGTCGGGAAGGTCACGCACACATCAGTCACCACACCGGCGATGATCAGCTGTTTGCGGCCAGTGGCTTTCACGGCGTTGACGAAATCTTCGTTGTCCCAGGCGTTGATCTGGCCTGGACGCGGAATGTACGGCGCGTCCGGAAACTGCTCCTTCAACTCGGGCACGATCGGGCCGTTCGGGCCGTTTTCGAAGCTTGTGGTGAGGATGGTCGGCAGCTTGAAGAATTTGGCCACGTCGCCCAGGGCCAGCACGTTGTTCTTGAATTCATTCGGCGAAAAATCCTGGACCAGCGAAATCAGGCCGGTCTGGTGATCGACCAACAGCACAACGGCGTCGTCTTTGTTCAGGCGTTTGTAGGGAACGTTGCTCATGGAAAACTCCTCGGTGGATGGTTGTCGCTTGGAACGCCGGTCCAGCGGGCCGGCGTTTTTGGTATGGGTCAGAAGGCAAAACACGAGCAGCCAAAGGCGCCCCAGAAACCGGCGAAATCGCTGACCGGCGCGTTGGACAACCGCGCCCGTTCATGGCTGTGGGAGTGCACTGCGCACGGCCCGCTGCAATGGTGAACCTGCGCCTGCATCGGCGAAGTCGGACGCCAGTGGCCCGGCACCTTGACCACCGGCGACCAGTCCGGTAGTACCGGCACACTGGCGGGGCCCAGTTTTTCGAAATCACCGGCGGCGTACACCACTTTGCCGCCGACCACGGTCAACACTGACTCGATCCATTTGATCGCTTCTTCATCGACACTGAAAAAGTCCGCACTCAGGGCGGCCAGGTCAGCCAGCTGGCCGACCTTGATCATGCCTTTCTTGCCCTGCTCGGAAGAGAACCAGGCACTGCCGTGGGTGAACAACTCCAATGCGGTCTGGCGGGAAAGTCCTTCACTGTGGAGTTCCAGGCCACCGACGGTGCGGCCACTGACCATCCAGTACAACGAGGTCCAGGGGTTGTAGCTGGACACTCGCGTGGCGTCGGTGCCGGCGCCAACCGGTACCCCTTCTGCCAGCATGCGCTTGATCGGTGGCGTAGCTTCGGCGGCCTTGGCGCCGTAGCGCTCGACGAAGTATTCACCCTGGAACGCCATGCGATCCTGAATGGCGATGCCGCCACCCAACGCCCTCACCCGCTCGATGTTTTTCGGGGCGATGGTTTCGGCGTGGTCGAAAAACCACGGCAAGCCATTGAACGGGATGTCGCGATTGACCTTCTCGAACACGTCGAGCATGCGGCTGATGGATTCGTCGTAGGTGGCATGCAAGCGGAATGGCCAGCGCTGCTCGACCAAATGGCGAACCACCGGTTCCAGCTCGTCTTCCATGGTCTGTGGCAGGTCCGGACGCGGTTCGAGGAAGTCTTCGAAATCCGCCGCCGAGAACACCAGCATCTCCCCGGCGCCGTTGTGGCGCAGGTAATCGTCACCCTGGTGCAACGTGACGCTGCTGGTCCAGTTCTTGAAGTCGGTCAGTTCTTCCTTGGGCTTCTGGGTGAACAGGTTGTAGGCGATGCGAATGGTCAGTAGCTGATCCTTGGCCAACTGTTCGATCACCTGATAATCGTCCGGATAGTTCTGGAAACCACCGCCGGCATCGATGGCGCTGGTCAGGCCCAGGCGGTTGAGCTCGCGCATGAACTGGCGGGTCGAGTTGACCTGATATTCCAGCGGCAGCTTCGGGCCCTTGGCCAGGGTCGAGTACAGAATCATCGCGTTGGGCCGCGCCACCAGCATGCCGGTCGGCTCGCCGTTGGCATCGCGCACAATCTCGCCACCCGGCGGGTTCGGCGTATTTCGGGTGTAACCGGCCACGCGCAGCGCTGCGCGGTTGAGCAAGGCGCGATCGTACAGATGCAGCACGAACACCGGCGTGTCGGGCGCCGCCTGGTTGAGTTCTTCCAGGGTCGGCATACGCTTTTCGGCGAACTGGAATTCGTTCCAGCCACCGACCACGCGCACCCACTGCGGTGTCGGCGTCCGGTCGGCCTGATCCTTGAGCATGCGCAGGGCATCGACCACCGACGGCACGCCTTCCCAGCGCAGTTCGAGGTTGTAGTTCAGGCCGCCGCGGATCAGGTGCAGGTGCGAGTCGTTGAGGCCGGGGATGACGCAGCGGCCCTTGAGGTCGACAACCTGGGTAGCCGAGCTGCGCAGCGCCATGGCTTCGGCGTCGGTGCCGACCGCGACGAAGCGGCCGTCGCGGATGGCCACGGCGCTGGCACGCGGATTTTCCCGGTCAACGGTATGAAATTGGCCATTGAATAAAATCAGATCGGCGCTCATCGCGTTTCCTTAGGCTGAGTGGAAGAGGAAAGCCAGGGCGCGAACAGGCGCGTCGCCATCGGCATGAACAGGTACACCACCGACACCACAATGGTCAGGGTGATCAGAAACGTCGCGACCACGTAGTGGGAGAGGAAGGCGTTGAGCTGCAACAGCGGTCCCCAGAGCAGTGGCACCAGCAAGGTGTGCGGCAGAATCACCAACAGCGTCACCACCGCCTGCTTCCACCGAGGCGGTGGTGGACCTGCATCGGCCTGGGGGGCGAACCAGAACTCGTTGACCGGGTTGACCTCGGTCTGGTCGCCGTCCGCCAGCATCGGCGTGGCTTGCTCGACCAGGGTCTGGCGTTGCGGCGAATCGAGCCAGCGCTGCATCGCTTCGGTGGAGCAGAAGCGCAGCACGCAGGTGTACAGGTCGAGGCCGGCGTTCTTGCCGCGCATCACATCCACCCCCAGATGCCCTTCCTGTTGCCCGGCAATGCTGACGATGTTGCGCAACCAGGCTTCGTAAGGCACCTCGAACCCGGCCTTGACCCGGTGTTTGATGACCAGGGTCACGACTTCTTCGAAACGATTGACTTCAGGCATGACGCAAGGCTCCGCGGTAACGAAGATTGAATGCCAGCCGCCCCGGGCCGGCGGTAAGGATGCGGGGCTTTGCAGCCTCCCGTCGCGAAACGTTCATAGACTACCTTGCACAAATCAAAAATCACCGGCGTCAAGGCGCCGGAACCGGGTTTGATAGTGCCGGGGTGAAGGCGGAGAAAATTGGATGTACGTGCTCTTTTTCAGATCGGGATGTTCAGCGGCTCGGACATGAACTGACCGATCCGCGCCCGCAACCACCGTTCCGCCGGATCATTGTCATGCACCCCGCTCCACGCCATCGACAGCTGCGCCGCCTCTATCGGAAAGGGTGGATCCTCGGTGCGCAACGCACACCCCTCGACCAACGCACACGCCGCATAATCAGGCACCGTCGCAATCATCTCCGTCCCGGCCAGCAGCGCCCGCAACCCACTGAACTGCGGCACTCCCAATACCACCCGTCGACTGCGCCCGATCTTCGCCAGGTCTAGATCGATGTTGCCGCTCAGATCCCCTGAAAACGACACCATCGCATGGGGCCGCTCACAGTATTCGTCCAGGGTCAGCGACCCCGGTCGCTTGTCACCGCGCAACACCTTGCATGGAATGTCGCGCAACGTCTTGCGCTTGGCATTGGCCGGCAGATCCGTGGTGTAACTGACCCCCACCGAGATCTCCCCTGACGCCAGCAACGCTGGCATCAACAGATAGTTGGCCCGACGCACCACAACAATGATCCCCGGCGCCTCCTCCCGCAGTTGCGTCAACAACGGCGGGAACAAGCCAAACTCGGCATCGTCCGAAAGCCCGATGCGAAACACATCGCAGCTGGTCGCCGGATCGAATTCCTTGGCCCGGCTGACCGCCCCGGAAATGGTGTCCATCGCCGGCTGCAGTTCCTTGAGAATCGCCAGCGCGCGCGCCGTCGGTTCCATCCCGCGGCCGTTGCGCAGCAACAGCGGATCGTCGAACAAATCGCGTAATCGCCCCAGCGCCGCGCTCACCGCCGGTTGGCCCATGAACAGCTTTTCCGCCACACGGGTCAGGTTCTTTTCAAACATCAAGGCCTCGAAAATCACCAGCAGGTTCATGTCGACGCGGCGCAGATCGTTACGGTTCATCAGCAAGAGTCCCTTATGTGTTCAGCCAGGCGCGGGGGCTGAAGATTGTGTCTGACTTTGCTCGAGACTGCCCGTCACAAACGAAGAATTAACAACGATTAACTCGCTTGCCAGAGCGCCCGGGACCAAGAATGGATCTCTCCAACACGGACATTTGCCATGGCTCACTGTCAGCAAAGCGCTGCTCGCGCGCCAGTCAATGAAACGAAGAAAACCACCGGTGGCCTCACCCAATGGCGCGTGCGCCTGGTCAAGCAGCTGATCCTCGACCGTCTCGGTGAACCGCTGGAAGTCACCGAACTGGCCCAGGCCTGTGCGCTCTCGCGCAGTCATTTCTCCCGCGCGTTCAAGTGCAGCACCGGCCTCTCGCCCCAGGACTGGATTCGTCACCAGCGCATTGCGCGGGCCAAGCAGCTGATTCGCAACACTGACTTGACGCTGACGCAAATCAGCCTGGAATGCGGCTTCTGCGATCAGGCGCACTTCTGCCATATCTTCACCCGCAGCGAGGGCATCAACCCGTTTGCCTGGCGCTGCCAGACCCTGCGAGCCCTCCCCCGCACCCTCCAGTAGTCGCCAGGCTTGCCGTGGCCCCTGTAGGAGCGAGCTCGCTCGCGATGGACGTTAACGATAACGCGTTCCTTCTGAATGAACGCGTTGCCTTTGAGTCCATCGCGAGCGAGCTCGCTCCTACAAGGTTGGGCATTGACCATTGTTCATCGGTACGCAGCTGATCCGCGTCCCGATGCAGTGGCTCATGCGCTACGCCAGTCGCGCCACGATCTTTGGCATGCTCTTGACGCATCAGCCCTGATAGGAGAGTTTTGGGCGCAGACCTGACGCAGTACGCGTTAATCGTTGTGAATTTGCGCGGAGTGCCCCGTTGACCCTTTTCCCCGAACAGGCCATCCATTTTGGCCCTTACCGGGTCTATCCCAGCCAACGCCTGGTGATGGAAGCCGACCAGCCCTTGCGCCTGGGTCGGAGAGCCCTGGACATTCTGTTGATCCTGCTGGAACACGCCGGGAATGTGGTCAGCAAACAATCGCTGATCGCCCGGGTCTGGCCAAAAAGCATCGTGGAAGACATCAACCTGCGTGTACACATGGCGGCGTTGCGCAAAGCCCTTGGCGACGGTCAGGCCGGCCAGCGTTACATCGTCACCGTCGCCCAGCGTGGCTACAGTTTTGTAGCGCCCTATTCGCTGGAACAGGTCGCCCCACATCCCGGTAGCGACGCCCCCCCACCGAACGGCCACAACCTGCCCGTACGCCGCACCCGCCCGATCGGTCGCCAGTCATTGGTCGACAGTCTGGTGGTGCAACTGGCTCGCCAGCGCTTCATCACCCTGGTCGGCCCCGGCGGCATCGGCAAGACCACCGTGGCGTTGCGCGTTGCCGAACAACTGCTCGGGCGCTACCGGGACGGCATCCGCCTGTTGGACCTGGCCCCCATCAACGACCCGTCGATGATCACCCATCACCTGGCGACGCTGCTTGACCTGTCACTGCACGATGCAGAACCCACGAGCGGCCTCGCGGCGTGCTTGCGCGAGCGACAGATGCTGCTGGTGATCGACAACTGTGAACACCTGATCGACGCGATCGCGGTACTGAGCGAAAGCATCCTGCGCGGTGCACCCCAGGTGCATATCCTGGCCACCAGCCGCGAGAGCCTGCGGGCCGAAGGCGAATACGTCCAGCGCCTGGACTCGCTGGACTGCCCTCCCCCCATCACCGAGCGCGCCCGGGCCCTGGAGTTCTCCGCGCTGCAGTTGTTCGTCGAACGGGCGATGGCCAGCCATGACAGCTTCGAACTGACCGATGACGAGTTGCCGCTGGCCATTGAAATCTGCCGTCGTCTGGACGGCATTCCGCTGGCCATCGAACTGGCGGCGGCGCAGGTAGGCAGCCTGGGCCTGAGCGGCCTGCTGGAGCAACTGCAAGGCAGTTTTGACCTGCTCACCCAAGGCGGTCATTCGGCGCTGGGGCGCCATCAAACCCTGCGCGCCACGCTGGACTGGAGCTTCGAACTGCTCAGCCCGTGCGAACAGACCTGCCTGCGTCGACTGGGGATATTCAGGGGTGGCTTCACCCTGCAGTCGGCCGCGGCGGTGATTGTCGGCGAACACATCGAACCCCGCACGGTGTTTGGCTCGATCACGCAACTGGTGGCCAAATCGCTGCTCAACGTGGAAGTGGGCGATGAAGAAGTGTTCTACCGTCTACTCGACACCACTCGCAGCTATGCCCTGGAAAAACTCGACCAGGCCGCCGATTTGCAGGGCACCCGGGAACGCCATGCCGAACACTGCCTGACCCTGATGCGTCAGGCCCGGCACGACTGGGAGCTGATCGCGACCCGACTGTGGATCGAGCGCTACGCCCGAAGCCTGGAAGACATTCGCTCGGCCCTCGACTGGGGCCTGACTGCCCAAGGACCGCAGACCCTGGCGATCCATCTGGCCGCGACGTCCACGCCGCTGTGGCAGGAACTGTCGCTGCTCAAGGAACACGGGGCCTATGTGCGCAAGGCGCTGGCCTTGCTCGACGCCGCACCCGAGCGCTGCGCGCAACTGAAAATGACCCTCAAGCTGGCCCTTGGCAGTTCGTGCTACCACACCCAGGGCGGAACGGCGGAAACGGTCGAAGCCTTTGTCGACGCCCGGGCGCTGGCCACATCGTGCAACGACCTGGATGGTCAACTGCGAGCGGTGTCCGGGCACATGGCGGTCAACCTCGGTTGCGCCAACTATCAAACGGCGCTGGAACAGAGCCGGCAGTTCGACCAGTTGGGGCTGCAGGGCGATGCACTATTGTCCCTCAGTGCGCAGCGCTTGCGGGTGCTGGCCCTGCACTTCGCTGGCGATCAACCAGCGGCACGGGTGAATGCCGAACAGGTCCTGCAGCGCATGGCCCAGAGCGGGCACCTCAACCGCTTTACCCACGGTTTCGGCGTGCAGTACGACCAGAGCGTTGCCGCCCTGACCATCCTGGCGCGCATTCTCTGGTTGCAGGGTCAACCGGAACAGGCCTGGCGCACTGCCCGCCAGGCGCTGGATATCGCGATCCAGATCGACCACGGCACGTCCATCTGCTACACCCTGGCGCTGGCCGGCTGCCTGATCGCCCATTACAACGGCGATACCCGTACCGCCCGCGAACTGTTGCGCCTGCTGCTGGAGCAAGCCCAAAAACATTCGGTGCTGCTGTTCTACACCTGGGCTCGCCAGTATGCGCAGGTGATCGACCACCCCGAAGCGCGACCGCAGCCACAACCGGGCAGCGGGTTGATCAAGGACATCATGGTCACGCTGGACAGCCGTTTCGTCGATGACGCCTTGCTGCACCGGGCCGATACCGGCGCTGCAGGCTGGAGCACGCCGGAGATTCTGCGGGCCAGGGCACAAGCGCTACTGAGCGAAGACTGCCCGCTGAAAACCGCGGCGGCCGAGGCGCTATTGATCAGGGCGCTCAACGTGGCAAAAACCCAAGGCGCCCTGACCTGGGAACTGAGCAGCGCCACCGCATTGGCGCAGCTTTGGCTGCGTCAGGGCCGTTATGGGCAAGCCCATGAGCTCCTGGCGCCGATCTACCAGCGCTTCACCGAAGGCTTCAGCACACCGGACCTGACGACGGTCCGTTGCTTACTCGATCGCTTGCAGCGCTATCTGGCCGCCTGAAATTCAGCATTACCCTCGTGTTGGAGTTTTTCCAGGGCGTAGCTGCGAGTGGTGTTGAGGAAACCGTAACGAGTCACGCCGCTGCCCTGCTCCAGCGACAGCAAGGATTTTAGCGCCAGGCGTTCGATCACTTCGACCAGACGGCCAGGCAGCAGCTGCGCGCAACCGATCACGCCGATTGCCGCTTCCAGGGTAAAGGCCCTCTTGAATACTGCCAGACGCTGCAAAACGGCCTGCTCCACCGGACTCAGCCGTTCATAGCTCCAGTCCAGCGCCGCTTTCAGGGTTTGATGCCGTGGGACCGCCGTACGCCGGCCCTGGGTCAGCAGCTCAAAACAATTGTCGAGCTGGGCCTGCAAACCGACCAGCGCCAACGCGTCGATTTGCACTGCCGCCAGTTCGATGGCCAGGGGCAAACCATCGAGCCGCCGACAGATTTCCCTTACAGCCTGCAGGTCCTGTTCCCGCAGGGTAAAGCCTTGCTGACGGGCGCGTGCACGGCTGACGAACAACTGCACCGCCGAATAGCCCATGGCCTCGGTCACACTGTGCATCGCCGAAGCGGGCGGTACCGCCAAAGGTGGCAAACGCTGCACCGTTTCCCCCGACGCCTGCAACGGTTCGCGACTGGTCACCAGGATCGACAACCGGGGCGCTGCCATCAGCAAGTCTTCGACCAAAGTCCGGCAAGGGTCGAGCAGGTGTTCGCAATTATCGAGCAGTAGCAACGTATGCCGTTGCGCCAACACGTCAAGGCGGGTGCCAACGTCCAGTTCGAGCACTCGCCTCAAATGATCGATCACTTGCGCCGGGTCATCGATTACCGCCAGATCCACCCGCCAGACGCCATCCTGATAGTGCTGCAACAGCAACTCGGCCACGCGCAATGCTACGGTGGTCTTGCCGATGCCGGCGGGACCGACCAGGGTCATCAGCCGGCGAACGGGCAGCTGCCGCACCAGGCTGCCGACGATCGAGTCCCTCCCTGTCACCGGCGACAACCGCGCAGGCAGGTTGTGCCGGGCTTTCTGCAGCGTCTCGAGCGAGACCGGCGCACCGTCCGGTTCGTGCTGCACCGGTGCGATGAAGCTGTAGCCGCGTTGCGGAATATTGACGATATAACGCTGCCCGTCCTGGCCGTCAGCCAATGCCCGGCGCAACGCCGCAATGTGCACCCGCAGGTTGATGTCCTCGACCACCGACGTCGGCCAGACCCGCGCGATCAGCTCGTCCTTGCCGACCACTGAGCCGGCACGCTCCACCAGCACCTGCAAGATATCCAGGGCCCGTCCACCCATGCGCAGCGGCCGATCACCCTGCAGGACCAGTCGCTGACGCAGGTGGAACACATAGGGACCGAATCGCAGCAGCGCTTCGCTGTTCAAATCTCTGAGGCTGTTCATGCAGGTTCTCGTGCTGGAACCGGACCGGCGCACAGTGCAGCAACGCTCTATCGCACACCTCATCCAGGCTCCCGCATCTCCATCGCAAAGGGTTCAGCGCTATCTTGGCAGGCCTCGGTGACGGTACAACCACCATGGTGGGAGCGTCGCGGACATCAGGGTGCGCACAACGGACAAGAATGCTCTAGCTGAACTGTTCGCGGTACTGGGTCGGGGTCAGGCCGAGCTTTTCACTGAACAGGAAACGCATGTGCCGCACGCTGCCGAAGCCACTTTTGAAGGCCACGGTCTTGAGGGGCAGGTCGCTGGTTTCCAGCAGGTTCCTGGCGCAATCGATGCGCGCACTCTGCAAAAACTCCATGGGCGTCATGTTCACTTCCCGGGTAAAGACCCTGGCGAAATGCCGTGGGCTCATAGTGGCCAAGCCGGCCATGCGCTCGATGCTGAAGGTTTCATCGAGATGCTCGAGCATGTAGTTCTGCACGCGGGTCACCGGCGTTTCCTGCGGGGCGACGGCGGCCGTCAACGGGCTGAATTGCGCCTGCCCGCCCTGGCGCTTCATCACCACCAGCAACACCTTGGCCACGTCCTGGGCGACTTTCTTGCCATGGTCTTCGGCGACCACCGCCAGCGCCAGGTCGATACCGGCAGTGACGCCGCCGGACGTGATGAGGTTACGGTCCAGCACGTAGATCTGGTCGGTCTCTACCCTCGCTTTGGGAAAGCCCTTGACCAGTCGTTCGGTGTAGTGCCAGTGGGTGGTGACGCGGTAGCCGTCGAGCAGCCCGGCATGCCCCAGCACGAAGGCGCCGGTGCAGATCGAACCATACCGGCCTGCGCGGCTGACAGCGCCGTGCAGCCAGCCAAGCAACGGCGGATGTTTTTCGTTATAGGCCCCGGGACCGCCGGGCACCAGTAACAGGTCATAGGCCTCGGTTGCCTGATCGATGTGCCGGTCGGCCTGGACGCTGACGCCGTTGGAGGCCTGCAGCGCGCCGTGTTCGGTGCCGATGGTGGACAGCTCATAGCGCTGGGCCTGTGGCAGATAACGGTTGGCGATGGAAAACACCTCCATGGGCCCGGCCATGTCGAGCAGGAGAAAGTCGGGGAACAACACCATTGCCACGGTTTTCATGAGTTCAAATCACTGAGGTCATAAGAAGGTAAGTCTGCCAAACACCAAACCCCTGTGGGAGCGGGCTTGCTCGCGAAAGCGTTTTCACATTCAACAATGATGGTGACTGTCAAACCGCTTTCGCGAGCAAGCCCGCTCCCACAAGGGTATGCGCCCGGCATTAAGAGATGCAGTGTCGGCTAAGAATACCTTATTAGCCGCGGCTAACTGTCAACCTAAACGCGACAGTATTTCAATTTCCACCTACTTATTGCACCCACCAGTAACCATTAACCTTCTCCTCACTCGGACGAATCAACGTCCCCACAGGAGAATTCCATCATGCTGACCCTTCGCAAAGCTTCTGATCGCGGCGCCGCCAATCACGGTTGGTTGAAGTCCTTCCACACCTTTTCCTTCGCCAACTACCGCAACCCGAAAGAGCAGGGATTTTCCGACCTGCTGGTGATCAACGATGATCGCGTGGCGGCCGGCAAAGGCTTTGGGCAGCACCCGCACCGCGACATGGAGATTTTCTCCTATGTGCTCGAAGGCGCCCTGGAACACAAGGACACCCTGGGCACCGGTTCGGTGATCCGCCCCGGCGATGTGCAACTGATGAGCGCCGGCAGCGGCGTCGCTCACAGCGAGTTCAACCACTCGGCGACCCGGCCGGTGCATTTCCTGCAAATCTGGATCGTGCCGGAACTGAGCGGCGCCAAACCGCGTTATCAGCAGGAGCATTTCAGCACACAGAAGAAACGCGGCCGCCTGCAACTGATCATTTCCCCTGAGGGGACACAGGGTTCGCTGAAGGTGCGCCAGGATGCGCGGGTGTATGCCGGCCTGATCGATGGCAAGGAAAGCGCCAGCCTGGCGCTGGGTGCGAATCGCTATGCCTATGTGCATGTAGCCCGGGGCAGCGTCGAACTCAACGGCGTGCTGTTGCAGGAAGGCGATGGGGTGCGGGTTCGCGATGAACAGCTGTTGACCTTGAGCAAGGGTGTGGATGCCGAGGTGTTGGTGTTCGACCTGCGCCCGCAGGAACTGCCGCAAATGCCATAAGATCAAAAGATCGCAGGCTGTTGCTGTTGCGATCTTTTGATCTACCGCGCGACGACGCGGTCCTATCTACAGATCACCTTCCAGACAGGTAGACGACATGACTTTGCCCCAAACCATGACCCAGGTTGAAATCACCCAACCCGGAGGCCCCGAAGTCCTGCAACCCAACCAGGTCCCCGTCCCCACCCCTGGGCCCGGCGAAATACTGATCCGCGTCCACGCCGCCGGCGTCAACCGCCCCGACGTGATTCAGCGCGCGGGCAAGTACCCGATGAAACCCGGCATGAGCCCCATCCCCGGGCTGGAAGTGGCCGGTGAAGTCGTGGCGATCGGCCAGGGCGTCACTGAGTTCATCCTCGGCGATAGCGTGTGTGCGCTGACCAATGGCGGCGGATATGCGCAGTATTGCGTCGCCCCGGCCAGTCAGGCACTGCCGATTCCCCAAGGCATGGACTGGCTGCAAGCCGCGGCGATCCCGGAAACCTTCTTCACCGTGTGGGCCAACCTGTTCGACCTCGGTGGCGCCAGCAAAGGCCAGCGCGCATTGATCCATGGCGGAACCAGCGGCATCGGCACCACCGCGCTGATGTTGTGTCGCGAATTCGGGATCAAGGCCTTCGCCACGGCGGGCAGTGAAGAAAAGTGCGCGGCGATTCGTCAGCTGGGGGCCGAGGCGATCAATTATCGCGAGCAGGATTTCGTCCAGGTCATCCAGGAGAAAACTGCTGGCAAAGGCGTCAATGTGATCCTCGACATCATGGGCGGCTCGTACCTGAACCCGAATATCGCGGCGCTGGGCATGGACGGTCGATTGGTGATGCTGGGCTTTCTCGGCGGTGCCCAGGCCAAAGAGGTCGACCTGATGGCGATCCTGGGTAAACGCGCGACGATCACCGGGTCCTTGATGCGCTCGCGCACCCGCGAAGAAAAAGCCTCGATTGCCGAGCAATTGCGCGAGTACGTCTGGCCCGTCCTCGCCGCCGGGCGTTGCTTGCCGATGATCGACAAGGTCTATCCGTTGGCCGATGCAGCCCAGGCACATGCGCGGATGGAAGCGGGCGAGCACATTGGCAAGATTGTGTTGCGGGTGGATTGAGCCCGATCCTGGGCCGACCTTGACCCCTTGTAGGAGCAAGCTTGCTCGCGAAAGCGGATCAGCAACATTGATATCGACTGACACTCCACCGTAGGAGCAAGCTTGCTCGCGAAAGCGGTGGGTCAGTCGACAGATTTATCGCCTGAACGGACGCCTTCGCTGGCAAGCCAGCTCCTACAGGGGGGGTGAACGATCGTCGAAATTTCCCCCGCCCTGCGCACGCTTCTGCTAAAACCCGAACTTCAGTTTCTTACCGTGGACCGCCCGATGCCCACTTCCCTCCTCGCTCGTCTACGCCAACGCTGGCTAGCGCTACTATGCATGGCCGCGCTGCTCGTCGGCCTGCCTGTGGGTTGCGCGGTGCTGGAGCATAAGGAGCGGGAGCTGTTGTTCCGCATCGAACCGGGGACTGCCAGTTGGTACAGCGGCTTGCCTAGCAGCGTCCAGGAGTTCGAGCTGCAGCCCAAAAGCTTCAAGGCCGGGCAAAGTATCCATGGCTGGTGGTGGCCGGCGGAACGGGCGAATGCGCCGGCGATCCTCTACCTGCATGGCGTACGCTGGAACCTCACCGGGCAGTTGTTTCGCATCCAGCAACTGCAGGCACTGGGCTATTCGGTGCTGGCCATCGACTACCGCGGTTTCGGTCAGAGTCACGGCGACCTGCCCTCGGAAACCACGGTGTACGAAGATGCACGAGTTGCCTGGGAACGCTTCAAGTTGCTGCAACCGGACGCGAACAAACGGCTGATCTACGGTCATTCTCTCGGCGGCGCCGTGGCCATCGACCTGGCGGCCGAGCTGGGCCAGACAGCCGCAAAAGCGCAGACCCCGGTGCCGGCTCGCGGGCTGGTCATCGAGTCTACTTTCACTTCCCTGGCCGACGTCGCCACGGCGATGGCCAATACTTCCCTGCCGGTGCGCTGGCTGCTGTCGCAGAAATTCGATTCCATCGACAAGATCGCCGGGATCAACATGCCGCTGCTGGTGGTCCACGGGCTGGACGACCGCTACGTGCCGCCACGCTTCAGCGAACAATTATTCAATGCGGCCCTGGAACCCAAGCGTCTGTTGCTGGTGCCCGGGGCGTCGCACAACAACAGCATGAGCCAGGGTGGGCAGACCTACCGCAAGGCACTGGACAGCTTGATGCCGTCGACACCACCGGCCCAGGTCGCGGGGCCGGCCGTGACTCGGCGCGCCCAGGATTCCTGAGGCTCAGCGATATCCCCTGGCCTGCAAGTTGAACAACTGCGCATAGCGCCCGCCCGCCGCCACCAGACTGTCGTGATCCCCCCGCTCCAGGATCGAACCCTGATCCAGCACGATGATGTGATCGGCATTGCGCACGCTGGAAAAGCGGTGGGAAATCAGTAACGTCATGCGGCCTTCGGTGTGCTCGCTGAAATGCTCGAACACCGCCGCTTCCGCCGCAGGGTCGAGTGCCGAAGTCGGCTCATCGAGAATCAGAATGTCGGCCTCGCGGCGCATGTAGGCGCGGGACAAGGCGATCTTCTGCCATTGCCCGCCGGACAGTTCCTGCCCACCGGCGAACCAGCGCCCGAGTTGCGTGGCATAACCGCGATCCAGACGCTCGATAAAGGGTGCGGCCATGCCCTCGGCCGCAGCCTCCTGCCAACGCTGTTCATCGTTGAAGGCCAGGGTGTCGCCGACGCCGATGTTCTCGCCGACCGAGAATTGGTATCGAATGTAATCCTGAAAAATCACGCCGATGCGGCGACGCAGCGCGCCTTCTTCCCACGCCTGCAGATCGCTGCCGTCCAGCAGAATACGGCCCTGATCGGGACGGTACAGACGGGTCAGCAGTTTGATCAGGGTGGTCTTGCCGGAACCGTTCTCTCCCACCAGCGCCACACTGTGTCCAGGCACCAGGTGCAGATCGATGCCTTCCAGCGCGGCGCGACTGGCACCCGGATAACGGAAACCGACGTTCTCGAAACGCAAACCATCGCCGGGCAGTGCGCCTGCCGTCAGGCTGCCGGTATCGATCACCACCGGTTCCGCCAGGTATTCATAAAGACTCGACAGATAGAGGCCATCCTCATAAAGACCACTGATGGCGCTGAGACTGTTGCTCACCGCCGTCTGCCCCTGCTTGAACAACACCAGGTACATGGTCATCTGGCCGAGGCTGATGTTGCCATGGACGGCATCGACCACCACCCAGGCATACGCCAGATAAAACGCAGCGGTACCCAACAGCCCCAAGCCGAACCCCCAGCCATCACGGCGCAGCGTCAAGCGCCGGTCTTCGGCATAGAGACGGGCGAACGTCTCGCGATAACGCTTCAATAACAGCGGCGCAAAACCGAACAGCTTGACCTCTTTGATATAGCCTTCGTGGGACAGCAGTGTCTCGATGTAATTTTGCTGCCGGCTCTCCGGCGCGCGGCGGGTGAACAGGCGGAAGGCATCCCCGGAAAAATGCGCTTCGGCAAAGAACACCGGCAACGCACCGACCACCAGCAACACCAGGGCCCACGGCGAAAAATGCACCAGCAATACGCCGAAGCTGATCAGCACGATCAGGTTCTGGATCAGCCCCAACGACTTCATCACCAGCGCCAACGGCCGGGTCGAAGCCTCGCGCCGCACCCGCACCAGCTTGTCGTAGAACTCGGAATTCTCGAACTGCACCAGCGATAACGTCTGGGCCTTTTCCAGAATCATCGTATTGACCTTCTGCCCCAGCTGCACCCGCAACAGCGACTGCTGCACCGACAGCGCCCGCTGGGTCCCGGACAGCAACGCCAGCACCCCGGCTTCGAACAACACATAACGCACCACCGGCCACAACGGCGCACTGCCCTGCTGCGCGTGCAACTGCATGGCGAACACCACCGCATCGACGATACGCTGGCCCAGCCAGGCGGCCATGGCGGGGAGTACACCGGCAATCAGGGTGGCCAGCACCAGCCCCAGGAACAGACCGCGAGAAGTGCCCCAGACCAGCAGCAAGGCGCGTCTGGCCTGGTCGAGCAAGGTGGTGAAGCGGTTAAGAGCAACTGGCATACGGCGCTGGACCCGGCGTGGTGAGGACAACAATGCGCCATGGTACTTCAGCCAGGGATCGGCGCGGGGGCTCCGGAGGAAGCAGTCTTGGGCTTGGCGACCGGGCAGACATCAACGCCCAACAGGCTGGCACGCGGTACAAACTGCACCGCCTTGGAGTCGGTCTTCCACAGGCGCACAAAATACGTACCGTCCGCCTCGGCGATGACGCGTAACGGGCGACTGAAGCCAGGCCTGTCGGGATCCGTGAGCGTCTCGAGCCCTTTGCTCTCGGGGGCGAAATTCATGAGGGTGCAATTGCGTGCGCCGGAAGCCGAGACTTGGAAGGAAAACCCGCCCAGTTTGGCGCCTGTGGGTGGATACAAGCCCAGAACGATGACCAGGACTATGACGGCGGAGGCTACCAAGGCCAGCGGATTCTCATGGCTGCGCATCTTCACCACGAACAACGCACCCAGCAGCTGGATCATCCAGACCACCAGCAATTCCACCAGCATCAGCGGCACCAGCCACCACAGGCTGCTGACGTATTGGCCGGCGATGTTGATCGCCACAATTGTGACATTGAGAATCACGCATACCTGAACAATGGCGGACATGACACAGGCCATGCGAAAATCCATCGACACCGGGCCTTCCACACCGCGCGTCATTACCCAGCAGTAACAGGCAATCGTCAGTCCCGTACCCACTACCGCCGCAGTGCCCCAGTACCAGTTGCCCGCCACCTGCGAGCCGATGACGCTGAGCAACGCGCAGAAAGTCCCGAGGAGCAACAGGCCGCCGCCCCAGCGCCCTAGCATTCGCCGGTGGCGCGCCCTGTGTTCGGCGCAGGTTTGATCAAGGGTGAGCTCGTCGCTCAACCGCTTGCCGGAATCATTCAGTCGATGAAACAGGACGAAAATCGGCAACAGGACAAAAGCCACCAGCACCGAAATGATGAACACGAGTATCGCGGACATGACCGGCAGTGCAGAGATGACCGCTGAAGAGGTGATACTCAGCGGGATCTTTTCTTCCTGAATGTATTGATACAGGTACACCCCGGCCGTGAGCAGTATGACCAGGGTCAATGGCCAGGCGCGCTCATTGAGCCACAACAGGCTCTTACTCAATTGGCTAAAGCGATCGGGTGTCGGGTTTACGGTTCTCGGGGGAATGTTTTCAATATCGGTCATCGACAGGCTCCAGCTCCTTGGGGTCAGCGTCCTTGTTGCAAACAGCGTTGAACAGAGACTAGGAGCTGCGACTGTACAGGCCGAAACCGCCGAAAACATCGGGGTCGCGCTTAATCAGATCGGTCTGTCAGAGCCTTCTGACAATTCACCCTGAAACCGCGCCCGATACCGCCCCGGACTCTCCCCCGTCCATTTCTTGAACGCCCGATGAAACGCACTCGGCTCCTGAAACCCCAAACGCTCGGCAATATCGCCGATGCTCGCCTTGCTCTGGCGCAACTGCTCGAATGCCACCCCGCGCCGCACCTCATCCTTGATCTCCTGGTACGAACAGCCTTCGCGCTCCAGTTTGCGGCGGAAGGTGCTGGAGCTCAGGTGCTGTTCCAGGGCGAAGGCCTGCAAGGTCGGCCATTCGCTGTAATGGCTGTGGCGCAGGCGCTGGTGCACCTGCGACGCCAGGCCGTGCTGGTTGCGGAAGCGGATCACCAGCCATTGCGGTGCGGTGCGCAGGAATACTTTCAACGAGGCCAGGTCCTGAATCACCGGCAAGCGCAGGTAATGACTGGCAAATTCGATCTCGGTACGTTCGGCGCCGAAGGTCAGGTTGGGGCCCCAGAGCAAACGGTCATCGCTGAGGGGAACGCGTTGATGGCGAAAGTCCGCACGGTCGATGGGAATGCGGCGACCGCCCAGCCAGCACAGCAGGCTGATCATCAACACCAGGAACGTCTCTTCGCCCAAACGGGCGAGGTCATCGTTTTGCGCGCGGGTTTCCAGGCTGATGACCGCCCGTTTTCCGCGCACGGCCAAGGTACCGCGAAAGTCCCGCAGGAACAGGGCGAAGTTGACCAGGCACTGGCGCATGGCTTTGTGCAGGTCGGGCTCCTGGATCAGCGCCCGGCAGATCAGGGCGAAGCTGCCCGGTGGCATGCCGTGGGAGTCGAGGCCGAAGAATTCGTCGTCGAGTTCGCGGATCTGGATCAGCCACAGGGCGGCAAATGCACTGGCCGGCACCCGTGCCGTGGGTTGTTCCATCGATACCGGGTCGATGCCCGCCTGTTCCAGCGCAGCCCCCACGCGCTGTGGATCGTTCCCCTTTCCCTGGACCATGGCCTGCATGAAGTAGGCGGCCACCGAGTCTTTTTCCCGCATTTGAACGCTTCTCTCCCCATGATCGACTGGCAAAAAACACCAGTTGCGTTGAACAGTTTCGGCATAGGACAACCGCCCTGCCAGTTCTAGACTCGTGGCCAATAGTACGCCTTCGGCCGTTGCGACGGCCAAGGTATCGCAAGGTTTGAGCGCAAGGACACAAACATGAATCTGCAAGACATTGGCGTGATTGGCGCGGGCACCATGGGTAACGGCATTGCGCAAGTCTGCGCCCTGGCCGGCTTCAAGGTGACCTTGATCGACATTTCCGACAGCGCCCTGCAAAAGGCCATTGCGACGGTCGGCAAAAACCTTGATCGGCAAATCGCCAAGGATACGCTGACCCAGGAGCAAAAACTCGCCACCCTCGACCGGATCCGTACCAGTACCGACTACAGCAGCCTGCAGAACGTGCAACTGGTGATCGAAGCCGCCACGGAAAACCTCGAGCTGAAACTGCGCGTGCTGCAACAGATCGCCGCGCAGGTCAGCCCGGACTGCGTGATCGCCTCCAACACCTCGTCGTTGTCCATTACCCAACTCGCCGCCAGCGTCAGCCAGCCTGAACGTTTCATCGGCCTGCACTTCTTCAACCCGGTGCCGGTGATGGGCCTGATCGAAGTGATCCGCGGCCTGCAAACCAGCGACGCGACCCACGCCCTGGCACTGGACATGGCCACCACCCTGGGCAAGACCGCGATCACCGCTGGCAACCGTCCGGGCTTCGTGGTCAACCGGATCCTGGTGCCGATGATCAACGAAGCGATCCTGGTGTTGCAGGAAGGCCTGGCCAGTGCCGAAGAGATCGACGCCGGCATGCGCCTGGGGTGCAACCAGCCCATCGGCCCGCTGGCCCTGGCGGACCTGATCGGCCTGGACACCGTGCTGGCGATTCTGGAAGCCTTCTACGATGGCTTCAACGACAGCAAATACCGCCCTGCGCCGCTGCTCAAGGAAATGGTCGCCGCCGGCTATCTGGGACGCAAAACGGGGCGCGGCTTCCATGCCTATGCCTGAGCGTTGCACACGCTTCGCCGAGTACCGGGACAAAGTCCTGGAGCTGTTCGCCAGCAAGGGTTTTGGCCAGGTCGGCATGCGTGAGCTCGCGACCTGCCTGGGGCTCTCGCCGGGTTCGTTGTATCACCATTACCCCAGCAAACAGCACTTGCTGCTGGATCTGATCGAAGAGTTCTACGAAGAGCTGCTGGCCACCCTGGGGCGCATCGCCCAACAGGCGCCGGCCAAGCGCGACAAACTGCAGGCGCTGATCCGCGCGCATGTGCACCTGCATCAGGAGATGCCCTGGCATTATCGTCTGGTGGAGCGCGACAGCGGCTGCCTGAACGAAGAGCAACAGCTACGGGTGCGGCAACTGCGCGAGCAGTACGAACGCAAACTGCTGCTGATGCTCGGCACCCGGTCACGGTTCAGTGAACAGGGCCGGCTGGCCGCCGGGCATGCGATTGCCGCCTTGCTCAACAGCGCGCCCAGCTGGCTGGCGCAGCCCGCGCTGGATGAACCGGAGCGCGATGAATTGCTCGAAAGCCTGGTGCGTGGCGCCATCGAGCGTGTGCTCGCGCCGCGACGGGTACCCGAGGCAATAAGCCTGGCCTCGTCCATGGAAAAAACATCTAAAAAAACCCAACCGCCCGCTGCGTTTTAGGGCTTTGCTACCCGAGTCGAAGCACATCGGAATTCACTGGCCAGGTAAACGGTCAACCGATGTGTCCCCTCAATGACCGGGAGCTGCAACATGAAAATCAATCCCTACCTCATCTTCAATGGCGACTGCAAAGCCGCCTTCACCTTCTATGCCCAAGCCCTGCAAGGCCAGATCGAAATGATGATGACCTTCGGTGAAAGCCCGGCGCGCGAACACTTTGCGGCGGACCTGCACAACCTGATCATCCATACCCGCCTGTCGGTGGGCGATCAGGCGATCATGGGCTCGGACACCACACCGGATCGTCCCACGGATGAAATGGCCGGCTGCTCGGTGTCGCTGAATGTCGACAGCATTGCCGAGGCGGAGCGCGTGTTCACGGCACTGGCCGAAGACGGCAAGGTGCAAATGCCACTGGAAGCCACGTTCTGGGCGGCACGCTTCGGCATGCTGGTCGACCGCTTTGGCGTGTCGTGGATGGTCAACTGCGAAAAGGATCAGTGACCACCGTTTACGCGCCAGGGCAGCCTGGCGCCCGAGAACTTTGGACTGGTCTGGTGGGTGTTCTTGTCGTAACTGGCTTCGCTGCTGCCGGTGTAGAACAGGCCCTGGTGATCGAACGCAACCGGATGAGCTGATTCGACCTCACACCCACATCACCTGTGGAGCCGGCTTGTGTAGGAGCTGGCTTGCCAGCGAAGGCGTCCCCAAGAGCACCGCATGACTTGAACCCGTTCGCCAGCAAGCCGGCTCCTACAGTCCTCACACCCCGGAAACCCAACGGTGACAAACATTTGCTGTGCTCACGCGCATTGCCTCTTGGCCAAGGGATCGCGGCCATGTTCTCGGTACTCAAACCCCATCGTTGGAAACTCGCCCTGCGCGCAGTACTCGAGCTTCAACGATGCGGCGAACTTTCGGTGATCGTTCAAACGCCGGACCGGGAGCACCCCGAACCTGATCCGTCAGTTGTTCAGCAGCGGTTGAGTCTTTTGCGGCGGCGCCACATTATCCAGCACCCGGTTCACCGCCAGTTCACCCAGCATGATGACCTGCTGGACCGCCAGCATCGTGTTGCGCTGGGTTCCGTCCACCAGCCCGGCCAGGTCGCTGACCATGGCATTAGCCGACGCCAGCAATTCGCAGACCTGGGCCAGCAACGTTTCGTTGTCGACTTCGGGGGCAACGATAAAAATCATCGCCGGTTTGCGTCGATTGCATACCTCTGCGGGAACGGTGGGCTTGAGGTAGTGGTCGAGTGCACGGTCGGCGGCCTGGTGAAACTTTTTCGAATCGCCTGAGACGTACGGGGAGGTACTGTGGCCCGCAAATGGCTCATGGGTCTGGAGTGTGTCGTCGGGCATGGTGGCTCTCTGCTGAGTGATGAGAGCTACCACGCTAACCGCCGCACTTCCGACAGCCAACCCTAAAAATACGTCGGACATTTCCTGTGTTTTCAGCTTGTTTTAATCGGCTGTGGGAAGCCTGCAGCCGAAAACAAACGCATTTATTGGAGCTTGTTTACGCATCGGCAAAATGCCTTCGCGCAGCCTACAAAATTTTCAGTCGTTGCCTACAGTAGCGCCAGAATCCACCGACTTGAGCTCCTCGGCCCTGTAGCTTTGACGCCGATGCTCTGCAGCCGCGGACTGGCTTCGGCCCAGGCCAGGGCACGCAGTTCGGCGGGCTTCTTGAGGATCTGGCGGATGATCGACGTCGTGTGTTTGGCGCCCCAGGTGTTGGTGCCCACCAGAATGCCGTCACAGGCGATTTGCAGGGTTGTGGCTGCCAAGCCTTGGTAATTGCCTTCGGCCAATGCTTACCCCATTGCAGCGAATGTTTACCTGAATCGATTGTGGCGGCCAAAGCACCAAATCCAAAAGCGGCATCCCCGGCAATACCGGCCCAGCGTCCCAATCGGCTCATGGTATTGAGCTTGCCGGCAGCACTGTCCATTTGCTCGATATGCCCTTGCAAGATCGTCACCGACAGACCTTGTACGGCGGCAAAGCCGGCAGCCAACATACCGACGAATGATTCAAAAACAGCAAACCGATCAGATCGCGACATTTCATCCTTTATCAGCAGCTCACTCAACGTCTCCACAAACTTCTGCCCCTGATACACAAACAACGACAGCGCAATCTCGTGCTCATCGGTAATAAACAACTCCATCGGTTGTTCACCCGTCGGCTTGCCCGCTTCAAGTATTACCGTGGGTGTAGCGCTGTAGCGTGATGTGACTGGCGTATTCATATCCATGTTCGTTCCGTGATTTTTACCGCTGGCAGCGTCAGTCCGTCTTGCGGATGAAAGATCAACTCTCCTTCGATGTGCCACAACCCCGATCACGCTCCAGATCGACAAGTCGCGTGGTGGGGCCGCCGGCCTTCAGGCGTTCAGTGACAACTTTTGGCCACAGGTTGCGGGAGCGGCGTTTGGCGAGGCTGTAGGTAATTTCTTGAATTCGATCCTGAGGGTAGAGCAGTGGCTCGAATATCAGTTTTGCTACGTCGCTACTGCGTAAGTAGTTTTTTACCACCCGCATCCTTCTTCGCCTGTTTTAATTGCGCCAGTGTCTGCTTGAAACTGTCGCTCATTTTAGGTCGCACGGAGAGTTGGCTTTTTACAAACGCATCAGACTCACTGTGATTACCGTGCTCATCAAAATAAGGGCCATTGTTCATGTAGGAGCGGATGTACCCAAAAACCTTTTTGCATCGTCAATGACTTACCAAAGGGCGCACCGAGGCTGACCATCAAAACCGTTTCCGGCTCTTCAAATTTCCACATGCGAATTTCCAGTGAAGCGTTTTGCATGCCGCCGATTTGGGTGCCTACCAAGTGAAATTCATTAGCGACCGCTGAGATGCCATCCCACGGGACGTGGTAAAGATTGCCATCATGATCGAAGTACACTTCGCGAGTACGGCGGTTAAACAGAATAGGCAGGGGTAAAGGACGAAGGGTTTCCCACAGAAACGGTACAAAAAAACGTAGTCACCATAATCAAGTCTATGGGGACACCATCCCAATTCCCCTTGAAAATCAGCAACGCTTCTATACATAGCATTCCGAGCGCAACCCACCCAAAGAGTCCTGTTAACAGCCCCCGATCTGAATCGCCGCCTGCCTCCAACGCCAAATAGTGCCCGGTGTGTTCGTCGGCAATAAACAGCTCCATGGGCTGTTCGCCCGTGGGCTTATTCGCTTCAAGAGTTACGGTGGGTACGGCGCTGTAGCGTGGTGTTATTGGCGTATTCATCCATGCTCGCTCCATGGTTTTTACTGCTGGCAGCAGTCATGTCTTCTCGCGGCGAATAACTCAACTCTGTTTCAACTCGTTGTTGCTTTTCCTCACTCCAAATCAACAAGCCTCGTGATTGGGCCGTTGGCTTTCAGGCGCTCAGTGACGATTTTTGGCCACAGGTTGCGGGAGCGGCGCTTGGCGATGCTGTAGGTGAGCTCTTGAATGCGACAGGTGGGATAGAAGCAGAGATCGAGTACTAAGCTCAGAGCGTCGATACTGCGCAGATAGTTTTTACCTCCGCTCTCTTGCTTCGCGTGTTTAATCCGCTCCAGTGTTTGCTTGAAGCTGTCGCTCAATTTGGGCCGCACGGATAACTGACTTTTTACGAATGCATCCGACTCACTGTGGTTACCGTGTTCATCGAAATAGGGGCCATTGTTCATGTAGGAACGGATGTACTCCCAAAAGCCTTTTTGCATCGCCAGTGATTTACCGAAGGGGGCACCGAGGCTGACCATCAAAGCCGTTTCCGGCTCTTCAAATTTCCACATGCGAATTTCCAGTGAAGCGTTTTGCATGCCACCGATTTGGGTCCCGACTAAGTGAAATTCATTGGCGAAGGCTGAGATGCCATCCCACGGGGCGTGGTAAAGATCGCCATCATGATCGAAGTACACTTCGCGGGTACGGCGGTTAAACAGAATGGGCAGAGGTAAAGGACGAAGGGTTTCCCATAAAAATGGCGCTAGGAACAAGGGCCCGCATATGGCAAGCATGATAAACAGCCCTTCAGGCTCACCACTTTGCATAAAGCTGAGCAGCCCAAGCCCCATCCCCCCAACCCCGCCCATACCGCCCAACACTCCCGTTAGCATTCCTCGATCAGAGTCGCCACTTGCTAGCAACGATAAGTAATGCTCAGTGTGCTCATCGCTAATAAACAGCTCCATAGGCTGTTCGCCCGTGGCCTTATTCGCTTCAAGAGTTACGGTGGGTACGGCGCTGTAGCGTGGTGTTATTGGCGTATTCATCCATGCTCGCTCCATGGTTTTTACTGCTGGCAGCAGTCATGTCTTCTCGCGGCGAATAACTCAACTCTGTTTCAACTCGTTGTTGCTTTTCCTCACTCCAAATCAACAAGCCTCGTGATTGGGCCGTTGGCTTTCAGGCGCTCAGTGACGATTTTTGGCCACAGGTTGCGGGAGCGGCGTTTGGCGAGGCTGTAGGTAATTTCTTGAATTCGGTCCTGAGGGTAGAGCAGTGGCTCGAATATCAGTTTTGCTACGTCGCTACTGCGTAAGTAGTTTTTTACCACCCGCATCCTTCTTCGCCTGTTTTAATTGCGCCAGTGTCTGCTTGAAACTGTCGCTCATTTTGGGTCGCACGGAGAGTTGGCTTTTTACAAACGTATCAGCCTCACTGTGATTACCGTGATCATCAAAATAAGGGCCATTGTTCATGTAGGAGCGGATGTACTCCCAAAAATCTTTTTGCATCGCCAGTGATTTGCCGAAGGGTGGACCAAGGCTGACCATCAGCGCCGTTGCCGGATCTTCAAACTTCCACATGCGAATTTCCAACGAAGCGTTTTGCATGCCACCGATTTGGGTGCCTACCAGTTGAAACTCATTGGCTACGGCTGAAATACCATCCCACGGGGCGTGGTATAAAGCGTCGTCGTGATCGAAATACACTTCACGGGTGCGGCGATTAAACAAAATCGGAAGAGGTAAAGGACGAAGGATTTCCCATAGGAACGGCACCACAAACATCGGCAGACCAATTCCCACCATTATGTACAGCCCTTTCAGTTCTGCGCTTTGAATAAGACTGTAAATACCTACAGCTATACAACCAATGAAAACCCACCCACAGAGTCCGGCCATTGCCCCTCTATGAAATTCACATCCTGCTTGTAACGCCAAGTAATGCTCGGTGTGCTCATCGGTAATAAACAACTCCATCGGTTGTGCACCCGTCGACTTGTCCGCTTCAAGTATTACCGTGGGTGTAGCGCTGTAGCGTGATGTGAATGGCGTATTCATATCCATGTTCGTTCCGTGATTTTTACCGCTGGCAGCATCAGTCCTTCTTGCGGATGAAAGATCAACTCTCCTTCGATGTGCCACAACCCCGATCACGCTCCAGATCGACAAGTCGCGTGGTGGGGCCGCCGGCCTTCAGGCGTTCAGTGACAACTTTTGGCCACAGGTTGCGGGAGCGGCGTTTGGCGAGGCTGTAGGTAATTTCTTGAATTCGGTCCTGCGGGTAAAGCAGTGGCTCGAATATCAGTTTTGCTACATCGCTAATCTGTAAATAGTTTTTGCCACCAGCGTCCTTCTTCGCCTGCTTTAATTGCGCCAGGGTGTGTTTGAAGCTGTCGCTCATTTTGAATCGCACCGCCAACTGGCTTCTTACAAACGCATCCGACTCACTGTGGTTTCCGTGCTCATCGAAATAAGGGCCATTATTCATGTAGGAACGGATGTACTCCCAAAAGCTTTTTTGCATCGCCAATGTTTTACCGAGCGGAGAGCCGAGGCTGACCATCAGAGCCGTTCCCGGCTCTTCGAATTTCCACACCCTAATTTCCAATGAGGCGCTTTGCATACCACCGATTTGAGCACCTACCAGTTGGAATTCACTGACTACGGCGGAGATGCCATCCCATGGAGCGTGGTAAAGATTACCCTCATGATCTAAGTACACTTCACGGGTTCGGCGGTTAAATAGGATGGGCAATGGTAAGGCGCGAAGGACTTCCCAAAGGAAAGGCACCAGAAACAGGAATATTCCTGTAACAAACGTCATATAGGTGATGTCGAATTTGCCTTGCATTGCACCTATAACGCCAAGCCCTACCAAAGCGCAGCCCCCCATTCCGCCCAGCACTCCCGTCAGCATTCCTCGATCAGAGTCTCCACCTGCTTGCAACGCCAAGTAATACTCGGTGTGTTCGTCGACAATGAACAACTCCATAGGTTGTTCACCCGTCGACTTGTCCGCCTCAAGCATGACCGTGGGTGAAGCGCTGTAGCGGGGTGTCTTTTGCGTATTCATATCCATGCTCGTTCCATAATTTTTACCGCGGGTAGCGTCAGTCCGTCTTGTGGGGAATAGATCAATTCTCCCTCAATACACTTCAAGTCCCTTACTCCATCCTCATGGTAAACACGGCGGTAAGGAGTAATGCCGGCGGATACAGGAATACGGGTACCGCTGTGTCTAGCAAAATCTTTGCCCGACCATTCAACCTTTTTGATCTGATCGGAGTGATAGCCGAGTGTATCGCCCCAAACTTCGACACCCTTGAAGTGAATCATGGCGTCGGTCAGTTGCACGTTTTCTCCCGGTAGTTTCAGCAGTAGGTAGGTGGAGGTTACTTGTCCTTGATAGGGATGCATTTCTGCCAACCGGCAGGCGTCAAAGCTGATAGGAAACAGAACTGGGTACAGCTTATCCATGGACAGCGCATAGTCGTGGGACCAGGTGTCGTCGGGACGTATGCCGAAACGGCTGCTCTTCACCCATTTTTCTAGCGACGAGTCAGTCGTATAAAGACGGGCGATAACTCCGCCCACAATTAAAACTGTTAAACCCAATAACTTGGCCCCCAAATGGGGCACCACGTTGACTCCTCTGGCAATAGTCGCCACATCCCCTGCGATTACAGCAGCCCGCGCGACTCGTAGTGCCCGAAAAGCCTGGACCTGAAGCCTGATACTGGCCAGCGAAGCGCCTGCTACCGCCAAGTTCGCGGCCACCGTGTCGAAATCACCTGCTTTGTAGGCCTCAAAAGCGTCGATCCCATAGAGCACGACATCAAATGCCAGAAAAACGCCCTGCGCCAAAGCAGCAGTGGCAGCCCGCCCTAACGCCTTGCTTAAAAGCAGCCGAGATGAAACTGAAGAGTTACCGCTATGGCGGACGGCTGACGCCCAATCAACCTCCGCCACTCGCTGAAAGACCGCAGCTGCTGCGGCACCAATACCAATCGCCGCCCCGGCTGTGCTAAACACGCTTTTGTAGGTTCGCTTTTCAAAAAGCTGTTCTCCCGATGAAACAAAGTTCACCCCCGCCACCACCATCACAATCGACTTGATCGGCGCCTTGCTCAGCGCACCTTTCAAATCAAACACACGGCTCAATTCACCACCCGCAGCGAGATTCACCGGCAACGGTGGCAGCTTGGTGCTGGCTGGCACCAAATGCATGAACGGGATACCGTCAGCCACCCCGCTGACCAGCGGTGCGACGCTCAAATGGGCGGGCAATGTCTGGCGCGTCCCCATCAAATCGCTGTACCACTCGCCTAACTGACGCGGCGTGACGCCCGAGGTCTGGATGCGCTGGTCGCTGCGGGACAGGGCTGCCGCCATGTACAGCCGTCCGGCTGTGCTGCTGGCGTTGTCCGCGTGGTGCAATTGCGCCGCCGCGACGGGAGAAATGGCCAAAAACAGCGCTTCGAGGCTGGCTGCAGGTTTGTGCTGCTTGAGTTTGTCGGCGGTCTTGTTCAGCGCATCGGCATAACCAAAGGCTCTGGCAAGTTTGCTGGCGCCTTCTTGAACAGCAGCCTGGTTATCGCGGGCCACATCACTGGCGTCCACAAGGTATTTGATTTCGCCAACACCCAGCCGTGAAGGCAACCCGAGCAAAGCCCAGAGCAGCCATGGTTTTCCCGGCGAGTTGCCGTTCAGGCTGAGGGTAATGGCCTCGGCGACGACACTGGTACCAGCCGGTCCCAGGCAAGCCGCCGCGAAATGCAATTCCAGCGCCTCACGCGCCATCGACTGAGTAATGTCGAAATGGCCACAAGCGGCATCCATGCTCGACGCACCGGTCACTTGCAGAGTGTTGAACCACGCCACCCAGAGTTGAGCCAGATGCCGCGTGTCGGCGGTATACCGATTGTTTTGGAGCTCTTGATCTTTCCAAGCCCGCTGGAGTTCGTCATAGCGAGTGATAGACGGCAGTTGTGCACTCAGTTGACGGTCGCCTTCGCTGAGTGACTTGATGACACTGGCCATCGCCCACGTTTCAGCGTGATGCTCCTGGTAACTGTCGAACGCTTCTTTACGCACACGCATCAATGCGGCGAGGTCGAGCAGCACGCCCCAAGCGTCATCAATGACCGCGTAGGTTTGTTGCTCGCAAGCCTTCATCTGCTTTAGCACTTTCAACCAGTCGGGTGCGTGCTCCATCTCGGGCTCCGCGCTCCAGCCATAGCTCGTCGCATCGTTGTATTCGCCAATCTGCTTGGCGACGGTGTCTACCTTGCCACTGAACGGTGCGACACCCGGAACAAAACTGCGCATGATGCGCTGACGCACGGCGGGCTCTTTTTTGGCGGCCTGGTATTGCGCTTCACTCCAGCGAACGGGCGACCAGACCAATCCGGCAGGGTCGCCAGCTCTTAACACCAGATGGGGTTTGACCCGGGTGTCGATTACCCTGCCCGCACGCGGGGTTTGGGTAAGCTGAGCTTTTTCGACCTGATACTCCACCAACTTTGGTTGACTGCTCTCCCAGACGTAGAGCCAGCCGTCGCGCAACAAACGCGAGGTGTAATTGAGCGCATGCCCGGTCAAGTCAGGATGACGAGGCCCCAACTGGGGAAACGCGCCGCTCAATGCCGGCAAGTCGTAGGCTTCGGTATCGACAGCGACGGTTGGGCCGAGGGCGTATCGCAGGGGCAAAACGGCAGCGAACAGCGGGCAGGTTCCAACGCGGATCTTATTCCGGGCGCTCATGCATTTTTCTCCGGGTTGGCTGGAAGGCTTAGTGCATGCAGAAGCAGCTCAGGCAGGGTGATTTGCGCCGCCAGACCTTTATTGGCCGGTGCAGCGTCGTATTCAGGCGCTTCGTTTTCCCATGCGCACACTTGCGCGTTGCCATGCCGTAGCCAGACGCTGTCTACGCCAAACCAAAAGCCTGTCGGCCATTGCGCACCGGCCAACCAGGCGCGGTTCAGAACAGAGCCATCCGCCAGTCGCAACCAGAGCTCACGCTGTTGCTCATCAAAAATGCGTAGGCGACGTTGAAGCGTGGGTAACAATTGCTGAGTGCTTTTTGGAGATGCCAGCCACACACCATGTTGCAGGTCGGAGCCACCCCACCACGCGGTATAAGCTGCGCTGCCGAGCGAGGCATCGAGCAGAAATGGCCCTGCGGCACAAATGGACTCGTAAGCGGTCCCTTTGAACAGCGACTGAGGATTATCCGAGCCGTAGTGCTCGTATAGCCAATCAATAGCGTCCTCATACCGGGCACCGTCAAGCAGGAGCAGACCCTTTTCCGGAGTAACAGAAGTCATGCTTGAGCCTCCTCGGTTGCCTGACGCTCTTGAGCAGCCTCACACACCGGACAAATCCCCGTACTGGCCTCACGAAACACGATGTTTTGCTTGAGCAAGGCTTCGCTGGGAATGGTGTTGATAACCATGACCTCGGCAGCGAGTGGAATCGCTGAAAGCGCGGGCTGCACAGGCACCCCGGGCATCGGAGCCCCACCCTGGACAATGGCCACACTGCTGAAAATTCCGCCCGAATTGATCACGATGTAGTGACCGCCGGCCTTGAGCGTCAGGCTCATCCCCGCATCGATCACCACGTTGGCCGCGGTGACGTGGGCCTGCGCACCGGCCTGGATCACCAAGGTGCCGCCTGCCGTCGTGCTGCTGTTGCCGGTGATGGTGATCAGTTCATCGCCGCCGATCACGGTGTTGCGCACGCCTTGGGTGGTGTGCAACTCGTCGCCCTTGATCAGGCTGGCGCTGTGGTGGTCCACCTGTTCGAAACGGTCGTTGCTGATCAGGCTGTGGCTGTCGCGAGTGATCTGTTCGCGACGGTCATTGCCAATTTTGGTGTCGCTATCGTTGAGGATCAGTTGCTCGATATCGCGCTGCGCCCGCAAGTAGATTTGTTCCTGCCCGGCGCGGTCGTCCAGCGACAGCTCGTTGTAACCCCCGGTGTGCGGGGAGCTGTGGCTGCGCAAGACGGTTTTGGTTTTGTGCTCGGGCAATGGATGCGCTGCGGAGTTGACTTTGTTGACCACACACCCGGTGATCAACGGTTGGTCGGGATCACCTTCCAGGTAGGTGACGACGACTTCCATGCCGATGCGCGGGATGGTCACCGCGCCAAAGTTTTCTCCCGCCCAACTGGATGAAACCCGCAGCCAGCAGCTGCTTTTTTCGCTGTTGAGTTCGGCCCGATCCCAAGGTAGCTCGACCCGGACACGGCCATGCTCATCACAATAAATCTCTTCGCCGGCAGGCCCGGTGACCCGGGCGGTCTGGCTGACCAGCGCCGGTCTTTGTGCAGGTATCGGTGGCCGATAAAACACGTCCCAGGGAATGGCGCTGAAACTGTTGCGATAGCCTTGGGTGAAGCCGTCTTCAGGTTTGACGTCGCTGGTGATGGCCTCTTCCAGTGATTGAGGTTGTCGCCCAACGTGATAAAGGCTTACCAGCAACCACAAATCGTTGCAGGTTTTGCGCGGGTGTTCGGTCAAGTCGAACAAATGACCGCTGCGCAGCGTGGGTTGATCGCTCTTGCCCTCGGCCAGCCGGTAATCGGCACGGTGCCGCTCCAAGGCTTGGCGAGCGAGTTGTTTGCCGCGGCTTTCGTTCTTGATGAACACCGGGTAACGATAGTCTTCCAGCTCAGGGCTGAACTCGGCGCTGAAGCGGCTCTCCAGCAGCAGACTCGGCCGTTTCAGGTCATAGTCCCGGCGCGTGACCGTGCTGGTGCGGGTGCTGAGACGCAGGGAAAACTGGCTGACGACCGGGTTGTCCGCCACCATGCCGGAGTCTTGCTGATAAGGGGTTTCGCCCAGTTTGGGGAACCAGGTCTGGTCGTCGCTGAACACCAGCAGATGACCGTCTGGCGAATGCTGATGATGCCAGGCGATGCCGTCCTCGGCGCACAGGCGCTGGACGAACTCGAAGTCGCTTTCCCCGTATTGCGTGCAGTACTCGCGCTCGGGACTGGTGCTGACATGGAAGGCAAACGCATCGGCCTGAATGCCGTGGCCCTTGAACACCTGAGCGATGATTTGCGGCACGGTCAGGTGCTGGAAAATCCGCTGGTTGTGGCTGAATTGCAGGTAGTGCAACGCCGGGACCAGGGTCAGGTGATAACGGGTCAGGCGCTTGCCGGCCTCCCCCACCAATACGTCTTCGATACGGCCATGAAGGCCTTCGCCATCAAGACCGAACTGGAGAAACGCGGGCTGGCCGAGCAGGCTCTCCAGATCGAAATCCGGGTGTTCGCTGACCAGTTCCACGTGGATCGCATACAAGGCGCTGATGGCCTCGACACCGTCAAAGGCGAGGACGTTGAAATCGTTACGAACCGTGGGGATGTGCAACGAAAAATGCGCCGTATTGGCCGACTGGAACATACGCTTTTCCTTAAGCAGAGAGGAAATGAAGCGCGATGTCCAAACCGTCCATGGTCTGTGCACGCGAAATTGGCGGGCACACTAACAAGAAGGGGCAAGAATGAATGCCGGAAAAGTCCACTGATCACGTCGGAAATTTCCGTATTTCAGAAATATTTTATTTTGAAAGAACCAAAAAAAGCCGCCCTCCAGCCTGGAGAGCGACCCAAAAAATAAACATCGACCTTTCCTTAATGGTCCCCCTACTTCGCCGTAATCACCGACAACTTGGTAATCCCCGCCCGTTCAATAGACGCCATCGCCCGCGCCACCTCGCCATAATTCACCCCGTTATCCGCCTGTAGTTGCACCCGCACATCAGGGTTTTTCGCCTTGGCCGCCTGCAGGTTGAACTCGAGCAGGTCCGCCTGGATTTCGTCCTTGTTGATGAACACCTTGCCCTTGTCGTCGATGCTCACCACCAGCGGATCTTTCTGCTCCACCGGCGCCACCGCCTCGGTCTTCGGCAGGTTGATCGGGATCGCATTGGTCAGCAGCGGCGCGGTGACGATGAACACCACCAGCAGCACCAACATCACGTCCACCAAGGGCGTGACATTGATTTCGCTGAGCACTTCATCGCTGTCTTGTGTGGAAAAGGCCATCTCAGGACGCCTCCTTGACTTTCTGCCCGGCGACGGTCGCGCCGGACTTGCTCAGTACCGGGTGCAGCAGCACGCGGAATGCGTTTTTCTGCGCCAGGCTGTAGAAGTCGTGGGCGAAGTCGTCGAGGTCGGCGGCGGTCAGCTTCAGGCGCCGCAGGAAGTAGTTGTACACCAGCACCGCCGGCACCGCGACGGCGATGCCGACACCGGTGGCGACCAGCGCAGCGCCGATCGGCCCGGCCACGGTTTCCAGGCTCGCCGAGCCCGCGGCACTGATGCCTTTCAAGGCCGACATGATGCCCCAGACGGTGCCGAACAGACCGATGAAGGGCGAGGTGCTGCCGATGCTCGCGAGGATTGCCAGGCCGCTTTCCAGCGAGCGCCGCTCACGCACGATCTGCTGGCGCAGGGCGCGCTCGAGGCGGTTCTGGTGGTTGATCGACTGATTGAGGTCAGTGCCCGGTTGATCGCTGACCTGGATCGCCGCGTAACCGGCCAGTGCCACGCGAGCGGCGGCGCCCGGTTGGCTATGGGCCAATTCAGCGGCGGAATCGAGACTGGGGGCGGCCCAGAAGTGTTTATGGAATTTGCGGTCCTGGGTCTTCAGGCGGGTGAACTGCACGCCCTTGAGCAAGGCCAGGCCCCATGTCGCGACAGAGAAGATAATCAACAGCCAGATGACGGCGTGTTCGATGGATTCGAAGGGGGATGCAATCAGGTTCATGGTCAGGCTCTCCAACAAGGCAATGGATCAGTTGTAGCGATGCGCCTTTTGTCAGGTGGCCCGCGGTCGATATCGTGAGGGTTGAGTTACTTGATTTTGAAGTCGATGGGCACGCTGACCCAGCCGTCCTGGGCGACATCGCCCTGCTTGGCCGGGACGAAACTCCAGCGTTTGACTGCGGCCAGGGCGGCGGCGTCGAGTTGATCGCGGCCACTGCTTTTCTGGATCTGGATGTCGCCGGGTTTGCCGCTGGCCAGGACATGCACCCGCAACAGCACCGTGCCTTCCCAGCCGCGACGCATGGCCAGCGAGGGGTATTCCGGCGCCGGGTTTTTCAGGTAACCGGCACTGGCCGACGCCGGGGTCACCGGTTTCGGTGCGGGGGGAGCTGGGGCGGCGACCGGTTGTGGCGGCGCGGTGGATGCGAAGGATGTCGAGATCTGAAAGCCTTAGGATAATCACCGATTCTTACTAGTAAAAAAAAGCGGAAACCCATTAATGGGTTTCCGCTTTTTTGTACCTGGTACCTGGCCAACTGCTCTTTACCGCCTATCCGGATCGATAACGGCGGACGCGACTAGATCCTCTTGTATGATGCCTCGCTTCAAGAGCGGGCCGCGGATCCCGGTGTCCGCCCGGCCCGTGATCGCAATCGTCGAGGAGTATTCATGGATAGGCTTTACCGGACGTCCCGCAAGGGAGTGTCCGCACCACGGTTCACGCTCAATCTTCTGGCCTTGGGCCTGCTGTTGGCCGACACCGCGCAGGCCGCCGACACCGAACTCCCGGCGCTGACCGTGACGGGCGAAGACACCTCTGGCTACCAGGCCCATAGCGCCTCGGTCGGCGGTTTCGACGCCGCGCCATTGCTCGATACGCCGGCCTCGATTTCAGTGGTCACCGAAGCCTTGATCAAGGATCGGCAGGCCCGCCTGCTCAGCGAAGTCCTGCAGAACGATGCCTCGGTGGGTGAGAGCTACGCGCCGGTCGGCTACTACGAAAACTTCGTCGTGCGTGGCTTCTCGCTCAACTCCGCCAGCAGCTACAAGATCAACGGCCGCACCATCACCGGCGAGCAGAACGTCGGCCTGGAAAACAAACAACAGGTGGAATTGCTCAAGGGGCTTTCCGGCTTGCAGAGCGGCGTCAGCGAGCCCGGCGGGCTGGTCAACTACGTGACCAAGCGGCCGGCCGACGTGCGTTCGGTCACTGTCTCCACGGACGACCGTGGCAGCGGCTACCTGGCCACAGACGTGGGCGGATTCTTCGGCAATGAACAGCAGTTCGGGCTACGCGCCAACGTGGCCCATGAAGAGCTGCATTCCTATGTCGAGCACACTAATGGCCAGCGCGACTTCGCCTCCCTGGCCTTCGACTGGAACATCAGCCCCGATGCCCTGCTGCAACTGGATGCCGAGTACCAGACCAGGGAACAGCGCGCCGCACCGGGCTATCAATTGCTTGGCGGCACCCGCCTGCCACACCACGCCTCGCCGAAAAAACTGCTGGCCCATCAGAGCGGCTCGAAACCCGTCACCACTGATGCGCTGAACCTCAACGGCAACTTCGAATATCGCTTCAGCGACACCTGGAAAGGCAATGTCAGCGCCTCGCGCAGCCGGGTGGTGATCGATGACTACAGCTCGTTCGCCTGGGGTTGCTACGGTTCCGCCAGTTGCGCCAGCGCCGCGGTGCCCAACTACTTCAGCCCCGAGGGCGACTACGACATCTACGACTTCCGCAGCCCTGACGATACCCGCCGCAATGACGAGGTACAGGCTGCCTTCACTGGCGACTTCGACACCGGTGGCCTTGGTCATGAACTGAGCGTAGGCACCAGCGCGTTTCGCCGCGTGGTGGATAAACGCGACACCATCAACGTGATGATCGGCAGCGCCAATATCGATAGCGAACCAGCAGATTTTCCGCGCTACGACGGTCCGCTCAACGACGCCTATCGACGCCTTGACAGCCGCCAGTACGGGCTGTTCTTCAATGACCGGATCAGCTTCAACGAACAATGGCAGACCGTGCTCGGCGGGCGTGAAGTGCGCCTGGATGAAGAGACCTTCGACAGCCAGGGCGAGACCACCCGGCATACCCAACGCTATGTGTTCCTGCCCCAGGCCGCGATGATCTACAAGCCGCTGCACAACCTGGCGCTGTACACCCGCTACAGCAAGGGCTTGTCCCTGGGTGGCGAAGCGGCCTGGTTCACCACCAACGCCTTTGAAATCCTCGTGCCAACCGTGTCCCGGCAAATCGAGGCGGGCATCAAGTACGACTGGCAGCGCATCAGCCTGGCCGCGGCGCTGTTCCAGATCCGCCAGGCGTACCAGTACTCCCGGCCCAATGACGACGGCACCTTCACCTTCACCCAGCAGGGCGAACAGAAGAACACCGGCCTGGAACTCTCGGCCAATGGCTGGGCCAGCCAGCGCCTGCAGATCGCCGCCAGTGTCGCGGCGATCCGCGCCCGGGTCAGCGACAGCGGCACGCCGGCCTATGAAGGGCATCAGGCAATCAATGTGCCGACGCTGCGCGCCAGCTTCCAGGGCGACTACGCCCTGCCCGGGATCGATGGCCTGGCCCTGCTCGGCGGGATGCAATACAGCGCCAGCAAATACGCCAATCGCCAGGGCGGGGTAGAGACCGGGGCCTACGCCATTTTCAATCTCGGCAGCCGCTACAGCACCCGCATCGACGGTTACGACACGGTGTTCCGCCTGACCGTGGACAACCTGTTCGACAAGCGCTACTGGCGTGACGCCGGCGAATACCTGGGCGACGGCTACCTGTTCCAGGGTGCGCCGCTGACGGCCCGGTTGAGCGCCTCGATCAACTTCTGATGGTTGCGCCACGAAAAAATACTGGACCGTTGATCGCCATGATCGACTACCATGCCGGCCGCCGGTTTCCACATGGGATTAATAGGGAATCCGAGATGCCCGACACGGCATCAATCGGAACTGCCCCCGCAACTGTAGGTGCTGAGCCTGCTCCTGAACTGCCACTGGGATCACTCCCGGGAAGGCTGGAGCCAGGCGATGACGCATCAGTCAGGAGACCTGCCGGCCAAGCAAATCACTAACCGGCGGGGTGTCCGGGAAGGACATCCTTGCGCCGTGCGTCACCTCCGGTGAGTGCTACGTCCGTGCTTTAACGGCAGCGTTCGATGATGTGTTTCCAGGCCGTGCCCCTGCTCCGAGTACGGTCAACTGGAGATTGCGTCATGCTGCTGTCACGCCTTGCCACCCTCGTCACCGCCCTGGGTCTGTCCACCCTCGCGCATGCGGCCCCGACCCACTATCCCCTGACGGTCGAGAACTGCGGCAGCAAGCTGACCTTCGAGCAGGCGCCGAGCCGCGCCGTGACCATCGGCCAGGCCGGCACCGAAATGCTCTACGCCATGGGGCTTGGCCCCACGCTGGTCGGCACCTCGCTGTGGTTCAACGATGTGCTGGCCACGTACAAGACCGAGAACGACCGGATCCAACGCCTGGCCGATAACGAGCCGAGTTTCGAGTCGGTGATCGGCAAACGCCCGCAACTGGTGGCCGTGGAACTGGAGTGGATGGTCGGCCCGAAAGGCGTGGTCGGTACCCGCGAGCAGTTTCACGAGCTGCAGATCCCGACCTACCTGATGCCCTCCGACTGCGAAGCCAAGGACAATCTGGTCGGCGCCGACGGCACACGCCTGGAGGCGTTTCGCATCGACAGCATTTACAAGAGCATCAGCCAATTGGCCGAGATCTTCGATGTGCAGGAACGTGGCCGGCAGTTGAACGACGAACTCAAGGCCAGCCTGGCGAAGTCTGTCGCCACGGTGCGGAACAAGGACCTGAAGCACACCAGTGCGCTGTTCTGGTTCTCCAGTGCCAGTCTGGATATCGACCCTTATGTCGCCGGCCACAAGGGCATTCCCGACTTCATGCTCAATACCTTGGGCGTGCGCAACGTGGTGCAATCCAACGAAGAATGGCCGACCGTCGGCTGGGAAACCATCGCCAAGGCCAACCCGACTTTCCTGGTCATCGCCCGCATGGATCGCCGTCGTTTCCCCGCTGACGACCATCTGCAGAAACTGGCATTCCTGCGCAGCGACCCGGTGACCCGCAACATGGACGCGGTGAAAAACAACCGCATCATCATCCTGGACGCCATGGCCATGCAGGCCAGCGTCAGAATGTTCGACGGTCTTGAAACCCTGGCAACGGCCATCAACGGCTATGACTTGCCAAAATGACCAGGACGTTGATTCGCACATTCCTGGCCGCCGTGACCCTGCTGCTGGCCGTCATTGCCGGTGTGGCCATCGGTGAAACGCCCATCGCCCCGGGTGTGGTGGTCCAGGTGCTGGCCAATAAACTGTGGGCTGCCGGTCATGTCCTCGACCCGATCGACGAAGGCATCGTCTGGAATTATCGCCTGACCCGCGCGCTGGTGGCGGCGGCCTGCGGTGCGGGCCTGGCCACTTGCGGGGTGGTCCTGCAATCGCTGTTGCGCAATCCGTTGGCCGATCCTTACCTGCTGGGTATCTCCGCCGGCGCCTCGACGGGCGCGGTGCTGGTGGCGTTGCTGGGGCTGGGGGCGGGCCTGATTTCGCTGTCGGTCGGGGCGTTTGCCGGGGCTGTGGCCGCCTTCGCCCTGGTGGTATTGCTGGCCCGTGCCAGCGGCTCACCCGGCGGCACCGGGCAAATCATCCTCGCGGGGATTGCCGGTTCGCAGCTATTCAATGCGCTCACGGCGTTCCTGATCACCAAGTCGGCCAGTTCCGAGCAGGCCCGGGGCATCATGTTCTGGTTGCTGGGCAATCTCAGCGGGGTGCGCTGGCCGTCGGTGTGGCTGGCCGTCCCGGTGGCAGTGGCCGGTCTCGCCGTTTGCCTGTGGCATCGGCGGGCGCTGGACGCCTTCACCTTTGGTGCCGACTCCGCCGCTTCGCTCGGCATCCCGGTACGCCGGGTGCAATTGCTGCTGATCAGCTGCGCCGCCCTGGTGACGGCCGTGATGGTCTCGATTGTCGGCTCCATCGGTTTCGTCGGGCTAGTCATTCCCCATGCCGTGCGACTGCTGCTGGGCACCCGCCATGCGCGCCTGCTGCCGGCCAGTGCGCTGGGGGGTGCGCTGTTTCTGATCGCCGCCGATGTCCTGTCCCGGACATTGATCAAAGGCCAGGTGATCCCGGTCGGGGTCATCACGGCATTGGTCGGCGCGCCGGTGTTCGCGTTGATCCTGATCGGCAGGAGGAATGCCCGATGAATGCCGCCACCCCTGTTATCGGCGATTGTGTGCTGAGCTGTTCCAGCCTCGGCTTCCAGGTCCGCGACGCCGAGTTGCTGCACGATATCCACCTGGACATCCGCCGAGGCGAAACCCTGGGCATCGTCGGGCCCAACGGTTCGGGGAAATCCACGCTGCTCAAACTGCTGGCCGGCGTGCGTGTGCCGAGCCGGGGCGACATTCACCTCAACGGCCAGCGCCTCAAGACGCTGGCGCGGCGAACCGTTGCGCAAACCCTGGCGGTGGTCGAGCAACAGGCCGACACGCTGGATGCCATCAACGTGTTTGATGCCGTCGCCCTGGGCCGGACGCCGTGGCTGTCGGCCTTGAGTCCGTGGTCGCACGAGGACGCTGCCATTGTCCAGCAGGCGCTGTGCGACGTCGATGCGGCACACCTGACAAACCGCACCTGGCACAGCCTGTCCGGCGGTGAACGCCAGCGTGTGCACATCGCTCGCGCCCTGGCCCAACGCCCGCAGATTCTGTTGCTGGACGAACCGACCAACCACCTGGATATCCAGCACCAGCTCGCCATCCTGAACGTGGTGCAGGCGCTGCCGGTGACGACATTGATCGCCCTGCATGACCTGAATCAGGCACTCACTTGTGATCGCCTGGCAGTACTGGAACGAGGGCGACTGGTGGCCCTCGGCAAGCCGCTGGAGGTGCTGACCCCGCAGCGCTTGCAGGAGACGTTTGGCGTGCACGCGCATTACCTGATCGACCCTGTCGACGGTGCGCGGGTTTTGCGGTTTCGTTCTGTTTGACCTTGTCGGCGATGCTCGCCATTCAAGGGCGGGCATAGGCACTCGACTTCTCCCAGTGATACCGCCGCTTCTATCGCGATTCAGTATTACTGCGGCTGATGATGCTGGTCCGTAGAGAGCTCGCCATCATTTCCAGGTTGAATGGGGGTTGTCCAACTGTAATAAACCACCCACGTGCCAGTCTGCATCAGTCGGATCGACGCGCATGATCCCAAGCTGTTAGAGCCATATGCTGCCCAACACACGATTACGATATCCAGCCAAGCTGGTTCACCTTGCATGAGCACCGAGGTCTCTCCCAGCCTTATTTCGATAATTACCCACACCCAGTATCGAGAGGCCAAGCCTGTCAATTGCATGGAAAAAAAACACCATTTAAATATCACGCAATATGGTAGCACTAGTTAATAACAAACAAATATAGTTGAACCACAGGACAATTCTTACAGACCTTCAGGATAAGTATTACATTTATTTAGGAACCACACTTCAACTCTGCAGGTCGCTTCTGATAATTTCATAAACTCTTGACGAACTTACTCGCCTCGCACTAGGTTTGTGGTGCCAGCGCTTGAAAAAAAATGACACATCACCGAGACGAATACTTAGCTTCAGTGAGCTTATCGATGGGCATCACGACAATCTAAAGCCAATCACTAACAGACGCTCCTAATACCAAACAATCAGGACATCAAATGGATATTGTTGAATTTTCTGAATTTAAACTGAAACAGAACGGTCGTCACGAAGGCGTAACGCGACGGTTAGATGACTCTGGGTATTGTTTAGTCGTGGGGCTGGGTGGGCAGAGCAAAGCGATCTCGCTTATGCAGTCACTGGGTTGTTTTATAAAACAATACAATGGTTCTATCGAACACGATGTCACCTACAAGCCTGGCTTCGACGACAAGGCGTATTCACAAAGCATAAATATGATACGTGCCCATACTGAAGCTCCCGGGTGGAGTCCTAGTCCAAAATTTTTAGCACTTTATTGTAAACGGCAGGCACTCTGTGGTGGAGGGCACACAAATCTTTTAGATTACGAAGATATAATTTCCGACCTCAACGCTAACGAAGTCAAGATTCTGGAGTCTGAATCTATTTTTTTTCCTGGCCCTGAAGGCGGGATTAAAACTCCAATGCTGATAAAAAGCCTCAGAATTTTGAGGTTCAGTTACAATCTGCTGACCTGTGGTGAATACGATCCAATAGTGAATAAAGCGGTAGACGACGATAGACTCCCCTTGGGCGTGGCAGGGGTCTCTCTGGCTCATAATATCACTCGATTATTTGACGAAAAACGCACTTCGATATTAATCCCCGATGATGGGTTATTGATTTGGAACAATCTTATTACTATGGCCCAAGACATGGGGTTAACTGTTATAGAACGACCTATCGCACCCGCCGAGTTACGATCCGCATCCGAGATAATGCTTGCTGGTACAGCTATTGAGTGGGTCAGCGTCGGCACCCTCGATGGTCAAATTCTCGATAAGACCTATGCGATTTTTCTAGAGATTCGAGCGAGGTTTGATCTTGCTATCGAAGGCAGCCTTTCATGCCGTGAGGCATGGGCTGAGGTGATGTTCTAAATGGCTAATGCTCCGTTTGAACGCCCAATATTGATCGGGTTTCTGTTAGCCGTCCTATCAGCCGTTTGCTTTGCCACTGCGGGTCCTGTGACCAAGGCCCTGTCCACATCAGGACTCTCTGCACTGCAGATCACGCAGGCGCGCATGACCCTTGCTGCGCTGATCATGCTTCTGGTGGCCTTGTCCAGAAATCCCAGGCACTTACTGGTGAAAGTCTCCGAGTGGCCACTGATTGTTGGCTTTGGCGTGCTTGCCTTCTGCATGAACCAAAGTTTGTACACGGTCGCAGTATCCAGGCTGCCTGTTGGCATCGCTCTGCTGCTTGAGTATTTAGCACCAGTAATGATTGTGCTTTGGATAAGGCTGGTGCGCAGGGCACCGCTTCCTCCTGCGATTTGGCTAGGATGCGTCGCGGTCCTCTCAGGCTTGGCTTTAGTAGGTGAAGTGTGGGCAGCGTTTAGTTTCGATGTGCTTGGAGTCATTGCAGGTGTAGGAACGGCGGTCGCGTTGGCCGCACGCTTCTTGCTCACTGAACGAGGGCTTCTCACTCGTGACCCCATTGCCTTATCTGCTTTGGGAGCGACAATCGGCGCAATTGCTCTTGGCATCCTCGCCCCGCCACACGAATTCCCCTGGCGTAATGCATTGGTTGAAACGGCTCGACTTGGAGGTTCAGATATACCGTTGTGGGCAATGATTGCCTGGCTCGCCGTAGTGTCTACCGTAGCCGCCTATTTTATGGGGGTGTCGGCGCAGCGTTACTTGCCTTCGTCGACGATGAGTCAAATGGCGACGCTCGAGGTACTTTTTGCTGCCGCTTTCGCATCCTTGTTACTCGGTGAGCGTCTGACAGCCATCCAAGTAACGGGAGGCCTGATTATGCTGGCTGGTATAATCACTGCGCAGGTTATGATCGCCAGATATAAATTACGACACAGTTTCGCCGAGGTCATATCTATAACGGACCATCAAAAACCTAGAAAAATTAATTCATTACCACCACACATTAAAAAATAATCTTCCCGCACCAACTTCTACGACGTCCCACGCAATCCGGACGCTGATTATACGTGTGCAGTACTGATTTCTGAGTCGCCAATCATCCGCTGAGCCGTGGACAAACTGCGCGAAGGCATCGCCCCGAGCGAGATCAAACAGGTGGAGTACCGACCGACGGGGCAAGAACCTTTGGTTACTTGGGGTCGGGCGGCATTCCGGTTTTTCCAGGTGACCTGCCGTAAGCGCGAAACCCTGAGTCGACGGCAGTAACGGATATAGGCATGATCTACAAAATACCCGTCGGGTCAGGCGATACGCGCAGCATGATGTTTACGGTTACGAGGTCGATGTAGAATCAACGGCCTTCGCCCTGCCCAAAGGCGCAAGGCCGCCACCTCATCACCCCTCGACAAGAGCTCCCCATGGCAAACCAAGACATCACCTTCGTACCCGATCCCGACGCGGAATCCATCTCCTCCGACGTCGCCGGTTTCGGTGGCCTCCTGGTCTCCACCCAGATCCCTACCCGTGCCGACGGCAGCCTGGAACTCGGCGGCATCGTCGAGCAAAGCGAGTGCACCCTGCAGGCACTGAAGATCGCGCTGGAGCGCGCCGGCAGTTCCATGGACCGGGTCTTGCACCTGACCATCTACCTCACCGACATGGCCGACCGCGCGGCCTTCAACGAGGTTTACCAGCGCTTCTTCGCCAAGCCCTGGCCGGTGCGCGCCGCTGTTGGCGTGGCCGCTTTGGCGGTGGAAGGCATGCGAGTGGAAGTCACCGCGATGGCAGCCAAGGGCTGACCGCGCACGGACTGTTTTGCGTTGCGCCAATAATCAGTCCTCTGTGAGCCGTGTCGCTTCCGGCACGGCTCTCGACTGCACCACCGGCGACGCCTCGCTCACCGTCGAGGTGACCATGGTCGCGATAATCGACTTCAGCGCCAACTGCCCCACAGGCTGCCCCCGTCCATCGGTGACCACCAGCTCATCGAGCCCCGCTTCAACCAGGCGCTGGACCGCCGACTCCAGGGACGTGTCCATGGCGACTGCCAGTGTTGCGCCGGGCTTTACCCCGACAAACGGCCGCATGATGGCCTCGACGCTGATCACCCGCCCGCGGTTCACTTCCTTGACGAAGTTGGCGATGTAATCGTCGGCGGGGTTCATCACGATCTCTTGTCGGGTGCCCTGTTGCACCACCTCACCGTCACGCAGGATGGCGATGCGATCGCCAATGCGCAGCGCTTCATCGAGATCATGGGTAATGAACACGATGGTCTTCCTGATCTCCTTTTGCAGGTCCAGCAGTACCGATTGCATGTCCATGCGGATCAGCGGATCCAGGGCCGAGAAGGCTTCATCCATCAGCAGGATCGGCGCGTCGCTGGCCAGTGCCCGGGCCAGGCCGACGCGCTGCTGCATGCCGCCCGACAGCTGATTGGGATAATGACGCTCGTAGCCCTTGAGCCCCACCCGATCCAGCCAGCCCGTGGCTATTTCCACTTGCCGGCCACGGGACAATCCCTGGATCTCCAGGCCATAGACCGCGTTATCGAGAACGGTCCGGTTCGGCAACAGCGCGAACTTCTGGAACACCATGGAAATTCTGTGGCGACGAAATTCGCGCAGGTCGCTCTGGCTCATCTTGAGCACATCCACGCCGCCGACCAGGACTTCACCGGCCGTGGGGTCGATCAAGCGGTTGATATGGCGGATCAAGGTCGATTTGCCCGAACCGGACAGCCCCATGATCACCTGGATGCCGCCGGACGGCATGCTGATGTTGATGTCCTTCAGCCCCAGGACATGACTGTGCTTGCTCAGCAGCTCGGTCTTGCTCATGCCCTGTTTGACCCGCTCGATACTGGCGTGCGCCCGGTAACCGAAGATCTTGTACAGATGCCTGATTTCGATGCCGAAATCATTCGACTGATCAGTGGCCATGGACCACCTCCAGATGCTTTTGCAGTCGTCTGCCGTAGGCCTGGCTGACCCGGTCGAAGATCACCGCGATGCCGACGATGGCCAGGCCGTTGAACATGCCCAGGGTGAAGTACTGGTTGGAAATGGCCTTGAGCACCGGTTGCCCCAACCCCTGGACCCCGATCATCGAGGCAATGACCACCATCGCCAGGGCCATCATGATGGTCTGGTTGATGCCGGCCATGATCGATGGCAACGCCAATGGCAACTGGACGTTTTTCAGTTTCTGCCAACTGGACGAACCGAAGGCATCGGCGCACTCCAGCATTTCGGCATCGACGTGGCGGATACCGAGATTGGTCAGGCGGATCATCGGTGGCAAGGCGTACACCACCACCGCAATCAGCCCCGCGACCTTGCCGATGCCCAGCAACATCACCACCGGAATCAGGTAGACAAAACTCGGCAGGGTCTGCATCACGTCCAGCACCGGACTGACCAGGTTGCGCAGGCGATTGGAGCGTGCCATGGCAATGCCGGTCGGCAAGCCGATGACGATGGAAATGACGGTGCAGACGAAGATCATCGACAACGTCTTCATCGTGTCGCTCCACATGTCCAGGTACCCGATCGCCATCAGGGTGAACACGCAACCCAGGACGATTTTCCAGCTGCGACTGGCGAACCAGGCAATCAAGGCGACCAGCACGATGATGATCGGCCAGGGTGTCGTGGTCATGAACCTTTCGGACTGGTTGAGGAAAACCTGCAACGGCTGGAAAAAGGCTTCGAAGCTGTCGCCGTAGGTGCTGGTGAAGTTGCGAAAGGCTCCGTCGATGGCCTTTTTCAAAGCCCGGAGTCTTTCGTCCTCCATATGTGGAAAGCTGGTCAACCATTCCATCACATTCCCCTTTCGTAGAAGACCGTAAGAACGCTGGCAGGTCATTTCAATACATGGGTGTTTTTATTGGGGTCTGCGCAAGGTCGGTGCAGCCTGTCGCAACGGGCTGCATTGACCCGCCGGATTAAAGCGCAGCCTTGATCTTGCCGCTCGCTTCAGGGGTGACCCACTGGCTCCAGAGCGCTTCGTTGTTTTTCAAAAAGTACTTGGCGCCTTCCTCGCCGGTGGCCTGGTTATCGCTCATCCAGGCAATCAGTTTGTTCACCGTCTCGTTGGACCAGGCGCGCTTGTTCAGGTACGCCATGACCGTCGGCGAGCGCGCGGCGAAGGACTTGGTGGTCAAGGTGAAGACCCGGTCGATCGGCCAGCCATTGGGTTTTGGATCAGGACAGTCGGCGACCGTGTTGCAACGCTTCCACTCCACCGGATCGACTGTGTGGCCATTGTCCAGCTTGACCATCGGGTACTTGCCCAACAGGGCGGTGGGTGCCCAATAAAAACCCAGCCAGGGCGCCTTGCGCTCGTAGGCTTTGGCAATGGAACCGTCCAGCGCCGCCGCCGAACCGGTATCCACCAGGACAAACCCGGCCTTCTCGAAGCCGTAGGCCTTGTAGAACTGCGCGGTGACCACGGTACCGCCCCACCCTTGCGGACCATTGTAGATCGCACCTTTTTTCCCATCGTCCGGGGCCGGGAACAGTTCAGGGTGCTTCTTCACGTCATCGAAACTCTTGATGTCCGGATGGGCGTCAGCGATGTATTTCGGAATCCACCACCCTTGGGAACCGCCGTCGGACAGCGAACTCGCCGCCTGAATCAGGTTGCCGCTTTGAATACCCGTCCTGGCAACCTCCGGCACCAGGTCGATCCAGCCTTCGGGCGCGATATCGGGCCGGCCCTTCTCGACCATGGAGGTGATGGTCGGCACGGTATCCCCGGAGACCAGGTCGGCATTGCAACCGTAGCCCGCATTGAGGATCAGCTTGTCGACGTTGGCCATCACTTCCGCCGATTGCCAGTTCATGTTGGCGATGGTCACATCACCACACTCGGACGCTGCCACCCAGCCACTGCATGCGACGATTGCCAGGGCAAGTCCCGTCTTCGAGAAAGACTTTACATTCATAAACGCTACCCTCGATTGCGGCCAGAGTTAAGAAGGGTCAACTACCGCGTCATTGGACCTTCTATGGTGTCAGCAGAACGGGCAAACGGATTCATGGAACTGGCGGCCGAGGTCGCCGCTTCCAGGCCTGCTTTTATGGTTGTATCGAAGCCGCCGGCGATCATGGCTTCAAGGCCCGCCGCCGTGACGCCGCGGTAACTGATGAGCGCCCGCAAGAGTTCGTCGACCGAGTGTCCGTTGCCGATCAGCTGACTGGCATCGACCACCACGGCATGCGCTGCGCGTCGGGCAACGTCAGGCGGCAAGCCACTGTTCACGGCATGCTCGAACAGTGTGCGAGCCAGCAACGCCGGGTAAGCGGGCCCGGTTCCCACCAGTGCCGTCAGGTAGTTCAAATGGCTTTCACTGAAGACTTGATCGGCGCTGCCGAAGGTTTCGAACAGGCGCAGGGCAAAGGTTTTCTGCTGGTCGGTAACCTGCGGCGTGACCAACCAGGGCGTATAGGACTTGCCGATTTCCGCCGCGGCATTGGGCATGGCGCGTATCACCTGCCGACTGCCGGTCCGCCGCGCCACGTCTTCCAGGGGCACGCCGGCCATCAGGGAAATCACCAGGCGGTTTTCAGCGCAAATCTGCAGGTCGGAAAACTGCTCGGGGCGCACGGACAGGATGACCACTTCACAACGTCGCACCAGCGCCTGGTTGTCATGCGTGACCGGCACCTGCGACCACCTGGAATCCGCGAACGGGTGGCTGGCGCTGCGGTTCGACAGCACCAACGCATCGGGCTGGACAAAATCCTTGTCGAGCATCGCCAGGGCTATCGAGCGGCCAAGCCATCCCGATCCACCGATAATGCCTATCGTGGGCGCTTCGAACATAGGAACCTGCCTTTGTCAGTCTGAGGTCGCGGTCAGTCAGGGGACACATCGTCCATCACATACCCATGGCGGGAGTAGAAGCGTTTCAATTCGCGCTCCAGGGGCTCCTGGCCAGTGAATATCTTCACGTACTCGGGTATCCGGCGCATTCGCTCCCCGACATCCTCCCGGGTGTTGGTGCTGATGTAGCCAATCTGTGTCAGGTAAATCGTGCGTGCGCGCACATCGGCGGCTTCGAATGCATAGTCGAAACGCACGAACATCCGGATCAATGCTTCGCGCCGGGCAATGTCGGCGACCCGGATATGTTCGGCCACTTCCGCGGACTGCAAGGCCCAGCTGCGCATGGCAAATTCGAACTGCGAGTCGAACAGGTCGGGGTTCAGCCAACAGTCGAATACGTTGAGCATCGCCTCGGCAATGCTCTCGGCATAACACTCGGTCTGGGCGATCAGGTTGCCGGTGTTCTTCACCCGCCACCGTTCGATCAAGGCGCCGAGCAACTCTTCGCGATCCTTGAAAAACCAGTAGAAACTGGTTCTCGACAGCCCCAGTTTTTTCGCCAGCGGCATCACCCGCACCGTGTCGACACCGCACTCGGTCAGGCTTTCATACGCTGCGTCGAGCCACCCTTCCAGGGACCCTCTCCAGCCGGTTTCCACTGCTTTGGTTTGTGCGTTCATGGCTCGATCCTAGTCGCTCATCCGAGGTCGCGCAAGTAAAATGTACACCAGTGTCCAGCTTATTGACACAGGTGTACATTTCACCCTAACGTAATTTCACCCCTGGTCCGATGCCCTCTTCCGGAGAGTCTTGACGATGCTGAACGATCCGCTCCTCCAGCCCTATCAGTTGAAGCACCTGACGCTCAGAAATCGCATCATGACCACCGCCCATGAGCCGGCCTACCCGGTGGATGGCATGCCCAAGGACCTCTATCGCGCCTACCACGTGGAACGGGCGAAGGCCGGCGTGGCCTTGACCATGACCGCCGGGTCCGCGGCGGTTTCCCGCGACAGCCCACCGGTGTTCAACAACATCCTGGCCTACAAGGACGAGGTGGTCGGCTGGATGCGCGACCTGAGCGACGCCTGCCACGAGCATGGCGCCGCGGTGATGATCCAGTTGACCCACCTGGGCCGGCGCACGCGCTGGGACAAGGGCGACTGGCTGCCCGTGGTCTCACCGTCATTCGAGCGCGAGGCCTCCCACCGCTCCTTCCCGAAGAAGATGGAAGACTGGGATGTGGAACGCATCATCAAAGACTATGCCGATGCCGCCGAGCGCATGAAGTTTGCCGGCCTGGACGGCATCGAACTGCAAGCCTACGGGCATCTGATGGACCAGTTCTGGTCGCCGCTGACCAACGACCTCGAGGCCCCCTATGGCGGCTCCATCGACAATCGGCTGCGCTTTACCTTCGACATTCTCAGCGCCATTCGCCAGCGAGTCGGCCATGAGTTCATTGTCGGCGTGCGTTATACCGGCGACGAGCAAATGCCCGGCGGGTTGACCGCGGCCGATGGCCTGGACATTTCCAGGCGCCTGAAAGACAGCGGCATGGTCGACTTTCTCAACGTCGTGCGCGGCCATATCGACACCGACGCCGGCCTGACCGACCTGATCCCGATCCAGGGCATGCGCAACTCGCCGCACCTGGACTTCGCCGGAGAGATTCGCGCCGCCACCGACTTCCCCACCTTCCATGCGGCGAAGATCCCGGACGTGGCCACGGCCCGCCATGCCATCGCCTCGGGCAAGATCGACATGGTCGGGATGACCCGCGCGCACATGACCGATCCGCATATCGTGCGCAAAATCATCGAGGGTCGCGAAGAGGATATTCGCCCCTGCGTCGGTGCCAACTATTGCCTGGACCGGATCTATCAGGGCGGTGCCGCCTATTGCATCCACAACCCGGCCACCGGCCGTGAAACCAGCATGCCCCATGACATCCCCAAGGCGCCGGGCAAACGCAAGATCGTGATAGTCGGCGCCGGAGTCGCCGGGCTGGAAGCGGCGCGGGTGGCCGCCGAGCGCGGCCACGAGGTGGTGGTGTTCGAAGCGGCCAACCAGGCGGGCGGCCAGGTTCGGCTCACGGCGCAATCGGAGCGCCGGCGGGAAATGATCAGCATCGTCGAGTGGCGCATGACCCAGTGCCTGGCCCGTGGTGTCAGCTTTCGCTTCAACACCTGGGCCGAGGCCGCCACCATCCACGACGAGAATCCGGACGTGGTGATCATCGCCACCGGCGGCCTGCCCCACACCGAGATTCTCAGCGCCGGCAATGAGCTGGTGGTTTCGACCTGGGACATTATCTCCGGGGATGTGAAACCGGGGCGCAACGTCCTGCTGTTCGACGACGCAGGTGATCATGCCGCCCTGCAAGCCGCCGAGTTCATCGCCAAGACCGGGGCAAAAATCGAAATCATGACCCCGGACCGGACCTTTGCCCCGGAAGTCATGGCGATGAACCTGGTGCCCTACATGCGCTCGCTGCAAGCCCTGGATACCACCTTCACCGTCACCTTCCGCCTGCTCGCCGTCGAACGCGAAGGCGCGGAGTTGCTGGCGACCATCGACAGCGACTACGGCAGTGCACGCAAGGTGCGACGGGTCGATCAAGTGGTGATCAACCACGGTACCCGACCGCTGGACGAACTCTATTTCGAATTGAAACCCGCCTCCAGCAATGCTGGCGTGGTTGAACACCAGGATCTGATCGTCGGCAACCCACAGCAGGTCGTGACCAACCCGCAAGGCCGATTCCAACTGTTTCGGATCGGCGATGCAGTGGCCGCGCGCAATACCCACGCCGCGATCTACGATGCCTTGCGACTGGTCAAGGATTTGTAGGCGAACCCATTATCGAGGTGAAGCAGGCATGCCGGACAATCAAACCCCCAACTGGAAAATTGCCGGTAAAAACGGCGTCCAGGGCCCGGTCGAAGGCTCGCTCTATTATTCGTCTTCGACGGATGACTGGCAGCCGACGGCGGCTGAAGGCTTCTGGATCAAGCCGCTGTTCGAAGACGCCGAGCGCGGGGAAAAGACCCTGCTGATGAAAGTCGACCCCGGCGCCCATGTCCCCAGCCACACCCATGCCGGGGAGCTTGAGCAACTGTTCGTGCTGCAGGGCTCGTTCTTTGATCAGGATCGCACGTTGCAGGTCGGCGACTATTGTTGCCGCGCCCCGGGCGCGGCACACAGCGCGGGTTCGGAGCATGGGGCCATTTTGATGGTGATTTATACCCGGCGTTGAAGAGATAGGGCTGCATGCAGGTTTGCCAAAAGCCGGCTCAACCGACCCGTATAGCTTTCGCCGCAGCCATTTCGGGAAGCGACCGGACCAGCTTTATCCTGGATGCCGCTTGTAAAAAAGCCGAGGAAGTCATTCTGGATCAACGCCTGTTTGTCCTTGCCAACCATGAATTTGATGCGTTTGAACAAGCGCTGGAGTCAAACCCGTTAAGGAGTAACGAATGTCTGCGCCAACTGCTGGAAAGGCCGCCTCGCTGGAGCTGACCGCCCCGGAAAAACTCAAGGACATCCATGAGCTGAGCGCCTTCGATTGTGGCGATCTGCTCAGGGACGCGATTATCCGAACGATCGCAGCAGCCAGCGAAGTCGGGACAACCGCCCTCGTAGTCCACCCGTTGAATGAAAGGCTGGTGACGCTTTATGAAAAAGCCGGGTTCATCCGCAGCCCACAGCTTTCTCCAATCACGATGATGCTTCCCCCCGCCTGACTGCCCCCTCGAGAGCAGATGGGCAGCACCCGCTCTCCTGACTGAACCGACGGATATCACCCCACAGATATCTTCTCGGTCAGGTTCTGCTGCATATACGCCAGGAACCGTCGCTGCAATAGCATCCTGTGCTCGTGCGAATCGTTCTTAGCTTTGGTGACCACAGGTTTTTGTGCCGGACGCTGGACATGTCAGTGGTCGATGAAAACCGGCAAATCCGCCACTATCAGCTAGAGTGAGTTTTGGCCTGATTCGCAGTATGTTGATCCAAATCAACCAGTAATCAGGTCTATGCAAACCTTTTGAATTTTTTTTGACGCGGCCACTCCTTTCTCTATGAGCAAATGGAGGGGGTCTCATGAGTACCTGTCTTTACGTCATCGAATACAAGCTTCACGGAGAGTCGAAGTCGTTCATCATCCGGGCAAAACCGATGCGCAATGCCGATGCATGGCATTGGGCAAGCTGTGATGCCGGAATAGCACCCATACCTAAACCGGGTAGGCCGCCACTTAAAATGATCTCCAAGCCCCAAGCGGAAAAGTATGGAGTGACCGAGGTTAAATGGCGTGAATCCGCAAAACTGGATTGGACAGAGGTTTCAATTTCATGAGCCCAAGCAACCCGCAGCAAGCCGTGGTCACCGATATCAATGACCAGCGCAGAGTGATGCTGAAGAAAATCGGTAATACCGCTATCCGCACGCATCACCGGGCCAGTTGTCATTGTGGCGCCGTTATCCTCGAGATCCATTTGCCTGAAGGCGTTCCCAGTCCACACCGGTGCGACTGCTCGTTCTGTAAACGCAAAGGCGCAATCGTCGCCGCAGTGGAATGGGCAGATCTCAAGGTGATCAGGGGCAAGTCCGCGCTGTCGAGGTATCAGTTCGGCAAGCATGTGGCCGAGCATTACTTTTGTAAAAACTGCGGCACTTATACGCATCACCGACTCAGCAACAATCCGGAAGAGTTCGGTTTCAACATCGGCTGCCTCGAAGGGGTCAATCCCTTCGACCTGAATGATGTCCCGGTCGCGGATGGCGGGGTCTGGAACTCACTGTGAACCAGTGAGCCCCAGGGTTTTCCGATGGTTCCAGCAACACGGGAGGCCCGTTGGACCTCCCGTCACTCGCCCGATCACGAAGTACCCAATCCTCGCGACAGGTCGGCTGCACTCGCTTCGCTCGCGGGGCCCGGGCGCGGTTCCCCATTCGGCTTGACGTCCATATCCGGGTGATCCGTCGTCTTTGTCACTGTATCGCGCACCGCCTCGAACCCCTCCCGAGCCTGCTGCTTGACCTTGTCGGCCAGGCCTGCACTGGTCTTGCCCAGATAACGTTGCTCCGTCGCCGTCGAAGGCAATGCCGCGCCCAACATGGCACCCAACGCGATGCCCGCAGCGGCGACCATCAGCGGTTGTTCCTGCAGCAAATGGCGCAATTGATGACTCATCACTTGGGTACTGCGTGCCAAACGGTCACTGGCATCATGCATCGCATGGCTGATGTTTTCCGTGGCAGCGCCCAGATTGTCGCCCAGGTTTACCGCCTTGCCCTTGACCGTCTGATAGCCCTCTTTGAACGAGTCCGCGGTGTGGTGCAAATGGTCCCGCGCACTGTCGATACCGTCGGTCAAGCCATCAACCCACTCCCCAGCCTTGTCCGCCGCGCTTGGGCCAGTTCGATAGTCCGGACGTGGCGTCGGTGGACGGTTCTGACTCATCATCAACCACAGCAATCCAACCGAGGTGATTACAGCCGGAACCGGGTTGTTACGCACGCTGGTCCCCAGGTTGGTCAGGAACGTCGTGCCGTTGCTCTGCATCATCCCCAATGCCTGGTCGAACATCTGGCCCGGCGTAAACTTGCTTTCCAGGGCATCGACGATATTGCCGATGCTTGCTCGCTGCGCATCGATTTCGCGCTCGATGGCTTCCGGACTCTTTTGCGATTCAATCTCCAATTCACGGTTCATGAGACTTTCCTCCGCAGCGCTTCCTGGTCTTTATTCAAGGCGCCCAGCGTGCGTTCAGGCTTGAAGTGGGACGGCTCGAATTGTTTCTTCCCCGACTGCAGCATGACGAACCCGACAATCATCACCACGATGCCCACAATCAGCGCGGCCAACCATGGCGCCATCACCATGCTCAGGCCGTAGACGGCGGACATCAACAAGATGATGAACCCCGCCAACAGGACAATCGTCCCCCCCGCCACACCGGCAATGCCGGCCTTGAGCGTGGTGAGGCTGGCTTGCAACTCGGCCTTGGCCAACGCCAGCTCCTTGCTGAAGAGATCGGGCACTTCACGGGACAATTGCCGCAACAATCCGACTACCGAGGCGTCCTGTTCGGGAGCGGACAGCGGTCTTGAACCTGGAAAATCCGGATCTTGTCTGTTCATCACAATTCTCCTTTGAAGGTTGTCGAACCCGGTGTCGACGTCGTGGCAAAGTCCGAAGGGTGGTCCTGTTCATTCGGCGACGCCGGCGTGATGCCGGTGGCCAGGCCGGCCCCCGGATCGGTGCGCGATGCAACGGAGGTTTCATAAGGCCGATGGGCGCCGAAACCGCCTGACGGCGGCATAGAGCTGCCGGTGGCCGGGTCACTGGCATCGGCAAAGGTCGCGGCAGGGGCACTGCCGGCTTTCAGAAAGCGCGACAGGCCAAAGCCCAGCGCGATGCTGCCGGCGATGAAGAGTGCCGGATTGCTGCGAGCCAGGTCGGCCCCATCATGGAGTAGCTGCTCGGCGCTTTTGCCGCGCAGATTTCCTGCCAGGCCGCTCATGGAGTGCGCCATGTCGGCGAGGTAGTCGGACATGCCGAGCGTGTCCTTGCTTTCAAGTTCGGAAAGGACGGACTTCGCGCCCTTGGCCAGGGCCTCGATCTGATCCGCCGCTGTATCGCGGTATTGCCCGAACTGCGCATCCACCTGTTGCCTCGCGCCGCCCAGCACCTCGGTTACGTCTTCCTTCAAATGTTGAAAGTCTTGCTCAGGCCTCCCTGTGTTGTCCTGCTGATCTGTCTGAGTGCCAGCTCTGGTGTCTGAAGTATTCATGACGTTCCTCGCCTTCCATATAAAAAAAGCGTTATAGGGTCCGCCACGAATTACCCGCAGCCCCCCTCATTTCAAAGGACGGAGCGCAGTTGTCGGGAGTTCCAAAGGAATGATGAGCGATGCGTTATGAGTGAGAACCACGACAGTCAGTCATCTCGATGGAACCCTGTACTGACCCCGCCCTCTATCGCTCACCGGGTAGAGATTGGCCCCTGGATGGACGGCTTTTTACAACGCAGGCGTCACCGTGAGGGACAGCAGGTATTCACCAAAGCCGCCGCAACATTTGTAATCCCTGCGCGCACTGGTAACGACCGGGTTGGTTGCCGTCCAGATAATGCGGGCATTGATTCGTTCAAGTGCGGCAACCAGGTGCACGTCTTCGTGGGCTACCAGATGCTGGAAACCGCCAGCGTCGCGATACGCGGTGGCACTCAGGCCGAGATTGGCGCCATGGATGTGGCGATGGTTCTCGATGAACTGGTAGCGCTCCATATACCTGGCGCGAACCCACTCGCCATGATCATCCCAACTGTCGACCTCGACCGTTCCGCACACCGCATCAACCATGAATTCAAGTTGGCGTGCGAGCCAATCGGGAGGCACCACCGTGTCGGCATCGGTAAAGGCGAGCCACTGCGCTCCAGCACTGAGCAGTTGTTCCGCACCGGTCGCCCTGGCTTTCCCGACATTCTGGAAACAGACCATCAACGCGCTGACTTCCAGGGCAGCGACCAACCGGTCTGTGGCGTCTGAACAATCGTCCAGCACCACCAGCACCGTTACCTGGCGACCTTCGAGCCCCGGATGTTTTGCGGCAAGCAAGACGGATGAAAGGCAGGTGGCAATATGTTTTTCTTCATTATGGGCGGGTATCACGACGCCAATCATTGAGGGTCCCTCGATTCAGCGAAGCCGATGGTCTTCACCTATCGACCCTGCTCGCCTTCGGAAGGTTTAAAGAATGTCTGGTCCCGACGCTGGTTCTGTCATGGATGAGCGCCAGTCGTCCCGAAACATTCCTCGTCAAGATCGGCTCATGAACCCATGGTGACGGTTATCTTGAAGTCAGCCCTGGCGACAGCCGCCATGCCTCTATCGATCTGTTCTTCCGCGACCTGGCCCTGGCACACCGCGAACGGGCCTTTTGCGTCGTGCTGCCGGTCGTGGAAATGCCGCAAAAACTGCTGGAGCTGTGGCGCAACGCGAGGGAAATCACGCTACCCAGCGCCAACGATCCGCACCTGCAAACAACGGCCTCAGTGTCTGAGCGCTACGCGGCGAGGTGACGCGGCTCAAGGGTGAGAACCTCAAGGGCTATGTGAAGATTGCCCGGGACCTGACTGGCCACAAACGCTTGCACAAAGAGCAAAACCAGCAGTTGGCTGAAACACAGATCAGCAGCCATCTGAAAGACGAGTTCTTCGCCGTCATGTCCCATGAGCTCAAGCATCCGCTCAATCTGATCCAGCTCAACGCGGAGCTGTTGCGACGCCTGCCCGTTACCAAATCCCTGGCCCCCGCGGCCAAGGCGGTCGACACCATCTGTGACGCCGTCAACAGTCAGGCACGCATCATCAACGACCTGCTGGATGTGGCGCGTTTACGCACGGGCAAACTCAAACTCAAGCTTGCCGCCATGGACGTGTGCCAAGTGTTGCAAGACATTCATGCCGTCGTCAGTGATGACGCAGCAGGCATCAACGTCACCCTGCGCATGCCCGACGCGGGTCAACCGCTGACGATCAATGCCGACCCGACCCGAGTGGAGCAGATCATCTGGAACCTGGTGAACAATGCGCTGAAATTCACCCCGGCGGGCGGCCAGGTCCAGTTGGTGGCCAGTCGCGAGGGCGACATGGCCCGGCTCGAGGTCAAGGACAGTGGCGCAGGCTTGAGTGCGCAGAGCATCAGCGAAGTGTTTGAACTGTTTGGCCAGGCCGCCAATCAGCATGCGACCCATCAACGGGATGGGCTGGGGATCGGTCTGTCGTTGGTGAGGCAACTGGCCGAAGCCCATGGCGGCAGTGTCGAAGTGAGCTCCGCAGGCCTGGGCCAGGGCTGTACCTTCACGGTCCTGCTGCCGCTGAGCCAATCTGCCGAAGACACGGCGCGACCCGCACCCACCGACGGACTGTCAGGACGCCTAGCCGGCGTCACGGTGCTGCTGGTGGACGACTCGGCGGAGGTTCTGGAAACCCTGCAAATGCTGCTGGAAATGGAGGATGCCCGAGTCATTGCCTTCTCTGAACCGGTGAAGGCGCTGAAAGCGGCACAGACGGGCCAATACGACCTGGTGATCTCCGATGTCGGCATGCCGGTCATGAGCGGCCACGAACTGATGCGCGCGCTGCGCGAGCTCCCGCAGATTCAGGCGGTTCCAGCCATCGCATTGACCGGTTACGGCGCCGAAAGCGATATCGAGGAATCGCGAAAATCGGGTTTCGATCGTCATCTGAGCAAGCCGGTGTCCTATGAACTGCTCATCGAAACCATTGAAGAGCTCAGAAGTGCATTGCTGAAATGATCCCCCGACCGACTGCTGCAAGTGGTGGTTGAAGCTTAGTGTCTGGACATCAGCCCATGAAGCACACCCAACCTCAAACCCGGTTCGGAGGCCGTCATCTGTGTGATGCCAAAGACCTTGAATGCCGCCAGCATCAGCACCAGGCCGCCCGGCAAGATGCTCAGGCGATGGGCTTGCAAGCCCGCCAGGCGGAGCTTCTTGACGTGCCCCACTTCCAGCAGGCGCAACGACAGGCGCAACAGGCCGCTGTAGGTGATGCCGTTTTGGCCAAAGTCGTTCAAACCGTTGGCCTTGAGCACTTTGGCCAGCATGCGGGCGGTGCCTGAAGAGCCGATGGTCTGCTGCCAGCCCAGCGCACGATAACGCCGCGCAACTTTTTCAAACGCCAGCGTGGCGACTCGCTCGGCCTCCAGCAGCCTCTGGGCCGTGACGCTGCCCCCCGGAAAGTAGCGCGCACCAAAGGTGCCGCTGCCGATGGCGATACTCTCGGTGACAAGGGGTTGCACGCCCCGGCCCAGAATCAGTTCGGTGGATCCGCCGCCGATATCCACCACCAGGCGCATCTGTTCCGTACCCGGAACCGTGTGGGCCACGCCGGCGTAGACGAGTCGGGCCTCTTCATGCCCGGAGATGACATCGATGCGAAAACCCAGGTGGCGCTCCGCGCTGGCCAGGAACAGTTGCGCATTGTCGGCTTCGCGCACGGCGCTGGTCGCCACCGCCCGCACCCGCCCGGCCTCGAAGCCGCGCAACTTTTTGCCAAATCGCGCGAGCGCCTGCCAGCCTCGATCCAGCGCCAGTTCGTCCAGCGCTCCGCCCTGAGCCCCCTCCGCCAGGCGGACAGGTTCACGCAGGGTTTTCACTTCGTGGATCACCAACTGCTGGTCTCGTTTGACCGACTGCCCAATCATCATGCGAAACGCATTGGACCCCAGGTCAATGGCGGCGAACAGAGAGGCGTCTCCTTTCATGGTGGGAATTCCTGGCAGATGCACAAGCCAGCGCCCGGCGTATCGCCGGGCGCAAGAGGGTTTGCCAGGAGCTTGCCAGAGCTGGATGACACGCAGATGACACCGCCGTCACTAGCCCCCACACCCACGCGAGTCGTTATTTGGTGTGAACACCATTGCCTGAACACCACCAATCCCTGTAGGAGCGAGCTTGCTCGCGAAGGTCGTCGACGATAACGCGACCAGCCTGACGCGCCGCAGCGTTCGCGGGCTTTTCGCGAGCAAGCTTGCTCCTACAGTTTCAGCTCATCCAGTTACCACCATCGACATTGTAGGTCTGCGCCACCACATATTCGCTCTCGGACGACGCCAGGAAAATCGCCATCCCCGTCAAGTCTTCAGCCGTGCCCATTCTGCCAAAAGGCACTTCCTGCCCCACGAGCTGTTTCTTTTCGCCCAGTGGCCGGTTTTCGAATTTGGCAAACATGGCATCGACGCCATCCCAATGCTCGCCATCCACCACGCCTGGTGCGATGGCGTTGACATTGATCCCGTGCTTGATCAGGCCCAGGCCGGCGGATTGCGTCAGGCTGATCACCGCGGCCTTGGTTGCGCAATAAACCCCTACCAGCGCCTCGCCCCTGCGCCCCGCCTGACTGGCCATGTTGATGATCTTGCCGCCATGTCCCTGGCGGATCATCTGGCGCGCCGCGGCCTGCAGGGTGAACAGGGTTCCGGCGACGTTGATCGAAAACAGACGTTCGAAACTGTCGCGGGTGATATCGACGATGGGCGCCAGGTCGAACAGCGCGGCATTGTTGATCAGGATGTCCAACTTGCCTGTCTGCGCGATGACGGCAGCGATGGCGTTATCGATGGACGCCTGGTCGGTCACGTCCATTTCCACGGCGTAGGCGTTCGGCCCCAGTTCGTCGGCCGTGGCCTGGGCTCGCTCCAGATTGATGTCGGCGATGGCGACCGTTGCCCCTTCGCCGATATAGGCCTGGGCGAAGGCTCGTCCTATGCCGCGGGCCGATCCGGTCACCAGTGCACTTTTACCTTGCAGTCGTTTCATTGATTATTTATCCGTTTGTTTGAAAACTTTTTGCAGGTTCTTGATTTTCAGGTTGGCCATGATGGGCCCCTGTTTGTTTTTCTTGTCGGAACCGGCTTGCTGGCGAAGGCGGCCTTGAGATCAATGCAAAACTTGAGGGCCTCTTCGCTGGCAAGCCAGCTCCTACGGGGATCGCGTCAGGTCGGCGATTTTCATTCCACCGCGCCAAACGATTCGATTACAGCACCCTTGGAAAGCCCCGGACAAACGCGTAGCGGATGCTCGACCGATACTTTTTTAACCACTGGATGGAAAACAGTTCCGAAGGCAAAAAAGTATCAGTCGTGGGTAATAGCGGTGCTAGCCGGAACTCGCCGCGAGGAGGTATGTTGGTCATACACGAAGATCAAATAACAATAAAAGGGGCATGCCATGCCTGATAGCCGAGCCGCTCTGTTCGAACAGCGACCCGCCGAGCTGGAGGTCATCCTGCCTGCGCCCGATCAGTGCTTTCACTGGTACGAACACGACTACCCCTACGCCCTGGCTCGTTGGAACCATCACCCTGAATTCGAGATTCATCTGATCCGCCAAGGCAGCGGCAAGCTGGTCGCCGGCGACTACATCGGTGCGTTTGGCGCAGGTCATGTCGCGCTGATCGGCCCCGACCTGCCCCATGACTGGATAGGCGACCTGGCACCCGGTGAATTCCTGCCCGGGCGCGATGTGGTGCTGCAGTTCGACGGTGCAGCCCTCCTGGCCTTGCGCGGCACCCTGCCTGAGCTGGGTGAGTTGCAGGACCTGTTTGCACGGGCCCGTCGCGGCCTGGAGTTCACCGGGGCAACCGCCGTGCAGGCCGCTCGATTGCTCGAAGCCATAGGTCCCGCGCAAGGGCTCGAACGCCTGATCCTGTTCCTGCAGCTGATCAACACGCTGCTCAACGCGCCCACGCAGGATGCGCACTCGTTGGCCAGTGCCTGCTATGTGCCGACCCTGGATGACCGCAGTTCCGAGCGCATCAACAAGGCCTTCGACTATCTGCTGACCGAGCTGACAGACGACCCTCGGCTATCGGTCATCGCGCGACGCCTGGACATGAGCGAGCCGGGGTTTTCGCGCTTCTTCAAAAGAATTACCGGTCATGGCTTCATCGATCTCATGCGCAAGCTCAGGGTTCAACGCGCCTGCAGGCTGTTGTTGCAGACAGAGATGTCGGTGGCCGACATCTGTTTTGAGGTGGGCTACGCCAATCTCTCCAACTTCAACCGGCATTTCCGGATCGAAATGGACCAGACTCCGAGCGAATATCGTCGCGCAACGGCAATGACGCTGTTCAACCGCAACGCAGTTCGCCCCGCCCTTCCGTTCACCACAGCCCATTGATCGAGTGGTGTCCGGTGATCGCCCCGGATCAGCCAACAGCCATCACTCCAGGAAAAAATTGAGGAAATGACCATGGTATTGCCTCGCGCAATCGTATTTGGCGAAGCCCTGACCGACCTTGTCCAGGGTACGCCCGGACAATGGCAAGGCTACCCGGGCGGCGCGCCCTGGAACGTGGCACGCGCACTGAGTCGCCTGGGCGTCGACAGCGCCTTCGCCGGGTCCGTCAGCACCGATTCCCTGGGCGACGAGATCGCCCGGCAGTCGCAAGCGGCAGGTCTGGATCTGCGATTCTTACAACGAGTGAACCGCGATCCCCTGGTCGCCATCGTCCCGTCGAGCCGCCCTCCACGCTATTTTTTTGCCGGGGAGGCCGATCTGTTTTTTGATCCGGACCTGCTGCCGCCCGGCTGGATCGAGCAGGCGCAAGTGTGTCATTTCAGCTGCATCAGCCTGGCGCGTCAGCCCCTGGGAGACCGCCTGGTAACGCTCGCCGAGCAAGCCAAGGCAGCCGGCAAACGAATCAGCTTTGACCCGAACTGGCGCAATTTGATGGACAGCCATTATCGCGAACAGACCTTTCCGACGATGACCGCCCTGGCCGACATGATCAAGCTGTCCGACGAAGACCTTCGGCACATCTACCCGGGCTTGAGCGAACACCAGGCACTGGACGAGCTGCGCGCGCTTAATCCCATGGCCGAAATCCTGTTCACCCGGGGGGAGCATGGCATGCTGCTTCACACCCCCGACAGCCAGTACGAGCAACCGGCGATCCCGGTGACCGTGGCCGATACGGTCGGTGCAGGCGACGCGTGCATGGCCGGCTGGCTCGCATCGGACTTGCTCGGCATTGGCGACGTGCGCGAACGCCTGCGATTCTCTGCAGCCTGCGCCTCCCTGTCGTGCCGCCATGCCGGCGCCCATGCTCCGACCCTGGCCGATGTGAACGACCTGCTTGAGACATCAGCGTTACAGTCGTAACACCGCTGAAACACTCAACTTTTTGCTTCGCCAATACCCGACGGTCAACCGGGGGGCGGCCGGTTCCGATGCTACGCTTTCAACTCCTCGAGTAGAGTTGAAGCGATGCAAAAAGAACCCTCACTCCCCAGCCGATCGCCGGTGCAACGATGAAGCGAACCCTCATGGGAGGCATCGCCGTCGCGGTGATCGGAGCGATGACCTATGGGCTCATCCAGTGGAACACCGTCGAACACCGCAAAGTGGACGCGCGGTGCAACGAAGCCAAGCAGGCGCTCAAAAGCGTGGAAATCCGCGCACGGGCGTTGGCCGCCGGATTGTCGGTCGAAGAGTACGCCAAGGACGAGGAAGCCAAAGTGGCGGCCTTGATCGATGCCCTCGACGCGGCGACCAATGAAGCCGAGGTCAACCGGGTGATAGAAGCTCACGCAGCCTCCATCGAAGCCCAGGCAGCCGCTATCGACGCGGAGATCAATGCTCGGGGCGAGCAGATATTCCTCGACCAGCGCCCCATGAAACGGCGGATACCGGCCGACGTCAGACAGGAACTGAAACGCGCCGCGAAAGCGGTCAGCGTGGCGTGCAGTTAGCGCTGCGATCGCCCTGACACTTTATGTCAAACAATATTCAGACCAGGCACCCGCTCAAAACCGCCTCCACCCATTGATACCCGGGCCAGTTTTGTCGCCACTTGATACCATCCAGCACATTGATATGAAGCTTTAATGTCTGGAAAAACTTTTGTGAACATCATTCGTCACTGTTTACGACACCCCTACGCGCGTCTCATCGCCCTCATCGGACTGGTTCTGATCATGCCCCTGTGCCTGCGTGCAGCGCTGGGCTGGTCGAATCCACATGGCTACCTGTCGGACCTGTGCATTGCGAGCCTGCTCATCGTGCTCCTGCACCGTCGCCCCTTGTGGCTGGCCCTGCCGATATTGCTGGCCTGGGGCCTCATGACCGTGGCGACCGCCGAACTGGTCAGCGCGGTCGGCCGGTTGCCCACCCTTTCGGACTTGCATTACCTGATCGATCCGCAGTTTCTGGAAAACTCCACCGGAGGCGGATTCGCCCAACCCTGGCTGGCCGCCACCTTGCTGCTGGGACTGATGGCGTGGCTGTGCACCCACTGGCTGGGCGCTGCGACACCTGCACCGCGCCTGCCCCGTCATGCCTGGTCGGTGCCACTGTCGCTGTTGATCGCTCACTGGGGTGCGCAACACCTGCAACCGACCGATGCCGACCAGTGGCATGTGTTCAACTTGCCGCACCAGGTGCTGGCCGCCGGCGTGGGCGAGGTTCAAGCGCGCGCGCAAGACTGGCTGGAAGGTGACGAGATCGATGTCGCCCCGCAGATGGCAGGGCTCACCGAGCTCGACCTGACCGGCCAACGACTGCTGGCAGCCCCGGGACGTGCACGCAACGTGTTGATCATTGCCCTGGAAGGCATTCCCGGCGCCTATGTCGGAGTCAACCGCCAGGCCCTGCACAGCAGTTATCAAGAGAACCTGATGCCCCATCTCAGCCAGTGGGCGGAACGGGGCATGAACACGACGGACTACGTGCTGCACAGCCACCAGACCATTCGTGGCCTGTACGCGATGCTCTGCGGCGATTACGACAAGCTCGACAATGGCACCCCCAAAGGCATCGAGATGCTGACCCAGAGCGAACGCAACCAGGCCTGCCTGCCGGCACAGTTGCGCAAGAACGGCTTCTCCACCCACTACCTTCAGGGCGCCGGGCTGCGCTTCATGGCCAAAGACAAGATCATGCCGCACATCGGTTTCGACGCGACCCATGGCCTCGAATGGTTCACCAATGCGTCCTACCTCGACTTCCCGTGGGGCAAGGATGACAAGGCCTTTTTCGAAGGCGCGCTGGATTACGTCGGCCAGCTGGAGAAAAACCCAAAGCCGTGGATGCTGACGCTGCTGACCGTCGGCACGCACCAGCCCTACTCGGCCCCGGACGACTATTTGCAGCGATATGACACCGCCAAGCAAGCCGCCGTGGGTTACCTGGACGATGCCCTTGGGCAATTCCTCGGCGGCCTGGAACGCCAGGGCGTCCTCAAGGACACCCTGGTGGTGATCACGTCCGACGAATCCCACGGCATCGACGGCGTGCGCCTCGCGTCTTCCTGGGGCTTCAACCTGACACTGGCACCCGAGCAAGCGCAGCTGCCGCAGATCAAGACCGGGGTATACGGCCATGTCGACCTGAGCACCTCGATCCTCGACTACTTCGCCTTGCCTATCCCTGCGACCCTGAGCGGTCGCTCGCTGTTTCGCCAGTACGATACCGGCCGCGAGATCATGTCGTTCACCAACGGCAAGCTGCGCTACCACGATGGCCAGGGCACCTTCACCGAGTGTGACTTTCAACAGCGCTGCCGGTATTACGCCAGCGAAGGCTTCATCGCCGAACGTGCGACCTTGACCGGTCAATACGGCGGCAAGCGTGCGCGCCAGATCACGGCACGCGCCGCAGCCCTGGATCACACCCTGTTGCAGACACCGCAGAGCCTGCACTACCAGTTCGGCAGCCCGACCATCATTCCTCTCCAGGCGCAGATCAAGGATGACTGGGCCGACAACCTGATCGGCGCGCAGTACCTTGAAATGCCCAAAGGCTCCCACACCCGCGTGCGCCTGACCGTGCGCTCGGTCGACCCCCATCAGAACGCCTACATCCAGCTCAAGACCAAGGAGCTGGAACAGGATGTGCAATTGGGCCTGCCCAGCGAAATGCTCGTCACGGTCGACCAGCCACTGGAGATGGATTTCAGCTTCCCCAATCCGCAGTCGCGCAAGGCGTTCTCTTTCCATCTGCTGGGGTATGGATCGGGCGCGGTCGAAGTCAGCGACTTCAGTGTGATCACCGAACTGCCCGGGCAAGAGGAATCGCCGGCCGAGACCCTCGACGATGACATCGCCGAATCGAGCTGACCGGCGCAGGACGCCCAACCCAGAGCCGTCGCAGCGGAGCTTGACAAATATTTGACGCCTGAAATCAATTGGATCCCACTTGTTATTCAGCTGCTACCATTCGGGAAGGGATGGCCTCGACAGGTACTTGGGATGAGCAGCTCAGCTAAGCATGGTTGGAAATGGGCCTACGAAAAACTTCGTGGATTACACTGCTCCCGGACCACGGCGCTTTACCGGGCGACCCTCTATTGGATGCGTGGCGACACCGGATCCTGCACCAGCCAGGACAATTGGCAGAAAATTCGTCTGCGACGCTAACCCTGTGGGAGCGAGCCTGCTCGCGAAAGCGGTCGATCAGTCAACATCCATGTTGAATTTGATGACCCCTTCGCCGGCAAGCCGGTCTCGCTCCCACAGTTGATCTGCGGTGATTGCTACATTGGCGTAGCTTTTCAGCTCGATTCGCTTTCCCGGATCAGCTTCTTGTTGATCTTGCCGACACTGGTCTTGGGAATCTCGGCGACGAACTTGAACTGCTTGGGGATCGCCCATCTGTTGATGCGGCCACGCTCGACAAACCCTTGCAGGTGCGTCTCCAGGATCTTGCGATCGAGGTACTGCCCAGGCTCGCACACCACCAGCGCCATGGGCCGCTCACCCCATTGCTCATCGGCAATGCCCACCACCGCGACCGACATCACCGCCGCGTGTTCGCTGATCAGGCTCTCCAGTTCCAGGGAGCTGATCCACTCCCCGCCCGTCTTGATCACATCCTTGATGCGGTCCTTGATTTCCACGCCACCCAGCGGATCGATGGAGGCCAGGTCGCCGGTGTGCAGCCAGCCGTTGTGCCACAGCTCGGCGCCCTTTTCCGGCTCCTTGAAATAGCCTTGGGTCAGCCAGGGCGCGCGCACTACGATCTCGCCCAGCGACTCGCCGTCATGGGCCACGTCGTTGCCGCTGGCATCGATGATTTTCAGGTCGACCATCGGCACCGGCGTGCCGGTCTTGATCCGGGTGGCCAGTTGCGCCTGGCTGGATTGATCGAGGTCTGCGTCACGCAGGTAAGTCAGGCACAGCAACGGGCAGGTCTCGGACATGCCGTAGCCGCTGTGCACCTGAATGCCTTTGGCGCTGGCTTCGCTGGCAATGCCCAAGGTCAACGCACTGCCGCCCAGGAGCATTTTCCAGCCGTCGAAACGCGTCCGTTGCGCTTCCTCGCAGTTCAGGATCATTTGCAGAATCGTCGGCACGCAATGGGAGAAGGTGACCTTCTCTTCACGGAACAACCGCACCAGGCTATTGGGTTCGTAACGGCCGGGGTACACCTGCTTGATGCCCATCAGGGTCGCGACATAGGGCACGCCCCAGGCATGCACGTGGAACATCGGGGTGATGGGCATGTAGACGTCGTCGGAACGTAACAGCGCAAAGCTTTGGTAGGCGCCCAGCGTGCCCACGGCATTCAGGGTATGCAGCACCAACTGGCGATGGGTGAAATACACCCCTTTCGGCGCGCCGGTGGTGCCGGTGGTGTAGAACAGCGTCGCCACCGAATTTTCATCGAAATCGGGGAAGTCGTACTGGTCTGCCGCACCGGACAACAGGTTTTCATATTCCCCCAGCACCGGTAACGATGTGTTCGTTGCTCTGTCGTCCGTGAGCTGCATGTAACCTTTGACGGTCTTCAGCTGTCCGTGGATCTGCTCGACCAGCGGCACAAAATCGTCATGCACCAGCACCAGGTCATCCTCGGCGTGGTTCATGGTGTAGAGCACCTGATCCGGCGAAAGACGGATGTTCACGGTATGCAACACCGCGCCGATCATCGGCACGGCGAAGAAGCACTCCAGGTACCGGTGGCTGTCCCAGTCGAGCAGGGCCACGGTATCCCCGGCCTTGACGCCAGCCGCGGTCAGGGCGTTGGCCAGTCGGCGGATGCGCTGGTTGAGGGTCTGGTAGCTGTAGCGCAGTTTGTCGGCGTAGACGATTTCCCGCCCCGGTTCGTAACGCACGCCAGACAGCAATAATTGCTTGATCAGCAAGGGATAGGCGTAGGCGCCGTCGGCGGGCGGAATTATTTTTGTCGCCATCATGGTTGGGTTCCTTGTTCTTTCGATCAGAAGTGCGCTGCGTCCAGCTCGTAGAGGGATGCGCTGCCGGCCTTGGCTGACGCGCTCAACGAATGGATGCGCGGCAGCAGGCGGGCAAAGTAGAAACGCGCGGTGCCCAGCTTGCTGAGGTAGAAGTCATCCTCGGCCTGTTTGCCCATGGCCGCGTTGGCCATCCGGGCCCACATGTAGGCATAGGCGGTGTAGCCGAATACCTGCAGGTACTCGACCGAGGCGGCGCCGATTTCGTTGGGATTGCCCTGGGCCCGATCCAGCAGCCACGCGGTCAGGTCATCGAGGGTGTCCACGGCGGCGTTCAACGGCTGGGTGAACTCGCCAAGTTCAGCGCTGGCGTTAGCGGTGAACTGGCGAATCTCGTCGGCGAACAAGCGGTAGAGTGCCCCGCCGCTGCCGACGATCTTGCGCCCGGCCAGGTCCAGGGACTGGATGCCATTGGTGCCTTCGTAGATCTGGGTGATGCGCACATCGCGCACCAATTGCTCCTGGCCCCATTCGCGGATGTAACCATGGCCGCCGAAGATCTGTTGGCCATGCACCGTGGTTTCCAACCCCATGTCGGTCAGGAACGCCTTGGCCACCGGGGTCAGCAGCGACACCAGTTGCTCGGCGCGGGCGCGGGTTGGCGCGTTATCGCTGTACTTGGCGGTGTCCAGTTGCAGCGCCACGTAGCTGGAGAACGCCCGCCCGCCCTCGTTCAGGGCTTTCATGGTCAGCAGCATGCGCCGCACGTCCGGGTGCACGATGATCGGGTCGGCGGCCTTGTCCTTGTGCTGCGCACCGGTCGGCGCACGGCTCTGCAGGCGGTCCCGGGCATATTCGACGGCGTTCTGGTACGAGCGCTCACCCAACGCCAGGCCCTGGACACCCACGCCCAGACGTTCGTAGTTCATCATGGTGAACATCGCCGCCAGGCCTTTGTTTGGCGCATCGATGATCCAGCCGCTGGCCCCGTCGAAGTTCATCACGCAGGTGGCCGACGCCTTGATGCCCATCTTGTGTTCGATGGAGCCGCAGGACAGCGCGTTGCGCTCGCCCAGCGAGCCGTCGTCGTTGACCAGCACCTTGGGCACCAGAAACAGCGAAATGCCTTTGGGGCCGGCGGGCGCATCCGGCAGCCGGGCCAGGACCAGATGGATAATGTTTTCGGTCAGGTCGTGCTCGCCGCCGGTGATGAAGATCTTGCTTCCGCTGATCTTGAAACTGCCGTCGGCCTGAGGTTCGGCCCGGGTGCGAATCAGGCCCAGGTCGGTACCGGCATGCGCCTCGGTCAGGCACATGGAGCCGGTCCAGGTGCCGGCATACATGTTTGGCAGATACTTCTGTTTCAGCGCTTCGCTGGCGTGCGCGTTGATCGACAGGCACGCACCGGCAGTCAGCATCGGGTACAGGCCGAATGACAGGCTGGCCGAGTTGACCATCTCCTCGACCTGGGCCGAAATGGCCTTGGGCATGCCCATGCCACCGAACTGCGGATCGCCGCCAACGCCGACCCAACCGCCTTCGGCGAAGGCCTGGTAGGCGGCGCCAAAACCGTCCGGCGCCTGGACCGCGCCGTTGTTCCAGGTGCAGCCCTGCTCGTCGCTGCTGCGGTTCAGCGGTGCGACCACTTCGGCGCTGATCTTGCCGGCCTCTTCCAGGATCGCGGCAGCCGTTTCTTCATCGATCACCTCGGCCAGGCCGGGCAAACCGGCCCATAGCCGGGACACCTCGAAGACCTCGTTGAGGACGAAGCGCATGTCGCGCAAGGGAGCTTTGTAATCAGACATCGTTGCTTACTCGGAAGTGGTCAGGGCATGTGGCATGTCCTGACGTTGGGATGTACCGGTTTTACCCGTTTGCGCCTCAGGGGCTTGCGCAACGGGGTTACGCAGCAGGAAGTACGACAGGGCCGGAATCAGGATCAACGCGCCGAGCATGTTCCACAGGAACATGAAGGTCAGCAGGATGCCCATGTCGGCCTGGAACTTGATCGGCGACCAGACCCAGCACACCACGCCGGCGGCCAGGGTGATGCCCACCAGCCCCACCACCCGGCCGGTGAACGACACGGCGTTGCGATAAGCCTGGGACAACGGCAGGCCCTGGCGCTGGTACTGCAGTTGCACGCTGAGCAGGTACAAGGCGTAGTCGACACCGATCCCGACGCCGAGGGCGATCACCGGCAGAGTCGCCACCTTCACGCCAATGCCCATGACCACCATCAATGCCTCGCAGAGGATCGAGGTCAGCACCAGCGGCAACAGGGCCACCAGCGTGGCGCGCCAGCTGCGGAAGGTGATCAGGCAGAACAACGTCACCGCCGCGTAGACGTACAACAGCATGGTGCGGTTGGCCTCGCGCACCACGATGTTGGTCGCCGCCTCGATGCCGGCGGACCCGGCAGCCAGCAGGAACTGGCGATCTTCGCTGTTGTTATCCCGGGCGAATTGTTCGGCGATGGCCACCACCGCGTCCAGGGTCTCGGCCTTGTGGTCCTTGAGGAAGGCGATCACCGGCATCAGCGAGCAGTCGTTGTTGAACAACTCCGGGGAGTTGACCGAGGCTTGCTGCGCGGCGTAGTTCAGCACGTCCTGGTTGCGCTGGATGCTGTTGAGCTTGGGGTTGCCCTCGTAAGTACCGGCGGTGATCTGCCGCACGGCGTTGACCAGCGAAGACGTCGCCTGCACCCCGGGGGATTGCTGCAGCTCCCAGGCCAGGCGGTCGGCGAGGATCAGCGTCTTATAGCTCAGGCAACCTTCCGGCGCGGTCTTGATCATCACCGCGAACAGGTCGCTGGACAGCGCGTAGTGGCTGGTGATGTAGGCGTTGTCACGGTTATAGCGCGAGTCGGCCCGCAACTCCGGTGCGCCACTGTCCAGATCGCCGATCTTCAGTTGCAGGCTGACCATGAAGCCGCCAATGCCCATCAGTACCGCGACCAATACCGCCCCGGTCGCCCACCTGCGGGTGGTGAAGCGATCGAGCATGTCCCACAGTTTGCCAAAGCCTTTGTGCCCTTCGGCACGGGTGTCGATTTTCAGCGCGCGCTCGGCCGCCTTCGCGCCGACGCCGACATAGGACAGCGCCACCGGCATCAGTAGCAGCGAGGTGAAGATCAGCACGGCCACACCGATGCTGGCGGTGATCGCCAGGTCGCGGATCACCGGGATGTCGATCAGCATCAGCACCGCAAAACCGACGGCATCGGCGAGCAGCGCGGTGACGCCGGCAATGAACAGGCGGCGGAAGGTGTAGCGTGCGGCGATCAGCCTATGAGTGCCGCGGGCGATGTCCTGCATGATGCCGTTCATCTTCTGCGCCGCGTGGGACACGCCGATGGCAAAGATCAGGAACGGCACCAGCACCGAGTACGGGTCGATGGCATACCCCAGCCACGCGACAATGCCCAGCTGCCAGACCACCGCGATCAGCGAGCAGCCGACCACCAGCAGGGTGCTGCGCACACAACGGGTGTAGCAATAGATGATGACCAGCGAGGTGACCACGGCCAGGCCGAAGAACATCATCACCTGAATCAGCCCGTCGATCAGGTCGCCCATCAGCTTGGCAAAACCGATCACCCGGACCTTGTACTGGCCCTTGCCCTCCTCCCCGGCCTTGCGAGCCGCGCTGTCGCCGGCGAACTCGATCTTGTCGCGCAACTGCTCTTCGAGCATCTGCGAAAAGGCGTGATAGTCGATGCGCTGACCGCTGGCCGTGGCCTTGTCCAGCAGCGGCACGATCAACATGGTGGACTTGAAGTCGCTGGCCACCAGGCTGCCGACGATACCGGCACGGGAAATGTTCTGGCGCAGTTGGTCTATTTCTTCAGGCTTGCCCTGGTAGGCATCGGGCATCACCGGGCCACCCTGGAAACCTTCCTCGGTGACTTCGGTCCAGCGCACGCCTGGACTCCACAGCGACTTCATCCAGGCGCGGTCGACGCCTTCGGTGAGGAACAGCTGGTCATTGACCTGCTTGAGGACCTCAAGGTAGTGCGGGTCGAAAATATCGCCCTGGGTGTTTTCCACCACCACCCGCACCGAGTTGCCCAGGCCGCGCAGCGACTGGCGGTTTTCCAGGAAGTTCTTGATGTACGGCTGGCTCTGCGGAATCATTTTCTCGAAACTGGGACGCAGCTCCAGACGCGTCACCGCCATATAGCCCAGCACCAGGGTGACCAGTGTCATGAGCACCATGAACAGCGGGCGGTAGTTGAATACCAGCCGCTCCAGCCGATTGCCGGAGCACCGGTCGAAGTCTCGCAGATCGCGGATGACCGGCATGGTGTCTTGTTTGATATTGCCCATGTCTGGGTTCTCGCTTTTAGGGTTCGAGGGCTTATTCAACGGACAGCGTCCGTACACCACGGCTGCCCACCACCACCAGCGCACCGTTGGCGGCGCGCACGACGCCCGTCACCGGGACCGGCTCGACTTGCCGCGCCCAGTGCATTTGCGCACCGACGCCCTGGCTCGCCAGCCTCTGCCCGCCCTGGGTGAACAAGCGGTAGTTACCTTGGGCATCGACCATGGCGGCGGTGATGCTGATGCGCAGGCCGGTGTCCAGCGGGGTCCAGCTGAGACCGCCATCGGTGCTGCGCAGCACATTGCCGCGCAAGCCGTAGACGAGCGCTTCCCCAGGCTTGCCGACCACCCCGAAAAAACTGCCCTGATAGGGTGTTTGCAATGCGGCGAAGCGTTGCTGCGCGTCATCCCACTTCAGCAGCAAGCCCTGCTCGCCGGCGATGTACAGCGCATCGCCAGTGGAGGCGATGGCGTTGAGGTGAAAGCCCTGCGGGTTGTCGGTGCGGTCCTGGAACGGCGTCCAGCTCTGGCCGCCGTCCTCGGTGCGCAGGATCAGGTTGAACACCCCGACCACATAACCCAGCTGGTCGTTGGCGAACCAGACATCGAGCAAGGGTTTGTCGGCACCCTGCGCCACCAGGCGCTCGCCTTCGGCGACCAGCAGCGGCCATTGTTCGTTGCCGGGTTCTGCACTGGCCAACGCCTGGTAATGCTTGACCAGCAAGGCCCCGATCTGGCGGCCGTCCAGTTGCTTGTGCCAGGTCGCACCCGCGTCGTTGCTGTGCAGGATCACGCCGTCGCCGCCCACCGCCCAACCTTGGGTGGCAGACGGAAAACTCACGGCATTGAGGTCGGAACTGACCGGCACGGCGGCCTGCTGCCAGTGATTGCCGACGTCATCGGAATACAGAATGTGGCCACGCTGTCCGACGGCAACCAGTCGGTCACCGGCCCGGGCCATGCCCGATAACGGGCTGTTGCCGGCCAAGGCGCTGACCTTGGCCGGCAGATCCAGCACGTCGACGTAACCGGACGCCTGGCTGAGACCCTGCGACAGGCAGAGCACAACGCCAAAGGCCAGCTGCAACATATTATTTTTATACGAACACATACTGCGTCCTCTTCGGGAAACCGCGCCGCACCTCGCGCAGTGCAGCTCATGCCGTTGTAGGAGCGAGCTTGCTCGCGATAGACGTGAACGATTACGCGTGCTGTCTGGATGCCCGCGCCGCCCTCTGATTCATCGCGAGCAGGCTCGCTCCTACAATGCGGTTTGCTTAACGAATCCCGCTACCTGCCAGGGACTCAGCCGACCATTGCGTCTTGGAAAGCGGATCGATGTACTTGATGCCGCCGTAAGGCCCGACCACGCCGTTGATGTTGTAGGACCCCACCACCATGTCGTAGATCATGAAAGGCGTGGAGTCCGGGATCTGCTTGTCGTAGCTCTGGCTGAGGAAGGCGAAGGAGCCACGGTACAGCTTGCCGCTCGAGTCATACTGGTCGGAGGCCAGAGCGGTCCAGCTGTCTTCGTCGAGGAAGAAGCGGCGCTTCTGATAGATGTGGCGGGCGCCGGACTTGAGGGTGCCCTCCACGACCCAGACGCGGTGTTTTTCCCAACGCACGTACTCGGGCGCCAGGTGATTTGCGGTGGTCAGCGCCTTGGGGTCCTGGGCGTAGGTCAGCTTGTAGGTGTTGTAGGGCACGATCATTTCCTGCTTGCCCACCAGCTTCCAGTCGTAGCGATCCAGTGCACCGTTGAACACGAACACATCGTCGTAGGTGCCCGCGCCGGCGGTGCCCGGGTTAGGCGTGTCGTAGGCCAGGTTCGGGGCCAGCTTGACCCGGCGCTGCCCTGGCAGGTATTGCCAGGCACGACGGGGTTGCTGCAGCGGGTTGGCCGCGTCCTTGAGCATCACCGCTTCGCCAGCCCGGCGCGCAGGGCCGGTGTAGGACAACTTCATCTGGTAGTACACGTCGGCGCTGCTGATCGGCTGCGCCAGGTTCTCGTAGATCGGATAGGAAATGAACGCCTGCCCGGTGGTTGCCAGGCTCGGTACGCCGGCGGAGTCGACGTTCCAGGAGTCGTACTTGGAGTTGATGCTGACGCCCTGATAACGCAACAGGAAGTTCCACATCGCTTCGTTGCCCGACTGCGGGATCGGGAACGGCACGCCGGGCAGTACGTTATCGATAGCCAACCCGCCCTCAAGGGACTTGGCGCCAGTGGCATTTTTCAGACCATTATCCAGCACGGCTTTTGGCAACGAGACGGTGCGGTGGGTCGGGTAGACATTGACGTGGAAACTGGGGTAACGCTTGGCCAGTTCCACGGTGGTCGCCGTGAGCGCGCCCTTGTACTGATCGACGTTCTTGCCGTCGATCACCAGCAGCGGTTTTTCATCGGCAAAGGGATCGGGGCGCATGCTGTCACCGCTTTTGAAGCTGGCCGGCGGCGTGGTCAGGCCACCGGCATACGCGGGAATCGAACCATCGGCATTCCCGGCTTTTTCAGCCCCGACCAGGGTCAGGCTGGTGCCCAGCCTGGCGGCGTCCTGAGTCGATACAGCGGCGTGCGCCTGGGCGGCAATGACCATCGCCAGAGAAGCGGCCAACACGGTTTGTGCGAATTTCATCTTGTTATTCTCCTGCTTGCATTGAGCAAATCAGTGGTGACTCAAAAAGTGGTTTTCATCGTCAGGTAAACGGCGCCACGGTCCTCAGTCGTGGCCCCTCCACCGGAGAAGGCTGAGTAGCCACCGGCGTAACAGGCGTAGTTTTCATTGCCGCTAAAGGCATTGGGTGTCGAGCCGTCGCCGCTGCCGGCACTGGCCGCGCCGGTGCTCAGGCCGCTGGCGTCGCACTTGTCGGTCTTGCCGAAGGCGTCCACGTACTTCAGGTCGACGAAGTATTTGTTGTACACAACGGCCCCGAGGCCGATGGCATAGTTACCGGTGTCTTTGGCACCGCCACCGGACACCGGCGACACGCCGTCGAGGCCGACGTTGATCGACATCGGGGCGCTGAGATCGACCCCCGGGAATACCTGGTACCAGGTCGGTGTGAAGTTGACCGCGATGCCCCAGTTGTCCCGGGTCGCTGCGTCGATGCCGCGGTAGCTGTCCTTGCCCTTGTAGAGCGCTTCGTTCTTGCTATCGAGCTTGAGCAGGTTGCTGTAGTACAACTCGGCGAGCAGGCTGGCCGAATCGAACACCGGGGTTTTCGGGAAGGTCATCAGGCCGTTGAGCGTCCAGTGCAAGGTGTCGCCGGTGGCGGCCATGCTGTCGCCCTTTTGCGGGGTGTCATACACCACGCCGGTAGCCGCCGTCCGCGCCGGCAACAGGCCAAGACCCGCGCCCAGACCCAGCGGACTGTTGGTGCTGACGATCGCCGGGATACTGGCCAGCGGCATGTTGTGACGAACGTTCAGGTCCGAACCGACGCTCACCCCGCCAACGTCCTTGGACAGGCTCAGGCCAACGATCTTGATGTTGTCGGCATAGGCCATCTGATAGGTGGCGGTGCTCAACGAGTTGAGCGTATTCACTACCGCAGGCACTTGCCCTGCCGGCGGCGTGCCATTGGGGTTGGCCGAACTCAGGCCCCTGGCATCCAGCCAGGCTTGCGGGAGGATTTCCGAAGTCTCGCGGTAGTAAACGCCGAGGGTGCCATCCAGCCAGGCCGGCGACCACTTGGCCATGATCCCCCAGTCGCCGCGCTTGTCCGGCGTCAGGTCATGACCGCGACGCACATTGGTCAGCCCGTTGCAGGGCGCCAGGCCGCAGCCCAGGGGGCTGCCCGGCACCACGCCATTGGTGTTGCCCAGCAGGAACGACTGCGCACCGAAGCCGACCAGATCGGAACCGCCATAGTAGGTACCGGCTTCAGGCAGGCGGGCGGCATCCCAATCGAGGAAATACTGAGCGCCCACGGTCAACTCGGGGTTGACCGTGAACGACATCGACAATTGGTTGCGCGGAACGAACAGTTCCTTGGCCTCGGTACCGGGCGAGGCGGCCAGTTTGGCCAGGTCCAGGCCGGACTGGCCGTAACTGATCGAGTGCACCGGGCTGAGAATGGTCTCGCCCCAGAACACGTTGTGCTGGCCGGCCTTGACGTTCAGCAGCGACTCCTCGCCCACTTCGGTGCTGTAGAACACGAAGGCATCGAGGATTTCGCCGGAGGGACCGGTGTAGTAACGCCGCGCATAGTTGCTCAGGTGCGGGCTGCCGTTGCCGACGTTGTCGCCGCTGACCGCGGCAAGGCGCGGATCATTGGCGACCAGGCCCGACGTCCCGCCATTGCCGTTGACGAACGGGTTGGAATTGGAACCGGTGTTCTCGTAGGCCTTGTCGTACCAACTGGCCGCGCTGACGCGAAAACCCACGTGGTCCTGATAGACCACATCCATCTCGGTCAACAGGTCGACACGGTTGGTGATGTTGGTCCCGGCCTTGCGGAAGTTGTAGTCGCCGTCGTTGTTGTTCGGCGTGCCCAGCATCCGCTTGTCGGCGCTTTCGGTGCGTACGCCGTAGTTGTACTTCACGGTGTTATCCAGACGCACGGCCCAGTCCGGGTTCCCTGTGTCGAGCTCGACCGCCTGCGCGACCGGCACGGCAGCGGCCAGAATGGCCGAGGCCAACAGGGTGTAACGCGAGGGTACGAACCCGTGACGCTTAGTGTTATGCATTGCGTTGTCTCCGCCTTTTTTTATTTGTTTTCAGCGCAGCCGCCCTCTCGATGACTCGACTGGCGTTATTCGCCAGGGGCTTTTTGTAGGACCGACATTAGAGAGAGCTCGCCCGAGGCGCTTTTCATTGGACGTCAGGCACTTTTCTTTTCATGACAAATTTCCAGGCGCTGGCATGCAGCGGACAGGGGGCGAACGTCCCCGCCGCTGCTGCGAAGCTCACCGTAATCACTGGGTAAGCGTCGATTGCTGCAGGACAAGCGTGGTGATTGGGGACAGAATCGGACGAGCGCCCGGGACAACGTCACAACTGTTCAATTGCCGATGTGCTGGATATAGTCGCCACGCTAATTCGAATCGCAACCGGCCAGGAAAGACCTTCGCATGCCCAAGCTCGTTCGCGCCGCCGTCTTGACCAACTACCTGGAGGTCACCCAGTACCTGGGGTTCAACCCGCGCGATGTACTCGCCGGCGTCGGCTTGAGCAAAGCCAAGCTGCTGGCGCCCGAACACCGCATCCCCATCGATGCCGCCGTGCGTCTGCTGGAGGATTCGGCCGCCGCCAGCGGCTGCCAGAGCTTCGGCCTGAGCATGGCCGAGTCGCGCCAGCTCTCGCACTTCGGGGTGGTCAGCCTGCTGCTCAGCCACCAGCGAACGCTGCGTGACGCGCTGCAAGTGTTGGTGCATTACCGTCACCTGATGAACGACTCGCTGGCCCTGTTCATTGAAGAGGCCGGCAAGATGGTGATCATTCGCGAAGAGGTGGTCGCCGACTCGCCCATGTCCTGCCGACAAGCCAATGAACTGGCGATCGGGGTGATGTTCCGCCTGTGCGCCGCCCTGCTCGGCACACACTGGCAACCCTACAGCGTCAACTTCACGCACCAGCCGCCCGACAACCTGCAGCTGCATCGCCGTCTGTTCGGCTGCAAACTGGAGTTCGGCAGCGAGTTCAATGGCATTGTCTGTCCCAACACCAGCCTCGACATGACCAACCCCCATGCCGATCCGGCCATGGCGCGTTACGCCCAGAGTTACCTCGACTCGCTGCTGGGTCACGAAGGCCCTTCGATGCTGTTCGAGGTGCGCAAGGCCATCTACCTGTTGTTGCCGATGGGACGCGCCACCATCGAGCAGATTGCCCAGACCCAGGGCATGAACGTGCGCACGCTGCAGCGCCGTCTCAAAGACGACGGGTGTGCCTTCAATGACTTGATCAATGACGTGCGCCGCGACCTGGTGCTGCGCTACCTGGACAACCCGAACTACTCGTTGGGCCGGATCGCCGACATGCTCGGCTACTCCATGGCGAGCTCCTTCACGCGCTGGTTCATCGCCCAGTTCGGCATGCCGCCGGCGGCCTGGCGCAGCGCGCAAAAACAACCCAAGTCACCCGGCGAGCCAAGCCCCCTGCCCCGCCCTGAGCAACTTTCGGAGGACTGAAAGAGGCTGCACAAAAAAAAAGCGGCGACCGCTGGTACAGTCGCCGCAAAAACCGGTGTGGATCCCACAGGTTTCATGCCTGGTAGATATTTATCCCCCCCAGCGCAGCAGCAACAGCACCAGCACCACGAGAAACACCGTCTCCCCCAACATCAACAGGATGGGCTTGATGCCCACCGCCGCCAGCTCCTTGAGTTGGGTTTTCATGCCCAGGGCGCTGATGGACACCACCAGGCACCAGCGCGACAGCTCATTGACCGAGCCCTGCACCACCGGGGCTATCCAGCCGGTGCTGTTGATACAGGCCAATATCAGAAACCCGACGGCGAACCATGGCAACAGCGGCGGTCGTTTGCCGGCCGGGTCGGCTCCCTGCATCCGGGTAATCATCGCGGCGCAGACGATCACCGGCAGCAGCATGGCCACCCGCATCAGCTTGACCACCGTGGCCGTATCGCCGGTCTCGGTCGACATGCTGTAGCCGGCACCGACCACCTGGGCGACATCGTGGATGGTCGCCCCGAGGAACACGCCCGCCATTTGCGGTGACAACGACAGCCAATTGGCAATCATCGGGTACACGATCATCGCCAGGGTCGACAGCGCCGACACTCCGATCACCGTGAACAACGTCGCCCGTTCTTTCTGCGGATGGTTGGGCAAGGCCGCCGCCAGCGCCAGCGCGGCCGAGGCACCACAAATCGCGGTGGCCCCGCCGGTGAGCATGCCGAACAAACGCTGAAAGCCCAGGGCCTTGGCGGCGATCACCGACACGCCGATGGTCACCACCACCAGGATCACCACCAGCGCCACAGGCTTCCAGCCCAGCGCAACCATCTGCTCGAGGGTGATGCGCATGCCCAGCAGCGCCACGCCGATGCGCAACACGGTGCGTGCGGTGAACTCGATGCCGGCCTTGCAGGCTCCGTCGCCGGCCAGGAAGTTCAGCGCCATGCCCAGCAACAACGCGAACAGCATCACCGGCGCGCCGTAATGCTCGGACAGAAAGGACGCGGCGGCGGCCACGATCAGGCTGACGATAAACCCTGGCGCCAATTCGCGCGTTCGGCTGTGGATACGGGTAAGAGCGAGGGTACTCATGGTGCGGGCACCTCTGACACGGATTTGCCCACCGGATCGGCGACCCGCTCACCCTTGAGCCGGGCAATGTCCCGAAGGTAATGACACTTGGCATAAAAGAACACGGCCCCTGCCGCGAGGCTGACCAGGGGCACCAGCTGAAAAGCCGCCTGCAAGCCGATAAGGTCGGACACCCTGCCGGTGATGAACGGCCCGGGCGCCAGCCCCAGCATGTTGTTGGCCAGGGTCAGCGTGGCGAACGCCGTGCCGTGGACCGAGTAATGGGTCAGGTTGGCAACCATCGCGCCGCACGGCCCGGTGGTGCCCGCGGCAATCAACATGCCCAGGCAGATCAGCGCCAGTTGCGCAGGGCCTGGCGGCAGGGCGAACGCCGCCGACAACAGCAGGCAACTGCCCAGGCAATAGGCGATGGCCAAGGAGACTTTGCGCTCCGGCGCATGGCGACTCAGTCGATCGCTGAGCATGCCGCACAGGATCATCCCCGCACCGCTGCACAGCACGATGATCGCCGCGACGCCGCCCGCCTTGTCCGTGGGCATGGCGTAATACCGATTGAGGTAACTGGGCATCCACACAACCACAGTGCCGCCGACGAACAGTTGCAAGCCACTGCCGATGTAGGCGGCGATCACCGAGCGGCTGGCAAACAGCGTACGCAACGGCCGCTTGACCGCAGCAACCGCCTTGTTCGCCGCCTGGGCGGCGCGTTGCGGGGCAATGCGTGCTTCCTTGACGATAATCGGGTACAGCACGGCCAGCAGCAGGCCGAACAGCGCCATGCCGGCAAACGACCAGCGCCAGCCCAGCTTGGCGGCGATTGCACCGCCCAGCGCCATGCCCAATACCGAACCGAACATGCCGCCCGCCATGAAGGCACTGGCCAGCGTGGCACGCAGGTGTTTGGGAAACACCGAAATCACTACCGCGATGCCGACGCTGCCATACGCCGCTTCGCCGACGCCGACCATGAAGCGGGCAATGAACATCTGCTGATAGTCCTGCGCCACGGCGCAGCCCAGCGTCGCCAGACTCCAGAGCAAGGCCATCAGCGCCAGGCTCTTGACCCGGCCGAAGCGGTCGGCCAGCAGCGACAGCGGGAATGTCAGCAGGCCCACCATCAGCGCGACAATGCCACTGAGCAGGCCGAGCTGGCCGTCGCTCAGGGCCCATTCACCCTTGAGCATCGGGAACACCGCGTTCAGCACCTGGCGCGACATGTAATCGGAAATCAACAGCCCGAACGTCAGTGCGAAGACGATCCAGGCATACGGGCGCGCAACACCGACAGCGCAGTCGTCATCGTCTGCGGCGATTGGGTGAAAGGCCATGCAGCCTCCTCAAAGCTTTGTTTTATTGTTGTTATCAAGCGTGTAGCAGGGCAGCGAGCGGGAGACCATCGGCCGCCCGCATCGCCTGCCGATCAGCCGCGTTGCGGCACGCCTTTCTGCCCAGCCTTGCGGTTGGGGGCCATGCCGTTGGCCAGCAGCGTTTCCTCGATGCTCTGGTACTGCACGCCGATGCGGTAGATCTCACGGGCTTCTTTGCCGGTGGCGATCTCGCGACCCAGTTCATGCGCGATGCGCACGGTTTGCTTGATCTGTGCAACCGAACCGAAACGATCGCCCTTGTGATCAATGATAGTGTCTTCATTGCCCACGCGCGGGTGCATGCCCATGGCCATCGACATGGTGTTGAACGGCATGACGTTCTTGAGCAGCGACTCGGAAGTCAGGGTGCAACCGTCTGGCGCGCGGTGGATGAAGTTGAAGAAGTTGAACGGGTTGGGGCCATCGAAACCGCCACCGATACCGATCCAGGTCAGGTTCAACGGGCCCTTGTAGACGCCCCGGCGCACCAGGCGCTCGAGGGTTTCCATGGCGTGCATGCCGGTCAGCTGGAAGTGCGGCTGGATGCCGTTGGCCATCAGGCGCTTGAGGTGCTCGGCGACCCAGGCCGGGCCTGCCGGTACGGTCATCTCGCTGTACGCCGCCTGATACAGGGGGTTGGCCAGGGACGTGCCTTCCAGGTACTCCGGATACAGCAATTCCATGATGTTCATCTGGGTGGTGTTGATGGCCACCGTGACCTGATCCGGCTTGGGCGTCAGCTCGGCCAGCATGTGGCGCGTATCGTCCGACAGCCAGAGGGCGGCTTCGCCATCGCTTTCCGGCGCGAAGGAAATCGAACCGCCGACCTGGATGATCATGTCCGGCACGGCTTCACGCACACCGGCGATCAACTCGTTGAATTTCGACAGGCGCTTGGAACCCTTGCCGTCCAGTTCGCGCACATGCAAGTGCAAGACTGTGGCGCCGGCCTCATAACATTCGACCGCTTTTTGCACCTGCTCGTCCATGGTCAGCGGGATGTCTTCGGGGAAGTCTTCGGGCATCCATTCCGGGCCGTACGGGGCCACGGTGATAACCACTTTTTCCATGTTTTCCGGGTGCAGGGAATCGTCGAAGAATTGCATGGTTTACTCCTGTTCTTATGATTGTCGCGTCCACCCGGGATCGTGCCGGGCAAACGTGTTTACGAGTGCGAATGCAGAGGGGTCGATCAGTACGTCTTGTCGCCGATGATCCCGGCACGCTCCATCTTGCGATGGCACGGCGGGTAATCCATGACGGCGTAGTGCTGGGTGCTGCGGTTGTCCCAGATGGCGATGCTGTTGGGCTTCCAGCGCCAGCGCACCTGATACTCGGGGATGTAGGCCTGGCTGATCAGGTAGCGCAACAGCTCGCTCGCGCCCGGGTTGGCGTCCTGGCCGAAGCGCACCCGTGCGGGGGTGTGGTAGTTGCTCATGTGGGTGGTGAAGGCATTGACGAACAGCACCTTCTCCCCGGTTTCCGGATGGGTGCGCACCACCGGGTGCTCGGCATCCGGGTACATCGCCTTGAGCGCCAGGCGCTTTTCGATCGGCATGGCGGCGCCAAAGCTGGCTTCGATGCTGTGGCGGGCGCGCAGGTCGGCGATCTTCACCTTCACGTCTTCCGGCAAGCGCGCGTAGGCCTCGACCATGTTGACCCACATGGTGTCGCCGCCCACCGGCGGGCACTCCACGCAGCGCAACACGCAGCCCATCGGCGGCGCCTCGCGCCAGGTCGCGTCGGTGTGCCAGGCGTTTTCGTAGCGGTCCAGCGGCTGATCCGGGGTCTTGTAGATGCGCACCAGCCCGGGATGATCCGGATCGCTGCCGACCACCGGGTGATCTTCCAGCTCGCCGAAGCGGCGGGCGAAGGCCAGGTGCTCAGCGCGACTGATGTCCTGATCGCGCAGGAACACCACCCGATGCTGGAGCAACTGGGCACGAATCTCGGCAAAAAGACCGTCGTCATGCACCGCATCGGCGAGGTTGACGCCGATCAGTTCGGCGCCAATGCTGCAGGTCAATTGTTCGACTTTCATGGCTGGCGACTCCTTAAATGACGAAAATCGACGAGCCCGTGGTCTTGCGTGATTCCAGGTCGCGGTGCGCCTGGACGGCATCCTGCAAGGCATAGTGCTGGTTGATCTCGATCTTGATCCGACCGCTGCCGACGTGGTCGAACAATTCGCCGGCCAGGGCGTTTTTTTCTGCCGGATCGGCGATGTAGTCGGCCAGCGCCGGGCGGGTCATGTACAGCGAGCCTTTCATCGCCAACAGCGCCGGGTTGAAATCAGGAATCGGGCCGGAGGCGGTACCGACGCAGACCATCAGGCCACGCCGCTTGAGCGAGTCCAGCGAGCCCATGAAGGTGTTCTTGCCGACGCTGTCGAACACCACGTTGACCCCTACCCCGTCCGTCAACTCGCGCACACGCTGGGCGACATCTTCGTGGCTGTAATTGATCACATGGTCGCAGCCATGGGCCAGGGCAATCTCAGCCTTGACCTCGGTGGACACGGTGCCGATCACGTTCAGGCCAAGCAGCCTGGCCCACTGCGAAACGATCAGGCCGACGCCGCCGGCAGCCGCGTGCAGCAGAATGCTGTCGCCGGGCTTGAAGTCGTAGATGCGCCGCATCAGGTACGCCGAAGTCAGCCCGCGCATGGTCATGGCGGCGGCCGTCTCGAAACTGATGGTTTCCGGCAGTTTGATCAGCGGCGCGGCCGCGATCAGGCGTTCGGTACTGTAGGCCCCCAGGGTGTTGAGAAAACCGGTGTAGGTGACACGATCGCCCACCTGTACGTTGGTCACCCCTGCGCCGATGGCCTGCACCACGCCGGACGCTTCAACCCCCATGCCGTTCGGCATCGGGATCGGGTAGGTGCCATTGCGAAAATAGGTGTCGGCATAGTTCAGGCCGACCGCCACATGACGAAGACGGACCTGGCCTGGACCGGGTTCGCCGACGTCGACCTCTTCATAGCGTAGGACGTCGGGACCACCGGTTTCGTAGAAGCGTACGGCGTTGGCCATTTTTTCTTGTTCTCCAGTCTGTGCAGCGTCGATTTGCGCTGATTGGACTGTAGGACTCAGCCTGGCGAGCCGCTTTACATCAGGCGACAATGGCTTTTCATTTCATGACAGTCGACCGCCGGCAGCAAGGCCTGTGGTGGATGACTTATTCGGTGCCTCTCGATACCCTGCGCACCTCGGTACCTGAAGGTGTTCCAGGTCAAGCCACCCTTTTTCCAGGCGAGCATGTGATGAAATCCCCTGCAGGTTTGCTGCTGTCGGCTATCGAGCTGGACCGTGCCAGCGCCATCCCCCTGTACCGCCAACTCTATTTGCAGATCCGCAAACAGATTCTCAGCGGAAAAATGCAAGGGGGCGTGCGCCTGCCGTCGACGCGAACCCTGAGCAAGGAACTGGCGCTGTCACGGATCACCATTCTCAATGCCTTCGATCAGCTGATCGCCGAAGGTTTCCTGGCCTCGCGCACCGGAGCGGGCACCTATGTCGGCAATGAGTGGGAGCATCGAGGGCTTGCCGACGACGAGCAGCAGCGCCAGCCCCCGCGCCTGTCCGACCTGAGCCAGTCCATGCTGTCGCTGCGAAGCAGTCACTTTCGCGGGGTTTCCTATACCGGTTGGGATCCGGCGGCCCCCACCTCCTTCCTGCCCAGCCACAGTTCCTACGACGCGTTCCCGCTGGCTGTGTGGCGGCGCTTGATGAACCGCCACCTGCTCAAGCCGACCAAGGCCCTGCTCGGCTACGGCGAACTGCAAGGGCTGCAGGCCTTGCGCGCGGCGATTGCCGAGTACGTCTTCGATGCCCGTGGCATCGACTGCACTGCCGAACAGGTGGTGATCGTGTCAGGGGCCCAGCAAGCCTTCAACCTGTTGGGCATGCTGTTGCTCAATCCGCAGGACAGCGTGTGGATGGAAGACCCGGGGCATATCGCGGCGAGAATTGCCCTGCAAGCCCAGGGTGCCAACGTGGTGCCGTTGCGTATCGATGAACAGGGAATCGATGTCCAGCAGGGCCTGGCCGAGTGCCCGGACGCGCGCCTGGTGTTTACCACACCGTCTCGCCAGCATCCCCTGGGCGTCACCTTGAGTTATGCGCGGCGCCAGGCGCTCATCGACTGGGCTGCGCAGCAGCAGAGCTGGATCATCGAGGACGATTGCGACAGTGAGTTTCGCTACAGCGGCCGCCTCCTCCCCGCGCTCTACGCCATGGACCGGATGGCGCGAGTGATCTACGTCGGCACCTTCAGCAAAGTCCTCTTCCCTTCGCTGAGGCTGGGCTATGTGATCCTGCCGCAAGCCCTGGTCGAACCCTTCTGCACCTTGCGCGCGGTGATGGATCGCAGCCCGCCCACCCTGCTGCAGGCGACCACGGCGGACTTCATGCGCGAAGGCCACTTCCTCGGCCATATTCGCCGCATGCGCGCGCTGTACCAGGCGCGCCAGCACGCTCTGGTCGAGCAGCTCCGGCAACAACTGGGCGGTTTCTTCACCCTCACCCCGGTGGAAGCCGGCATGCACCTGATCGCCTGGCTGCCACCCACGCTCGATGACGACGCCATCGCCAGGGAACTGGCCCGGCACAACATCCACACCTATGCCCTGAGCGATTACTGCCTCGAGCATGTCCTGCCGCCGGCCCTGCTCATCGGTTTCGCCGGTACACCTGAGGGCCAGGCGCAGGAGCGTGTCGCGGCGCTGGCCCGGGCCTTGGGCAAGATGGGCTATCTGCAGCAGGCCACCTGAAGGCAAGTGGTCATAAGATTTAACTGATAGTGGATCTATCGAGAGTTCCTGACTGGCGCGATAAAGGCTGCGCCGGTAGACCCGGCGTCTGAACCAGGAACGACTCGAATGAACAATAAGATCCAAGCGCGATTCAATGCCTTGCTCAGCCACAAGGCTGCCGGGGCCGGAACACCTCCCCTGCTGACTGAAGCACTGGCCCGCCAACTGCTAGACCGCCTTGGGCAACTGCGCCTGTTTGCCCATGCCTATCCCTTGCTGACCAACCTCACCCATGGCCGTGTCACGCCCGCCGACCTGCTGGACTTCGCCTATCGCCACGAGTTGCAGGGTCTGAGCCTGCATTTGCTGGACGGCGAGGAAAACAGCCTGAGCCGGATGACACCCGCACAGCTGCAGGCGTTTGCCGCCAAGGCCAAGGCGCTCGGCCTGGCGGTGCACCTGGAAATCAGCAGCACGCTGAAAAAAGATGTCGATCAGGTGATCGCCATCGCCAAGGCCCTGGGCACCCGCAACATCCGCGTCTACTCACGCTACGAAGGCACGCTGTCCCGGGTCATGGACTTGATCGAGTCTGACCTGCATTACCTCGCGCAGCAGGCCGATGAGCACGACCTGTTCTTCGACTTCGAGCAGCATGAGGAACTCAAGAGCGGCGAGATCGCGCAACTGCTGACCCGGCTAGACCACCCGCGGCTGCATGCCTTGTTCGATTTCGGCAACATGATCAATGCCTGCGAACAGCCCCTGCAGGCGCTGCGGACCCTGGCGCCGCACATCCGCCAGACCCACCTCAAGGGTGTGCGCGTCGTCCCCGAGCACAACGGCTTCGGCCATTACGGCGTGCTGCAGGGCAGCGACGAAGACGATCTGCCCAACGCACGCATGCTGTTCGAACTGTTGATGCTCGGCGACTCAACCCCGCAAGTGATCGCGTTCATTCTCGAGCAGGAAAACCACTACGTCGCCCCGGCATTCCGCCAGACCCTCGAGGCGGCCGACCCCTTCATTGCGTACCGGGAAATGAGTGAAACCGCCCTGCCGGCCGGCTATTCGCTGGAGCGAATGCTGGCCGATGAACACCGCTGGGCGAACAACCAGGTGGCCTATGTGCGCGGCCTGCTGGCCGAGTTCCGAACCCTGGCCGAGTTGACCCTGGCCACCCGCGAAAACGCCTGAACCTGACGTGGAGAACAATAATGACAACTCGTGACAAGGCCAAATGGCTCAGATTCCTGATTCTCATCCTCGGTGGTGGCACCATCTACAAGCTGGCGAACCTCAAGGACGCCTTCTACATCCCCATGCAAGAATTCATGGGCTTGAGCCACACTGAGATCGGCCTGCTATTGAGCGCCAACGCCATCATCGCCACTGCGCTGTTCGTCCTCGGCGGGGTTCTGGCGGACCGCTACGACACGCGCAAACTGATCCCCATCGGCCTGATCGGCACCGGTGGCCTGGGCCTGTATCTGGCGACCTTTCCGCCGTTCAGCAATCTATTGATCGTGTTCAGCCTGCTGGCCGTCTGCGCCGATTGCATCTTCTGGCCCTCGCTGCTCAAAGCCATCCGCAACCTGGGTGACGATCAGGAACAGGGGCGGTTGTTCGGGCTGCTGGAAGGTGGGCGCGGCGTCATCGACACCCTGGTGGCTTTTTCGGCGCTGGGCGTGTTCGTGGCCATGGGCTCTGGCGAGACCGGGCTGAAATCGGCCATCCTCTTCTACTCGGTCATCGATATTCTGGCAGGCACCCTGACCTGGTTCCTGCTCAAGGGCGGCACCGCGCAGTCGATCGCCAAGCCGAAAAACGGTATGGCGAATCTGCTCGAAGCCATCAAGGTGCCGGGTATCTGGCTGGTCAGCCTCAACGTGTTCATGGTCTACATCGTCTACTGTGGCCTGACCTATTTCATTCCCTACCTCAAGGAAATGTACGGGCTGCCCGTGGCACTGGTGGGCGCCTACGGCATCATCAACCAGTACTTCCTGAAGATCCTGGGCGGGCCCGCTGGCGGCTTCATTGCCGACAAGCAGTTCAAGAGCACCAGTCGCTATTTGAAGTGGGCATTCCTGGCCTTGCTGCCGCTGATGGGCGTGATCCTGCTGATCCCGAAAAACCCGGGTTTCATCTATGCGGGCATGGCCGCCACGCTGTCCTTCGCGCTGATTGTGTTTTCCATGCGCGGCGTGTTCTGGGCGCCCATGGGTGAAGTCGGCATCCCTCAACACATCACCGGTTCCGCCTTCGGCATCGGCTGCCTGATCGGCTACGCGCCGGGCATGTTCGCCTACGTCATCTACGGCGCCATCCTCGACCATTTCCCGGGGCAGCAAGGCTACAACTACGTTTTCAGCCTGATGAGCCTGTTGGCCATTGTCGGATTCATGGTGTCCAGCCTGCTGTACAGGAGCGTGCGCAATAAATCCATGGCTACTGGCGAGGTGAGTGCAGCGCAAAGCTGAGCAGGCCCGGCGCAAGGCTGAGTCGTGGGATATTGAATCTCGTTGTTCACATCGCTTTTTCAGGACGGGCCCGGGTGGGGAAATGTGCAACCGGCTCGGCGTCCGTCCCGAGTCCGGGTTGCTCGACACGAATGAAACAGGTCAACACCGCGCCCACCAGGTACAACGAGGCATAGACCCACACCACCCCTTGCACCCCCAGCCAGGAAATCGTCAGGGTCGCGATGGCCGGCCCCATGAAATTCGACAGCCCGGCGGCCAGGTTGTGGGCAGAAATGGCCGCGCCCTTGCGCTCGGGGGAAATAGCCAGAAAGACCGCGCCCATGGGCACGAACGCCGAGACGCAAACGCCCAGTGCCACCGCGGCGACGATCGCCAGTTCGAACTGGGCGCCATACATCAGGGGCACGTAATAGAACGCCAGGGTCGCCAGCGCACCGCCGACACAACCGAACCAGCGCATCTGCCGCAGCCAGCCGATCCGGTCACCGACCCATCCCCAGATCACATTGGTGAAAATGGTGACGATGAACATCACTCCCCACAGGTGCAACCATTGCTCCATGGTGAAACCGATCTCGGCCGATGTCAGGTACAGCGGCATGATGACCGGGAAACCGAACAGCGTCAGGTTGCAGATAATGCGCACGATGGCCGTGATCAGAATGCTGCGTTGATCGAACAGGATCGTGACCCCTCGGCTCAACTCGCGCAAACGCTCGGCGAGGCGTGCAGGCGTATCCTCGCGCGCCGCGCCTCGGTCCTTGACCATGAACACAATCAACAGCGCCGCCAGCGCGACCCAGAATGTCGCCATCCACAGCGTGCCGATAAAACCGATCCGCGAGATGCTCAGACTTGGCAGATACGTACCGAGAAAACCGATACCAATGGAATACATCGTCCAGTACCAACCCATCGCCGAGGCAAGGCGAGCACCGGGCGTGACCTGCGCAATCCAGACCAGGAACGCGTAGATGAACAAGGGGTAGGCAAGCCCGCGGATGCCGTAGAAAAGCACCATCAACGGGTAGTTCTGCGCGCTCAGGCCGAACGTCAGAAACAACCCATGAAAGACCAGCCAGGCCACGACGCCGACCAACATGATCCGCCGCGGGCCGAAGGTCTCGGCCAACACCCCGGAACTCCAGCTGGACAAGGCTGCGAGCAGGCCATACACGGTGAATAGCAAGGAAGCCTGGGTCGGCGTGAAACCGAGGTCGACGATGTACCGCGACAGGAACGCCAGCTCGATGCCGTCCCCTGTCATGAACAGAGCAATGGCGACGTAACCCCATATCAGACAGACAGGCATGCCCAGCAACAACCCTCGAGACGATTCGCGAGTGACCATGGTTTTTCCTTTTTTTGTATTTGTAGGTAAAGCCGCAGCCGACATGTGCGTAACAGGATCGACGAGCGCCGAGGGAAGAATCCCATCGAAGGAGGGTGGTGGCTAACGCGTGAGGTGATGCGGACTGATACTTTTTTTCAGGAGGGTGCAAGCGCGCCAGTCATACCCTGTAGGAGCCGCCCCGCGAAGCGAGGCTGCGATTTTTTGAACATCCATTGGTCCCGCTAGTCAAAATTCACCAACGAGTACGGATCACTGACGCCCAATTGCGCTCATTACTATCCGCCGTCACTGATTCGACCGGCCTTTTCGATTTCCCATTACCCGGCTCCAGCGCCGAGGGTCCCCACATGAAATTCCAAGTCATAGATCACTCTACCCATGGCACCGCGATGTTCTCGGTCGATACCGAGTGCGGAAAGAACATAGATTCATTCTCGTCCATCGAGGAGGCCCGGGACCGCGCAGCCTGGTTGGAAGCCGAATATGAGCGGATCAGCGAGACGCTCTGACCGCGTGCCACCGGGGCTTCATGTCACCCCGGGATCGGCGTAGGCAACGGTTCCCCGGCAAAATGCGCGGCCAGGTTGGCCAAGGTCAGATCGGACATCGCCCGGCGCGTATCCCAGGTGGCACTCGCCATATGCGGCGCGAGCAGGACATTGTCCAGGTCCAGCAAGCCAGCGTGCGGCCGAGGTTCATCCTCGAACACGTCCAGCCCGGCACCCAGCAGACGACCCTCGGCCAATGCCTGTGCCAGCGCCACCTCGTCGACCACACTGCCGCGCCCTACGTTGATCAGGATGCCTGTGCTGCCCAACGCATCGAGTACAGCGGCATCGATCAGGTGATAAGTCGAGTCCCCACCGCCGACGGCGACCACTAGAAAATCCACCGCCGCGGCCAGTTCGGTCACCGAAGCGTAATACGGATAATCCACCGCCAGCGGCTGCCGACCGTGGTAGCTGATGTGCATGTCGAACGCCGCGGCGCGTTGCGCAATCGCCTTGCCGATCCGACCCAGGCCAACGATTCCCAGGCGTTTGCCACTGACCTTGCGGGTGAATGGAAACGGCCCTTGCTGCCACCGCCCTTCACGCACGAAACGGTCGGCCTGGGCGAGGCGACGGGCAGTGCCGAGCATCAACGTGATGGCGAAATCGGCGACGTCTTCGGTGAGCACGTCCGGCGTGTGGGTGACCGCAATGCCACGGGCCCGGGCAGCCTCGACGTCGATACCGTCATAACCGACACCGAACACTATGATCACCTGCAGGTCAGGCAGGCGATCGATCAAACCGGCCCGCACCCGAGACTCGCCATTGGCGACGAGGGCGCGGATGCCCCGGGCCTGGGCGGCATCCAGTTCGTCGCCGCGCTCACTGCCCTCGAGCACCTCATAATCGGCATGCAGCCGCTCGCTGAGCATCGGCGGCAGATGCGCGACTTTAAGCACGGTAAATTTCATCAATGCCCCTCCTGGACAGCAGCAACATGCGTGGCCCTGCGGCTGCGTTCGCCGCCCAGATAGAGGCCCAGCAGGCCTCCGGCCAGCAACGCGACGGCCACCAGCAGCAAGGCATAATCGTAGCTATGGGTGGCGTCCTTGATCCAGCCCATCACCGGTGGCAGGCCCAGCCCGGCGATGTTGGCGATGGAGTTGATCAAGGCGATCGACACGGCGGCCGCGGGCCCGGACAGGTATTCGGTGGTGGTCGCCCAGAACACTGGCGTCGCCGCCCAGTTCAGGCCGACCGCCACCACCAGCAGCACATACGCCAGCCACTGGTTGCCGGTAAACACCGCCAGGCCGAGCATGACCCCGGCCAGCAACAGCGGCCCACCCAGATGCCAGCCTCGCTCGCCGGAGCGATCGGAATGTCGGCCGTTGAGGTACATGAACACACAGGCCAGGAAAAACGGCATCGCCGACAGCAGGCTGACGACGAACGAGCCCTGCTTCGATACCGACTGCACGATCAGCGGCAGAAATAGCGTTACGCCAATGGTGCCGAAGGCCTGCAGCAACCAGAACAGGCTGAGCAACCACACCTGGCGGCTGCGAAAGGCGACGTGCCAGGCGTCTTTGTGAGAGATCACCGTGGTCGCCTGTTCCGCCTGCAGGGTGCGGCTGAGCCACGCTTTCTGCGCGCTGTCCAGCCAGTGGGTGGCTGTCGGCGAGTCAGGCATGTAACGCAGGACCACGATGCCCAGCACCACCGCCGGGATGCCTTCGAGCAGGAACAACCAACGCCAGCCGTTGACCCCCAACAGACCGTCCAGATGCAGGAAAGCGCCCGACAACGGCAGGCCGATCACCGACGCCAGTGCCGCGCCAATGTAGAACCATGACATCGCCCTGGCCCGGTCGCTGCGCGGGAACCACTGCGACAGATAGTAGATGATCCCGGGGGTGAAACCGGCTTCGGCGGCGCCGAGCAGCAGGCGCATGACGTACAGCTGGTTGGCGCTCTGGATCAAGCTCATGCCCGCGGCGATGATGCCCCAGGTGATCATGATCCGCGCAATCCAGCGCCGCGCACCGACCTTGGTCAGGATCAGGCTGCTGGGCACTTCGAACAGGATGTAGGTGAGGAAGAACAACCCGACGCCGATACCGTACATCCGCAGGCTGAGGCCCAGGTCGGCGTTCATGGTCAACGCCGCCACCGAAATATTCGACTTATCGATGTAAGCCACCATGTACAACAGCATCAGGAACGGAATCAGCTTCAGATTGAGCTTCTTCATGGTGCTGGCGTGCAGACGGCTGTCCAGCGAAGGACCGGTCATGGGCTGAATTCCTTTTATTGTCTTTATTTTCGGTGCCCGATAACCGCCGGGTCCCTTGGGTACGGCAGACCATAAACCAGAGCCGAAATAAGTTCAATATATGAATTATGAACCCAATATGTGGGATTAAGTCATCACTACAGACTCGAGACTCCGCCCCTTTTTCGACTCCGCGCTATCGCGCCTGGGGTCGGGGGGCTTTTGGTGGGAGCGAGACTGACTTGCCGGCGAAGCGGCCTCGAGCCTTGCAGCGCCCATGACGACGCCTTCGCCAGCAAGCCGGCTCCTACCAGGTTCGGCGTTGACCACAATTCATCTGTCCACCGGTGATCGAGTAGGAGCTGCAGAGCGAAGCGAGGCTGCGATCTTTTGATCTTGCGTTGATTTACCTCTGGATGAAGGTGTGCCGATGTCACCGGCTACCTGATCCAACCAAATCCATTACGGCTTCAATCCGTTGCCATGATCGTATCCACCCCCGCCATCGGTATCCAGATCCGCCAATTCTTCATCCACTGGCGCTTCGTCGTCCGCCGGCAACGGCACCTCAGATTCATTGCGCCTGGGGTCATGGCCTGCTTCATTATCCGTACCGCTCGTTACGCCCTTCTGAGATATGTTTCCAGGGGCATTTTCATCAATGTCCATGTTGGCTCTCCGTTCTGATAAGCGCGAGGTATGTGCTTGAACATTAGATACGGCAAGACACTAACAAGCGGCGAACTTTGGACGAACGGCATGTGAACAAAAAAACCGGCACGATGGCCAAAAATAGACTTATCTATTTCATTCAGGGCTGGACCGTTTGTGCTCCCGCCAATAGATCCATCAGCTTTTAGTCCAGAACTCACCTCTGCCTGCATTGGCAAGCAACTAGCGGCACGAGTGCTTACGCATACAGGCTTCTACTTAAGAGGATCAGCCATGCATCCATCCTTTGTGCAGCGCATCGATGAGCTAGACGACCTGCTTGTCCACTCCAATGTGGCACCCATCGATTTCTTCCGGCGCAAGCGACTCAAATCGCGCCGTGGCGTGCGCTTTCAGGTGGTGACCATGAGGCTCGGCATCTTCCAGGTCGTCGAGCGATACACCGGCAAGACCTGGGACTTCCGTAGTTACCGAGAGGCCATGGATTTCGCTATCCAGCTCGAGGAAAAGTCCAACCGTCGGATGGCAGGGACACGGCGTACGGCGAACTAATGCCGCCTGCGCGAGATGAAACTTGCCAGATGAAGATGCGCTGCGCGAAGCCGTGTTCACACACGGCGTCGCTGCCGGCGTTGAGTCGGTTAGTTGATGCCTTGCCCCAGCATCACACCATTGACGGACTCTCCATATAAGTTGACGCCGTCGCCCTCATGGTATTTCTTGCGGGTCTTTTCAACGGAGTTATCGACCAGACGCGGATCCTGTGGTCGCTCATGGCTGTTGATATAAGCGGCGACATGCCAGGCTTCGTCATCCGTCAGGGAATCGCCCTTGCCCAGCGGCATGTTTTGCTTGATGAAACCGGCGGCCGTATTGATACGGTGCATCCCCGCGCCCCAGTTGTAAGAGTCCTTGCCCCAAAGCGGCGGAAATACGAACACGCCTGCGGATTTTTGGCCCTGCCCTTCGCCGCCATGGCAGATGGAGCATTGGTCGGCATAAATCTGTTTGCCCTTGACCAGATCAAAGCCTTTTTCCGGTGCCGGGATAACCGGATAGAGGCGCCCTGGCAGGTCCTGCCCCACCGGCGCTTTGGTCGAGAGCCAATAGGCATAGGTGCCGAGCGCTTTCATCACATGGCTATCACTGGCGGGTGCCTTGCCGTTCATGCTGAACTCGAAGCAACCCTGCATGCGCTCGGTAAACGTATTGACCTTGTTGTTCTTTTTTCGATAGGCCGGGTACATGCCATACGCCCCCCAAAGAGGAGCAGACCCCGCCTTGCGACCTTGATCGAGGTGGCAATTGCTGCAGTTGAGTCCATTGCCTACAAACTCAGGAGCATGCTTCTGGGTATTGGTAAAAATATCCCGCCCTTCCCGCACCAGCTCCCCGAATGCATTGTCTGGCAGCTCCGACTCTTGCGGTGGCGTAAATACCAGAGGGCTGGATGGCTGGGTCGGCTCACCCGCCACGGCTGCATCCTTGTGCGCATTGCCAACGTCTGGCTGTGCGACCGGGTCCTTCACGATGGGCGCCATGTCGCGCTCTTCGTAATACGTCTTCGCAGCCAGAAGTGGCACGGCTATCGCGACGGTGAGCAGTATTTTCGCTGGAAAGTTCATTGTTTAGCCTCCCCGCTCAGGCTGGCGAAATAGGCTGACAAGTCTTTAATTTCAGTGTCGCTCAGCGAGCGCGCGATATGACTCATCAAGTCATTTGGATCATTCTTGCGCGTACCGCTGCGCCAGGCATTCAACTGGGTTGCAATGTAGGCGCCGGACTGGCCAACGAGCGGAGGAAAACTTTCTCCCACGCCGCGGTTACCCACTCCGTGACACGCCACACAGGCTGGAATGTTACGACTCCAGTCTCCTTGTTTGACCAGTTTTTCAGCAGCGCTGCCAGGACCTCCCGCGGGGTCCGGAGCAACACTGCGCGCAGCGATATCCAGTGCACTCAGATAGCTGGCTACCGCCTTGCTTTCGGCCTCCTCAAGTGCCAATGCGATGGGTTGCATCACGGCGTTGGCCCGCTTGCCCGAGCGAAAATCCTCAAGCTGCTTGACCAGATAACCCTGCGGCAACCCTGCCAGACGGGGAAACCCTGCGCTATCGGTGCCCATCCCATTGGCGCCATGACAGGTGCCGCAAGCCATGGCTGCAGGGGACGCGCCCCCCTGGGTGTAGATTTTCTGCCCTTGGGGCTCGGCGTTTGCTGCGGTCGCCAGCATGAACACGCAGGCGCTGATGCTGGTCTTGAGGCCGAATCTCGTTGCAAGATTCATCGGTTCTGGGCTCCTTTTTTTTTTGGCTAATTCACGGCGTCAGCCAACTACTTATGCCCCGTGAGGGGCGTAGATGGAAAGCGATTGATCGCGCCGTAATATCCTTTAGGAATATCCTTATACTTTAAAGTGCTATTGTCAATTTTCTTCCGACGCAAAGTCGGCGCGTATTTGCAGCCACCGAGCACGCGAAGCACGTGATAGCTGCTAGATTTCATGGATAGCGTCTCGCCTTCTCTGGACACCAAACCTTGCCGGGTGCCCGCCTCTGGCCCAAGCAGTGACGCTCAGACGGCAGCGGCCTGCCCTCAGGGTTTTCTGGTCACGGAGCGCACGAAATGCCAGAGGCATTTCAAAAAACCGGTTCAAGGCGATGGCGGCCTGTCCGTTGGGGAGCGGATGTATTGCGGGCGATAGGTCGTGGGATTGCACACCTGCCGCACCATCTGCCGCACCATCTGCCGCACCATCTGCCCGGTGCCCTGGTTGTCGCCTCACTCGTGACCATTGGCCATCTTCACTTTCATGTGCTCGATGCCATCGACAGCTATGCCTTTATCGGCCTTGGCAACCTCAGCGCGATGGACGTCTCGGCCAATGCAACCCACCCTGAAGTTGCAGTGGTCGTTATAGACCAACGGAGCTATGAAGGCTACTACCACGAACGCTCTCCGCTGGATCGCTGCCAACTGTGGGCCGACCTCAAGTTTCTCTACGAACTCCCTATACCGCCCAAGCTGGTGGTCATCGATCTGGACTTGTCGCCCCCGGCGAAAAAGGAAGAGGCACGCTCCACCCTGAGCCGCGCGGGTTGTCAGGAGCCGCTCAATCAGCTGCTGGAAAATAGTCCACGCACTACCAGGACGGTGCTGATGGAACCACTCAAGCTGAAGGACGAGGAGGCAACAAAAGTCATCAACAATTGGAAGGAGCGGATGAAAGCGGCGAATATCGACTTTGGAGAGCCGAGCTTGCCTTTCCGTTATGGCCTGGTCATTAAAATCGAATGCGATAAGGAAAAGCTGGCGGCAAAGGCCGTCTTGGCGTACTCGAGCAGACAAGACGGCAATTGCCTGGACCTGCCGACAAAAAACAAGCCCAAGGAGTTTCTGATCAACCCCAGGCAATACATCACGGGGTTACGTCCCGTATCGGCCCTGGTTCTGCCGTCACAGCGCGATCTGCTTTCCGAGTGGCCAGGGTTTCAGCGCCCGTGGGAGCTACCGGTGGTGTTCTTCGGTGGCAGTTATGGCGACGATGATACCTACCTGACCCCTCTGGGCATTATGTACGGTGTCGAGGTACATGCGGCGGCCTACATGTCCCTTGTGCATCCAGCGAACGAGTTTAGTCATCTGCTCGGTTTCGCTGGGGAGGTTGGCATTGGCCTGCTCTTCGGTGGGTTCATCAGCTTCTGCTGGCGGCGCTATTTCGCCATGCGATTCAGCCACAGGCCCTGGAAACGCCAGATCTCTCCATTTTTTGTATTCGTCCTCGGCGGTGCCCTGATCGGGCTGGTCCTGGTGACCACTTTCGTTTCGCTTTATCTGTTGAGCACCAGCGACTACTGGCTCTCGCCCATCCCCATCGCCCTCGGGATGTTGATCGAGAGCTTTTTTGTCGGCGCGGTGCACGAGGCCGTGGAAGAAGGACACCGCCAGCGCCAGGGATTGGTCCGATGGCTGGACAAGGCGCATAAAGAGGGTTCGGACCGATTCCAGGAAATAGTTGCCACGGAACTGCGCAAACACCCGGAGCCCAGACGCACGCTCTACCAGCGATGCTCGTATTTCATCGTCGGTGAAATTGCACAGCAATTCAAAGTGCGTGAATTCTGGGTGGCACTCGCGCTGCTGGTGCGGCGCGTGACTTTTTTCACCCTGCTGGGTTATGCCCTGCTCCTGATCGTCACCCATTACTAGTGGAGCCAAACGATGAGAAAAACAACCTTGAACCTGCCTGTGATGGCCCTGCTTCTGCTCTTTGGCACCAGTGCCATGGGCGAGCAGTGCAAGGGACTGCAAGCGCTCAACCTGAAGTCCAGGAGCAGCGCCTGGGACCGGGTGGTAGCGGCGTTCTCGAGTGATGTATCGAAACCCGTCGAATGTGGTTCGCTGGTCTCGGTGCTGGACAGCGTGGCCAACACTCACAAAGTCGGCGGGCGCAAGCTGGAGGAAGATCGCCCGTTCAATCCCCAGCAGGCTCAGGCCAACCTCGCCGAGGCCCAGAAAGACCCAGCGGTGCGCAAGCGTCTGGAACAGCTGCGCAAAGACGTCCCGGACGCCACCCAGCGGTTGATCTACGAAGCAGCGACGTTCGATGAGGAGGGATATTACGGCGCCCGGGACTTGCGCATCAACCAACTCCAGCAACAACTAAAATGACAGGCTCGGGCCTGTTCCGGAAGGTCTCATGAAACTGTGCAACGCAACGCTCTGGGCACCGGCACTCGCCGCCCTGTTGGCCGCCTGCAGTGCATCACAACTGTCCAACCCGTTCGATTCCGCGAAGAGTGATGTAAAAGTCAAACAGATCACCACCCTCTCCCCCAGGGCATTGGTGGTGCTCGACAAAAACTGCCCGGAGCTGGTCCAGCCCTACCAGCTGACCGACAACTTTGCCTCGTTGGCGGTGTTCAGCATGAAGGAAAGTATAAAGGACCTGCCAGGCCAGCTCGGTCACCTGCTGGGCAAGACGCCTGCCCAGCCCGGCACCGACAAGCTTTCCGACTCGACCAGACTGGCCGCCAAGCAACTCAACTGGATGCCGATGACGGCCGAGGAGCTCTACGCCGAACGCCAGCACAACGCGCGCACGGACGTCCTGTCGCGCGAGAGTAAACTGGGGCGCAAGTACTACCCCACGGCGGATAAGATGTTGCGCGAGATCCTCGCCAGCGTCGACGAACCCTACGACTACAGGTTCAAGCTCTTCATCCTCAAGACCTCCAACCGGAACGCCCTCGCCCTGCCGGGTGGCTACTTGTACATCGATCAAGGGCTGCTCGACAGTCCCGAACGCCAGCCCAAGGCCTACTTCGCCCTGGCCCACGAGGTGTCCCACGTACTGCAGCGCCACGAAACCAAGGAAATGCAGAGCCTGGTCGTGGACTCATTTTCAGTGAAGAAGGAGCTAATCGACACCCTGGAAGCTGCCAAGAGCAACCCGGCCATCGTCGTCGACCGCGTCAAGCTGGAAAAAGGACAGTTCACCAAGCACCACGTGGACCAGGAGCTGCAGGCCGATTCCTGTGCAGTGAGGATGCTCAGCCATGTCTACCCCAACAATAAGGACCTGGCCGCCTCGATCAATGCCTTTGAGGCGGACTTGCCCAAGATGGAACCCTCGGCGCCCGCCAAGCCCCCAAGCAACGATGGAGAGGCGCTGGCTGAAAGTATGCACGACATCGTTAAATCGCCGGTGATGCGCCACCCCAATACGCGGGAACGCACAGAAAATCTGCAGGCAATCTATAGAGAGGTGAGCAGCGCAACCACGGCAGCGAAGTAAGCCCTGCTCCAGGCGGAAACCGGAATGACGGCCTCCAGCCATTCGAGGCGGTTCGATCATAAGCACTCAGGGTTCAACAAATGGCAGCGGTGCATCGGTATCGCGGCGAACAGCGAACAGGTTCAATGTCATCGCGACCAGTGCGTAACCCCTATTGCCTGTTACTGAAGTGGGTTGCCATAGAGTTGAGGACGACGATCGCAATGCACGTCGTTCCGGTCACCGATGCGCTTGTTACGCGCTTGGGCGAGGTTCATCGTCGCCAGCAAAATCTGCTCGCCTGCCAGCTCCGTCGGCCCTGCCAGAGGATAACCGTCGGCGTCGACGATGACCGATCCCTGAACCCAGTCGACCCCGCGCTCGTGGCCGTGGCGATCACACGCGGCGATGAACATGCGGTTGACCGCCGCATTCGCCTGAACGCGTATGACTTCAGCTGGGCGCTCGGTTTCCGGTCGTGGGCCATCGGGCCATCGGGCCAATTGACCGGAGCGCAGAGCAGCTCCGCACCCGCCAATGCCGGTAGCCGTACCCGCTCAGGAAACTCCAGGTCGTAACAGATCATCATGTCCTCTGTTTGAAAAGGTCGGGGCGCTCAATAGCGAGGATGTTCGGGAGCACGACTGGGTTTGGCCCAGCCACCCGTTACCGGAAATGCCGGCACCCACGTCCCTTGAACGTTTGACGGCGCTTACCGACAGCATGGACGGGGCCGCTTTGCTCATCCTGTCGGGCCAGCACTTGGGTTTTCGCGCAACAACGAGGAACTCGCCCGCACCTGCAACTGCGGCGCAAGGATGATCGACTCTGCGGCCTCGCCCTTGATGCGCTTGAGCAGCAACTCCACCGCATGCCGCCCCATCTGTGCCATCTGCAGGCGCACGCTGGTCAGTGGAACGATCAGTTCATTGGCCAGCGGGATGTCGTTGAAGCCGACCACGGCAATGTCCTTGCCCGGCTGCAACCCTTTGTCGCGCGCGGCTCCCATCAGGCCGATGGCAAGGAAGTCGTTGACCGCAAAAAAAGCCTGCGGGCGCGGGTCGAGCCCCAACAGATACTCGCCTTGTCGGTGCCCGGTGTGGCTGTCAAAAGGACCATTGAGAATCCACTCCGGGCGCAGGGTGACACCTTGCTCACGGTAATAGCGGATGAACCCGCGGGTACGATCAGCGCCGGTGGACGCATGCCGTTCGCCAGCCAGGATCGCCACCTCGCGGCAGCCCAGCAGATACAAATGTTCGGCCGCCAACCAGCCGCCCAATTCGTCGTCGCTGGCCGCCGCGAGGTGGCCCGCAATCTGCCGGCTGACCAGCACGTAGGGAATGTGCTTGCGTGTAAGCAGATCGAGTAGGGGCTGGTTTTCACCCACGTGCGAGTCACCCACGATCAACCCGGCCACTGAGCGGCGCAAGGCATGCTCGGCACGGGCCAGTTGGCGCGGCTGCAGGTCGTCGGTATTGGAGACGAAAGTGAGGTAGCCGGCCTCCTCGGCCGCACTGTCGATGCTGTCATAAATGGTCGCCATCACCAGGTCGGTGAGGCGTGGCATGAGCACGCAGATTTCCTGACTTTTACGCAGTTTCAAGTTGGATGCCTGGGTGTTCGGCCGATAGTCCAGCTCCTTGGCCAACGCGCGGATACGCGCCACCACCTCGGCCGACGCCGCTCGCTCAACCCCGGCCGGGTCGCCATTGAGCACCCGGGATACCGTGGAGACATGCACCCCGAGTGCAGTCGCCATGGACTTCAGGGTGGCGGGGCGAGATTGATTCGGCATGTTTGAGCGTCTTCCACCGTGCATTATTCAGCGCGGGATTCTACCTCAACCGGGACCTCTTCCCGGAAAAAAAACCTTTACCCAAACGATTGACTAAAACTTTCTCCGTCTCTACATTTTGCCTACCCAAACGTTTGGGCAACACAATAAAAATACGCCGGACGCGGCCGACTTTTTGACTTCTGCCATCATTTTGAAGAGTCAGATCCCTATGAAGAGCGCAGCTATTCCGTCTTTCCGCTACCAGATTTTCTTCCTGATCATGCTGATGGCACTGCTCAACTACATTGACCGCGGCGCGATTGCCTATGCCTCGGCGAGCATTCTTCCGGAGTACGGTTTCGACAAGGCCGACTGGGGCAAAGTCCTGGGTTACTTCGGCTACGGCTACATCCTCGGGGCGTTGATCGGCGGCATCCTGGCCGACCGCTTTGGCGCCAAGCGCATCTGGCTGATTGCGGGTGCCACCTGGTCGATTTTCGAGATCGCCACCGCGTTTGCCGGTGACCTCGGGCTGGCATTCATGGGAGGCTCGGCCATGGCCGGTTTCGCCACTATCCGTGTGCTGTTCGGCTTTGCCGAAGGCCCGGCCTACTCGGTAATCAACAAAAGCGTGGCCAACTGGGCCACGCCCAAGGAACGCGGCTTCGTGGTCTCGGTTGGACTGCTCAGCACACCACTGGGCGCGCTGCTCACCGCCCCGGTAGCAGTAGGTCTGCAAACCCTGACTGGCGGCTGGCGCAGCATGTTCGTGGTGCTGGGCGTGGTCAGCCTGGCGCTGCTGATTTTCTTCATGACGCGCTTTACCAACACCCCTGATGAGAACCCGCGGGTGTCCAAGGCCGAGCTTGATTTCCTGCGACGGGAACGCGCCGCGGCAGCCAATGCTTCAACCCCGACCACCAGCGTTGCGCCGATATGGCATTTCTTCAAGAACAAGGACCTGATACTCAATGCGGTCGGTTACTTCTCGTTCGTGTACGTGACGTTCCTGCTGCTGACCTGGACCCCCAAATACCTGCAGGACGAGTTCCACTACAACCTGTCGTCGCTGTGGTACATGGGCATGATTCCGTGGACCGGCGCCTGCTTCACCGTGCTACTGGGCGGCAAGATCTCCGACCTGCTGTTGCGCCGCACCGGCAACCTGAAGGTGGCACGCAGCTGGCTGGCCGCGACTTGCCTGCTGTTGACCACGCTCTGTTTCATCCTGGTATCGCAGGCCCAGACCGTGTGGGGCGTGATTGCCCTGATGACCCTGGCCAACGCCCTCAACGCGCTGCCCAACTCGGTCTACTGGGCCGTGGTGATCGACACCGCGCCGTCCAACCGGGTCGGAGCCTACAGCGGCATGACCCATTTCATCGCCAACACCGCTTCGTTTATCGCGCCAATGCTGACCGGCTACCTGACCGTGCGCTATGGCTACTCGTCGATGTTCGTGGCGGCGGCGGTGGCCACTGCACTGGGCATGAGCGCAATGCTGATGGTGCGTCCCGGCAGTCGGCAGGTCACCCCTTCCCCTTTACCCGCAGCAGTTTGATGGAGTTGTTTGTATGAGCCTGGCGAAGCCTCCTCACGTTGGATATTTTTTTGGTCAATCGGTCATCACACTGGCCGAACGTCTGCGCGCGGGCAGCCTGACGAGTGTCGAGTTGACTCAAGCAGCCCTGGACAGCATCGAGCGTCTGAATCCGATCTTGAACGCCTTCGTTCAGGTCGATGCACCGGTGGCGCTGGCCCAGGCGCGCAAGGCCGACGATCTATTCGCCCAGGGCCTGGACCTGGGCCCGCTGCACGGCATCCCGGTGGCGGTCAAAGACAACATCGACACCTTCGACTACGTCACCACCTACGGTTCGGCGCATTTCGCAGGCTTCAAGCCGAGCCGCGATGCGCTGTGCGTGCAGCGCCTGCGCGAGGCGGGCGCGGTCATTGTCGGCAAGACCTTGACCCACGAATTCGCCTACGGCCCGACCGGCGACCGCTCGCTGCAGGGCGCGGCACGTAACCCCTGGGATGCCAGCTGCATCACTGGCGGCTCCAGCGCCGGCAGCGCCGCTGCGGTGGCCAGCGGCATGGTGCCGCTGGCGCTGGGCACCGACACCGGCGGGTCGATCCGTATTCCGGCGGCGTTGTGCGCAGTGGTCGGCTTCAAGCCATCGTTTGCCAGCGTGCCGCTTCAGGGGGTGTTCCCGCTGTCATCGAGCCTCGACCACGTGGGCCCGATCGCCAACCACGTCGAGGATGCGCGCCTGCTGTTCGAGGTGGTGGCTGGGCGGGTTTGTGCACCCGCGGCCAACCCTCGACCGTTGCGGGTCGGCTGGATCACCAGCGGCAGCTTCGGCCCGGTCGACGCCGAGCTGGATCGGCAGGTGTACCAGGCGGCGCAGCAGCTGTTTGGCGAGGCGCTCCAGGATACTGCCGAACTGGAGCCGCTAGCGGCCGCAATGAAAGATACCTTGCTGGTATTGCAACGCGCCGAGGCCTTCGATGTGCATGCCGAGCGCATGCAGGATGCACCGCACACGTTCGAGCAGGAGGTGCGCGAGCGCCTCGAATTGTCGCGTGAAGTAAGGGGCTGGCAATACATCCGCGCCCTGGCCAGCCAGGCACGGCTCAAGGCGGCGATGGCGCGCCTGTTCGAGCACTATGACTTCCTGGTCTCGCCCAGCGTGCCGATTACCGCGACAGCAATTGATGCGCGCGAGGTCCGGGTGGGTGAGCAGGACATCGATGTGCGTGCCGCGCTGCTCAGCCATACCAGTGCCTGGAACCTCACCGGGCTGCCTGCGATCAGCCTGCCGGTGGGGCAGGTGAAGAGCATGCCGGTGGGGCTGCAGGTGATTGGCGCAGCGGGAGAGGATGATCGTTTGTTACGGGTGATGGTGCAGCGATTCGTGCGGGACTAGTGGGCCGGCGAATCGCTTGATCACCACAAGCCTCCACCGTCACCCAACTCCACTAACCGCTTGAGCCCTTCGGGGTTTTTAAGCTGATTTATGACGGTGGAGCTGTCACGGGTCAGGCGCACAGCGCCAACCGCCAGCCGGAATGAATGTGCCGAGTGAAGACATGACGGCTTCATTGGCGAAAATATCCGGGGCAAACGGGTCCACCGATGATGGCAGCAGGCATTGGCCCGTGTTGGCGGGGAGCGTTGAGCACTCGATTTTCCATGGGGTTTCTCCGGCGTGATGCCGGCCAAAAGACAGTTCGCAGGCGAACAGGGAAGCAGGGTTTATTGAGCTTTCGGGTTGCCTGAACGTTTCGCGCAGATGAGGGCCCGGTGTCAGCGGTGTGGGACGGCTGGCGGCGAACAGAAAATAGTCCCCGACCAATAGCAGGCAGCCCGCACGCGAGGGCTCATCCATTGCTTGCAACCATTGGCCACGACAAGCGCCGAGGGAGTCGGGCAAGCGATCCCATATTTCGTAGTAACTTTCGTCCAGGGCGGTTTCGATCAGGCACTCGCTGGTTTCGAAGTGCATGCGACCAATGTCTTCTGCACCACTGGCCGGCTGATAGTCCATTTTGCGATGCCATTGGCAAATGTCGGCATCTATCCGGGTCACCCCGGCGAAACCTTTCTGTTCACACAACGCCAGATGTTGAGAGTGACTGAGTTCTTCGAGCGCCAGGCTTGGGAGCGGATTGGAGGGGATTCGCAGGTCGGCAAACAGTCGCGGTGTCTGTAGCCAATACACGGCCGTTTCACTGTCCGAATGCCCTGAGCGGTGCTGGATCAAACGCCGCTTCCATACGCCAAGATAACATTGCGCAACCTGATGCATTGATATTCCCTAGTCACGCATTGCGTTTGGGCGAAAGGGCGATCGTACAGTTTGTGCATCAGGTCGCCAAGCTCGATGTCGTGCTGACGGTCAGCCTCTTTCCCGCCCTACCTCGTTGCAGAATGGCGCCTTTTTATCCGGTACATATCGTCATCCGCATGGCTGAGCAGCGTATCGGCATCCTCCCCGTCCGCGGGATAAAACGCCACGCCGATACTGCAGGACGGCATTTTCAGCCCGCCAAATTCGGGGCCCAGCGGCTCGCTCATGACCGCGAGAATCTGCGCCATTTTCTCGCAAGCGGCGGTCTCCGACTGCAGATCCGTCAACAGCACAGTGAATTCATCACCGCCCATCCGGGCCACCGTGTCCGTTTCACGCACGCAGCCTTCCAGCCGTCGTGCAATCACACAGAGCACACGATCGCCCACGGCATGTCCGTGGACATCATTGATGCCCTTGAAGTCATTGATGTCCAGAAACAGCAACGCCAGCGTGCTGTCGTGGCGGTGTGCCGTGCGCAGGGCCGAGTCCAGTCGATCATTGAACAGCGACCGGTTGGTCAGTGCTGTCAGCGGATCATGATGGGCGAGGAAGCGTAATTCCTCCTCGGCCTGGCTGAGGGCCGTCACGTCCCGGGCGACACCGATCCGCGCGCCCACTTCCTCGGACCAGAAGGCAGCCCAGAGGATGTGCACGATACCGCCGTCCTTGCGGATATAGCGGTTGCGGAAATCGAAGTGCGGGTGACCGTTCATGACCCGGACAATCGAGGCTCGCGAGACCGCCAGGTCATCAGGATGCATATAGTCGGTGATCGGGGTGCCGGTCAGCTCGTCGGCACGGTAACCGAGCAGTGCCTCACAGGCATCACTCACAAATGCAATCTGATTGTGCCTGTCGACCACGAAGACCGTGTCCAGCATCAGATGGATCAGTTTGGGGTAGAGCGCTTCCAGGTCAACGGCCATAAGTCAGTGGGTCCGGTTCATATAGCTTGATCATAGCCTGATCGCGCAGGACGGCGGCGAGGAATCCTGCAGACTAGCAGGCATGCGCAAAGTCCTCGGTCACTGTGGGCGCGAGCTTGCTCGCGAAGGAGCCCTGGAGACGTATAGCGATCTTCAGGTCGCCTTCGCTGCGGTGCGGCGATCCGAGCGTTTCATCAGGTAAAAGAACAACCCGGTCGGTTCCAGAACGGTTTTTTGACGCCGGAAAACAATGGTTGGCCACTAATTGGCTACCAGCTACGATCAAGGAACGGATGACAGGGGTATAGGGATCTCTATGAACAGCGCACCTAAGCATGGTTGGAAATGGGCCTACGACAAACTGCGCGGGCTGCACTGCTCCCGCCGGACGGCCTTCTATAGAGCGACACTCTATTCCATTCGTGGCGATACCGGATCGTTTTACGTTGACCGCAGCTGGGAGAAGGTCCGCCTTCGACGCTGATTGATTTCTGCTTCGCGCATTTTTTTCAGGCAATAACGACCCGCCCAATGGCGGGTACTGTGCTGTTTCCGGTCAAAAAACCTGCGCTTTTCGGCGCAGCAAATCGATAAACAAACCCAACTCCGACTGATGTGTTCGCCCCACCGAGCCGCATGCGACGATGTTCGCTGGCGCATGGACTTGACGTTGAGCATGCCGGACGCCTATTTCGTGCGCAGCACTGCCCGTTCATTGGGAATATCCGCGAGGAAGCATCGGCCTGTTTCACCGGCCAGTTGATCCTGGCGCAGGATCTGCAACGCTACCATCTCGATCGGGAGGGTCGGCTTCAAGTCGTCATGGGACGCTTGTCGCAATAGTGCTCACTTATTGTGAATCAGTAGAAATCCGGCTGCATTGCATAGCCGGTCCATGCCAGGCCCTGGCTGGGTGGATGGGCAGTTGGCAATTGTGCGCTCACTATCCAAGCGGACCATGCACCAACCACAGGGCTCTCCTAAGCTCTTAAAAAGCCCAGTTCGACCAACAACAAGGAACACCAGCCATGAGCAAAAAAAGAACGAACAATCAGCTCATTGTCGTCCCACCGCCTAAAACGACTCCGGACAAGGCCACCAGGAAGGAATCGCTGTTCGCACGATTGGCGCGCCTGGCAACAAACAGCGCCCGGGTCGTCGCGGCCAGTGCTGAGCTGACCAGCCAACTGGCTTCAATCGGCGTTGGCACTTCGAAGATCGAGCCTGAGAAAGGTGATCGGCGTTTCACCCACCCGGCCTGGCGCGAACATCCGGGTTACCGCCGTCTGGGCCAGGCCTATCTGGCGTGGTCACGCAGTGTCAACGGCCTGGCCGATCGACTCGACACACCGGATTGGCGTACCCGGGAACAACTGCGCTTTGCCCTTGATCTATGGACCAGTGCCGCCGCGCCGACCAATACCCTGCTGGGTAATCCGGCGGCGTTGCAAAAAGCCTTCGATTCGGGCGGAACCAGTCTGCTGCGAGGGAGCAAAAACTGGCTCCACGACGTGCTGCATAATCGCGGCATGCCCACTCAGGTGGATGCCAGCGGCTTTAAAGTCGGCGAGAACCTGGGGGTCACCCCAGGTTCGGTGGTGTATCGCTGCGAGGTGTTCGAGCTGATCGAATATCACCCGGTCACCGCCACGGTGCGTGAGCGTCCGGTGCTGCTGGTGCCGCCGATGATCGGCAAGTACTACTTCCTCGACATGGCGCCGGGACGCAGCTTTATCGAATACGCGGTCAGTCGCGGCTTGCACTTCTTCACGATCAGTTGGCGCAACCCGAACCCTGAACACGCCGCATGGAATCTCGACACCTACGCCGCCGCCGTGCTCGAAGCGCTGGAGGTGGTGCGCGAGATTGCCGATGGCGCCGAAGTGAATGCCCATGGCATCTGTGCCGGAGGCTTCATTCTCAGCGCGGCCTTGAACCACAGTGTGGCTCAGGGCAAGTGCCCGGTGAACGCCGCGTCCTTTGGTGTGATGTTATTGGACTTCGATTATCCGATGCCCCTCGGCGCGTTTTCCCCGGCCCCCTTGCTGAAGCTGGTCCGTGAGAAATCCGCCAGGGCCGGCGTGATGAGTTCGAGCGATATGGCCGCAGCTTTTGCCTGGTTGCGTCCTAACGACCTGGTGTGGAACTACTGGCACAACAATTACCTGATGGGTGAATTGCCACCCGCGATCGATGTGATGGCCTGGAATGCCGATGGCACTCGCATGCCAGCGGCGTTGCACAGCCAGTTCCTCGATGTTTTCGGCGACAACGCCCTGGTCGACGGGCCGTTGACCGTGCTCGGCTCACCCTTCGAGGCAAGCGCTATCGACTGCGACAGCTATTTCATGGCGGCAGAGGGGGACCATGTAACCCCCTGGAAAGGCTGTTACCAGTCGGCCCAGCTATTTGGTGGCGAGCGCAGTTTCGTACTCAGCAACGCGGGGCATATCGCCAGCCTGATCAACTCACTGAGCAACCCCAAGTCACGCCACTTCACCGGCCCGGCTCCGACCGTGGACGCAGATGACTGGTTGGCGCAGGCCAGCGAGCACTCCGGCACCTGGTGGACCCACTGGGCTGACTGGGTTACCGAACGTGCCGGAGCGGAACGCACGGCACCGACAGTGGCCGGGCGCAAACGCCATGCTGAACTGGAGCCGGCTCCAGGGCGCTACGTCCATGAGTGAGAACGCGCGGGTGATGCAGAAGCGCCGCTGTTTCACGCTTGGTCGCCGCTGAAAATACGCCCCAGGTTTCACCATAAACGCTGATAGCGGCAGGAGTGACAGGTCATGTCATTCCTGCTGCGAACAGGCATTCGGCATGGCAATCGAGTCCGGAGCGAGATGCCACCGCTGCGGCTGCCGGTATCGCTGGGTGGATGAACCGTTTTTTCTGATTCAATAGTTCGACGAACAAGACGTGGCACCGATGGACAGGGGAACGTCACCTTCAAACACTTCCGCACGGCCCGTCGATACCGAACAATCGCCTTTCCTGCAGCTTAATAAAAAGAAGTAGAAATCAGCACCCAACCGACGGCACATCATTTGTTTGGGTACAAGGAGAGACGAGACCCATGAGCACCCCGCTCCGCATCAACGAAGCACTTTTGATTGCCGGCCACGCATTCGAACCTTTCCAATGCATCGCCTGGGCTCCGCAAGACGGGAATGGCGAATTGAGCCTGACCGTCATCGACCGGGCCAGTACGCGTATTTGTCGTAAACAGATCCCAAGCAGTGCCTATTCCGACCCCGCGCAGCTGGAAAGCGTGCTGGAACAGGTACGCGCCGAGTTGAACCAGGGGGGCTACACCCTGCAATCCTGGACAATGCCAGGGTAAGAGGCGGCCTGCCGTTCTCGCGCATCAATCATTCACTCCCCATGGTTCGCAATGAACCTGGGGAGTTTTACCCACTGGCAAACTCCAGCCCGATAAAGCCTTAAGCTAATAACCAAAAAGTATTTATTAGATGGTTTTTAGATCATTTACATTCAGCTCATGGATGCCTCGGTGTTGCCAGACAAACAGCAGCGCCATTGTTGCTCACGCAACAGTCGCTCAACAGTTAACGACCCCGGCAACAGCAGTCGAGACCAAACAACAGATTAACTTATTGTTTTTTATAGCTATTTCAACACTGGAACAGCTTTTGCTCTGATGGCTGCACCTTCCGCAATTCGAACAGGAACAGCGCCCATGAGCACTCCACTTACCTGCGGAAAACAGCCTGAGGAACAGCCTGTGACCGCCATCCCTACATCCAGACTTGAAACCCCGCTGCAGGTCGCCCGGACGCTCGCCGCCGAGTTTTCCCGAACCGCCGCCGAACGCGATCATCTGGGCGGCACGCCGAAAGCCGAGCGTGACGAGCTGCGCCGCAGCGGCCTGCTGGCGATGAAAATCGACCAGCAATACGGTGGCCTTGGCGCCAGCTGGAGCGACACCCTGGAAGTGGTGCGCGAGTTCGCCAGGGTCGACAGCTCGATTGCCCATGTGTTCGGCTTCCAGCATCTGATGCTGGCCACGGTGCGTCTATTTTCCCGGCCAGAACAGTGGCAGCCCTGGTTCGAACAGACCGCACGCAACAACTGGTTCTGGGGCAACGCCCTTAACCCGCTGGACACCCGCACCCTGTCGAAAAAGCTCGCCGGCTGGCGCGAATTTTCCGGGCGCAAGAGTTTCTGCTCAGGCTCCGCCGATTCGGAAATGCTGATTGCCTCGGCGCTGGACGAATCCACCAGCGGCAAACTGTTGATCGCCGCCATTCCCAGTCACCGCACTGGCATCACCTTGCACGGCGACTGGGACAATATCGGCCAACGGCAGACCGACAGCGGCAGCGCCACCTTCGAGCGGGTCCGCGTGGAAGAGAATGAACTGCTGCTCGAGCCCGGCCCGCTGAGCACGCCCTTTGCCTGCCTGCGCCCGCTGATCGCCCAACTGACCTTCGTCAATATCTTCCTCGGTATCGCCGAGGGCGCGTTCGAAGAAGCTCGCAACTACACCCTCAAGGAAACGCGCCCCTGGTTCAAGGCCAACGTCAGCCAGGCCAATCAAGACCCTTATATCCTGCGCCATTACGGCGAATTCTGGGTCGGACTGGAAAGCGTGCGCCTGCTCACTGAACGCGCCAACACCCTGCTCGACAAAGCCTGGAGCAAGGAGCACCGGCTAGGCACCGAGGAGCGTGGCCAGCTGGCGTTGGCCATTGCCACCGCGAAGGTCGCGGCCACCCGCACCGGCCTGGACCTGACCAGCAGCCTGTTCGAAGTGACCGGCGCCCGCGCCACCCATGCCGCGCTGCGCCTTGATCGTCACTGGCGCAACCTGCGCACCCAGACCCTGCACGACCCCGTGGACTACAAGCTCCATGAACTGGGTGACTGGGCGCTCAACTCGGCGCTGCCCACCCCGTCCTTTTATTCATAGGCCCGACCATGCAATTACTCACGCTGCCGCCCTCCCCGGCCCTGGCCACCTCGATACGCGCCACCGCGCAAGTCTTCGAAGATCCGAAATCACAGGCGCTGCTGGCGCACCTGCAACAGGTGGCGCCCAGTGATGCCAGCGTGTTGATTATCGGTGACACCGGTACCGGCAAGGAGCTGGTGGCCCGGCATCTGCACAACCTGAGCGCCCGTCGCAACAAGCCGTTTATCGCAGTCAACTGCGGGGCCTTTTCCGAAAGCCTGGTGGAGGCCGAACTGTTCGGCCACGAAAAAGGCGCCTTCACCGGTGCCCTGAGCGCCAAGGCCGGCTGGTTCGAAGAAGCCAACGGCGGCACGCTGTTCCTCGACGAGATCGGCGACCTGCCGATGCCGATCCAGGTCAAGTTGCTGCGGGTGCTGCAGGAGCGTGAAGTGGTTCGCCTGGGTTCACGCAAAAGCATCCCCATCGATGTAAGGGTGCTGGCGGCGACCAACGTGCAGCTGGAAAAAGCCATCAACGCCGGGCACTTTCGCGAGGACCTGTATTACCGGCTGAATGTGGTCAGCCTGGAACTCAGCCCGTTGCGCGAGCGACCGGGCGACATCCTGCCGCTGATCCGTCACTTCATCGCCGTATACAGTCACCGCCTGGGCTATGGCGAAGTGGTGCTGGATGCCGAAGCTGAACGCAAACTGGTGAGTTATGCATGGCCGGGCAATATTCGCGAGCTGGAAAACGTCATCCACCACACCCTGCTGATCTGCCGTGACAATCTGATCCGCGTCCAGGATTTGCACCTGTCCAACCTGCGTATCGACCGCCAGGAAGCCGGTAACACCGTCCCGGACGACAGTGCCGACGCCCGGTTGCAGCAAGCCTTCCAGAAGCTGTTCGAGGAAGAAAGCGGCGCCCTGCATGAGCGGGTCGAGGAAGCGCTGCTGCGCGCGGCCTATCGCTTCTGCCATTACAACCAGGTGCACACCGCCAGCCTGCTGGGACTGAGCCGCAACATCACCCGCACCATGCTGATCAGGGTCGGTGAGCTGGTGGTGAACAAACGCCGTCCGGCACAAACCGACCAGGCGATCAAAGTGGTTAACCTGTCGATCTGAACGGCGAGCGAGCTCATCCCTGGCTCAACGATCAGAGCAGGGATGGGCCCTCGCCACTTCACCTGTGGTCAAGCCGCAGCCCCTGTGCCACCGGTGCCGCCCCCCAGGTAGAAATCCTGGATATCACTGCGCGCGGCCAACTGCTCGGCCGTGCCTTCGCTGACGACCCGGCCGCTTTCCAGCACGTAGCCGTACCGGGCATAACGCAGGGCCAGGTTGATGTTCTGCTCGGCAATCAAAAAGCTCACGCCATCGCGCTGATTGAGCTGGTGGATAATCTCGAAGATCTCCTCGACAACCTGCGGCGCCAGCCCCATCGAAGGTTCGTCCAGCAACACCAGCTGTGGCCGGGCCATCAACGCCCGGCCCAGCGCAACCATCTGCTGTTCACCGCCAGAGGTGTAGCCGGCCAGGCTTTTGCGCCGCAGCTTGAGGCGTGGAAACTGGCTGTAGATTCGTTCCAGATCCGCCTTCAATTGCCCACGGGACACCTGACGCGCAAAGGCGCCCGTCAGCAGGTTTTCCTCCACGGTCAGTTGGGCAAAGCAATGCCGGCCTTCCAGCACCTGCACCAGTCCGCCGGCCACCAGGCTATGGGGCGTACTACGCGTGACATCCTGGCCCCGATAGAGAATCCGCCCCTGCACCACCTCGCCCCGCTCGGCCCTCACCAGATTGGACGCGGCCTTCAACGTGGTGCTTTTGCCGGCACCGTTGGCCCCCAGCAACACCACGATCTGGCCTTGCGGCACCACCAGGGATACCCCGCGCACGGCGAGGATGGCCTGTTCATAAAGGACTTCAATCGCGTCGATCTGCAAGATCGGTACTGGGTTCATGCTGTTCTCTCCAAGGCAGCCGAGCATCCTGTAGGAGCTGGCTTGCCAGCGATGGATTTAAATGCGCTGCGTTGAACCAGGAAAACACGGGTTTTCGTTAACGACCATCGCTGGCAAGCCAGCTCCTACAAGGGCCGCGTTAATCCAGGAAACACAGGTTTTCGTTAACGATTTTCGCTGGCAAGCCAGCGCCTACACTAATCAAATGTCCTGGCTGCAATCGCGCGGCGTGATGCCCTGTTCCCTGGCGTACTGGTGCGACGAGGCTTCAATGATCGGCCTGAGCAAGGCGCGATCGGCCTGCACCCAGTCACTGATCAGTTTCCACTGGCTGCCATCCCACTGCTGGAAGCGCACCGCACCGCCCCCTTCATGGTCCGAGCACGACAGCTGCAAGGGTTGCACCAGGCCCAGCGCACCCAGCTCCTTGAGGCGGGCTTCGTCCAGCTTGAGATGCTCGAAACCCCAGCGCACCTGCTCGCCGGTGAGCGGCTGCTTGCCGAATTTTTCCTGGGCAATGCGCACGGCTTCAACGTTGAGAATGCCGTTCACCACCCCGAGGTTGTAATACACGGTGCCAAAGCGTTTCGGATCGGCCAGGTCACCATTGCCCTTGGCCACCACCTGCTGCTGGATGCCTTGCAGGACCGGGAAATCGGTGCCCGAGGGGTGCGTGGTGATCGCGATATAGCCTTTGGCGGCGGCACCGGCGGGGGCGGCATCGTCCTCGGAGTTGCTCCAGATGTTGCCGATGATGTGATCCGCCGGGAAGCCGACCTTCTGCGCGGTTTTCAACGCCACCGGGTTCATCACGCCCCAGCCGCGCAGAATCACCCAGTCGGGTTTTTCCCGGCGAATGTTGAGCCATTGCGACTGCTGCTCGTTGCCTGGATGGGGCACTTCCAGCAGGGTCAGCTTGAACCCGTACTTGTCGGCCAGGGTCTGCAACACCTCATTGGTTTCCTTGCCGTAGGGCGAGCCGTGATACAGGGTGACGATCTTCTTGCCCTTGAGCTGGTCCAGGCCTCCGGCCTGCTGGCCGATGTAGTTGATGATCGCCGACACCTCGGAATACGGGTTCAGCTGCAACGGGAAGGCATAGGGGAACACGCTGCCGTCAGTGGAATCGGTACGGCCGTGGTTGATGGTAATCAGCGGCAGTTTGTCCGCGGTCGAGCGCTCCAGCGTGGCATAGGCAATGCCCACCGACAGCGGATTGGTCGCGGCGGCAGGCGCGCCATTGAGGCCTTTTTTCAGGCGTTCATAGCACTCCACGCCCTTCTCGACCACGTACTCGGTTTCGCACTCGCTCCAGGTCAGCTTGACGCCGTCGACCCCGCCATTGGCATTGACGTACTTGAGGTAGTCGATAAACCCGCCAAAAAAACCGCTACCACCGGCGGCATAAGGACCGACCCGATAGCTCTGCAGCGGGAAATACTGTTCGTTAGCCGCCTGCGCGGGAAAGGCGGCGCTCAGGCTGATTGCCAGCGCCAGGCCACTGAGTAGAGAACGTTTGGACATCGGTATTTTCCTTATCAATGATTCAATCGCACGGTTGCCGCACAAGGATCGAAGCGCAGACCCTGCCTGCGCCGTTTGCTCAGTAGCGCAGCGGCCACACCCGGGCGCGCTCGCGGAATGTTTGCCAGAGGCGCGCCAGGCCCTCCGGCTCCTTGACCAGGAACACAATGATCAGGGCGCCAAATGCCATCTTCTGCAGGTTTTCCATCTGCCCGGCATCGATCAGCCCGGCTGGCAACAAGGCCGCCAGGTTCGACAGCAGCACCGGAAACAGCACGATGAACGCCGCGCCCAGGAAGTTGCCGAGGATGCTGCCCAGGCCACCGATAATGATGATGAACAGGATCTGGAACGACCGGTTCAAATCGAAACCATGGGGCTCCACGGTGCCCAGGTAAGTGAAGGCCCACAGCGCTCCGGCCACCCCGAGAAAGAAGCCGCTGACGGCAAAAGCCAACAGCTTGGTCTTGAGCAACGCAATGCCCATCACCGCGGCGGCCGTGTCCATGTCACGCACGGCCATCCAGTTGCGCCCCAATTCGCTGCGCACCAGGTTTTTGCCCAGCCAGAACAACGCCACCACCACGCCCAGTGTCAGCAGGTAACGACCCACCGGCGAGTTCAGGTCCACCCCCAGAATTTCCAGGCGCGGTGCGCTGATCACCCCCGAGGCGCTGTTGTTGGAGAACCAGCTGAAGCGAGTCAGCGCCCAGGTCACAAAGAACTGCGCGGCGAGGGTCGACACCAGCAGATAGAAGCCCTTGATCCGCAGGCTGGGCAGGCCGAACAGCACCGCCACCAGCGCTGCCACGCCCCCACCCAGGGCCATGCTGAGCAACAACGGCGAGCCCGGCACCCGCAGTTCAACGTTGTAAGTGGCAAAGGCGCCCACCGCCATGAAGGCCGCCGACCCCAGTGACAACTGCCCGGCATAGCCGGTCAGCAGGTTCAGCCCCAGCCCGGCCAGTGACAGCACCAGAAATGGAATCAGAATGGCGCTGAACCAATAGTCGTTGCCCAGGTACGGCACACCGACAAAGGCCAACAGCAGCAAGGCAACCAGGCCGTACCGGTCCTGACGCAGGCGAAACACCCGGCGGTCCTGGGCATAGCGAGTACTGAACTGACCGGCTTCCTGATAAAACATCACGCCTCTCCTTAAACCCGCTCGATCGCGCGTTCGCCAAATAGCCCGGCCGGCCGCACCAGCAGGAACAGCAGCGCCAGCACATAGGGAAACCAGTTCTCGATGCCGCCGCCGATGACGGGGCCCAGGTACACCTCGGCCAGCTTCTCCGAGGCGCCGATGATCAAGCCGCCGACAATCGCCCCACTGATCGAGGTAAAGCCGCCGATGATCAGCACCGGCAAGGCCTTGAGCACCACCAGCGACAGCGAAAACTGCACCCCCAGCCGCGCGCCCCAGAGCAGGCCGGCCACCAGACCGACAAACCCGGCCACCGCCCACACCAACACCCAGACTCGTTGCAGGCGGATGCCCACGGCCAGCGCCGCCAGCGGATCATCGGCCACGGCACGCAACGACAAACCGATACGGGTCTTGTTGAACAGCAGCGACAGCGCCAACACCAGCAACGCGGCGGTGACGGCGGCAAAAATATCGAATTGCGACAGCAGCATGCCGCCCAGCTCCAGTGGCTCGTCACTGATGCCCAATTCCAGGCCATGCACCTGAGCGCCCCACAGCGCCTGGGCGAACCCTTCGATCACGTAGGACAAGCCGAGGGTGGCCATGAACAAGGTGATCGGTGGACGGTTGACCAGCGGGCGCAACACCACCCGCTCCACCGCCACCGCCAGCAGGACCATTGCCGCCAGGCTGATGACAAAGGCCAGCCAGAACGGCACCCCGCGCTCCAGCAGGCTGACAAACGTCAGCGCGGAAAACAGCACCATGGCGCCCTGGGCGAAGTTGAAGACGCCGGACGCCTTGTAGATCAGGACAAAACCGATGGCCACCAGGGCGTACATCACCCCGGCCAGCAGCCCGCCGATCAACACCTCGAAAAAAAATTCCATGAGCCTTCCTGTGTTGCGGGCAAAGAGTCCCCGGCCACCCGATAGCGGGCGGCGCTGCAGACTCGGGGGTTAGTGGCGCGTGCCGAGGTAGGCGGCAATCACCTCGGGGTTTTGCCGCACCTCATCGGGCGGGCCGTCGCCGATCTTGCGGCCGTAGTCGAGCACCACCACGTGATCGCAAATGCCCATGACCACGCCGATGTCGTGCTCGATCAACACCACCGTGGTCCCCAGCTCACGGTTGATGTCGACGATGAAGCGGCTCATCTGCTGCTTCTCTTCGGCGTTCATCCCGGCCATCGGTTCGTCCAGCAGTAGCAAGCGCGGTTCGGCGGCCAGGGCACGCGCCAGTTCCACCCGTTTCTGCAAGCCATAAGGCAGCTTGCCGACCTGGGTGTCGCGCCAGGGCTGGATCTGCAGAAAGTCGATGATCCGTTCGGCGGCCTCGCGCTGGCGGTCGTCTTCGCCCGCGGCGCGGCCGATGCGCAGGGCCTGCTCGATCCAGCTGCTGCGCCGCTTGAGGGTGCGTCCGGTGAGCACGTTGTCGAGCACACTCATGCCTTTGAACAAGGCGATGTTCTGAAAGGTCCGGGCAATGCCGCGCACCGCCATATCATGCGGGCGCATGCGCCGGTGCGCTTCTCCGGCAAAGCGGATACGCCCCTGCTGGGCCTGGTACACGCCGTTGATCACATTCAGCAGCGAGCTTTTACCCGCGCCATTGGGGCCGATCAAGGCGCAAATCTCCCCGGTGGCCACGGCAAAGCTGATGTCGGTCACCGCCTTGACGCCTTTGAACGACAAGCCGATGTTTTCCAGCACCAGCAGCTGTTCAACCTGTGTCGCCTGTGTCTGTGTCATGCGTCATGTCCTTCAGGCGGGTTGGGGGCTGTCTTCGATCCAGCCGTTGACCAGCGGGGCTGGCCAGGGCAAGGGGCGGTGCCACTGCGCCGGGTCCGGCCAGCTGCGTACCTCAATCGCCAACGCCTGGAAAAAGGCCAGGGTGGGCGGTGCCAGTGCCTCGCCCACCAGTAACGGCACACGGGTGCGGGAAAAGCCGAGGACGTCGCGCAACGGCCGACGGATCAGCCAGTACCCCAGGTGCCGTTGCAGTGCACCGGGGTTCGCCACCAGCGCCCAATCCACCAGGCGCCGGCGCCAGCTGCCTGGTTCCGGCAGGCGGGCCAGGACTTGGGCATGCAGGCGCTCGTAGGTGTCCCGGGTGCCGGCCACCAGCGTCGGGCCCAGCTCACGGCGGTCCTGGTCGCGAGTCGCGAGGTTCTCGGGGAAATTCAGGCGAAAGCCGGCCATCAACCAGGGCGCCAACACATAACGCGCGTGACCACCCGCGGCAAACGCTCGCGCCGCAAGGGCTTCTTCCTGCCGCCCCAGCTGCTCGCTGTGCACCAGGCGCCGGCCTTCCTGGAGCAATTCGGCATGGCTGATACGCTGCTGCTCGATGCGCTGCCCCGCGCCCAAACGGTAGAACGCAAAGGCCGTGCGCTCGGCGCGGGCCTGGGGTTCCAGCCGGTGATCGCTGCCCTGCTGCTGCAGTTGCGCGAACGCCAGGGTGTCGCCGGCCTGGCTCACCCCCGCCTGGCCGCGGCCGTCGGCGTAAATCAGCAGCCTGGGCGCCAGTCCGGCGGCGCGCAGGCGCTGAATCTCCCCGTGGCCTTCGGCGAACACCCATTCAGTGTGCAGCTCACGCAACAGCGGCACCTGCGCGGCCGCAGCCTCCAGCGGATCCAGCAGCGCGGCCACGCCACCCAACCATTGTGCCGCCAGGGCCGCCATCAACGCCTCCGGCCGCGGGCGGCTGACAATCACCAAGCTTGCGCCTGGCACAAAACCACGCACTTGCAAGGCCGTTGCCAGCTGTTCAACCTCCGCGGCCAGTTGGCGCCAGGTGCGCACCTGCCACACCCCCAGGCGTTTATGGCGCAGGGCGATGCCCGTCCCTTGCTGACGCGCCTGCTGTTGCAGCCACTGCGGCAAGGTGCCGGGTTGCGGGTTATCGGTGAATGTCGGCATGACCGTTCCCTTCCTTCAGGCGAGTGCCGCAACCTTGGCCGCGACTGCCTCGCGCTCCAGCTCACGCACCAGCGGCAACACGTGGCGGCCGAAGTACTCCACTTCTTCGTGAAAGTGCAGGAAGCCAGTGAGCACCAGGTCCACACCCACCGCCTTGAGGGCGACGATGCGTTCGGCAATCTGCCGCGGCGTACCGATCAGGTTGGTCTTGAAGCCATCGTTGTACTGCACCAGGTCTTCGAAGGTGGACTTGGCCCAGTTGCCCTCGCCTTCAGGGCTTGCGGCGCCGGCGTTCTTCACCTCGCTGCCGAAACCGTTGACGGCCTCGGGGTCGGCCTTGGCGATAATCTCCTGCAATACCGCGCGGGCTTCAGCCTCGGTTTCGCGGGCAATGACAAAGGCGTTAACCCCGACTTTCACCGAGTGGCCATTGATCGCGGCCTTGGCCCGGATCTCGTCGACCTGGGCCTTGATGCCTTCGACGGTGTTGCCGTTGGTGAAATACCAATCGGACACTCGCGAAGCCATGTCCCGCGCCGCGCGCGAGCTGCCACCCTGGAAGATTTCCGGGTGCGGTTGCTGCAGGGGCTTGGGTTTGAGGGTGTAGTCATGGAAGCGGTAGAAATCGCCATGGAAACTGAAATTGTCCTGGGTCCAGATGCCCTTGAGCGCCTGGATGAATTCTTCCGAGCGGCGATAGCGCTCATCGTGGTCCAGCCACGGCTCGCCAATGGCCCGGAACTCGCCCTTGAACCAGCCCGAGACGATATTCACCGCGACGCGACCGTTGGTGAACTGGTCGATGCTGGCCAGCTGTTTGGCCGCCAGCACCGGGCTCCAGGGCCCGGGCAGGATGGCGGCGATCACCTTGAGCTTCTCGGTGGCAGCCAGCAGTGCGTGGCTGATGGTCACCGATTCGTGCTGGTTTTCGGCGCCATAACCGGCGGTGAAGCGGATCTGCGACAAGGCGTATTCGAAGCCGGCCTTTTCGGCGATTTGCGCCAGCTTGCGGTTGTAATCGATGTCCCAGCTGGTGCGCTGTTCGATCTTGCTGATCACAAGGCCGCCGCTGACGTTGGGCACCCAGTAGGCAAACTTGATGTTGTCCTGGCTCATTTGCATGTACTCCGTTGATTCGTTGAAGTGAGGGTCGACCGGGGACGTCAGGCGGCGCTGGCGTTCGGCTGGAGGCTCAGGACCGCCGCCTCGACAGCGCGCTCGATGCGTTCGAGCAACTGCGGGCTGGTGATCCGGTAATCGGTGAAATCGGCTTCGGCGGCATACACACCGATGGGCAAGCTCAGGGCCTGGAAAAAGCCGAACAGCGGGCGCAACTGGTGATCGATGATCAGGGCGTGGCGGTCCGAGCCACCGGTGGCGGCCAGCAACACCGGCACGTTGTTCAACGCCTGGTGATGGACGAAGTCGAACAGGTGCTTGAACAGTCCGGTGTACGAGGCGCGGTACACCGGGCTGGCCGCGATCAGCAGGTCGGCTGTTTCTATGGCCCGCAGATCGGCCTCGACCGCCGCGGGCAAGTCCTCACGGCGCAGCACCCCGGCGAACTGCGGGCCAACCTCGGACAACTCGATCAGGTGCAGCTCGATCGGCAGCTGTTGCGCAAGGCCGGCGACCAGCGCCTTGAGTAGCACCAGGGTGCGCGTAGGCCGCTGTACGCTCCCGGATACCGCGACCACTTTCAGTGTGTTGCCCATTGCCCGTCCTCGTGCTGGCAGAGGCCACCGCGGCACCTGCACAAGGACTAGAGCAGCAACCGTGCCATTTAAATAAATCTATATTTATCAAAGAGTTATAAGTTTTTTTCGGACTTGCGCAGTGTCGCCTGCCGGACAGGCTGTTGATCAACTGTTGCACCCCCAACAGTTGCCTGCGGGTCCACGCAACGCAGCGCACCTCGGCCACTGTTGCCAGGCGGTCAACGCTTCAACAAGTTGCCCGGCAGACGACAGAAGCGAACGCTGCCAACACCCCGCGCGCCCGGAAAAACGGGCGTTGCAGCGCCAGGCACGACCTGTGCACTGACAGCAGAACGCAACAGATCCACTGCTCTGTTGCTTTCTCTTGCCTTCATAAGGAGCTGCACCATGACCGTCCAGCAACAGCACCTGCCACACCCCCTCTCCAGCGGCACCGACTACCAGGCCCTGGCCGCGCGCTTCCGGCCGATCTTTGCCCGCATCGCCGCCGGCGCACTGGAGCGCGAGCAACAGCGCAGCCTGCCCTTTGAGCAGGTGAAATGGCTGAAGGAAGCCGGCTTTGGCGCCGTGCGCGTGCCGGTGCAGTACGGGGGCGCCGGCGCTTCCCTGCCCCAATTGTTTGAATTGCTGATCGAATTGGCCGCCGCCGATTCCAACCTGCCGCAGGCATTGCGCGGTCACTTTGCCTTTGTCGAAGACCGCCTCAATGCGCAGGCCGAGGCGCCGCAGGACACCTGGTTCAAGCGGTTTGTCGAGGGTGAACTGGTGGGCAACGCCTGGACCGAAATCGGCAGCGTGAAGATCGGCCAGGTCGGTACCCGGGTCTCGCGCCTGGGTGAACACTGGGTGGTCAACGGCACCAAGTACTACAGCACCGGCAGCATCTTCGCCGACTGGATCGACCTCTATGCCCAGCGCGACGACACCGGCGCCGACGTGATTGCCGCCGTCCGCGTGCAGCAACCGGGCATCACCCAGAGCGACGATTGGGATGGCTTTGGCCAACGCACCACCGGCAGCGGCACCTCGGTGTTCGAGAATGCGGTGGTGGAAGCCGAGAACCTGCTGGACTTCGCCACCCGCTTCAAGTACCAGACGGCCTTCTATCAACTGGTGCTGTTGGCGGTCCAGACCGGTGCCGGCCGTGCCGCGGTCAACGACATCACCGAAGAAGTGCGCAAGCGCACGCGCATCTTCAGCACCGGCAATGCCAGCCACGTCAGCCAGGACGTCCAGGTGCAGCAGGTGGTGGGCAAGGCGTCGGCGCAGGTCTACGCCGCACATGCCACCACCCTGCGCGCGGCGGCCGCCTTGCAGGTCGCATACGAAAGCCGCTTCGCCCATGACGAAGTCGCCGAACGCGAGGCCAACATCGCTGCCGAACTGGAATCGGCCCAGGCCCAAGTGGTGATCGCCGACCTGGTGCTGCGCGCCACCAGTGACCTGTTCAACGCGCTCAGCGCCTCGGCCACCAGCACCGGCAAGGCCCTCGATCGGCACTGGCGCAACGCGCGCACCGCGGCTTCACACAACCCGCTGATCTACAAGGAGCGCATCATCGGCGACTGGGAAATCAACGGCACCGAACCGCCCTATGTCTGGCAGATCGGCCGGTCGTCCGACTGATCGCGAAACCAGCATTGCCCAACCAACGGCAATGAACCGCTCGCCTTCGCCGACTCAGCGACTCAGCCGGCCACCCGCTGGCCGGGCAACGGGTAAAGCGCCTCATCGAACTGCGACAGGCGCGGGAACTCGATGGGTTGGTCGTCGGCGATGGTTTCCAGGCGTTGCCGATAGCCACGCAGGAAGTCCTTGCGCGCGTCGTCGCTGATGTACGGTACGTGCCAGGCCACGAACGGCTCCAGCACCTCGAATCCGACATACGCCAGGGTGCCGCGCAGGATCGGCCGCAGCATGTCTTCCAGCGGGCCATGAATCGCGCCCTCGCCAAACATGTGCTCGCGTCCGCCCAGGGTCACCGTCACCAGCGCCTTCTTGCCGCTGAGCCCGCCCTGGTCGTAGAAGCGCTTGCCGCCGTAGCACACGCCCGATACCAGTACCCGGTCGATCCAGCCCTTGAGTATCGCCGGCGTCGAGAACCAGAAAATCGGAAAGTTGAGGATCAGCAGGTCGGCCCACAGCAGCTTGTCCAACTCTTGCTGGATATCCGCCGCCAGCGACTGGCTTTTAACGCCCAGACGCTGCTCCAGGGCATAGACCAGATAGTCCGGATTCTCCCGCGAGGAGAAGTCCTCGGCGCTGGCCACCGGGTTCCAGTTCATTGCATACAGGTCACTGACCTGCACTTCATGCCCTTGGGCCTTCAAGGTGTCTACCGCTTGATCGCGCAGGGCGGCGGTGAAAGAGTTGGGTTCGGGATGGGCGTGGACAATCAGTACGTTCATGGTTAATTCCTCAGACGATTTCAAGCTTGGAAGGCGCGGGTTGGCCAGCGCGCTGGGCGAGCAGGTGATCCAGCCAGTCCGGGTCCATTTCCGGTTCGGATGAAAACAGCAGGCCGGTGTAGTCCTGATGCGGCGGGGTGAAGATCGCGCTGCGCGAGCCGTGGTCGACCACCCGCCCGCGCTGCATCACCACCACTTCATCGGCAATCGCGCGCACGGTGGCGACATCGTGGGTAATGAACAGATAAGCGACGCCGAGCTGCTGCTGGATTCGATTGAGCAGCTTCAGCACCCCCTCGGCCACCAGTTGATCGAGGGCCGAGGTCACTTCGTCGCAAATGATCAACTGCGGATCGGCCGCCAGCGCCCGGGCAATGCAGATGCGTTGCTTCTGCCCGCCGGACAATTCACGGGGCTGACGCTCCATGAACGTCGCCGGATCCAGCTCGATCATTTCCAGCAACTCGGCGACCCGGGCGCGCAGGGCCTTGCCCTTCAGGCCGAGGTAAAACGTCAGCGGCCGACCGATGATGTCGACGATCCGCTGCCGGGGATTCAAGGCGGTGTCCGGGATCTGGTAGATCATCTGCACCCGACGCAACTGCTCCTTGCTGCGCTGGCGGAAGTCCGCCGGCAGGGGTTCGCCGGCATACAGCACCTGACCGGAAGTCGGTTGCAGCAGGCCGGTAATCAACCGCGCCGTCGAACTCTTGCCACTGCCGGACTCACCAATCACGGCCAGCGTCTGGCCGCGATACAGGCTCAGCGAAACATCGTGCAGCACCGGCTGGTGACCGTAGCTGGCACAGGCCTGGCGCAGTTCCAGCAACGGCACTTCCTGTTGCGGGCACGGCTTGGGTTCGGTGCGAAAGCTGCGCACCGCCCACAGTGACTTGGTGTAGTCCTCCTGCGGGTCGCGGAGCATGGTGCGGGTCTCGGCCTCCTCCACCAGCTTGCCGTGGCGCAGCACCATGATGCGGTCGGCCATTTGCGCGACGACGGCCAGGTCATGGCTGATATAGATCGCCGCACTGCCGAACTGCGCCACCGCGTCGCGAATCGCCGCCAGCACTTCGATCTGGGTGGTGACGTCGAGGGCCGTGGTCGGTTCGTCGAAGATGATCAGGTCCGGATGGCAGGCCATGGCCATGGCGGTCATCACCCGTTGCAGTTGCCCGCCCGACACCTGGTGCGGATAACGCTGACCGATCTGCTCGGGATTCGGCAGGCGCAACACCCGGTACAGCTCCACCGCTTCGGCTTCGGCCTGGGCGCGACTGATACCACCATTGTTGACCGCGGTTTCCACGTGTTGATCGATCAGCCGATGCGCCGGGTTGAACGATGCCGCGGCACTTTGCGCCACGTAGGCGATGCGCAGGCCACGCAGTTTGCGCAGGGTGTCGGGCTTGGCCTGCAACAGTTCCATGCCGTCGAAGCGCACCGAGCCGCCCGTGATCTTGCAGCCGTCACGGGCATAACCCATGGCTGCCAGGCCCAGGGTCGACTTGCCGGCACCCGACTCGCCGATCAGGCCCAGCACCTCGCCGCGTTGCAGGGTCAGGTCGATGCCTTTGATCAGCGGATGCCAGGCGTCTTCGTAATGACCTTCGATATGCAGGCCGCGGATTTCCAGCAGCGGCTGGTCGTTGTTGCAAGAGGGTTGGTGCATGTTCAGCACTCCTTGAGGCCGCTGGATTTATGCAGCATCCAGTCGACGACGAAGTTGACGCTTACCGTGATCAACGCCACTGCCAGTGCCGGCAGCAGCGGGCTGATGTCGCCGAAAGTGATCAGCACCGCATTGTCCCGGACCATGCTGCCCCAGTCGGCAGTCGGTGGCTGAATGCCCAGGCCGAGGAATGACAGCGCACTGATAAACAGAAAGACGAAACAGAAACGCAGGCCGAATTCGGCAATCAAGGGCGCGGCAGCGTTGGGCAACACTTCGCGGGTCACCAGCCACCACAAGCCCTCGCCCCGCAGCCGCGCCGCCTCGACGAAGTCCTGGACCACCACGTTCATCGCCACCGCCCGAGACAGGCGAAACACCCGGGTGGCATCCAGCAGCGCGATCACCAACACCAGGGAAGTGGCCGTGGTGCCGACCACACTGAGAATCAGCAAGGCGAAGATCAGTTGTGGAATCGCCATCAGGATGTCGACGACTCGCGACAGGCCTTGATCGACCCAACCGCCCTTGATCGCCGCGATCAAACCGCAAAAGCCACCGAGCAGGAACGCCAGCACCGTGGTGAGAAAAGCGATGCCCAGGGTGTTGCGGGCGCCATACACCAGCCGGCTGAACATGTCGCGACCGAGGTTATCGGTGCCCAACAGGAACTGCCCGCTCCAGGGCGCAAAGCCCTCGCCGACCACTTCGGTTTCGCCATAGGGCGCCAATGCCGGAGCGCACAGCGCCACCAGGATGTACACAACGATGACCAGAATCCCGAACTTCGCACTCAGCGGTGCCCGGGCCAGTTCTTTAAGCAGGCTCATGTTCTACCCCTTCGGATGCATCAGGCGTGGATTGCTGGCGATGGACAGCACATCGGCCGTGGTATTGAGCAGGATGTAGGTCGCGGCAAAGATCAGGCTGCAGGCCTGGACCACCGGAATGTCGCGCTTGGCCACCGAGTCCACCAGCAACTGGCCAAGCCCCGGGTAGACGAACACCACCTCGACCACCACCACGCCAACCACCAGGTACGCGAGGTTCAAGGCCACCACGTTGACGATCGGTGCCAGCGCGTTGGGCAAGGCATGCCGGAAGATAATCCGCGACTGGCTGATGCCCTTGAGCCGGGCCATTTCGATATAGGGACTGGCCAGCAGGTTGATCAGGGACGCACGCGTCATGCGCATCATCTGCGCGATCACCACCAGGCTCAGGGTCGCCACCGGCAACACCGAGCGTTCCAGCACCGTGCCGAAGGAGGCATCCGGCGCCAGGTTGGAGATGCTCGGGAACCAGCCGAGCTTCACCGAAAACAGCAGAATCAACAGGTAGGCGACGAAGAATTCCGGAAACGACACCGCACTCAGTGCCGAGGTGTTGAGCAGGCGGTCGAACCAGCTATTGCGATACAAGGCCGCGAGCATCCCCAGCAGCAGCGCCAAGGGTACCGAGACCAATGCCGCCAAGGCCGCCAGGCTGAGGGTATTGCCCAACCGCGTGCCGATCAGCTCCGCGATCGGCCGCTGGTTGGCCAGCGAGACCCCGAGGTCGCCTTGCAGCAGCTGCCAGATCCACTGCACGAAGCGGGTCAATGGCGGCAAGTCCAGCCCCAGCTGGGCACGGAAGGCCGCCACGGTTTCGGCCGTCGCCGACTGCCCGAGCATGGCCTGGGCGATATCGCCCGGCAGCATGCCGACCGCCAGAAAAATAATCACCGACACCGCAAACAGCGACAACAGGCCCAGGGCCAGGCGCTGCAACAGCAACTTGAAAATACTATTCACCGCAGAATCCTCCGGGATGGCACAGGGTGGCCGACCTGCGCGCAGGTCGGCCATCAACGATCAGGTGCTCAGGCTTGCCACCAGCGCTCGATGACCCGCAGACCATCCAGTTCGCCGTAGGGTGCGGTGAGTTCGCCATGACTGACGCGTTTCGAGCGGGCGGCCACGGAGCTGGCGAACAACGGCACAATCGCCCCGCCGTCGTCGCGGCACAGCGCCTGCATTTCGTTGTACATCTCGCGGCGCAGCGGGTCGTTCATCTCGCCGCGCGCGGCGTTCAGCAACTGGTTGAAGCGCCCGTTGTCCCAGTGGGTTTCGTTCCAGGCCGCGCCTTTGGCGTAACCGATGCTGAACATGCGGTCGGCGGTCAGGCTGCTGTACCAGAACGAGGTGGTGAAGGGTTGCTTCATCCAGACGTTGGAGAAGAAACCGTCCGCCGGCTCGCGCACCACATCGATATCGATCCCCGCCTGGCGCGCCTGCTCCTTGAACAGCACCGAGGCGTCCACCGCGCCGGTATACGCCGCGTCGGACGCTTGCAGGCGCACCTTGAGCGACTCGACGCCGGCCTTGCGCAGGTGGAATCGCGCCTTGTCCGGGTCATAGCTGCGCTGCTCCAGCGCCGTATTGATGAAGCGGCTGCCGGGCTGGATCGGATGATCGTTACCGACCAGGCCATAGCCGTGCAGTATCGAGGCCAGCAGGGTTTCACGGTTGATGGCGTACTTCATCGCCAGGCGGATGTCGTTGTTCCTGAAGTCCTGGCTGTCGCACAGCATCGGGAAGGTGTAGTGCTGCGCGCCCTTGGTTTCTTCGATCACCATGTTCGGATTGCGCTTGAGCAGCGCCACGGTTTTGAGGTCGACCTTGTTGATCACATCGACCTGCCCGGTCACCAGCGCATTGATCCGCGCCGCGCCGTCGGCAATGCCGATCAACTCGGCGCTGGCGAAATGCGCCCGGCCGGGTTTCCAGTAATCGGGGCTGCGTTCCAGGGCCATGCGCACGCCCGGATCGAAGGCCTTGAGGCGATAACCGCCGGTGCCCGCCCCCGCTTGCCAGTCGGCAACGCCGTCCTTGCTCGGCATGATCACCAAATGGTAATCGGCCACCACATAGGCGAAGTCGGCGTTGCCCGAATGCAACTCGAAGACCACCGTATCGGTGCCCTGTGCGCGCACCTGGGCGACATCCCCGAGGACAGTCTTGGCCGCCGAGGTGGATTTTTCGCCCAGGTGGTGATTGATCGACGCCACGACGTCTTCGGCGGTCAGGCTCTTGCCGTTGTGGAAGGTCACGCCCTGGCGCAGTGTGAAGGTCCAGATCCGCGCATCCGGCGACGATTCCCAGCGCTCGGCGAGCTCGGGAATCGCGGTGCCGTCCACGCCAATTTCGCTCAGGGTGTTGTACACCGCCGAGAAGCCGACAAAAGTGAACGTGTCGCTCCAGGAGCCCGGGTCCAGCGAATCGGTGGTGCTGCCACCCGCCAGGCCAAGGCGCAGCACGCCGCCCGGCTTGGGCGTGCTTTCCTGGGCAAAGGCCCCGAACGGCAGGCCCATGGAAAACGCAGCGGCCACCAGGCCGGCGGCGGCGCTGCCTTTGAGGAAATCCCGACGAGGAAGATTGCAGTCATTAATCGCTTGAGTAATCTTGTTTTTGTTATCGCTCATTACATTGCCCCTGATCGATTGCAGAGAAAATGATTCGAAGGTCCTACCGAATCTGCTAACATTCCTAATTGTTACCGTAACAAATACATTAACGACTTCACAACGTAAATTCCACGCCCTGACGGGTATTTTTCATCGATTGAATAATCCGGTTTCTACAGGGAGCCTTCCGCCTCATGAGCCAGTCGACCCGCTTGATCACCGCTTCTTACATCCTGTCGTTCGTTGCCGCTAACGCACCGCAGAAGCTGCGCACCGAAACCATTGCCAAGTGGGTAAAAACCCACCCGACGCGGGTGCGCAATCTGGTGTCGCAGATGGTCAAGGCGGACATTCTCAAGTCCTATCGCGGCGCCAAGGGCGGGCTGACCCTGGCCAGGCCCGCCAATGAAATCACCCTGCGCGAGGTCTACGACGCGGTGCAGGAAAGCTCGCTGATCGCCGAGAAAATCGACAACCCGTTCTCCGGCATGGAAGACCATTGCAAGGTCTTCGAAGTGTTCACCCGGCTGTTCGCCATGCTGGAAAACAACATGCGGCTGGATCTCGGAAGCATCACCGCCGACCAGTTGTTCGTGGCCTTCGATACCCCGCTGGAAAACCGCGACAGGGCTTGATTTGGCTGGTGCAGGCGCTGGCGCAGCCTGGGATCTTTTTGCGGTGCTTGGGCCACCCCGCTGCCAGTTGCAGCAGCGAGGTGCCCAGGTATAACGCCATGCGGGCCTGCGGCCCGCCCGCGCTCATGGCGAGATCACAGCTGCATCGCTTTCACCTCGACAAACTCGGCCAGCCCTTCTTCACCCCATTCGCGACCATTGCCTGACTGTTTATAGCCGCCAAACGGCGCCTGATAGTTGAACGCCGCGCCGTTGATAAAGCACTGCCCGGCGCGCAGCTGCCGCGCCAGCCCGAGTGCACGCTCGGCGCTACCGGCCCATACGCCGCTGGACAGGCCGAACGGCGAGTCGTTGGCGATCTGGATGGCCTGGGCTTCATCCGCATAGGGGATCAGGCACAGCACCGGGCCGAAGATTTCTTCCTGGGCGATGCGCATCCGATTGTCGACGTCGGCAAACAGCGTCGGCTTGAGGTAAAACCCGCGCTCGAACTCGTCGGCCGATTCACCGCCACACAGCAGCCGCGCGCCCTCTTGCCGACCGACTTGAATGTAATCACGCACGGTGCGCCGTTGCGCGGCCGAGCACATCGGGCCAAGGAAACTCTGCGGGTCGAGCGGATCGCCCATGCGCAGGCTTCGGGTCTCGGCCAGGGCCAGCTCCAGCGCCTCGGCATAACGGCTGGCGGGCAGCAGCATGCGGGTCAAGGCAGTGCAAGTCTGTCCGGAGTTGATCATCACATCCTGCACGCCGTAGCGCACCGCTGCCGCCAGATCGGCATCTTCGCCGATCAGCAGCGGCGACTTGCCGCCCAGTTCCAGGCACACCCGCTTGACCGAAGGCGCTGCCGCCTGGGCCACGCGGACGCCGGCGCCGGTGGAGCCGGTGAACGAGATCATGTCGACATCCGGGTGCCTGGCCAAGGCTTCACCGACCTTGGAACCGGGCCCGCTGACCAGGTTGAACACCCCCGCCGGCAGACCGATGGCCTCGATCATTTCCGCCAGCAGGAAGGCATGCAGCGGGGTTTCCTGGCTCGGCTTGACCACCACCGTGCAGCCGGCCGCCAGTGCCGGCGCGAGCTTGCCGATCAACTGGTGCAGCGGGTAATTCCACGGATTGATGAAGGCACAGACACCCACCGCCTCGCGAATCACCAGGGAGTTGCCGACCTCGCGCACCTCATCCATCAACCCGGCGATTTCGACGTAGTGTTCCAGCCCGGCGATCGGTCCCTCAACCTGCACCGAGCGACACCACTGCACCGGCATGCCGAGCTCGGCGGTGATCACCTGCGCCATTTCGTCCGCCCGCGCTCGCAGCTGCTCGACCAGTGCGCGGATATACGCCGCGCGGACGCTGGACGAGGTGCGCGACCATGATCCAAAGGCCCGTCGGGCCGCGGCCACAGCGCGATCAACGTCACGCTCGTCGCCCAACGGCACGGAGCCTGCGACCTGTTCAGTGGCCGGGTTGATCACCTCGGCCAGGCCCTGGCCGGAAGGCAGGTGCCAGGCGCCATCCATAAACAGCCTGCTGTAATTACGCATCGCCCCGCCCCTCCATCAACTCATTGGCGCAGCGGACAATCCGCTGGCAGGCATCGCGCAGGGGTTCGGTGCCCACCACCAGCCCCAGGCGAATGTGCCCGGCGGCACTCGGGCCGAACGCTTCACCGGCCAGCACCGAGACGCCGTGTCGATCCAGCAGGCGGTCGGCGAAGGCCTGGGCGCTGAGCCCGGTGTCGCGGATGTCGACCATCACGAACATCCCGCCATCGGGCTTCAGGGCACGCACGCCAGGGCAGTCGGCCAGGCATTCGCAGACCAGGTCGCGACGCTGGCGATAGGCCTGGCGCATGGCCTCGAGTTCCGGCAGCTGGGTCTCCAGCGCGACGACCGCGGCGTCCTGGATGAAATCCGGGGAGCCGTAGAGCATGCACAGCGCGAGGTTTTCCAGATGCCCGGCGAGTGACGGTGGCGCGACCACCCAGCCGACGCGCCAACCAGTCATGGCGTGGGATTTCGACAGGCTGTTGAGGGTCGCGGTGCGCTCGGCCATGCCGGGCAGACTGGCCGGGCTGACGTGTTCGCCTTCGAACAACAGCTCGCTGTAGACCTCGTCGGAAATCAGCCACAGGTCATGGGCAATGCACAGCTCGGCCAGCGCCTGCCAGGTGGTGCGCGGCAAGCTGGCGCCGGACGGGTTGTGCGGGCTGTTGAGCGCCAACGCGCGAGTGCGCGGGGTAATGCGGGCGGCGACGTCTTCCGGCAACACCCGGAAGCCGTTCTCGGAGCGCACCGGTACTGGAATCACCACTGCGCCGCAGGCACCGAACACGGCTTCATAGGTGACGTACATCGGCTCGGCGACTATCACTTCATCGCCGGGATTGAGCACGCACTGGGCGACGCTGAACAGCGCACATTGCGCGCCGGCCAGCACCACCACCTGGTCGGCATCGACCGGTTGGCCGCTGCGTTGCCGATGCCGTTTGGCGATGCTTTCACGCAGGGCACGCTTGCCGCGCACTTCGGCGTAATGGGTATGGCCCGCCAGCAGGCTGTCGATGGCCGCTTGCACGATCGGCACCGGGGTATCGAAATCCGGGTCGCCCACCGACAGCAACAAAATGTCCCGGCCCTGCTCCTGAAGCGCCAGGGCGCGGTAATGAATCTCCCAGGCGGCGGCACCGTCACCGGCGACACGTTGGGTCAGATCGGAAAAACGCATGGGCTTGTTCCTTGTTGAGGGTTTAACCGACCAGCGCACAGGCGTGCTTGAGTTCGATCAGGGTCACGCCGTTTCGTTGGAAGCCGGCACGCAGGTCGGTTTGCAGTTCGTCCAGGCTGCGGGGTTGCGTCACGGTGCAACCGAAGGCGCGGCCCAATGCGGCAAAATCCGGGTTGCGCGGCAGCACGCCAATCGGCTCGATGTCGAGGCCGAGCATGTCGTCGCGGATCTGCCCCAGGGCTTCGTTGTTCCACAACAGCACCACCAGCGGGCTGTCCAGCTCTTCCACGGCGGTTGCCAGTTCTTGCGCGGTGTAGAGAAAACCACCGTCGCCGACCAGCACCAATCCGGGCCGCTCCGGCGCGCCGAACTTGGCGCCGATACCCGCCGGCAGGCCATAACCCAAGGTGCCGTAGCCGGTCGGGTGCAGCCAACTGCGCGGCGCCTGGCTGCTGAAGGCGTAGTTGCCGGTGTAGGCCAGTTGAGTCATGTCGCTGCTGATAAAGGCGTTGTCCGGCAGTTCGGCCGAAACCCGATCGAGGATCGCCTGATGGATCGACTGCAAGGTGCCGTGCCCGTTCTTCACCGCTTTGCGCAAAGTGTCGACGGCCTGGATGGCAGCGCTCGCGTCGCGTGCGGATTCAGGCAGGCGCTCCAGCAAGGCCATGACGGTGTGCCGCGCATCGCCCTGCAAGGCCACCGTGCACGGATAGAAATCGTTGAACTTGCGCGAGTCGATATCCACCCGCAGCAGCTCGGCATTCAGCGGCAGACGTTCGCGCCAGTAATCGGTGTCGGCCATCTCGGTGCCCACCGCAAGCACCACGTCGGCTTCGGCGATCAGCGCCCAGCCCGGTTCCACGCACAGGGTCGACCCGGCATTCAACGGCGCATCCGGCGGCAACAAGCCCTTGCCGGCGACGCTGCTGAAAAACGGCGCGCCCAGCCGCGTGCTCAAGGCCTCGAGCGCCTGGCCGGCATTCAGCGCACCGCCGCCGGCGATGATCATCGGCCGGCGTGCCGCCTGCAGTTTCGCCACCGCCTGATCCAGCGCCTCGGCCGCCGGCAGGCCGCGTCCCGGACGGCGCACCACCTCATTGCTCCAGTCACGCGTGACGGGCGCGGCCAGCACATCCAGCGGCACCGAAATATGCACCGGACGCGGCCGTTCGCTGTCGAACACCGCGAAAGCGCGGGCGATCAGCTCGGGCAAATCCTCGGCACTCAAGGCCACCGCCGAAAACGCGGTGATCGGCGCGGTCATGGCGCGCTGATCCTGGGTTTCGTGCAGGCAACCCCAACCTTTGCCCAGGCTGGCCGTATGGTTGACGCTGGAAATCACCAGCATCGGGATCGAGTCGGCGTAGGCCTGGCCGATCGCGGTCGCGGCATTGGTCACGCCGGGGCCGGTGATGATGAAGCACACCCCCGGCTTGCCGTTGACCCGCGCATAGCCGTCGGCCATGAAACCGGCCCCCTGCTCGTGCCGGGTCAGCACATGGCGAATGCCACTGCCGGGCAAGCCGCGATACAGCTCCAGGGTATGCACGCCAGGAATGCCGAACACAGTGTCGACGCCGTAATTGGCCAACAGGCGCACCAGGGTCTGGCCGCCGGTCAAGGTTTTGCTTTGCATGCTCAGATCCTCAAGCTTGGCCGAGGCGAATCAACGCATCGACCGCAGTGGTGCCTTGGGCACCGACCAACAATGGGTTCACATCGAGTTCGAGCAACTGCCCGGCGTTCTCACAGGCGTAGTCCGCCACGGCGCGGATCGCGGCCACCAGCGCCTCCAGATCCGCGGCTTCGCGACCACGAAACCCTTGCAGCAAGGCGGCGCTGCGCAGGCTCGACAACGCCTGGCGAATGGCCCCATCAGTGGTGGGCAACAGCAGGCTGCGGCTGTCCTTGAGCAGCTCCACCAGAATCCCCCCGGCGCCGATGACCAGCGCCAGGCCGAAGCCGGTTTCACGCTTGATCCCCACGATCAACTCGGCCAGGGGCGGGGTTGCCATGCGCTCCAGCAGCACCTGATCGAAGGCCACCCCCGGTGCATAGTCGGCGATCCGCGCGCGCATCTGCTCCAGGGCGTCGCTCAAGGCCTGCGGATCGCGCAGGTTCAGGGCCACGGCACCGGCTTCGGTCTTGTGCGGCAGCTCGGCGCTGACCGCCTTGAGCACCAGTGGATAACCCAGTGAATTCGCCGCGTGCAACGCCTCGTCCGGCGTGCTCAACACGCCTTGCGGTGTCGGCAGGCCGAAGGCGCGCAAGGCCTGCTTGGATTGCCATTCATCCAGCAGTTGCCCCTCGCCTTCCAGCGCTTGCGGGCACAGCGGCACCAGCGCCGACTCACCGAGTGCCAGCAGCGCCAGGCGCTTGCGCTGATAACCGGCGATCCGCCCCCACGCCGCCAAGCCATCCTCGACGCCCTGCAATGCCGCTACACCGCGCGCATGCAGACGTTCGCGAGCACTGGCCGGCAGCAGTTCGGGAAAGGCCGAGGTGACGAAACCGGTCTTGCCGTGACGGCTCAACGCCGCGCAATACAGCTCCAGCAGCAGGTCACATTCCTTGCGCTCGCCGGTGGCCTCCGAGGGGTAATCGAGCACCAGTACCGCGGCGTCGGCTGCGGTGCGCAGGGCGCTGTCGAGCATCTTGTCCAGCGCTTCGCGGTCACCCCAGATCGCCGTGGTGAAATCCAGCGGGTTGACCAGGTTGGCGTAGCTCGGCAGCACTTGATCCAGCTCGATCCGCTGGCTTTCATCGAGCTTGGGCAGGCTCAAGTCATTGCGTTCGGCATAGTCGGCAATCAAACCCGCATCGCCACCGGAACAGGCCAGGGCGATCAGGCTGTTGCCCGCCGGCAGATTGCCGCAGGCAGCGGCTTTCAGGGTTTCGACAAAGCTCACCGGACCGCTGACGCGAATCACCCCGAGGCGCTCGAACAGGCTGTCGTACAACACATCGGAACCGGCCAGCGAGCTGGTGTGGCTGAGGGCCAATTCGGCGCCGATCTGCGACACCCCGGTTTTCAGCGCAATGATCGGAATGCCTTTTTCCAGCGCCTTGTGTGCCGCGCGAGCAAAGCCCGGAACGTTTTTCAGGCCTTCCAGATGCAGGCCGATCGCGGTGACGCGCGGCTCGTCGAGCAGCACATCCATCAGCTCGGCGATGCCCAGTTGCGCCTGGTTGCCGACTGATGCCATATAGGCCACCGGCAACGAGCGGTCGCTCATGGACAGGTTGTAGGCAAAGTTGCCGCTCTGGGTCAGCACCGCAACGCCCTTCTCCACGGTCTTGCCGCCATGGGCGACCGGCCACAGGGCCGAGCTGTGCAGGTAATCGAGCAAGCCGTAGCAGTTGGGGCCGAGCAAGGCCATGTCGCCAGCCGCCTTGAGCAACTGGTCTTGCAGGGCCTGGCCTTGCGCGCCGGTCTCGGCGAAACCCGAGGCGTAGCAAATAGCCCCGCCCGCGCCCCTGGCCGCCAGTTCGGCGACACAGGTCAAGGTCAGCTCGCGGTTGGTGGCGATGAACACCGCGTCCGGGCCACACGGCAGGTCCGCTACGCTACGCACACAGGGCACGCCTTCGAGGCTGTCGTGCTGCGGGTTGACCAGCCACATCTGGCCTTGATAACCGCCCTCGGCACATCGCTTGAGCGCACGGGCCATGCTCCGCCCGCCAATGAATGCCAGGTGGCGCGGCGCGAGCAGGCGTTTGAGGTTGTCGCGAATCTGTTGGGACATGTCTGTTCTCCGACCTGATCAGCGCAGCAGCGGCCGCAGCAATTCGCGGGAAATAATGTGACGCTGGATCTCCGAGGTGCCTTCCCAGATGCGCTCGATCCGGGCGTTGCGCCAGATGCGCTCGACCGGACCTTCGTCCATCAAGCCCATGCCGCCGAAAATCTGCACCGCTTCGTCGGCCACGCGCCCGAGCACTTCACTGGCGAACAACTTGGCCATCCCGGCTTCGCCGTCGGTCATGCTGCCCTGATCCATTTTCCAGGCGGTGTGCAGGGTCAAGAGTTCGGCCGCGCGGATTTGCGTGGCCATGTCGGCCAGCTTGAACGACACCCCTTGATAGGTGCCGATGGGTTGGCCGAACTGCTTGCGGTCCGCCGCCCATTGCAGCGAAACGTCCAACGCCCGCTGGGCCTGGCCGACGCAGTTGGCGGCGACCATCACCCGCCCGGCGGTCAGCCAGGCATTGGCCACTTCCCAGCCCTTGCCGACTTCGCCGAGCACTTTGGAGGCCGGGACGCGGCAATCGTCGAAGAACATTTCATAGGTGTGATAACCGCGGTTGCTGACGCACTTGGGCCCGCGACGGATCGTCATGCCTGGCGTGCCCCGGTCGACCAGGAACGAGGTCACGGCGTTGCGCTGGCGACCGTTGTGTTCGTAGGTGTCGGTCACGGCGAAGACAATCGCGAAATCGGCGTGGCCGGCATGGCTGATGAAGTGCTTGCTGCCGTTCAACACAAAGTCGTCGCCGTCGCGCACGGCACGGGTCTTGATCGCATTGGCATCGGAGCCGGCACCCGGTTCGGTGAGGGCGAAGCAGTCGATCTTTTCGCCCTGGATGCACGGCAGCAAATAGTCCTGGATCTGCTGGCCGGTGCAGGCCATGAGGATTTTCGACGGGCGTGCGACGAACACATGCAGCGCCCACGACACCTTGGACAGTTCGCGTTCGATCAAGGCCTGGGACAGGTAGTCGAGCCCGCCTCCGCCGACTTCTTCAGGCATGTTGAAGGCATAGAAACCCGCCGCCACTGCCTTGCCGCGAATCTGCGCGGCGAGTTCCGGCGACACTTCATCGGCACGATCCACCGCTTCTTCATGGGGCAGCAGTTCCTTGGCGACAAAACTGCGTACCGCGTCCACCAACATGTCTTGTTCTTGGGTCAGCTGGAAATTCATAACGCTACCTGTTCTTCGATAATCGTTTTTATTCGAGGGCTGCGATGCCGGATTTATTGGCCAAGCTTATTTACCGACAAAGGCAGGCGGACGTTTTTCCATCGCTGCGCGCAAGGCCTCGGCGCCATCGACACTGCGACCGCAAAGCAAACCGGCGGCGAGTTCCGCGCTCAGTTGTTCCGGCAGGCTGCGCCGGGCGCCTTCACGCATCAGTTGCTTGGTCTGGGCAAACGCGAAGGTCGGGCCGCTGGCCAGGCGCGCGGCCAGTTCGCCCACCACGCTTGGCAGTTGTTCATCGGCGCAGACTTCGCTGACCAGGCCGGCCGCCAGGGCGCGCTCGGCACTCCAGAGTTCATCGAGGAACAGCAGGCGCTTGGCCTGCTCGGTGCCGATCAGCCGTGGCAGATGCCAGCTGGCACCGGCGTCCGGCGAATAGGCCATGCTGGTGTATCCGGCCTTGAACCGGGCGGACTGCGCGGCGACCCGCAAGTCGCAGCACAGGGTCAAATCCATCCCGGCGCCGACGGCGGTGCCGTTGATCGCGGCAATGGTCGGTTTATCGAGGCTGTACAGACGGCTCATCATGGCGTGGGCGGTTTCCGTCCAGCCGTAGCTTTCCAGCGCACCGCGGGCCTCGGCTTCGGCCCATTCGGCGAGGTCGGCACCGGCGCAGAAACTGCGGCCGGTCGCGGTCAGCACGATCACTCGCACCGCCGGATCGACGTTGTATTGGTCGAGCAAGGCGTGAAGGCTTTTCAGTGTCGGAATGTCCAGCGCGTTGCGTTGCGCGGCACGGTTGAGCGTGATCCAGGCAACACCCGCTTCGACCTGACTGAGCAGAGAAGATTGAGTAGTCATACGAGTCCTCGAATTGTTGTGTTTGGCATGAGGGAGGGAGCGACATGGCGACCATACTAAACGAGTGTTCAGTAAGACGGCAATCCTGTGGCCTGGGTGTTTGTAACAGCCGTATAATCTGTATAACTTGTTGTTTTTAAACAGATTAATTAGGAATCACAGATACCTTCGGAAAAACTGTTACATCTTCGAACAACTGAATACGGGGGGGCTTGAGGTCGAGGAGATCCCTGTAGGAGCTGGCTTGCCAGCGAAGGCGGTCTATCAGCCAATACATGTGTCGACTGACACGCCGCCTTCGCTGGCAAGCCAGCCCCTACAGGGGGGCGACCGGCTGCTCCTACAGTGTTTTGCCGGCTTAAACCGTCGGCACCGTCTGCGCCATATCAGCCTGGCGCTTGCGGTTGGTCAGGAAGTAAGCGCCATAGCACAGGGCAATAAAACCAAAACCCCAATACAGCGACGGACGCTGCGTCTCGTCCAGCGCCAGGAATACGAACAGCGAGCAGCACAAGGCGATGCACAGCAGCGGCAGGAACGGGAACCACGGTGCGCGGTATTTCAGGTCGCTGAGCTGGCCGCCTTCCCGGATGAAGGCGCGACGGAATTTATACTGCGCCAGCGCGATCACGATCCAGGTCACGGTACCGGCCATGCCGCTGACGGCCATCAGCACCATGAACAGGGTGTCGGCGGCAATGAAGCTGGTCAGCAGCGACACCAGGGCAAAGCACAGGGTGATGCTCAGCGCCCGCAACGGCACGCCGCGAGAACTCAAGGGCGCGAGGCTTTTCGGGGCCATGCCGGTTTTCGACATGGCCCAGAGGATCCGCGTCGAGGCATACAGGCCGGAGTTACCCACCGAGAGAATCGCAGTGAGGATCACGAAGTTCATCAAGTCGGCGGCGTAAGGAATGCCGACCATGTCGAACACCTGCACGAACGGACTTTCCATCAACCCGGCCTGCTGCCATGGAACGATGGCCGACAGCACCACGATGGCGAGCACATAGAAGATCAGCACCCGGAACACCACGTTGCGCACCGCCTTGGGGATGCTCTTTTCCGGCTGGTCGGTTTCGCCGGCGGCAACGCCCATGATTTCGCAGCCCTGAAAGGCGTAGACCACCGTCATCATCACCGCGAACACCGCCGATAGACCGTTGGGGAACAGCGAGTCGCCGATCAGGTTGGTCATCATCGGCGCCGGGGCGCCGCTGGTCAGCGGTATCGCGCCGAAAATCACCAGGACCCCCACGATGATAAAACCGAGGATCGCCGCCACCTTGATCCCGGAGAACCAGTATTCCGCTTCACCGAAGGCGCGAGTGGCCAGGGCGTTCAACCCGAACAGCACCACCACGAACAGGGCCGACCAATACCAGATGGGAATGCTCGGAAACCAGCGCACCATCAACATGCCCGCCGCGGTGAACTCCAGGCCGACCGTGGTCGCCCAGCTCATCCAGTACACCCAGCCGATCATGAACCCGGTGGCGGGCCCGATGTACTTTGTCGCATGGGTCTGGAACGAGCCGGACACCGGCATCTGCACCGACAGCTCGCCGAGGCAGACCATCACCAGGTACATCAGGAAGCCGGCCACCAGGTAAGCCAGGATCGCCCCCATCGGCCCGCCCTGGTTGATGGTGACGCCCGAGCCCATGAACAACCCGGTGCCAATCACCCCGCCCAGCGACAGCATGAAAATGTGCCGGCTTTTCAAGGCTCGGGTCAGTTGGATGCCTTTACGTTCGATAGATTCGCTCATGGCAGCACCTCTCAAGACTGGGCGAGGTGCGCGGCGGATGACAGGAGGTCATCGCGCGGGGAAAGATCAGCTTTACGGCAGTTCATTATTATTATCTCCAATAAGCTTCGAAGACCGCGTCAAGCGCGGTTGTGCCGATTATTGGAAAGCCATGTAAGTTCGCGTTGAAGCTGAAGATCAAAGTTGTACAAAGTCGTAACGATTTTGTACGTCAGGCGTGCAACACGTCCGCCAGTACCGCTTGCGAACCCTGCAACACCCCATGAAACCTCGGCACCAGCGCTTGCACCGCCGCCGTGTCGTTGACAAGTGCCGCCACTTCCAGGGCGCGCAAGACCTCGGCCAAGGCGCAAAAGCCCAGCGAGTCACTACTCCCGGCCAAACGGTGGGCCAGATGCGCAACCTCGGTACAGTCACCGGCTTCGATGGCTTCGAGCAGCGCCACGCGGTGCTGGGCAATCGAGTCGCGCAACACCCCCAGCAAACCCTGAAGTTTCTGCTCGCCGAGCAAGCTGCGATGGGTGTGCAGCAACTGCCAGTCCATCAGTTGCCCGCCCAGCGGATGAGTGTCCGCTGCCGGCTCGGGCATCGGCCGTTCACCGGCCAGTGCCTGGCGCAGGTTGTCGAGCTTCAGCGGCTTGGCGAGAATGCCTTGCATGCCGGCATCCAGATAACCGCGCACCAGCGCCGGCTGCACGCTGGCAGTCAGGGCGAAGATCCGGCTGTGTTGATTGGGCCCCGGTGTGCGGCGGATCAGCTTGCTCAGTTCGACGCCACTCATGCCCGGCAGATGCACATCGAGCAGAATCAGCTCGAAGGAGTGCCGGCGGCAGAGTTCCAGCGCTTGCTCGGCATCTTCCGCGAGGCTGACCCGATGCCCGTCGCGTTCCAACAGGCCGCTGACCACCTCGCGGTTCAGCGCCACGTCTTCGACCACCAGAATGCCCAGCGGCTGAACCGGTGAAGTGGCGCGCGTGACAGGCGCCGCGGCCAAAGCCGGTTGCAGCGTCAGCTCAAACCAGAAGCAACTGCCCTGCCCTTCCTGGCTGTCGACTCCGATGCGCCCGCCGAGCAACTGCACCAGGTGTTTACTGATGGCGAGTCCCAGCCCGGTACCGCCATAACGCTGGGCCACGTCTTCGCTGGCCTGGGTGAAGCGCTCGAAGATCTTTTCCTGCACCGACGCCGCGATGCCGATGCCATTGTCGGTCACGCTGAACCGCAGGCGTTGCCCTGTGGCCGGGTCGCCCGCGGCCAGTAGCGCGACGTCGACGCTGATGTGTCCGGCCTCGGTGAACTTGATGGCGTTGGCCAACAGGTTACTCAACACCTGACGTAAAAACTGCTCGGCGCCACGACAACGATCGTCGACCTGCGGATCAACCCGACACTGCAGTTGCGTGCCATTGCTCAACCCTCGCGGTTCCAGCAGCGTCAGTACCTCATCGAGCAGTTGCCTGAGCGAGAAGTCGACCTGCTCCGGATGGCTTTCGCCCTCCTCCAGCCGGGCGAAATACAGCACTTCGTTGAGAATCGTCAGCAGACCTTCGCCGGCTTTGTACAGCGCTTCCAGGCGTTTGCCATCGCGCTCGTCGAGGCTGGCGCCGCGCAGCAATTGGGCCATGCCGAGAATGCCATTGAGTGGCGTGCGCAGTTCATGGCTCATGGTGGCGAGGAAGCGCGACTTGGCGAGGTTGGCCGCTTCGGCCTCATCCTTGGCGCGCAGCAGGCTGGCCGTGCGCCGCTCGACCATTTTCTGCAGTTCGTCGCGTTTGTCCTGCAGCGCCAGGCGGTCGACTTCGCGGCGGTGGATATCGCTGAGAATCGCCCGGCGCATGTCATCCAGGGCGTGAGCCACGGTATCGATTTCGTCTTCGCGGCCGGTGCTGCTTTTGTCCAGGCGCAAAGGTTCATGCCAGTCACCGGCGGCAATGCGCCGGGCGAAATCGGCCATCACCTGCAAATGCCGAGTCACCAGCCGGTAGAACAACCCCGACAGCGCCACCGCCAGCCCGCAGAGGAACACGCTCATCCATAACAGGCTGGTCAGGCCGGTGGCGTACAACCGGCGATACACCGCGTCCAGGTCGGTACTGACTTCCAGCTCGCCCAGATGCCGCGACGGGCCGGACGGCGGCTGGTAATTGAGCTGGAAACGCTCGATGCGCAGGGGGCCGGCCGGCGCGGGGCTGCCTTGCAGCAGATCGAAATCGGGACTGCGCAAATGCACCCGGGCCACATCGGAAAAATCCACCAGGCCGCGCAGTTGCACATTCAACTGCTCCTGGTTCAGATCCCAGAGGCTGCGTTCCAGGCTGGCCAGGTAGCCGGCGCGGATCAACTCCATGCGCGAATCGATATCGCGCATTTCACGGCGGTACTCGAAATACAGCTGCACGGTGCTGGCGAGAATGGTGAAGCACAGGCTGAACAGCAGGATGAACAGCAGCAGGCGGCGCAACAGGCCGCCGGGGCTGGCGCGGCTCATGGCGTGTCCGCCGGCAGCTTGATCATGTCGCGATAGGTGGCTTCACTCTCGCTCAACCAGCGTTCGATCTCGCCCGCGTCAACCATCCGCTGCAGTTCGGCGTCGATCGCGGGCATGCGCTCGGCCAGCGTGGAGCGGCGCGATACGGCGACCCGCAAATAGTCGACGTTCAATGACTGGGGCAACGCCTGGATGTCGGCGGCACCCGGCAGGTTTTCCACGAACAGCTGCCCGGTGCGCCGCTCATGGGTGATGAAGTCGATTCTGCCGCGAATCAGCTTGCCGAAGTTCTGTCGACTGTCGGAGACCCATTCGATATTGCCGTGCCGGGCGACGAAGCGATCGAAGTCCAGGCCATAGCTTTCACCAAACAGCAGGCCGCCGCGGTAGTTGCCGAGGTCTTCAAGCCGTTCGAACTTCACCGGGTGTTGGCGGTTGAAGAACACCGCGACCTCTTCACGCAACACCGGTACCGTCGAGAAGCGCATGCTCTGTTCGCGCTGCGCCGTGCTGTAGGCCAGGACCACGTCGACCCGGCCTTCGGCGGCGTCCAGCAGGCAGCGCTTCCAGTTGCCCAGCACGACGATCTCGACCTCGTACCCCAGGTTGCCAAATAACGTCTTCACCACACTGGGCGCCAGGCCGCGCACCTGTTTGCCGTCGCTCCAGGAAATCGGTGGGTAGACCGGATAATCGCAGTAGCGAAGGGTCTCGGCCGCCACCGATGTGCCGGTCAGTGCCAGCAGTAACCCGAGCAGTCGCCACATAGGGTTCAGGCAGCCACGCTGGCGGTGAACAAATAACCGGCGCCATGGATGGTAATGATCAGTTGCGGCTCGGCAGGGTCGTCATGCAACTTGCGCCGCAAGCGCCCGACCAGCACGTCGATGGAGCGGTCGTTGGGTACCCATTCACGGTTGCGGATCTGATCCATCAACTGATCGCGGCTCAAGGTATGCCCGCTGTTGCGCAGGAAGACACTGAGCAACTGGAATTCCCCCTGGGTCAGCAGGGTTTCGCCCCCGGCATCATCGATCAGGCGGCGGCGATCGGTGTCCAGTCCCCAGGCAGCAAACTGTTTGACCTGACGCAGCGCCGGCGCCGGCTGCTGCAACTGGGCATGGCGCACCCGGCGCACCAGGTTTTTGGCCCGCGACACCAGTTCACGCGGGTTGAGGGGTTTGATCACGTAATCGTCAGCGCCGCATTCGAGGCCGACGATGCGGTCGATTTCGTCATTGCGCCCGGTAATCAGGATGATCCCGACTTCCGAGCGCACCCGCAGCTCGCGGGTCAGGGTCAGGCCATCCTTGCCCGGCAGGCGGATGTCCAGCATCACCAGGTCGACCGTGTTGGTCGCCAGAAAAGTTTCGGCCAGTTCCGCCGTCGCGGCGCAATGCACGTCGTAACCTTCTTGCGAAAGATAGGCGTGAAGGAGTTCGCGAATCAGCAAATCGTCGTCGACGATCAGTACCCGAGGAGTCATCGCTTGGTGTTCCTGCATAAGCCCGATGGGCATGTTTCTTATTAGAATCTGTTTCGCTTGAGCGGCAGAGAGTAGCTATAGCTGAACGATCGATCAACAGCCCTCTGTCTGCAAACTGAAACGCTGGCGACCGCCGGCCTGCAAACCATCGACCCAGGCTTCGCAAATCTGCATGCCCTGGCTCGGGGTGAAGGTGCCGGGGTTGAGTCCCGACTCCAGCCACAAGCCATCGAGCAGCGCGCTCAGGCTGATGGCGGCAAGGTCCGCATCGAAAGCCTCCCAACCCTCCTGCCGGGCCAGATCGTTGAGCACCTTGCGCAACTCGCTGCGGTATTCGCCATAGGAATGCTCATGGGCGAGATTGATCGCCTCGGCGGTCTTGACCGCGCCCCAGAACGCCAGCCAGGCATCCAGCAGTTGCGGGTCCAGCAGTTCGGCGGAGAACGAGGCACGAAAAAATGCCGACAAACGCTCACGGGCATTCGGTGCGGCTTGCTCCATGGCGTCGCGTAACAGGCTCATGACTCGCCCGGTGACCGCCCGATAGGCTTCGGCCACCAGTTCGTCCTTGCCGGAGTAGTGATGGCTGATCAACCCGACCGACACCCCCGCTTCAGCCGAGATCTTGCGGATCGAAGCCCCCTGGAAGCCATGGCGCTTGAGGCACACCAGCGTTGCCTCGATCAGGTTGGCCTTGCGCAACTCCGGCTCCATTCGGGAAAAGCGGGCTTCCTGGGTCATGGGCATCGATCTCCTTGGAACAGTCGTTGGGCCGGTCTTTTGCGGCCACTGAGCTGAACAACTGTACAGCATCTCTGTAGGAGCGACCTTGCTCGCGATGGACTCAAGAGTGGCGCGTTTGTTCAGAAAACACGCGTTATCGTTAACGTCCATCGCGAGCAAGCTCGCTCCTACAGGGGGCACACCTTTCACTTAACTGACTGGCATTGGAGCAAGCCCCCCGCCTCAGGGCATTGCGCTCAATCGCGATAACCCGGCGCCACTCGATCCGCCAACCGCAACAGCGCCGACCATGCCAACTGCATGGCATCCGGATCGTTCAGCTCGCCCTCCGCCAATGGCCGACCCGGCTCGTTGAACTGGCGCTCGGTGTGCTCGCAAACGGCCGCCGGTGGCAGCACCAGTTCGCCGCAGGCCTGCGCCGCCAATTGGATCTCGCAGGCTTTTTCCAGGTAGTACATGCGCAGAAACGCCTGGCCGATGCTTGCTCCAACGGTCAACAAACCGTGGTTGCGCAGCATCAACACCGTCTTGTCACCCAGGTCATGCACCAGTCGCTGCTGCTCGCCCAGATCCAGCGCCACGCCCTCATAGTCGTGGTAAGCGACCCGTTCGTAGAACTCCATGGAGATCTGATTCACCGGCAACAACCCGCACTTCAACGCCGCCACCGCGCACCCGGCCCGGGTGTGGGTATGCAGCACACACTGTGCATCTTCGCGGGCACGGTGGATGGCGCTGTGAATCACGAAACCCGCCGGGTTGACCGGATACGGCGACGGCTCCACCGCACGGCCGTCGAGGTCGATCTTGACCAGGCTGGAGGCGGTGATTTCGTCGAACATCAGCCCATAGGGGTTGATCAGGAAGTGATGCTCGGGCCCCGGCAGACGCACCGAGATGTGGGTGAAAATCAGGTCACTCATGCGAAAGTGCGCGATCAACCGATAACACGCAGCCAGCTCCCGGCGCAGGCGTTCTTCGGTAAGACGTCGCTCTGTAACAAGTTGCTCGCTGGAAACCTGCTCGGCAGCGCCAGCCGCCGGATGTGCAATTTCATTCATTGTTTCTGCTCTCTGGGCTGATCGTCTGCGCGAAGAATAGGACTCGACGTCCCAATCTATTTATCCGCCATTAAAAAAACAAGTTGATTTTTTACTGAGGGTAAATTTCTATAGCGAAATAATAACAACGCCGAACCCCCTGTTTTTCCAGCTTCGGCTCGCCTGGAGTATCGCACCATGCCGACTTCCACCCCAGCGTTCGCGCACCTGTTCGAACCGCTGCAGATCCGTGGCAAGCGTCTCAAGAACCGCATCATGTCCAGCGGCCACGACACTTCGATGCCGACCGACAACCTGGTCAACGAGCAACTGATCGCCTATCACCGGGCGCGTGCCGAAGGCGGCGTCGGGCTGATCGTGCTGCAGGTTGCCGGGGTGCATGACAGTGCGCGCTACACCTCCCATGTGCTGATGGCCACCGATGACGCCTGCATCGACGGTTATCGACAGCTGGCCGACACCTGTCATGCCCATGGCACGGTGGTGCTCTCGCAGATTTTCCATCCGGGCCGGGAAATCATGGAGTCCAGCGATGGCTTGCTGGCCGTCGCCTACTCGCCTTCGGCGGTACCCAACGAGCGTTTTCGGGTCATGCCGCGCGCGCTGGATCAAGCCATGATCGACGAGATCGTCGCCGGTTATGGCGCGGCGGCCCGGCGTTTATACCAGGCCGGGCTGGACGGCGTGGAAGTGGTCGCCAGCCATGGTTACCTGCCCGCACAATTCATCAACCCGCGGGTCAACCGGCGCACTGACGGCTACAACGGCGACCTGCAACAGCGCCTGCGGTTTTTGCGCGAAGTCATTGCGGCGGTCCGCGCCAACACCGATGAGCAGTTCATCATCGGCTTGCGCATCAGTGCCGATGAGCGCGACCCCGAAGGCCTGACCGAAGACGAGTCGCTGGCGGCGGTCAAGTCATTGCAGCAGCAACTGGATTACGTGCACATCGTCGCCGGCACGTCGGCATCGTTGGGCGGTGCGGTGCATATCGTGCCGCCGATGGCCATCGAAGCGGCCTACCTGGCCAAGGAGGCCGGGACGTTCAAGGCCAGCCTGTCGATTCCGCTGTTCGTCACCGGGCGCATCAATCAGCCGCAAGAAGCCGAGCTGATCATTGCCCGTGGCCAGGCCGATGTCTGCGGCATGACCCGCGCCCTGATCTGCGACCCGCAGATGCCAAACAAATCCAATGCCGGACGCAGCGAGGATGTGCGCGCGTGCATCGCCTGCAATCAGGCGTGCATCGGGCACTTTCACAAAGGCTTGCCGATTTCCTGCATCCAGCATCCGGAGACCGGTCGCGAGCTGATTTTCGGCAAGCTGCACGCGACGACCAACCGCAAGCGCATCCTGATCGCCGGCGGCGGCCCGGCCGGGATGAAGGCGGCCGCCGTCGCCGCCGCACGCGGGCACGAGGTCACACTCTACGAAGCCGGTGCACAGCTCGGCGGGCAAATCCTGCTGGCGCAACTGCTGCCGCGGCGCAGCGAATTCGGCGGCGCCAGCACCAACCTGCAGCGGGAAATGCACCTGGCTGGCGTACGCGTGGTGTGCAATACCCGCGTCGACCGGGCGCTGGTCGAACGCGAACGGCCGGACCTGGTGATTGTTGCAACTGGCGCCGAACCCTACTGGCCGACCTTCGAACGGGGTGGCGACCTGCACGTGGTGGATGCCTGGCAGGTACTGCGCGACGAGGTCACGCCGGGACGCTCGGTGCTGGTGGTCGACTGGCGGTGCGACTGGATTGGCCCTGGCATCGCCGAACGCCTGGTGCGTGCCGGCCATCAGGTACAACTGGCGGTCAATGGCACCCATTGTGGAGAAAACCTGCCACTGTACGTGCGCGATCAATTGGCCGGCGAACTGCACAAGTCGGGCATTCCCATCACACCTTACGCCCGCCTTTACGGCTGCGATGACAGCGCCGTGTACATGCAGCATACCGCCAGCGCCGAGCCGATCATTTTCGAAGACATCGACACGCTGGTGCTGTGCCAGGGCCATCAGCCGGTGGATACCCTCGGTGCGGAACTGCAAGGGCTGGTGGAGTTCCGGCGGATCGGCGACTGCCTGGCACCGCGCACCGCCGAAGAAGCGATTTATGAAGGCTTGAGGGTTGCGTGGGACCTCTGAGGCTGCTCTATACTCCCGGCCTTTGCCAGCCATCAGGCCCGAGGGTTTCAACCCGCTCGGGCACCGTCCGTTTCGGAGCACGCAATGAGCAACAGCAGCAACCTGCCGCCTGCCAGCGCGCCCGCCAGTCAGCCCGCTGCCGCAGGGCCGCACTTCCTCGGCACGCGCATTCGCGGCCTGCGCAAACGCCGGGGCATGACCCTGGCCGCGCTGGCAGACATGAGCGAGCTGACAGCGGGCTACATCAGCCAGCTGGAACGCAACCTGGCCTACCCGTCGATCCCGGCGCTGTTCAACATCGCCCGCAGCCTGGGCGTGACCATCCAGTGGTTCTTCGCCAGCGAAGCCAGCACGGCCCCCGAGGACAGCGGTTATGTGGTCCGCAAGCACAGCCGGATGAGCGTGCATTACGAAGACGGCATCGTCGACCAATTGCTGACCCCGCAGCCCAACCGCCAGCTGGAGATCCTGCATTCGCGCTTTCCACCAGGCACTTACAGCCAGCAAAGCTATAGCCATGAAGGCGAAGAAGCCGGCTACCTGCTCAGCGGCAGTTTCGAGTTGTGGGTTGGCGAGCGCCATTTCCAGCTCAACGAAGGCGACAGTTTCAGTTTTTCCAGCCAGGAACCCCATCGCTACGGCAACCCCGGCGAGGTGGACGCGGTGGTGATATGGGTGATTACCCCGCCGACGTTTTGAAGGGCAAAAACAACAAGGACGCTGCCGGAACGCTTGTTCCGGACAGTGAACTTCAGTCAAGTCGGCGGGCCACAGTCCGCCAAATAATCCTCAACAGCGGCAGCAAACCCGGCGCGCAGCTCGGCCACTGAATCGGCGTGAAAGCTGATGATGTCACGCACACCCAACACCCGGCCGACGAAGATGTCGTCCCGCTCATCAAACTCGACTCGGGCCGCATAGCCCTTATAGGTCATGCTGTTCATAGCTCAACTCCTGCTCGCTGAAGAAACTCGCGAGCCTCTTCTACCTGATACTTTTTGGCTTCTTTTCCTGGGTGCGATCGATGGGACTGATCTATTTCGGGACCAGAGCGATTCATTCGCTTTGCTCCCTGTTCAGTAGTCATCAGTTACGCCAATGCATCAAGCGTTGCAGCCAAGACGGAGTGACGGTGAAAGCGTCACGCAATTGTTTGGCAGTGATCGTTCGATCCGCCACGTCGAAAGCCAACGCTGCACGCAACGCTGGCCAGCAATATTTTGGCAAGTTCTCAGGTGCTAGCAGCTCGCGTTCCAGATGCTCATTGCGGGCCTGGGTCGAGGGTAAGTGGCGGAACGGGTGCTTGCCTCCCGACAGCTCGTAAATCACACAAGCCACGCTGTAGATGTCGGCGCTGGCGGACAGTGGCTGGCCTTCCAGTAACTCCGGAGCAGCGTAGCCGGGAGTCCAACCGTTGAATCGTTCGCGGTTCAGGTGCGCCAGACCGGGCAGGATGCCTTCGTCCGCTTGGCCAAGGCCGAAGTCAAAAAGGCGCACGCCTTCTTCGCTGAGCATAACGTTGCTGGGTTTTATATCACCATGCAGCACGCCGCGTGCATGGGCGTAGGCTAGTGCATCGAGCAACGGCAGCGTGATGTCTCGCAACTCTTCCCATGGCAGACCTTGGGGCCGCTCGCAGAGTAAGTTGTCCAGGGTCAACCCACGCATAAGCTCCATGGTAATAAAGGCGCGCAGGCAATGGGTGTCCACTTCAAAGGTGTGCAAACGCACAACGTTGTCGTGACGCAGGCGTCGGGTCAGGGCGAACTCGCTGTAAAGCAAGGCGCTGGCGTCCGGCGACTCGGCAAATTCTTCGCTGAGAACTTTCAGCGCGACGTAAGGGGCGGGATCGCCGAACTGTTCGCCCAGCAAGTCTCGTGCACGGTAAACCGCACCCATGCCACCGGCACCGAGCAATCTCTCGATGCGGTAACGGCCTGCCAGTATGTCAGGCATTTCACCGATCCTGGCCTTGATGGGCATCAGCGCGGCCTCAGCCTTGTACGACTTGGCGAACGCAAAGTAGGTCAGGTTGCTGTACTGCCCTTCGCTCACCAGCAGATCGTCGGTCGGTCGCATGAGTTCAGTCATTGGCGGATCACCACAGCTGTCAGGTTGTCCCGGGCCGAGCCACGCAGTGCGCTGTCAAACAAACGTTCCAGTGCAACCTGCGGCGCCGTCAGGCTCAAGGCGTTGCCGAGTGCATCGCTGCTGAGCCCTTGATACAAGCCATCGCTGCAGAGCAAAAACGCATCGCCGGGATAGACCTCAAGCTCCAGCACATCCAGGACCAATTTCTCGGCTGCCCCGACCGCGCGGGTCAGGGCATATGCGGCAGGATGGGCCTTGGCCTGCTCGACGCTTATTCGTTGTTCGTCGATCAGTTGTTGTTGCAGTGAATGGTCCTTGGATAGCTGATACAAACGCTGGCCGCGCCACAGATAGCAGCGGCTATCGCCGGCCCAGATGCAGGCCGCGCGATTGCCTTCCACCAGCAGCGCCACCACAGTGCTGCCCATGATGCTTTCGTGGCGCCCGGCTGTGACGGTCAACTCCTGGCCCAAGCGGCGGTTGAGCCAGTGCAGGCACTGGCGGATGCCTTTGAGTCGTTCGTCGAAATCATCCTGCACTGGCAATTCCGCCAGGCTGGCGACGATCAACTGGCTGGCGATATCGCCCCCCTGATGACCGCCCATACCGTCTGCGACCACCCACAGCCCCTGCTGTGGAGCGTCCAGGAAAGCATCTTCGTTGCGCGCGCGAACCTTGCCGGCATCAGTGCGCGCAGCACTGCGCCAGGGGCTGGCTACCAGCATCAAAGCTGCACCGGCATGCGGAAGGTGCGCAGCACGCCCATGTCGAAGGGGTTTGGCGTGCGCTGGCTGGTCAGTAAGTAGTTGGTGCGTAGGCCACCTACGTCAGCCTTGAGCACCAGCACGTCACGGCCGGTCAGGTATTCGGTCTGCATCAGATCAAACAGACGGAACAACGACCAAGGGCCAGTGTTCTTCTCGATCCCCAGCGGGCGGCCGACCATTCTGTCGAGCACCAGGCTGGTACGCCCGTCTTCAGTGTCGGTTGGCCATTTGAACGACATCGGTACTATCGGGCCATGACGGTATTCGATGGTCTTGTCGCCAAACTTGAACTCGGAACGGCTGACAGCCGGGTCGAGGGTGTAAGGCTCCAGTTTGAACTGCACCTGAGGTTCGGCTGGGTTGTCGGCGAAGAAGCTCTGGCGGATCACGAGCGCGGCGGCCATCTGATCAAGGTAGACCTTGGATATCGGCAGACTGAGACCATCGACACTGCGCATGCGGTAGTTACCCGGATCACCGCTGACAAATGGACGCAGGTAGCTGTCGAAGAAGCGGTCGGCAATCCCCTGGAACTTGAAGAACTCGCGAAAATCGCTGATCGCCACGTCACTGGCGCTGTGGGCGCTGAACGGATAGCGCTTGCTGATCGCCTTGCCGTAGAAGCTGTACACCTCACTCTGATAGCGCTGATTCAGATATCGATAGGAATCGCTGAGTACCAGACGCCAAGTATCTTCAGCCAATACGTTGAACCACACACTCACCGGGCGCGGCAGACGGCCCGACGCATTGCGCAGGTTGCTCAGCGCATCACGCTGGCCACCCATGCGGGTCTTGGCCATTTCGAACGCGGCTTGCTCCGGAGAACTGGCACGGGCCAGGCTGGCCATCTGCATTTGCAGGTCGTTGAGGGCGGTAAGGGCCGGGGTCAGGTCAGCGGTTGGGCCGTTGTTGTCATCCAGCAAGCGGTGCAGCGACTCAAAGCGACTTTGCAGGGACTTCTTCGAGGTATCCGGCAGCTTTTTCACCAAGGCATCAGCCGCCTTGCCGGCCGCGGTGACCGCTAATTTTCCGAGCTTACCGCCCTTGTCTGCCAGTTTCCCTGCCGCATCGGCGGCGTCATCTGCCGTGTCAGCGACCACTGGAAATCGGGTGTTTTCACGCACTTGCACTAGCAGTTGCAGGATCGGCGAATTGGCAGATGTCAGGCCCGCCAATTGCTCGGCGCCGTCACTAAAATCGTTGATGGCCGGCAGCGCGATCCGGCCCACCGCTTCCCCCCAGTAGTTGGCATAGTCGCGAAAATACAGCTGCTCGAGTTCGACCATCAGGCGACGTAAGTCCATAACACTGATACCCGAGCCTTCACCTAGTACCCAGTTGTCACTTAGGATATCGGTGACCAGCATCGAGCCCTGAACCGAAAAATACTGCTGATAGCCCTGTTGGGTGTAGAACCCCGGGATCACATAATCGGTGCCAACAAACAGCGCATCCTGTGGGCCAAGGTGTTGGCTTAAACGGTATTCCGGCAGGTTACGAGCCTGCTCGCGCAGCATCCGATATACCACGTTAGCCAGGGACTCGCTGCGCAAAACCTGGCGCGCCTGAGCCACCAACTGATCATTAAGCTGATAGATAAACGGCTGTTTTAGCAAGCGCTCGAAGTGGTTGTTCAAGCCATTTTGCACAGTGGTGTTGCCGGTGTATCGCTGGGACCACTCGGTGGCAACCCAGTCCTTGAGCCACGGCGCGTCGCGGCGATCCTTCATATTCAACATCAGGTATGCACGCAGGCTATTGAGCAGGCGTTCGCGGTCTTTCATGTTGGCGCGAATCTGCCCTTCTAGCAGGGTCGCGACCCGTGGCAATAGCTGTCCTTCAAGCTCACGTTCATAGGCAGTCTTAACCACCGGATTAACGTCTTCACCCTGATACAGACCGCCACGCTCGTGGTAACTCGCATCGCCTTTTTTCGGGAACACCTGAGTCGCCGCGTAGCGGGTGTCAAGGGTCTTGAGCACCGCCATGGAGTCATCACGGGTGGTGAGGGTCGAGCTCTGTTGGGTCCAGGTTTGTGCCAGGTTACGCAGGTTTTCCAGGCGCTCGTAGTTGGCGGAAAAACCGCCGGCCCAGAGCATGCCAAATAGCGCCAGTGCAGCCAGTGAGCCCACATACAGCGCACGCTGGCCCCAGTGGATGCGGCTGCGTTCGCGTTTGTCCAGGCCTGCAAGATCGGCCTCGGGGAAAATTACCCGGCTGAGTAAATGGTGGATGAAGCGCGAACGGCCACTGCGCAGCGTCGGCAGCACGCCGGTGTTCATGCCCAGGTTGGCACCGATGCCGGCGGTGGTTGCGTCCATTTCCTCAGTCAGATGCGGGGCACTGGTCAGGTAGAAACCGCGCAACTGGCTGACACGCTGGTACCGGTTGCCGGTGAACGCCATATCGACGAACAGGCACAGACGCTCGCCGATTTGCCCCAGTTGATGCGGGAAGTCGAGGATGCGGCCACGGCGCTGGGTGTCACGCTCCTGGTGTATGCGCGTGATCACCTGGCTGTTGAGGCGATGCAGTAACGCTTCGAACTCAGTGCGCAGCACGGTCACATCAGTACCGCTCTGATCCTTGCGGAAACTGGTACCGAGCACCTGATCGCTTTCTTCGCGAGTCAATTGGTCGAAGAACTCATCGAAACCGAGCAGGCGATCCGCCTTGCTCAGCACCAGGTAAATCGGCACATCAACGTGCAACTTCTGATGCACATCTTGCAGGCGCACACGTACCTGGCGGGCCAGGGTTTCAAGGTCCTGTTCACTGCTGCTCATCAGGGTTTCCACCGGGATGGTCACCAGTACACCGTTCAGCGGACGATTGCGGCGACGCTTGCGCAGCAAGTCGAGCAACGTGCTCCAGGCACTGCCATCGACTTCGGCATCCGGCTGAGTCAAGTAACGGCCTGCAGTGTCGATCAGCACGCCGTGATCGGCGAAGTACCAGTCGCAGTGTCGGGTGCCGAGGGTGTCGCGGGTCAGTTTGCGGTCGATCTTGTTGATCGGAAACTCAAGCCCCGAGAAGTCCAGCAAGCTGGTTTTGCCACTGCCCTGCGGGCCAATCAGCAGGTACCATGGCAAATCACTGCGCCAGCGCTCGCTACGACCGCGATACACGCTCGACGTCCTCAGGGTTTTCAATGCATCTTTGAAGCGCGTCTTTAACTCATTCTGCTCTTCGTCGATCTGCTCTTCGCGGCGGATACGATCCTGGCCGTCTTCGCTTTCCTCGACCGCTTTTGTGCGCACTCCAGCGTGCCAGCTGACAAAGACCATGGTCAGGCCCCAGATCAGGAGCAGCACACTGATGGTCAGCAAGCGGGAGGTCGAACCTTCCCAAAACTTGTAGTCATCAACCGCCAGCAGCGGCCCGGTGAACCACACCAGCAGCGCAACAAACAGCACCAATAGCAGCGTCCAGACCCAGGTCTTGCACAAGAATGTGCCTACTTTGTTGAAAAGCTTTTTCATCACACGTTCCTGTTTACGGCTGCGACTGCGGCTGGGCCGCCGCTGGATCAAACGATTGATATGGTTGCAGAACGGTGTCGCGTTGCTCGCCCAGTACCCAGGCGAAGCCCGAATACATCACCACCAGACAGACGAAGGTGAACAGCACCACCATCCACGCCGGCACGATGCGCACCAGGCTACGGCGCTGACCGTTCAGGCCTTCCCAATGAGGTGAAAACTCGCGTGGCGCATCGCCGCGCAACTGGCGGATCTGGCGATACAAGGCGTCGCGGATGCCTTCGAGTTCGAGCATGCCGCGAGCTTGTACGCGGTACTTGCCTTCGAAACCCAAAGACAGGCACAAGTACATCAGCTCCAGCATCGGCAGGTGCTTGACCGGGCTTTTCGACAGGCGATCCAACAGCTGGAAGAACTTCTCGCCGCCGAAGGTTTCGTTGTGAAAGCTGCTGAGCAGGCTCATTTTCGACCACTCGCTTTCGTTGCCCCACGACGTGGTGACGACAGCTTCGTCAGCCACGGTGCAGAGCACGTAACGGGCGGCCATCACTTGGCTGCTTTCGGCACCATTGTGCAAGGCATTGATTTCAAACAGTTTCAACCCGGTGGCCAGTCGCTCGTTGAGCACGTGCATGTCTTCGCGAGTGTCGCTGTGCTTGAGCCGTACCACTTCAGACAGCAACTCGGACGCTGCAGCCACCAGCGAATTCAGACTGATATTGAACGCTTCGGCCGGGCGCAGGCGCGCAGCGTAGATCATGCGTCCTTCAAGCTGCTCGAAGCGTGGCGGCGCAGCGAAATCCGTCAGCGGACTCGACGCAGGGCCGTGGCCCTGACGGTCGAGCAGGACGGTTTTATCGTCCTGGCTGTATTCCGTTTCCTTGATCATGTCGGTCAGTTCCTGATGGCCCAGAATTTCAGTTCAAGCTCGACGAATTCGCCGGACACGTGGAACGCGAAACCGCCTGAGCGTTCGAGTTGTGCCAGGTCTTCGGAGCTGAGTTCGAGAATGAAATAGGTTTTGTTGGAGTGGAACGCAATCTGCCGCGGGGCCACAGGCAACGGTTTGACCTTGATGCCTGGCAGGTGCAGGTTGACCAGTTGACGGATACGCTCCACCGGGCCGACCTTGAGGTGCGCCGGCAAGCGATGGCGCAGTTCGTCGGAGTCGCAGTTGGCACTCGCGGCCAGCACAAACGAGGCAGAACCTAGCAGTTTGTGGTCGTGCAACGGCGCGACGATGATCCCGTATTGACGCTCTTGCAGCTCCAGCTCAATAGCGTGCTGTTCCAGCACCATCGACAACACCTGACGTATCGCGTCCATCAATTTACGGAAACTTGCTCCCTGATCGCTGTGCTGGTAACGACTGTCCAGACGAGGACGTTTGCTATCGCTGGAGAACGTCGCCAGATCGCCGAGCATGGTCAGCAGCGTGCGGTACAACTCTTCCGGATGCACCTGTTCCAGACTGAGGTAGTGACGCAGGAGTAGTTCGGTACGGTTGATTAGTTGCAGCATCATAAAGTCGCCGACTTCTGCGCCACCCACCTTGCCATTGGAACGGATCCGCTCAGCGATGGCGTCGCCCCGGTTGCCGAGCATGCTGATTACTTCCTTAAGGCACGACAGCAAGTAGCTGGAGGCATGCGCCTGGATGTAGGTTGGTACGAATTCCGGGGCAAGGCTGATCACGCCGTCCGGCGTGGTATCGAGTACTTCGCAGATCTTCAGCTTCACATACGCCTGATCGCTCTGCTGCTCGCCTAGCAACAGTTTGAAGTCCGGGCGGGCGCAACTGACCTGGCTGGCGGAGTCGTCGCCAGCGTTGGAGTCGGCTACTTCCGCTTCGTATGCGGTATAGCGCGCCAGCACGTCGGACTGCTCCGGCCGACGGGCTTCGATGTGGTTTCCGGTGACCAACGGCAGCGCCAGGTAGATTGGCGTGTTGCCGGTGTTCGGCGGCACGTCCAGGGCCAGCGGCTCAGTATTACCACCCAGTTCGAACAGGCTACCGTCCGGCAGAATCCCTGATGCCTGGCTGATCACCAGTTTGCCCATGTTGAGGAACTGCAAGTCGATGTCCAGGTTGAGGAAGCCCCAGATGTAGCTGCCCAGCAATTGGGTGCGTGTCTTCATCTGGTGGTCATAGTAGCGATCGTTGTGCTGGAAGTGCTGCGGACGCAGCAACATGCCTTCCTGCCAAATGACTTTATGGGAGTTCATGGTCAGTCAGCCGCCTTGACTAGCAATTCATGGGTGGTGCGAATGCCGCTCTGGTCGAGCGTCAGGTCGGCGTCGGTGACGTCCACCGGGGCGACTTGCAGGGTGTAGCGCCATTTGGTATCCGGCAGGTCACGGTAGGCGGCGAGGACACCGACGTAGCGGCTACCCTCCTCCACGCTAAGCTTGAGTTCGACGGTTTCGCCCGGACGCAGCTCCAGCTCCTCGGTCGACACCATGTCCGGAGCCAGGGACTCCTTGGCGCGCTCGTACAGGCTGAAGAAGTCCGCGTTCTCGAACGCCACAGGGTGCTTGAGCTCAAACAGACGTACGACAATTGGCGACGGACGACCGTTGAGGTCCGGGTTCAACTGATCGCTGGCCGTCAGCTTTAGGTTGAGTTTGGTGACGTGGGAATATGGCGATAGCGTCGAGCAACCGGCCAACAGTGCCAAGGTGGTCAGTGCAGTCAGCACCTTAAAAAAATCAGTCGAGCGGCGAGACATGCGCATCATCCTTGGTGGTCGGTGTGGAGGGTGGAAATCAGGCGGATCTGTTCTTCGTAAGCCTGAGCAAAGTCGCGGGCCAGCAGGCGCTCGCTCCAACCATCATCCTGGCGCAAAGCCTGGTGATAGCGCCCATAAGCTCTCCAGCGACTGCCAGAGGTGGCCAGCAACGGCTTGTTGTCACGCTCGAAACGCAGGGTCAGTTGCTGTGGGGAGAAATGCTCCAGAGTGCTGCGAACCGCTGCACGACTGGCGGTCAGCAACGCGACCTGATGCGCCTGTAAATCGCGGAACGCACGGGAAATCGCCTGCTCGGCTGGCAACTGGCCCGGCTTGTTCGGCTGCAACAGAATGCCCAGCACTTCACCGGCATCAACGGCTAATTTCAGCGGGTTTTTCTGCGTGCCTTGCTCGGTGGTCTGGGCCAGGCGCAGTTCATTCTTAAGTTCGCTGCGGGTACGCATGCTCTGCTGCAAACCGCCGACGCTTTGCTTGAGCAGGCGTGCGGCGTTGAGCGCGAGCGCTTCCTTGGCGTTGTGGTCGAGGCCTTTGAAGTCCACGCCCAGGGCAGCACCGAAGTTATCCCAGAAGCTTTCACTCTGACGCTCGACGGCTTTCGGCACCGGGGCGAGCGTAGGTTCGGCCGGGGCATTGATCAGCTCCGGCACCATCAGGCTTTCCGTGTCAATGCGCGCATAGTCGGCGCGCTGACGGGTGTCTTCCGACGCCGTGCTTGGCGAGATCAGCTCGTCGATTTCTGAATACACACGTTCCTGCTGGTCTAGAGCATTCAGCGGGTCGAGTTCGAGGAACGCATCATCAGGAATGATGCTGCCTGCGGCTTGCGGACGACCGGCCTCCTTATCGGAAGTCGCCAGGGTGTGAACTAGTCGTGCACGGATCTCGAAATCACCCAGCACGTATACGCTGCCGTGCTCGATACGTACCGTGTCGCCCTTGTGCAAGCGTGCGCCGCTGGCACTATTCTGGATTCCGTTGCTGCTGGTATCGGTCAGGAAAAACGTACCTTCGCGGTAGCTGATCAACGCGTGATGGTTGGACAGGTGACGCTCGCGGTCCGGAATGATCCAGTCACAATCCTCCCCCCGACCAATCACGCCGCCGGCCTGCTTGAAGGTCTTCTGGCACAGCTGCGTAGGTACGAACTGCTTGGTGTTCACTATTTCGAAAACCAGTTCCATGGTGATGCTCCTTGCGGTCACTTGCCGCGATTGACCGCCTGCGTATCGCCCAATGGGCGATAGGTGTTGTCGTTGTATTTGTAATTGCCGCTGCAGCCGCCGAGGCCACATAGAACGACAACTGTCAGAAAGACGGCTTGCCAGTGACAAATAGTCATCAGAGGGTCTCCAGGGGCGGCACAAAGCGCCGGCCCTTACGGTTAAGGCTGTTAAAAGCGGGGGGATTGAAATCGAGCGTATTGGGCCTACCCATCGACATTTCCCGCGTTGATGTTCAGGCGTCCGAGGCGGTAGAGGAATGTGCGCCGTGGTAGACCGAGCTCGCGAGCGGACAGAGTCTGATTGCCGTCGTTCTTGCGCAGGCAATCGATCAGCAGACTGCGTTCAATCTGCTCCAACCGTTCACGCAGGTTCAGCTTTACGACCTCAGGTGTGGTGTCCATACGCAGGGAGAAGTGCTCTACCAGCAACTCGCCGCCTTCGCAGAGAAGCACCGCACGTTCGACCAATCCCTTGAGTTCACGCACGTTGCCGGGGAACGCGTAGCTAGCCAAAAGATCCAGCACTCCGTTGGACCAACTCACCTCATCGCGCTGCAAGAACGTACAGGCCTTGTCGGCGAAGTGCCGTGCCAAGTCGAGGATGTCGTCTTCGCGTTGACGCAACGCCGGTAGTTCAATAGGAAACTGCGCGAGACGGTAGTACAAATCCTCGCGAAACTTCCCTTGGCTGACCAGTTCCGATAAGTCCCGATGTGTCGCGGCAATGATGCGCACGTCAATCTTGTGGGTGTCGTTGGAGCCCAGCGGACGAACCTCGCCCTCTTGCAGCACCCGCAACAGCTTGGCTTGCAGCGACAGTGGCATGTCACCGACCTCATCAAGCAACAAGGTTCCGCCGTTGGCTGCATCGAACAGCCCGGATCGGTCCCGGTCGGCACCCGTGAAGGCTCCTTTGCGGTAACCGAATAGCTCGCTTTCGAGCAAGTTTTCCGGGACCGCCGCGCAGTTCTGCACGATAAACGCCTGGGAACGACGCGGTCCGCACTCGTGGATCGCCCGGGCTACCACCTCTTTGCCAGTACCCGTTTCGCCACCCAGCAGCACGGTGTAGGAGCTGTGCAAGACTTTGCTAATCAACGAATAGACCTGGCGCATCGCTGCGCTTTTACCCGTCAGGCCATAACCGCTGGCGCTCGGAGCGGCGACCGGTGCCGGCGATGCGCCGCCGCTTGGCCGTCGTAAACGTTGCAGCAAATGCAAATGGCCCAACACGAACGAGCCAAGTCGACTAAACGAATCGGCGAAGCCTTGCAGTTCGATGTGCTGATGACTGGCACACAGCAATAACCCTTCCACAGATTTCTGCTGATTGACCAGCGGCACGCACAGCAGTGATTGCCATGGCCTCGCCTGGCTCGGCAGAAAACTGGTCTCGTGCAGACTGCCGCTCAATTCACCAATGCACACTACGCGGTTCTGGCACAGCGCAAATTGCAGCAGTTGCTCGCCGTTGTAATCCGCTGGCAAGCTAGACGTTTCACGGGGTTGCAGGTTGCCATTGAGGCACTCCGCATTCATCCCGAGGCAGGTATGGGTGGCGTCCAGCAGGTACAGTTGTGCCAACTCACAACCGCTGAGCTCGGCCAGTCCGCGCACGAAGTCACACAGCAGCGCAGTTCCATCCGTCGCTCGCGACAGGCTGGCGAACTGCGTAAGTAAGGCTTCGGCATAGACCAGTGGTTGCGGCACTTGACTGAACATCACACCCACCTCAGGCGAACTCGCAGATCACGCTGGCGTTGCAGTCAAGCGTTGTGTGAACGCGCTTGAGGCTTTCACCTACGGCCATCGCGTCCAGCAAACGGTCAGCCACCAACGGCAGCACGTGCAGGTCCAGCAAATGGTCGATCAGGCGTGCGCCGCTGTCGCTTTGGGTGCAGCGTTCGGCCAGGTGATCGATGAGGTCCTGTGAGTAAGTGAAATCGAGCCGACGACGGTTCAGGCGCTCGCCGAGACGATCGAGTTTGATTTCGATCAACTCGCGTAGCACCGGCCCGCCGACCGGGTAGTAAGGCACCACGCGCATCCGCGCCAACAGCGCCGGTTTGAAGTGCTTGCTCAGCACCGGTCGAATGGTTTCTTCGAGGACTTCAGCCGACGGCCGTGCGCCGTTTTCGCAGAGTTCGCTGATGTGGTCGCTGCCCAGGTTAGAGGTCATCAGAATCAGCGTGTTGCGAAAGTCGATCTCACGCCCTTCGCCGTCGTTGGCTACGCCCTTGTCAAAGATTTGGTAAAACAGGTTGAGCACATCCGTGTCGGCCTTCTCGACTTCATCGAGTAGCACGACGGAATACGGTTTCTGTCGCACTGCGTCGGTGAGCATGCCGCCCTCGCCATAACCGACGTAGCCTGGCGGCGCACCGATCAGGCGCGAAACGGTATGCTTCTCCTGGAATTCGGACATGTTGATGGTGGTGATGAAGCGATCGCCGCCGTACAACAAATCAGCGAGGGCCAATGCAGTTTCGGTCTTGCCGACGCCACTTGGGCCAACCAGCAGGAACACACCCACGGGTGCATCGGGCTTGTTCAGGCCGGCGGCGGTAGCGCGCATCGAGCGATCAAGGGCGTGAACGGCTTGTTCCTGACCGCGAATACGGGTACGCAGGTCAGCAGTGAAGCTGGCAACCTTGGCATTGTGCTCACGGGCCAGCTGCGCCAGGGGTACGCCGGTCCAGGCGCTGATCACTTCAGCCACAAGCCGCGGGCAGACCTCGAAGCTCACCAGTCGATCTTTGACTTGCAACTCGGTCAGTGCTTTGTGAGTTTCGTTGAGTGCGGCTTCCAGGGTTTCGACGCTTTGCGCTTCGTCCACCGGCAGCGTTTCGATCACGGTGCCTTCGGTGTCTTCTTCAACCGTGACGGTTGGCTCGACGGCAGCAGCTTCACGGGCCTTGGCCAGTTGCTGCCGCAGATCCAGCAGGCGCTTGGCCAGTTCTTTCTGTTCGGCCCAGAGGGCCTCCAGCCCGACCATCTCGTCTTCAGCTTCGGCCAGACGATCTTCCAATGCGTCCAGCCCTTCGCGGTCGATCAGCAGACCGGCCTCGGCATCGCGGCGCAGGGCCTGACGCTGACGACCACCTTCAGCCAGTTCGCCACGCAGGCGCTCCAGGCTTTCCGGGGCGGCGGCGAGGCTGATGCGCACGCGGGCGCAAGCGGTGTCGAGCACGTCGACGGCTTTGTCGGGCAGCTGACGTCCGGCAAGGTAACGGGCGGACAACTCTGCCGCTGCGACTACCGCGTCATCGCGCAGGTAGATGCCATGGCTCTTCTCGTAGACCTGAGCCAGGCCACGCAGAATGGTCACCGCCTCGCTGACGGTTGGCTCGTGCAATTGCACCGGCTGGAATCGACGGGCCAGCGCCGGGTCTTTTTCGAAGTACTTTTTGTACTCCGCCCAGGTGGTCGCAGCGATGGTGCGTAACTCTCCCCGGGCCAACGCTGGCTTAAGCAGGTTGGCGGCGTCGGAGCCCCCGGCATGGCCGCCCGCGCCGATCAGGTTATGGGCTTCGTCGATGAACAGAATGATCGGCCTCGGCGAAGCTTTGACTTCGTCAATCACACCTGTGAGGCGACGCTCGAATTCACCTTTGATGCTGGCGCCGGCCTGCAACAGGCCCAGGTCCAGTGACAGCAACTCGATGCCTTTCAACGCTTGTGGCACTTCACCAGCAGCAATGCGCGAGGCCAGGCCTTCGACGATGGCCGTTTTACCGACGCCAGCTTCGCCGACAACAATCGGGTTGTTCTTGCGGCGCCGAGCAAGGATGTCAACCATCTGGCGGATCGCGCCGTCGCGGCACAGCACTGGGTCAAGTTTGCCGTCACGGGCCTGCTGGGTCAGGTTGTGGGTAAAGCGTTGCAACATGAGCTCACCCGACATAGCCGGTTTACCAGTGCCTGACGGTTCTTTCTGGGATAAAGCGAACTCTTTCAGGCGGTCGATATTCAATTTGGCCAGCAACGGCTGGTAGCGACTGCCGGCGTAGCGCATCGGGTTACGCAGCAACGCGAGAATCAGTGCCGCCTGTTCGACCTGGGTCTGGCCCAGCTCAAGGTTGGCAACCAGCAAGGCATCTTGCAGCCACTGCACCAGTTCCGGGGCGAACACCGGGTTGCGCGAAGCGCTGTGCTCGACCCGTGATTGCAGCGCTGCACTGAGTTCACCAGCGTCGACTTCGGCATCCAGCAGCGCGCGGGCAAGCAAGCCTTGCGGACGCTCCAACAAACCCAGCAGCAGGTCTTCGACAAGAATCTTGCTGCCGCCACGAGCCACACAACGTTCGGCCGAACTTTCCAGGTCACGACGGGTTTCGGCATCCAGAGCCTGGATGAGTTGTTGCAGGTCTACGTTAATCATTTGTCATCTGTCCTTAATAAGTTTTGCTGCCCAGAGTCACCACGCCGTCCGCTTTTTCGCGGCCGAGCCAACTGGTCCATCCCAGGCGACAAGCGTTTTGCTCGCCAATACGCAGTTCGCGAATTTCTTCTTGGCGCAGCATCAGGCGAATGTCGTAATCAAGCGGGTCACGGAGGGTGAACCGCACCAGCGCACACAGCGGCTGGTAGCCAAAACCGATTGGCAGGAACTCGTGAAAGCGCTGCCAGTCGAGTTCACGAATGTGAATCCGGAACTTGCCGCTGCGATCGCGCACGGTCCCCCCCAATACCACGTCTTCACCAAGCGCGGTGTTGGCTCGCCCCAGGCGATTACGCTGCTCATCGAGGATTTCCACATGGCGTTCAATGCACTGTTCAATGGTCAGTTCGGCGTGTTTGAAGTAGTAACGCAGCACCGCTTCGATCAGCGCAGCCGAATGCGCGCGTAAACTGAGCAAGCCCAGATACGGCAGTAGGCGTTTCCAATTCAGCTCCTGGGCGCGCCGAATCTCTTCACCGCCGAGGCCGATGAGGGCAAACAGCTGAGAGGAAAAAGGGTCGAGGGCACCACTCTCGAAGCTGGCGCGATAGCGATATTTTTTCCAGATCGGCAGCATCAACCGTTGCAGGCGGTGGTGAAACAGGTCGAGGAAGTTACGGGTCGGGTTGCCGTCCTCGCTGTCGCCCAGGGCTTGTTCGCCGTAAAACGCCGGCAGCGGCGAACCGGAACCGACCAGGCCGATCAGGTTGAAACGCAGGCGCGCGCGCAGGTGACCGTCCTCGTGAAAAAACTCCACGCGATCAACGTCGCTGCCGGGGAAGCCCAGGCTCGGGTTGGCCTGAAACTCCAACTGATCGTACAAGTCATCCTGGCTCAGGTGCGGGTGCGCCTCGCGCAGCCGGTCAACTACCAGCAGCACCGACTGAAACAACGAGTACTCGCGTATTCCTCGGGTCAGTCCGCTTAAAGAAGCGGCTGAAGGCCCATACGTGGTGTCCATTGGTACACCTCTCCCTGCGTACTTTTTACCCGCAGCTCGTGGTACGAATTGAGGCTGGCGTAAAGCGCGAAAAACTCGTTAAGAACCGAAGCGAAAACGAACAGGTCGCCCTCGCCGATATACCCTTGCGGGTCGATGGTCAGCTCAGTGCGCAGCCCGCGAACCGGCAACCCTCGGTGCAATCGATCGACGTGCTGGTGCTTGATCGACTTGAGTCCGCCGAGCAGGCGTTTGCTGACTTTTTCAGCGTGTTGGTCGTAGTAGCGCGGCAAGTCGTAGGTTTCGAGAATCACCTTCAACGCGTTGACGTCGGCCAGCGACAGATAGTTGAGCGACATGTTGCTGATCAGCTTCCACAGGAAGTCGCGATTCAGTGGCGGCGCGAAGCTCGAAGTGGCCGCGGTAATGTTGCGGAAACTCAGGAACTCCGGCGTCTCTTCGCAAGCCTCGCTGATGTCGCCGAGCTTGAGCTTGCGTGGCAGGTTCTGGTTGGTACACATCAGGTCAATCGACAGGGTTTCCTGGGATTCGGTGTGGCGAATACCGAAGCTAAGATAAGTGTCGAGGCCGTCGTGCAGCGAGGAAGAACGCTGGCGAATGCTGTAATGAGGACGGCTGTTGGGTACGTCGAAACTAGGGTCGTGCTCGAAGGATTCGAACGGAACATACTCCTGATAACCGAGGCCGCCAGGTTTCCAGCCAGTCACGGTTTCCACCGAGAACACACCGCAGTTTTCCAGGTCGTACTCGGCGGGTAGCAGCAGGTACTCGTCCTGCTTGCCGTCAAGGCGGATCGGCAACGCATGGTGCGTGAACAGATTAACGATGGGAGTACAGTGAAGCTTCACGTTGTCCAGAGTCGGACGCATGCGCAGGACTCCACTCTTACGAATGTCGAAACGCAACTCCAGGCCGCGTACCTGTTTGAGGATGTCTACCGGTAAAGCCTTGATTAGGTCCAAGCCGTTAATGTCGACGAACAGAAATTTGTCCTGGAAGGCAAAATACTCTTGTAGGTAGCGATAACCGCGGAACGTGTTCAGCGGATACGGGATCAACGCTTCCTCTTCGGCAAACCCCACCGGCTGCACGCGGTCACCTGGCATTTTGAACGCCATCGGCGTGCCGTTGACTCCGTTGATGGGCTTGCCGGTGGCATCCAGCGGGATCAGTTCGATACCTTCCAGGTTTCGCAACAGGCTCAGGTACAGCATCTGGCTAATGTAGCGCTCACCGGCAAAGTGCAGACGCAAGCGGCTCAATTCCAACTCGCCGAGGTGACCGTCGGCGCTCATTTCCAGACGCAGGCTCAACAGCGAGCCGTCGCCCTTCACCGAGTAGTTCAGTGCAGTCAGGTCCAACGGCAGGACTTCAGTCGGATAGCAGGTGCGAAAGCGGCAACGCACGTCATCAATCGGAACGCTTTCCACTGGTGTATCGCGTTCGACCATCAATGCCGGACCAGAGCGTTGCAACGGATCGAACTGCAGAATGCTGAACGACGGCAGCGGCCGCATGTAGTTGGGCCACAGCAGTTGCATCAGCGAATGGCTGAGCTCCGGTAACTCGTCATCGAGTTTCTGGCGCAGACGTCCGGTCAGGAACGCAAACCCCTCCAGCAACCGCTCCACGTCCGGATCCCGCCCGGCCTGTCCGAGGAAAGGCGCCAGCGCCGGACTACGCTCGGCGAAGCGACGGCCTAATTGACGAAGTGCAGTGAGTTCGCTTTGGTAGTAGTGGTTAAAGGACACGGGGTACCTGCCTGGTATTGGATCTCATAAAGAAGCTGTCCTAAATGCCAGACTGCTGAACAAATCACCCACGGTCACACCGTTCAGGTAACCCTGCGCTTCAACCGTGTTCATGACTATTCGCTTCCTGCCTTTTTGGACGTCATGACATACGAATTTCATTAGCTGACCTTGACTTGACCGCTGCCATCCAGGCACGCGGCGAAACTGACTTGCCGCTTGAAACCATCCACTTCCAGCAGGCCTTCGATGTTGAAGGACAGGCGAAGCTGATCGTGATCACGCGGCAGGGAGATGACACGCACATTGCTCAGGCGTGGCTCGTAGGCTTCGATGAAATTTTCGATGGCCAAACGGGCCTGACTTAGGGAGTCGTGCAGGCTCAGACGCATGTCATTGAGATCGGGCAGCCCGTAATCGGACAGCGTTTGCACGCTGCCCGCACGGGTGCTGAGCATCTTGGCCAGATGGGCAGCCACGGACGCCATGGCGGAAATCTCGCGGCTCCAGCCGACGCGTTTGTCCGCGTCGCCACCCAGGCGTTCGAAAAGGCTGCCGTATCCGGTCATGAGTTAGGCTCCGCTTACTCTTTGTCCAACTTGCCAACCAGCGACAAGGTGAAATCAGCGCCCATGTATTTGAAGTGCGGGCGTACGTTCAGGCTGACGCGGTACCAGCCAGGCTCGCCTTCGACATCGCTGACGATGATCTGGGCAGCGCGCAGTGGACGACGGCCACGGACTTCGGCGCTTGGGTTTTCCTGGTCGGCGACGTACTGGCGGATCCACTTGTTGAGTTCAAGCTCCAGGTCGGTACGCTCCTTCCACGACCCGAGCTGCTCGCGCTGCAGCACTTTCAGGTAATGGGCCAGGCGGTTGACGATCATCATGTACGGCAGTTGAGTGCCGAGCTTGTAGTTCAGCTCTGCTGCCTTACCTTCTGCGCTGATGCCAAAGAACTTGGGCTTTTGCACTGAGCTTGCGGAGAAGAACGCGGCGTTGTCGCTGCCTTTGCGCATGGTCAGGGAAATGAAGCCTTCCTCGGCCAGTTCGTATTCACGACGGTCGCTAACCAGAACCTCGGTAGGAATCTTGGTTTCGATTTCGCCCATGCTTTCGAAGTGGTGCAACGGCAGGTCTTCAACTGCACCACCGCTTTGCGGGCCAATGATGTTCGGACACCAGCGGAACTTGGCGAAACTGTCGGTTAATTTGGTACCGAATGCGTAGGCGGTGTTGCCCCACAGGTAATGCTCGTGGCTGTTGGCGACGGTTTCTTTGTAGACGAACGATTTGACCGGATTTTCTTCCGGGTCGTACGGGTTACGCAGCAAGAACCGCGGGACCGTCAGGCCGATGTAACGGGAGTCTTCCGACTGACGGAAACTCTGCCATTTGGCGAATTGCGGGCCTTCGAAGTGATCTTTCAGATCCTTCAGGTCCGGCAGACCGGTGAAGCTTTCCAGGCCGAAGAATTTCGGGCCGGCCGCAGCAATGAATGGCGCGTGAGACATACAGGCAACGCTGGACACGTACTGCATCAGCTTCACGTCCGGCGAGCTTGGGGACATAAAGTAGTTGGCGATGATCGCGCCCACAGGCTGACCACCGAACTGACCGTATTCAGCGGTGTAAATGTGCTTGTACAAGCCAGCCTGCATCACTTCCGGCGAATCTTCGAAGTCATCCAGCAGGTCTTCTTTGGAGACGTTGAGGATTTCGATCTTGATGTTTTCGCGAAAGTTCGTGCGATCGACCAGTAACTGTAGGCCGCGCCACGACGACTCCAGTGACTGGAAGTGCTGGTGGTGGAGGATTTCGTCCATCTGGCGACTGAGTTTGGCATCGATCTCGGCGATCATACGATCAACCATGGCCTTCTTGACCGGTTCACCGTTGTTCTGGGGCTTGAGCAGCTCTTCGATGAAGGCCGACACGCCGCGCTTGGCAATATTGTAGGCATCATCGTCCGGCGTCAGACGGGTTTCGGCGATGATGCTGTCGAGAATGCTGTATTCGCCGCTCTCTTTGCTCTTTTGCTGTGCTGCGCTGGTGCTCATTGTGTTGGCTTCCTTGGCTGATAAAGACTCAAGCGTCTTGGGCTACGGCGTTCAACCCCAGCTCACCCAGTACGCGGCTGCGGGATTCGTCGTCGGCGAGAACGCCTTCGATAGCTTTGCGAAACGCAGGTGCGTTACCCAGCGGGCCTTTGAGGGCCACCAACGCGTCGCGCAACTCCATCAGTTTTTTCAGTTCAGGTACCTGCTCGACCAGCGAGGCCGGGTTGAAGTCCTTCATTGAGCTGACGCGCAATTTCACCGCCAGCTCTTCAGTGTCACCTTCTTCCTGAAGACGGTTCGGCACGCTCAGCGTCAGCTCCAACTCTTGCTTGGCCAGCACTTCGTCGAAGGTAATCCTGTCGATGCTGATCGGCTTGCGATCCTCGACTTTACGTTCGTCCTTGCGGTGGGTGTAGTCACCGATTGCCAGCAGTTTCAGCGGCAGTTCAATCTCTTCCTGAGCACCGCCAGTGGCGGGTTTGAAGGTGACATTGATGCGTTCTTTGGGGGCTACAGAGCCTTCTTTGGCCATGGCTTTTCTCCTTGCGGTGGTGGCCCTGGGGCCTATTCGAGTACCACTTCGAGATCGAGGTGGCACAACCTGCGATAAATCTCTTCTTTGCGCTCTCGCACAGCATGGTTCTGCGGTAATAACTCGCAGCAGCTATGCAGCAAATGCAGCACTTCGAGCACAAGATCGGGCTCCCAGTCTTGCAGACCTGAGTCGTGTAATGTTTGATCGAGGGTTTCGAGCTGGGTCTTGGCCAGTTCGTATTTCTTGGCTGCGAAGCACAGCCGCGCCAGGGCAAATTGCCAGAAAAACCGAACTCGCCCGCCGTGGGCGCTTTGCAGGCCCTGCTTGAGGATCTGCACGGCCGCCTTGAGACCCTCTTTGCGCAAGATCGGCAGGACTTCCTCCAGGGCCAGCTCCCAGGCCAATTGGGTATCGGTTGCTTCAACCTTGCGTGGTGCACTGGAGGTTTGCAGGTGCGGCGTGACGTTGGCACTGATCCAAGCGCGAGTGGCCGGATCTGCGAAAGGGGTGCCGTTGTGAAAGCGCAGTTCGATGATGCCGGGCAGGCGCTGCATAAATAGCGCGAAGTGAATCTCCACTTCGCGCATTGCCACCTCAGCGTTCAGCCCTTGCAAGCACTCCCAGACCATTCGCTGGCCATCGAACCAGAATGGCGCCTTCGCCAAGCTCACCTCCAGCTCCACGATCAGGTCTGCGTATTTGGCTTGATCATAGCGATCCTGATAGGTCTTCAGCTTGTCCACCGGCAGACCGCGCAACGCGGTGATCTGCTCGGTGTTGCGCTCAGGAATCGCGTCGATGGGCAGCCACAACAGCGTGCGATTGAGGCGCAGCGCGCGCAGATCGGTGGCTTTCTGCTTGAGCCACCAGGCGCACAATGGACGGGCGCTTTCCTGCTGGGCACGCAAAGCCTTGTGGGCCTCTTTCTCATTGTCGATCTGCGCACCAGGGGTGAACAACTGCGTAGCAACCTGTTTAACCTGCGCAACCGCAGCACCCACCCCGCCGGGCTCCGGCTGGTTATCGGCGGCGCGCTGGACCATGTTTTTCAGACGGCGGGAGATCGGCAGTAGCAGTGGCGCGTCATCGCCCAAATGCTCTGTACACGCGGAATCAAGGCCCTCAAGGTGTTCGACCAGGCGGCGGAACAGCGGCAACTGCTCTTTGATCGCGATATTTTCGTTTAGCACTTGCTCAAGACGCGGAACCAGCCAACTCAGGGCAGCAGCGCGGGTGCGGGTCTTGTTCGGATGAATCTCAGCCCAATGGTGCTCACACAGATATTGCAGAAGTCCGAGACCAGCCAATAGCCCCTGGAAGGATTCGCGCTGGTACAGGCTCCAGGTCAGCCAAGCCCCAACTCGTAAATCCTTGGACAGTGTGCGCAGCAAGGTTTCACTGTTTTCGCAAATTTTCTGCCAATCGATCTGACCGCTTTCGTGCATGGATTGGGCTTTACCCAGCTCGCCTTCCAATGCTTCATACTCGCTAGAAAAACGAACGTCCTCACCCGCAAAGCCTTCTTGGGAAATAGAGGCTTTCGCGAGCTCAAGATAATGGGCAGAAAGTTTACTGGTGTAAGACATCCATGACCTTTAATTAAGATTTCCGCGCCACACTCATTGGAACTTTAATGGTGTCGGACAGCAGAAAAAAAACGACGAAGCCTTGCACCGCCATTTCAAGGGCGCGCATGCGAAATTACAGAACCCTCATAGCCCAATGAGCTTTATCTATAAAGCATCAAACGTCGCGCCATTGCATTAATACATAAGTAGACGTCAGCCAGACCCAAACAATTGCAATGTGGCTATATCTTCTGGCATTTCCCATTTCGTCTGGCGATTTTAGAGCATGCCAAGATCAGGCGAGATGAATGCAAAGAATCATTCAGCAATCTTACAGTCATTGCGACAGATAAAATGTAGGAAGATTCTTAAAGTTCGCTAGGAAAATTCCCGCACACCTTCCTGGCATTTTGTAGCAGTCAAATATTAGCGCATCGCGCAAAGTGTGCAAAAAACTGCACACGCAATTGTGGACAACCCTGTGGATGGATCTCTGCAGAACATATATTTCATCACGTACAGACAACTGCGCCATAAGTTGCACAGCGCTGCGCAGCTTCCTGCGCACTTTTATGTGGGCTTTCTATTTAAACCACGAGCTTAATCTTCGTCTTACCAAGCATGTCCTTGATAAATAAGGAATTTAATATCGTTGGCATAAACCTTGATCGTAGTTTGGAACCTGCAATGCAAACATGCCTGCGGGTTCCTATATTTTTCAGCAAGGAGAGCATCCATGGCTACGCCAGCATATATGTCCATCACGGGTACCAAGCAGGGTCTGATCACCGCCGGTGCTTTCACCGCCGACTCAGTCGGCAACACCTACCAGGAAGGGCATGAAGACCAGGTCATGGTTCAGGGCTTCAGCCACGAAATGATCATTCCTCGCGATCCGCAATCGGGTCAACCAACCGGTCAACGCGTTCACAAACCTGTCAAAATCACGAAGGTGTTCGACAAGTCCTCGCCATTGCTGCTGTCTGCACTGACTTCCGGTGAGCGCTTGACCGAGATTACCATCCAATGGTACCGCACCTCCGCAGCAGGCACTCAAGAGCACTACTACACCACCAAACTTGAAGACGCGATCATCGTCGACATCAAGGACTACATGCATAACTGCCAGGACCCGGCGAACTTGCACTTCACGCATCTGGAAGACGTTGAGTTCACCTACCGCAAAATCACCTGGACCCATGAAGTGTCTGGCACCTCTGGTTCTGATGACTGGCGCACCCCAGTTGCAGGCTGAAACTGACTAGCTGTCTCACGGCATCGATCTTTTTAGCGGTTGATGCCGTTTATTACGTCTAAGTGGGCGTCGCGTTTTGTCTCCTCTCTCAGCTAAGGATAAGCGTATGTTCGCGCCGGCCAATGCTGCGCACTTCACGTTACTGATTCCCTCTGTTCGCAACGAGTTCAAGGTACTGGCCTTTAAGGGCACGGAAGCCATCAGCAGCTTGTATGCGATCCAGGTTGAACTCGTCAGTGAATCCCCTGATTTCGATCTTGAGAGCCTGCTCAGTCAGCCGGCTTTTCTCCAGTTTGGCCTGAATGGGGAAGGTATTCATGGGCGTATCGAAGATGTTTTTGTGGGTGAAGCGGGTAAGCGACTGACCCGCTATCACCTGACCTTGGTGCCTGCTCTGCACTATTTGCAATTCAGCCACAATCAAAGGATCTTCCAGCACCTGACGGTGCCACAAATCATCGCCCAGGTACTCAACGGACACGGTATCCAAGCCGACGCGTATACCTTTCACGTCAGGACCAGCCCTGAGCGCGAATACTGCACTCAATACAGTGAAAACGACCTCGAATTCATTCAGCGGCTGTGCAGTGAAGATGGGATTTCGTGGCACCACCAACACAGCCAGGATGGTCATCAGCTCGTATTCACCGACGATCAGACCTTTTTCCCCAAGCTGGGCGGCACGCCTTATCAGCAAGGCTCTGGCTTGGCGGCTGATCACCCGGTCGTCAGCCAGTTCTCCATGCGCTTCAGCACTCGTACCAGCACGGCCACACGCCGGGGCTACGATTTAAAACGTCCAAGCCTGCTGCTGGAAAGCCAATTCACTGCCGAGTTCAGTCCTGCGCTTGAAGACTACCGTTACCCGGTGCGAATCGAAAATGAAAAGCTCGGCAACCAGCTTGCCCGGCAAGCCCTGGAGCGACACCGTACCGACTACCAGTTGGCCGAGGGTCAAAGCGACCAGCCAATCCTGCGCAGTGGCCACTTCTTTGACCTGACTAAACATCCGCGTCAGCAGTGCAACGATTTGTGGCTATTGCTCAGTGTGACGCACTCAGCTAAGCAGCCCCAGGCTCTTGAGGAGTCGGTCACCAGCGACACCAAACCCGAAGATGGCTTCACCCAAGGTTACCGTAATACCTTCAGCGCAATCCCTTGGGACGTGTTCTACCGTCCACCGCTGGTCACGCGTAAATCGGTATTGGTCAGTCAGACTGCCCGAGTCACCGGTCCAGCAGGGGAAGAAATCTTTTGCGATGAGTACGGGCGGGTCAAGGTCGAGTTCCACTGGGATCGCGCCGAACTGGGCAGTGACAAGAGCAGTTGCTGGCTACGGGTGTCCTCCAGTTGGGCGGGAGAAGGTTTCGGCTCGGTGACCATCCCGCGCATCGGCATGGAAGTGGTGGTGACCTACCTGGAAGGTAATCCCGACAATCCGTTGATTACCGGTTGCGTGCCTAACAAGGTCACGCCGGTGCCGTACCCCTTGCCCGCGAACAAAACCAAAACGGTCCTGCGTAGCCAAAGCTCGCCCGCCAGTGGAGGTTACAACGAGCTGTCGATTGAAGACCGTGCTGGGCAGGAACTGATCTACCTGCGGGCTCAGCGTGACATGGAGCAGAGGGTCGAAAACGACAGTCGATTGGAAGTGGGTAACGAACGCCGGGAAACCATCAAGGGCAACAGCATTGCGGTGCTGGAAGCTGAAGAGCAACGCACCGTCACCGCGGACCGCAAAGTCCAGCTCAAAGCCAATGACTATTTGCAGGTAGCCGCCAGCAGCCACACCCGTGTAGGGCAAACGGTGGTGATTGAGGCGGGTCAACAAGTCCACCTCAAGGCCGGTGCCCATCTGATCCTGGACGCAGGGGCCAGCATCACCTTGAAAGGCGGTGGCCAGCATATCGTGATTGGCCCTGGCGGTATTTTCAGCAGCACCGAGATTCAACTAGGTGGCGCACCCGCTTCGGGAACCGCTGCGGCTCCGGTGTTGCCCGGAATGCTTGAAGGGATGACGGCGCCACAAGCATTGCCGCTTCCCAGCCTGCCTTTTTACCAAAAGCAGGCGATGGCAGGTGCTCTCTTACCTATTCCTGGTTGTCAGCTCGATGCCTCAGGTCATTGCCCAATCCACCATCCAGGTAAGACGGCATGATCAAGTCCATCTCCTCGCCCTTTCAGACGTCTGGGGCACCGGGCGTCCTGTGTGTGATTCTGGATGCCAGTTTTGACCCGGATTTACCAACTTATGTAGATCAGTTCACTGCCTATGGCGTCGAACGTTGTATACCGCTCTTCGACGATACCCCGTATGCCGGGTTGCAAGCTGCCGGGCCATTTGCATTGCTGTGTCCTGCACCCGGTGCTTCGATGGAGCACGCCAGCAGGCTGCTGGAGCGGGCCGATGCCGGGTGTGTTGCCTATATGGAGGATGAGCAATCCTTCGAGAGGGCCGTTGAACATTGGCGCAGCCTGCTGACCATCAGCACCGATGACACGCCGGCCCAGTTGATGCGTTTTTTCGATCCGCGCTGGCTGGAGCCGCTACTGAACAGCCTCGATGAAACGGAGCTGTTGCAGTTCATGGGGCCGCTCACCGATATGGTCTGGCGCAACGAGCTGGGCTGGCGCCATCTGGCTAACCCTCGACCTGACCCGGACGTTGAGATTCAGGAGCCTGGCTGGTTGCACCTGAGCTTCGAGCGCCAGGCTCAGATGGATGAGCACCGCTTAAAAGTACTGGCCGGACGGTTAGCCCTGGATTATCAGGCGGCATTGTCAATGCCTAAACCGGTGGAGTTCGTTCATCGGCAACTGCTCGGGGCCCGGCAAACAGGGTATCTGCAACTGGCCGAGCATGAGCGTTGGTTACGCCTGGCGTTGCGTCAGGGCGATGGCTTCTGGAGCAGTTCCCCAAATACCGAATTATTGGCCCGTGATGACTTGGGCCTTGGCGACAAGCTAATCGAGCTTGAGCGTCTCTGAATCACAAGGACGATGATCCGATGAACAACACCTACACGGTTAAAAGCGGCGATACGTTGGGGGAAATTGCCCAGCAACACGGCGCTAAAACGGCTGAGATACAAGCGCTTAACCCGATCATCACCGATCCCAACTACATCAAGCCTGGCTGGGAGCTGAAGCTCCCCAACACCGCGCCTAAGCCGGCACTGCCGCCACCGATGCATGCAGACAGTGCCACCTCCACCGCACTCAAGGGGCAGGCCGAGTGTGATGAAGAGCTGGTCGATGTGGCCCACATTACCGGCGAGCCGCATTTTTATGTCCTGACCGACAAACAGTCCAAGGCACTGAAGCAGGAAATCGGGGCTGTCCAGAAACTGATGGATGAGCTGCATCAGAATCTCGCTAAGGCGCTGCCCACCACGCAGTGCAAGAAGACTCAAGATCCCAACGCCAGCTGCGCGTGCTCCGGCTGTGTCAAAGATGCTTGGGCGGTCAAAGCCGAAGGCGCCGGGTTGCTGACGCGTGACACCAAGCCCCAGCAAACTACAGCCGCACCGCTGACCACCGATAAAGATCTTCAGGGGACAATGGCGGCCTTGCAGGAGGCGCGTGATTGGTATCAGCGTTACACACCCAGTTCTTTTGGTGCCACGCAATTTGAAGCCAACTGGAAGTCATTGCAGAACAAGAAAACCCTGGAGTTGGATCAGGAAATCGGCAAGCTCCGCGCTCAATTGGCGGCCCAGAAAAAACCCGAATCCGAAGACAGCTCTACCAGTGCCAACAGCGCCGCCCCGGATCTCAAACATGGCAAGGGACGCAGCACTGAACGTCAACGCGGGAGCCAGACCAAGTCCGGCGTTACCGTAGTTGAAATCATCCTATTCAGCGACCCGACTCGGCGTCATTACATCTCGATCCCGTGGCGAACTACCACCCCATGGAATGTCCGAGTCCCTACCCGCGTCATCGCCGGAAAACCCTTCAACAAGCAACTGGCCGCTGACCTGATCAAGGACATAAAAAATGCGGTCGGTGGAGGACGCAAAGCCGGACCCTTGGGCAATCTGGAACTCAAGATCAGTACCTGGACCAGCAAACAGGACAACCTGCTCAACACGCTGCATCAGGAAGTGTCCTGGACTTCTAATGAAAGTGATGCATCGCCCTATGCCATATACGCCGAAGCCCATATCTTGCGCTTCGCCGCGAGTGCTAGTGCAGGGGTGAACAACTGGAACCCCAAAGAGGGCAATATCGACGTGGGGGTTAAAGGGAGCGCGGCGTTCTCGCTGGCGGAAGCATCAGCATCCCTCAATTCGTATTTTCCTGATCAGGGCGGATACGTGGCAAACATGGCCTATCGTAATGCCCTAAAACAAGAAGTGCTTCACCCGATGGGCGTGTTTCGCATGAGCGGCAAGTTGGAGCTGTCATGTTTTGTAGGAGCGAAGTTACAGGGCGACGCCGGTGTAAAAACACAATACAAGCCAACGGAAACACCCGCAGGCGCCACCGCGCTGCTGGGTACGCCGGCTATGGAGATCGGTCCCAGTGGCAACATCGGCGTCAAGTGCGAGGCCTTTGCCGGTGCTCAAACTGGTGGTGCGCTGAGTGGTGCGTTTGAGTGGGTTGAACCGGAAAAGCAAGGGATAGGAAAGGCAGTCTTCAGCCAGACTAATGCCAGTAACAACTGGGTTAAGCTGGCCGAGATCAAGGCTGAAGGAAACGTCGCTTTGGGGATCGGTGCCAGCGGTGAGTTTGGCTTCAGCATCGCGAAGAACCGATTAGCGTTTAACTGCAAAGGCTCACTGGTATTCGGTCCTGGTGCCGGTGGTGGGTTTGGTACGGTGGTGGATCTTGAGCAGGTTGGGAAGCTGACGTTGCTGTTTTGCAATGCCTTGGCGTATATGGATTACAGGCATCTGCTGGGTGTGACGAAAGACGCTTTCAGCTACTTGGCTTCAGGACTGTATCAGGTGGCGACCTCTCCAGTGAAAAAGACCATTGAGGGGTTTGAGTTAGGACGCGAAGAAATGCTTGCTTGGTGGGAAGATCGACAAGCAACTAAAGTTGAAGCTGGAGCGCTAGCCGATTATCTCATTCGTCACAAAACAGATAAGATCATGCGGATTCAGGGGCAGGACATTCCTTTGAGTGTATTACCGCCTGAAACCATTGGCCCGATGGTCTATCTGCTAACGGAAGGTGTTATCGCCAGGGGGATTGGTAGTTTTAACGAAAAACAAGAACAGGCCCTAGTCATTCTTCTGTCCGAGGTACGTCGATGGCGGCAATTTATTGAAGTACTGGAGCATTGCTCACTCGATTCGACAAAGGTCAATGCCATGGAAAGTTTGGAACGAATCAACTCCTTGCTTAACGGCCGTGAACAAGACCAATTCAATCGTTTTATTGACAGTTTGGCGATCAATCAAACTTCCGATAGTCCGGTCCGATTGGCCTGGAGCCCCAGCAATGCTTGGCGTAAGGAAAACGTACTGGTGGCGGCACAAAACAGTGGCCGATTTGCTGGTTTGGCATAATTCTGAACGACTACAAAGGCGCTTGAAAGCGCCTTTGTTGGTTGCTGAAGTGCTTTAAAGTGGCTGATTGGATTGAACCGCGCAACGAAAACTTGTGCCAGGTAAATGCCTGCTTCTTACAGGCTCATTAGGGAATCGCCGAACAGTACTAGCCGTGAGCAAAGGATCTTCGCCTGCATTTGTGCCTCGACGGATTCGTTCCGTTCCTGTAGCAGGACCCTGAGGGTTTTCCAATGGCGAGTGGCGGTAATAGTCTTTATCGTACCAATCGTTTACCCAGTCGGTAGCGTTGCCTGACATGTTGTATAGTCCTAGCGGATTAGGAACAAAGCTGTCTACAGCAAATGTGCGCCCCTTTCCTTCGAGAGGAAAATTGCGTCCGTAGTTCAAACTGCCGTTATCAGTAGGGAAAAACAAATGCAGGCCACGACTGCGGGCGGCATATTCCCACTGGGCTTCTGTAGGTAAATCCACAGGGGAACCGCTCAATTTACCTATCCAGCCGCAATAATCCTTGGCTTCTTGCCAGCTTTGGGTAGCAGCTGGTAAGTCGGGTTGATAGCGGAACTGTAAATCCTCACGCTTACGTAGCTCCGCATCAAACAACGGTTTTCCATGAGCAATAAAGAACAGATCGAAATCGCCCAGTGTTGTTTGGTATTTCGACAGGGAGTAACTGCTCAGTTTAACGGGATGAACAAAGTCGTCATCACCATCCATGCTGATGCGCCCCATCCGCTCCGGCTCCACACCGCATGGCCAGTCGCACATATTTGCCGGGTCATCGTCATATGGCCACCCAAAATCCCCCATCTGGAACTCGCCACCTTCGACAAACACCATGTTATCCAGTGACTGAACCACGGTATTCAGTAGCTTGCCACGAACCTCGGTGGAAAGTTTTGGGTATTTCTGTTCAATAGTCGCAGCGATCTGAGAGACCTTATCGGGTGAGAGTTTTTGGCTTTTTGGTAGAGGGGAAGGTTGCGCTTGGCAGCCTGTAAGCAGCAGTAAAGTGCAAAGGGGTAACAAAATGCGCCCAACCATTCAAATATCCTTATGAAGGAAAACTGAAAGACAAAATTTTATCATTTTTCATGCAAGGTAAAAACTTAAAATCGTCGCCTCTCACCTACGAAAACACCTTGTTCTTAAAAATGTCATTAATGTACGAAAAACCATTTATGCAGCATCGCAAACGAACAAATTTACTTAAATTATTTTTTCTGAAAGCACCCCGCCCGCTTACTTTGTAGATACCGACAAAAACCAAATCGCCAGCATGCGCAAGAAGTTGCACAACCAACTGCTTATAAGGAAGCGGCTTCGGGAGCGAGATGTTCCTCTGAGCATGCTGCCACCTGAAATCACTGGGCCGATGGTCTACCTGCTAATAGAAGGGTTATTCCTAGGGGGATTGGTAGCTTCAACGAAAAGCAGGAGAAGGCTCTGGTCATCCTTCTGTCCGAGGTACGTCGCTGGCGGCAATTTATCGAAGTGTTGGAACATTGTTCCCTTGACGGGAAAAAGGTTAATCGTTTTATTGACAACCTGGCGATTAATCAGACTTCCGACATTCCGGTCCGAGTGGCCTGGAGCTCCAGCAATGCCTGGCGCAAGGAGAAAGTACTGGTGGCCGCACAGAACAGCGGCCGGTTTGATGGTTTGGCCTAAACGCTGAGCAAATAATGAGGGCGTATTGATAGCGCCCTCATTGTTTCTGCTCTATAGCGGCTGATCGGATTGCACTGAACAGCGGAAGCTATAGCCTGGGGCGTGCCGTTTTCTTACAGGTTCATCTGCCCACCGTCGTACGGTACTCGCGCTGAGCAATGGGTCTTCGCCATACCCCGAACCCCTACGAATTCTGAGTGTGCCTGTCTCGGGGCCGGTCGGATTCTCAAGCGGTGAGTGGCGATAATAGTCTTTGTCATACCAGTCATTGACCCAGTCGGTGGCATTTCCAGACAGGTTGTAAATCCCCAAGGGGTTAGGAACAAAACTATCAACCGCAAAGGTCCGTTTACCTTTACCCGATGCAGGGAAGTTACGTCCATAGCTCAGGCTCCCATTGTCGGTGGAGAACGCCACATGCTTCCCACGATTGCGTGCGGCATATTCCCACTGGGCCTCAGTGGGCAGATCCACAGGAAAACCACTTAGCACCCCTAACCAACCGCAATAGTCCTTGGCTTCTTGCCAGCTTTGGACCGGCGCTGGCAGCTTGGGCGCGTAAAGCTTTTCCTGTAACTCTTCTCGTTCACGATATTCAGCATCAAACAACGGTTTGCCATGAGCAATAAAGAACAAATCGAAATCCCCCAGTGTTGTTTGAAATTTCGACAAGGAGTAACTGCTCAGTTTAACGGAATGAACAAAGTCGTCATCACCGTCCATGCTGATATGGCCCATCCGTTCCGGGTCCACACCGCATGGCCAGTCGCACATATTTGTCGGGTCATCGTCATAAGGCCAACCAAAATCTCCCATCTGGAATTCACCACCCTCGACAAACACCATGTTATCCAGTGACTGAACCACGGTATTCAGTAGCTTGCCACGAACCTCGGTGGAAAGTTTTGGGTATTTCTGTTCAATAGTCGCAGCGATCTGAGAGACCTTATCGGGTGAGAGTTTTTGGCTTTTTGGTAGAGGGGAAGGTTGCGCTTGGCAGCCTGTAAACAGCAGTAAAGTGCAAAGGGGTAATAAAATGCGCCCAACCATTCAAATATCCTTATGAAGGAAAACTGAAAGGCAAAATTTTATCATTTTTCATGCAAGGTAAAAACTGAAAATCGTTGCCTCTCACCTACGAAAACACCTTATTCTTAAAAATGTCATTAATGTACGAACAACCATTTATGCAGCATCGCAAACGACCAAATTTACTCAAATGATTTTTTCTGAAAGCACCCCGTCCGCTTACTATGTAAACACTGACCAAAACCAAATCGCCAGCATGCGCAAGAAGTTGCACAACCAACTGTTTATAAGGAAGCGGCTTCGGGAGCGAGATATTCCAGTAGCATGCTGCCACCTAAAACCATTGGGCCGATGGTCTACCTGCTAACAGAAGGGGTTATTGCCAGGGGGACTGGTAGCTTCAACGAAAAGCAGGAGAAGGCCCTGGTCATTCTTCTGTCCGAGGTACGTCGCAGGCGGCAATTTATTGAAGTGCTGGAGCATTGTTCCCTCGACGGGACAAAGGTCAAGGCCATGGCGAGTTTGGAACGGATCAACGCCTTGCTCAATGGGCACGAACAAGACCAGTTCAATCGTTTTATTGACAGCCTGGCGATTAATCAGACTTCCGACAGTCCGGTCCGAGTGGCCTGGAGCCCTAGCAACGCATGGCGTAAGGAGGCTGTGCTGGTGGCTGCGCAGAACAGTGGCAGATTTGATGGGCTGGCATAAATCGTGAACCAATAACGAGGGCGTAATAGCGCCCTCTTATTTTTCGGAGTTTATAGCGGCTTATTGAATTGAATAGAACAGCGAAAACCATTCCCTTGAAAGTACCCCTCAGCTACAGGCTTATCAGCCCACCGTCGTACTGTACTAGCGCTGAGCAATGGATCTTCTGGATAATTCGATCCTCTGTGAATCCGATGTGTGCCCGTTTCAGGGCCGGTAGGATTCTCGAGTGGTGAGTGGCGGTAATAGTCTTTGTCGTACCAGTCATTGACCCAGTCGGTGGCATTCCCAGACAGATTATAAATCCCCAGTGGGTTAGGGACAAAGCTATCAACTGCAAAGGTATGACCTGAGCCTGGTTTGGGAAAGTTTCGTCCATAGTTCAAGCTCCCATTGTCGGTGGAGAACATCACATGTTGACCACGATTGCGGGCTGCATATTCCCACTGGGCTTCTGTGGGTAGATCCACTGGAAAACCACTTAGCTCCCCTAACCAACCACAGTAGTCCTTGGCTTCTTGCCAGCTTTTGGCCGGTGCAGGTAGGTTCGGTGCGTAACGCTTAATCTTTAAATTTTCTCGTTCACGATATTCAGCATCAAACAACGGTTTGCCCTGAGCAATAAAGAACAAATCGAAATCGCCCAGTGTTGCCTGAAATTTTGACAGGGAGTAACTGCTCAGCTTGACCGGATGGACGAAGTCGTCATCGCCGTCCATGCTGATATGGCCCATCCGTTCCGGGGCCACACCGCATGGCCAGTCGCACATATTTGTAGGGTCATCATCATACGGCCAACCAAAATCGCCCATCTGGAACTCGCCACCCTCGACAAACACCATGTTATCCAATGACTGCACCACGGTATTCAGTAGCTTGCCGCGAACCTCGGTGGAAAGTTTTGGGTATTTCTGTTCAATGGTCGCAGCAATCTGAGAGACCTTATAGGGTGAGAGTTTTTCGCTTTTTGGTAGAGGGGAAGGTTGCGCTTGGCAGCCTGTAAGCAGCAGTAAAGTGCAAAGGGGTAATAAAACGCGTCCGACCATTAAAATATCCTTATACATGCAAACTGAAGGCCCATATCTTATCATTTCTCATGCAAAGTAAAAACCTGAAAGTTCCCGCACTCCATCTATCAAAACACCTTATCCTTAAAAATATTATCAATGTGCGAACAATCACTTACGCAGCATCGCAAACAAAAAATTTAATTTAGATGAGTTTTTTGAAGCACCCCGCCCGCTCACGACGCGGCCACCGACCAAAACCAAATCGTCAGCATGCGCAAGAAACTGCGCAACTTCTTGCACACTTATCTCAAATTTAGATAAAAATAACGGGCTTAATCTTCGACTATATATTGATACACTCGATAAATAATGAATTAAATTTAACTGGCATAAATTTTGAAAGCGGTTCTGAAGCCTGCACTGCAAATGCCTGTGGGTTCCAATATTTCCAGCAACGAGAGCATCCTTGCAGAATGCGCGTGATTGGTATCAGTCTTACAAGCCCAGCTCTTTTGGTTCCACGCAATTTGAAGCCAACTGGAAGTCATTGCAGAGCAAGAAAACTCTGGAGCTGGATCAGGAAATTGGCAAGCTTCGTGCTCAACTTGCGGCACAAAAAAAAGCCGAACCCGAAGACAGCTCTACCAGTGCCAACAGCGCCGCCCCGGATCTCAAACATGGCAAGGGACGCAGCACTGAACGTCAACGCGGGAGCCAGACCAAGTCCGGCGTTACCGTGGACCAAAAAGGGTGACTGATCTATTTCGGGACTAGAGCGATTCAACCGCTTGTTGATTCCTGGTGAGTCAACTCTGAAATCGCCGCGACTACAGTCATCACCATTTCTGCGATCGCGATCTCTCCGTTCAATCTGAGGGTTGGTTTAGTCAAGTGCTTGAGCCACAGCTCATGTCTAGGTCTACTACGGCCCGCTCGACTGCCTGCTTCATAGCTTTGCGCCCATGTGAGAAATTTTTGGTGGTTCGCATACATATCGCCGCCAGGCAAAATGCGCGGGCCATACCGTCGTGATTCGCGTGACCTCAAGCGCTCCATACGGAGCGGTGTCGGAGTGTCAACGAATACCACCAGATCAGCGCTTTGAATCACCTCGCCCCCCCAGCCATCCAATGATCCGGACAGCGCCCAAGGGAGATCAGCCAGCACTCGTTTTATCAGAACCAGTCGCTCTTCAGGCGGACGTGATTTTTCGAAGGGTGGATCCGTCGGGTACCAATAGTAATCATCGACATCAACATGAGGTATGCGAAGCCTTTCAGCCAATGCTGCTCCTAACGTGCTCACGCCTGCCCCTGAAGCTCCGCTGATATAAATCCGTTGGCTCACCGCCAGGTCTCCTGTCTTGCGAAAATAAGACGTGCCGTCACCTTCGCTTGCAAATTAAACATCCGCGCAAGGCGCGTGTTTAAACGTCCTACTGCTTACCTTCTGAAAGCTACAACACCTTGCGCCGTTGCCTACGGGTACGCCAGAATCCGCCGGCTTGTGCGCCTTGGGGCCGCTAGGTAACTTGATTCGCGTCACTGCCCATCAGTGATCGGGTTTAGCAGCCCATAGATAACCTAAGACGTGCAACGCTCCTATCAGCCAGGTTTTTTGCCTGCATTTTGATGGTGGCTGTGCGCAGGGCGCCCTTGGGCGCGCCGGTTTCTTAGGTTCACCGGTCTGCTAACCTGCGTGCAGCTGCCACCCTCTTCGTTTAGCAGCAGGGGGGTTGGCACACCTTCAGGAACCTAAGATATGTTCAAGGTCACACCCAATCCTCCGAACACCGTTCCAGCATCCCCAAACGAACCCGATTCAAACATACACAACGAGGCTGCCGAACACGCCCTCGATTTTCACTTCCCCTCGACTGCCGACATCAAAGCCACCCCGCGCACACCCAGCACGCTGTTTACCGTCGACCCAAAGGCGACGACCGAGACCCTCATGGTTTATCTGGTCGAAACGCTGGCCTCGGTCGATGTGATTGTTCATCACGTGGTGGATCATCTGGACGGCGGGTCGCGTCACGCCTTGTTGGGCATTTCCAATAGCATCATGCTGGCAGAAATCACGGCGAATCAGGTGCTGAATCAGATCGATCCGCGTGAGTAGCTGGGGTTGACTGAGGCCGAATGTGAGTAAGCCCTGCGGCCTGTGCTGCGGTCTCTTTTTTCGGGACCGCATTTCTGCCAAGCGGCGCCAAGGCCGATTCGTCTGGCCAGATACTCGGCACGGTTCGCAGTTGGAACTCATTCCCGAACATGATTCACCGACCCCAAACGGGTTTAAAAAAACAAGAAAAAAGCACCAAAAAGGGTGCTTTAAGAACAAAAAATAAACCAATCACGATCTTGGGTCGAATCTCAAATGGCAGGACCGGGGCATAACGCAAATTCAACAGCGCCCAGTCCGATGGGAAACCGAGGTGGAAATGTCGCGGATACCACGACCACTCCCACCCCCGACCGGCAGCATTGTTATCAGCGCGCACTCACACAGGCTGTCGCCGACTTTGCAGCCGTTGTTTATCCACCTTGTGCTCATGGCCCTGACGCAATCGCAATGCCGCTATCGCCGCGAGCACCAGGATAATCGCCACGATTTTCATGCCGTTCATGGCATTGCCGGTACTTTGCTCGATCAACCCCATCACGGAGGGGCCGACGAAACCGCCCAGCAGGCCGCACGAGTTGACGAATCCCAACCCTCCTGCGAGCGCCGCGCCCTTGAGTCGCGAAGCGGGGTAGAGAAAGATGATCGACTGCACGACGAAGAACATCACCGCCGATATGCAGAAGCCCAGCAGACTGATCACCGGTCCCGCCAGCGAGGCGATTCCCAGGCCTGCGGCCATGGTCAGCAAACCCGCGACCAGCATTTGCCGGGCACGCGCCGGCGTGGTGGCAAATCGGGGCAGTGCGATAGCGCCCGCAGCGGCCGCCAGCCAAGGCAGGGAAGTCAACAAGCCGATCTGCAAGGTACTCAGCTCGCCGTATTTGCCGATGATGCCGGGCAGGAAAAAGATCACCGTGTAGATCGTGATCTGGTGGCAGAAGTAGACCAGGATCGCCAACAGAATCTGCGGGGTCAGGCATTGTTTGAACGAGTGACCGCCGGCGCCGGCGCCCTCCTCCGATTCAGCGGCCAACCGCCGTTCGATCTGCTCGGCTTCGGCGGCGCTCAGCCAAGGCGCCTTGCTGGGACGGTCCGGCAATTTTTTCCAGACCACCATGGCGAAGAACACCGCCGGCAGGCCCTCGAGCATGAACATCCACTGCCAACCACGCCAGCCCCACACACCGTCCAGTTGCATGAGCGCGGCACCCAGTGGCCCGCCGATGATGTTGGCGAAACACACGCCCAACAGAAAATAACCGGTGGCCCGCGCCCGTTGTTCGCGGCCGAACCAGTATGTCAGGTACAGCATGACGCCAGGGAACAGCCCCGCTTCGGCGATGCCCAGCAGCAGGCGCAACACGTAGAACGACGTTTCGCCCTGGACGAACGCCATCGCCGCCGAGATCAAACCCCAGGTGACCATGATTCGCGCAATCCAGAACCGCGCGCCGACCTTGTGCATGATCAGGTTGCTGGGCACTTCCGACAGTGCGTAGGTGAGAAAGAACAGCCCGGCTCCCAGCCCGTAGGCGGCAGCGGAAATGCCCAGGTCGATATCCAGTTGATGCTTGGCCAACGCGATGTTGGTCCGGTCAAGAAAGCTCAGCACGTAGGCCGCAATCAGCAACGGCATCAGCTTGACGAACATCAACTTGTTCAGCGTCGCCGAGTCTCGGGGGGTATCAGGTGTTCCGATGGTTCTTGTTATTGTCATCGCGCAAACCTCTTGCAGCTACAGCTGTAGAGAAGCCCCGGCAACGCTGGCCGCCGTGAGCAAAAAAAAGCTGAGCTGACTGTTTTTATGAAGAGGACAGGTTTCGTTGTCAACACCAGGCGCCGACCACCCAGGCCGGCGCCATCATGACAACGCTATTAAAAATCGACCTGGTCCTTGCCCTTGAGATCGAGCATTTCCCGCGCCTCATCCGGCGTCGCCACGCGCCCGCCCAGGGCTTCGATCACCGTGCGAATGCGCTTGACCTGATCGGCATTGGACGCGGCCAGTTTGCCGGGCCCGTCCCACAGCGAATCCTCAAGGCCGACGCGTACATGGCTGCCCATCGACAGGCCCATGGTGCCCAGCGGAATCTGATTGCGGCCGGCACCGAGAATCGACCACTGGTACGCGTCGCCGAACAGGCGGTCGGCCGTACGGCGCATGTGCGCCAGGTCCTCGGGATGTCCACCGATGCCGCCGCGCAGACCGAACACCGACTGAATGAAAATCGGCGCCTTGAGCAACCCGCGCTGCAGGAAGTGTGCGGCGGTGTACAGATGGCCGATGTCGTAGCATTCAATTTCAAAACGGGTACGGTTCTCGGCACAGGCGTTGAGAATGTGAGCGATGTCGCGGAAGGTATTGCGGAAGATCCGGTCGTCGCTCTCGGCCAGGTATGGCCGCTCCCAGTCGTGCTTGAATTCGGTGAAACGATCGAGCATTTCGTACAGCCCGAAGTTCATCGATCCCATGTTCAGCGACGCCAGTTCCGGCTTGAGTTGTGCCACAGGCTGCAGGCGTTCTTCCACGCCCATGGTCGGCGCACCGCCGGTGGTGATGTTGATCACCACGTCACTCTTGGCCTTGATCTGCGGCAGGAACTGACGAAACAGGTCGACATCCTGACTCGGCCGCCCATCGATTGGATCGCGGGCATGCAGGTGCACAATCGAGGCGCCGGCCTCGGCGGCACCAATGGCGGCGTCGGCAATTTCCTGCGGGGTGATTGGCAAGTGCGGCGACATCGACGGCGTATGGATGGCGCCAGTGACGGCGCAGGTAATGATGATCGGGCGATTTTTGGACATGAGTGTTCTCCGTTCTTGTTCTTGGCGAGAAAGTTATTGGGGTCACTCGACGCGGATTATGTCCGGCCGTTGTTGTAACCGAAGTCGAGACGCTTAGAGGTACTCGACGTTGCCATCGACGCTGATGGCCTGGCCGGTCACGTTGCGTGCGGCGGGCGAACACAGGAACAGCGCCATGGCGGCAACGTCCTCGGCGGTGACCATGCGTTTGAGCGAGATCTTTTTCAGGTACTCCCCACGCATCTGCGCTTCTGGCACGTTCATCTGCTCGGCGCGGGCGCGAATCACCCCGTCCATGCGCGGGCCTTCGACGATGCCGGGCAGCAAGGCGTTGACGCGGATGTCGCTTTCACCCAACTCGGATGCCAGGGATTTCATCAGGCCGACGATGGCCCACTTGGTCGCGGCATACGGCGTGCGCCAGGCGTAACCCAGGCGGCCGGCCACCGACGCGATGTGGATCAGATGTGCGTTGGGTGACGCTTTGAGCAGCGGCACCGCGTGATGGGCAAAGCGGTATTGCGCCGTGAGGTTGATGTCGATGGTGCGCTGCCATTCCTCGTCGGTGACCGCATCGATCCCGGCGGTCGGCCCGGCGATCCCGGCGTTATTGACCAGGACATCGAGGCCACCGAACTGTTCGCGCTGAACCTTGAATACCGCCTCAATCTGCGCCGGGTCACCCACATCGGCACGGGTGGCAACGCTGTCCGGGTAACGGTCGCGGAATGCTGCAATGGCGGCTTCGCTGACATCACACACATGCACTTTTGCACCCGCCTCCATGTAAGCCGCTGCCAGCACTTCACCGATCCCGGCCGCGCCGCCAGAGATCAGCACCCGCAGGCCGGTGTAGGGAATCAGTCGATTGAGAACGCTCATGCTTTCTTTACTCCAGAAACCGGCGACCGTGACCGGTCGCCCTTGTCGATCAGGCGTGCCAGGGAGTCGGCCGCCTGCATGATGTCGTCGGTGACTGCCGCCCGGGCCGCAGCCCCGTCACGCGCGGCCAGGGCCTCGACGATGCGGTTGTGCGCTTCCATCGAGCGCTGCAGGTGCGCTTTGTCCGGTGCGACAAGCGCAAAGCAGGGGCCCATGTGCAGCCAGAAATTCTCCACGGCGGCGATGGTCAGGTCAGCTTTGGCCACTGCATAGATGCGCCGGTGGAAGGCGAAGTTAGTCCACAGGTAGCGGGCCACATCGACGCTGTCGGCGGCTTGCTGCATCTGGTCGCACAGGTGGCTGATGTCTTTAAGGTCGGCGTCGTTGAGCAGGATGACGGCCTTCTCGGCCAACAGGCCTTCGAGCGCAACCCGGGCGTCGCGGATCTCGCGCAGTCGTTCGGGGGTCATCATGCGCACACGCAGGCGGGAGGTCTCGGTGACTTCGAAGGCGTTCTCTGCGCTGAGTCGATTGAGTGCTTCGCGCACCGGCATCGGGCTGGAACCCAGCGCCTCGGCAAGACCGCGGATGGTCAGTTTCTGGCCTGGCTGGAAGCGGCCGCTCATCAGCGCTTCACGGATCTGGCGGTAGACCTGATCCTGCAGGGTGTCGCGGGAAACCTGACGCATGGTGGGCAGGAGGATTGGGCGATCTGTCATGAGGAAGGGCTCACATTGGACGTTCTTATGGCTCCAATATGTGATCACAAATAACATATGTCAAATTAATTTTGGGCTGGGTATGTCGCTTTTGCCCTACTCCGCGCCTGATGCCCGGTTCGCGTATTTACGCAATATCCGGCCGGCTTTACCCCGGGTGCGCATATCGAAGTGCGGATACCGGGCAGCAAGCCCGTCAGGTGTGGCATGGCTGTAGAAGAGCTTCGATCCTAGCAACGGCCCCGGCGCCCCACTGCCCGAAACGCGCAAGTGTCATTCCGATTCTGCAACGCAATCACCTGGTCGTGTGCGACCACGATCCTCGTAGGAGCGGGCTTGCCAGCGAAGAGGCCAGTACATTCAACATCTGCTTCGCCTGACACTCCGCTTTCGCTGGCAAGCCAGCTCCTACAGGGGTTTTCGGTGTTCACGCGAGGGCGCAGGCACCGCCGAACCCTGTAGGAGCTGGCTTGCCAGCGAAGAGGCCGGTACATTCAACATCTACATCGCCTGACACTCCGCTTTCGCTGGCAAGCCAGCTCCTACAGGGGGTTTGCGGTGTTCACGCGAGGGGGCTGGCACCACCGAACCCTGTAGGAGCTGGCTTGCCAGCGAAGAGGCCGGCACATTCAACATCTGCTTCGCCTGACACTCCGCTTTCGCTGGCAAGCCAGCTCCTACAGAGGGTTTGCGGTGTTCACGCGAGGGGCTGGCACCGCCGAACCCTGTAGGAGCTGGCTTGCCAGCGAAGAGGCCGGTACATTCAACATCTGCTTCGCCTGACACTCCGCTTTCGCTGGCAAGCCAGCGCCTACAGGGGGTTTGCGGTGTTCACGCGAGGGGCTGGCACCGCCGAACCCTGTAGGAGCTGGCTTGCCAGCGAAGAGGCCGGTACATTCAACATCTGCTTCGCCTGACACTCCGCTTTCGCTGGCAAGCCAGCGCCTACAGGGGGTTTGCGGTGTTCACGCGAGGGGCTGGCACCGCCGAACCCTGTAGGAGCTGGCTTGCCAGCGAAGAGGCCAGTACATTCAACATCTGCTTCGCCTGACTCTCCGCTTTCGCTGGCAAGCCAGCGCCTACAGGGGGTTATGCGCGTCGACGCGCGAACACGCTGTCGCGGTCGAGGTGGTTGAGGTGGGTGCAGCCCATCAGGTTCATGGTCAGCGCCAGTTCATCCGTCAACACGTCCAGCGCCTTGCCGACGCCGGCTTCACCCGCCACCGCGACACCGTAAAGCGTGGAACGCCCCAGCAACACGGCATCGACCCCCAGGGCGAGCGCCTTGACGATATCGCTGCCACGCCGGATCCCGCCGTCGAGCAGCAGGCTGAGCTTGCCCTGTGCCTGCGGGGCGATGGCCGCCAGTGCGTCGAGACTGCCGAGGGCGCCGTCCAATTGGCGGCCGCCGTGGTTGGACACCACCACACCGTCGAGCCCCAGGGCGATGGCGCGCTCCACATCCGCCGGATGCAACACGCCCTTGAGCAATAGTCGCTCGCCCCATCGGTCACGCAAACGCGCCAGCATGTCCCAGTCGAGCAAGGTATCCATCTGCTTGCCGATAAACGCCATCGATCCCAGGGGATTACGCTCCGCCGGAGGCAAGTACGGTTCGAGGTTGCCCATGCCCGGCAGCCCGGATGGCCACATCACCTGCTTGAGCCAGCGCGGGTGGCGGAGCACGTCGAACTTGTTGCGCCATGCCAGCTGCCGCGGCCTGGCGAAGTTGCGCCGATCCCATTCGCGATTGCCCAGCACCATCGCATCACAGGTCAACACCAGGGTCCGGCAACCGACGGCGGCGGCCCGCTGCAGCAAATCGTTCTGCACCCGCGGATCGCGCATGGCGTACAGCTGGAACCACAGGTCGACGCCGGGCACCGCCGCGACAAGGTCTTCCAGCGAGGTGTTGGACGCGGTACTCAGGCTGAAAGGCAAACCACGCGCTGTCGCCGCCCGGGCCAGGTGAATGTCGGCATCGCGGTGCAGCAGGCCGTTGTAGCCCGTCGGCCCGATCAGCATCGGCAAGGGCAACACCCGGCCGAGCAAGACCCGGGAAGTGTCGGGGACATGGCACGGCACCATGGCTCTGGCGTGCAAGCCATAAGCACTGAACGCGTCGAGATTATCCTTGAGCGTCAGTTCAGCCTCCGCACCGCCGCTGAGGTATTCCCAGGCAAAGTAAGGCAAGCGTCGCCGGGCCATGTCGGCCAGTTCGGCAATGCTGTGCACACGATTCAAGTCGGAGCCGGTATAGAAACGACGCATAGGCAATCCTTGAAGGGCGGGCTAAAAACCGCTGCGAAAAAAAGCCCGGGAGGAGCGCCCCGGGCCAAGGAAAAACAGTGAACATCGACATTGCCCGGATGCGCGGGCAGACCCGCAAGCCGCGAAGGGCTCACGGGGGACTTCAGAACTTCCAGGTGTATGTGGTGACCAGGCGGTTTTCCTGATAGTCCGGTCCCGACGCATTGCCATTGCCATAGCGCGTCTTGACGTCGATGCGGCGCCATTCGAAACCCACGTCCTTGAGCGCTCCGCTTTGCACCACATAACCGAGCACGATGTTGCGTTCGCTTTCGACGTTCTGGTCGAGGGCATTGCTGCCCCGGTCGACACCGGTGCCGCGCATGTAACGCGTCATCAATTTCAACCCTGGCAAACCGATGCCCGCGAAGTTGTAGTCATAACGCAGTTGCCAGGAGCTTTCGTTCGGCTTGACGAACGCCACTGTCGACCAGTTCACCAGGTAAGGCTGCGGCGCATAGCCGTTGAGCGTCGGGAATGTCGATTCGCCAAGCATGCGCTGGTAGCCGACACCGATGGCATGAGCCCCCTTCTTCAACGTGGTCATGACCCCGTAGGACTTGTTGTCGATATCGCCATACAGTGCCTTGCCGTCTTCACTGTTATTGAAGTAACGAAGGTCTGTCTTCAAGCCGTAACCGGCACCCAGGTCATGGTTGTAGGTCAAGCCCAGATAGTGTTGTTTATAGATATCCTCCAGCTGACCGAAAAAATACGTACCGGACAAGTTCGGGGTAAACGCATAGGTGGCGCCACCGAAGTTCAGGCCGTCACTGCGACGTTTAATGTTGGGCCCATTGAACAAGTACATCTTTTCGGTATTGGAAGACTCCCGGGAACTGATTTCGGTAAAACGGCCACCGGTCAGCGTCAGCTTGTCGACTTCTTTGGATTCGATCTGCACCCCGTGATAGGTGGTGATCAATTGCCGCGAGTCGTCGATGTAAGCCACCGGCAACGTCGGACGCAGCTCACCGATCTTCAGCTCGGTCTTGTTGTAACGAACCTTCCCGGTCAGCGCCGCCCGGCCATAGTCCCGGACTTGCTCGCCCTTGCTGGTGTCGTACGGAATGATGGTGTCCGGCCCACGGCCACCGCCGCCGTCCAGGCGATAGGCGTACTGCGCCGAGAGGTCCAGGCCAAACTGCAGCGTGCCCTCGGTGTAACCCGAGATTGCGCGAAAATCGAAGCCTTGGGTCCAACTGCCGACCCGTGATTGCGGGGCGTCATGCTGTTTGAAATCGCGGTCGATATAGAAGTTGCGCATCCCCAGGCTGACCTGGCTGTCGTCGACGAAGTCGGCATGCGCAACCACCGGTGTGAAGATCCCCATCACCGCCGCAGTGGCGACGCCGCGGCTTACCCAGCTCTTCTGAAACATCAAACTTTCCTTCTTTTTTACATGCACAAAGGCACGGCTAGTGGAAGCAGATCAATTCAGCAAAAGTGCAACTTTGGCAGTCAATCCGCAGTATTGTTTTTATAACCACTTACTGCAAAAAAGTCGTAACACAGCCATTCGCCAAAACAGCGACAACCGCTTTCTAGTTATTATCAAACTCAACGATATTGGAAAGTCTTATCGGTATTTCCCGGATAACGACAGGTTCAGGAAGTTGCTTTGGAGGCATCTCCCAACCGGTGGTAGGCGCGATTGAAATACACCAGGCCTTCCTCGCTTTCGCCATTACGAATACCCAGCACTTCGCAATAGAAAATCGTGTGCGATCCCACTTCATGAGCCTGGGCGATTCGGCAGTCGAAACTGACCAGTGCCTCATCCAGCAGCGGCGCACCGCTTTCCAGGGTGCTCCAGGAGGCGCAGGAAAAACGCTGCTCGGTATCGAGATGGCGGTTGGAGAACGCCCCCGACACCTCCTGGTGACCCGGGGTCAGCACGTTCACGCTGAGCACGCCGTTGCTCTTGAAATGCACATTGGAAAACGACGAGCGATTCATGCACACCAACAACGTCGGCGGCTGGTCGGTCACGCTGCACACCGCAGACGCGGTAAAGCCGAAACGACCCGCGGGGCCATCGGTGGTGATGACCGAAACCGCGCCACCAAGCATTGCCATTGAGTTACGAAATCCAGTTGTATCGACCATGGTCTTACCCTCCGGTCTATCAGATATCCAGCACCAGTTTCTTGGACTTGGCCCGGGAACAGCACACCAGAATCTGGTCATTGGCGGATTTTTCGTCATCCGTGAGATAGACGTCGCGATGATCCGGTTCGCCTTCGATGACGTCGCACAAGCAGGTGCCGCAAACGCCCTGCTCACAGGACACTTCAATCTTGATGCCCACGGCAGTCAGCGCCTCGACGATGCTCTGGCCCTCGGCAACCTGTACGGTCTTGCCGCTGCGCCGGGCAACCACTTCGAAACCGGCGCCCGAGGCGTCGACTTCGACCTGGAAGTATTCGCGGTGCACATGATCGTCGGCGTACCCCGCTGCCAGGGCCTGGGCAATGACCCAGTCCATGAAACCGGCCGGTCCGCAGACATACACATGCACGCCGGCCTGCGCGGTGCCCAGCACGGCGTGCAGGTCGAGTTTCTGTTCGGCTGCTTCGTCGTCGAAATGCGTGCGCAACCGCGAAGCGAACGCAGCGCTGTCCAGCTCTTCGAGAAAGGCGCTGCGGCTACGCGAACGGCCGCAATAATGCAGTTCGAAATCACTGTCGCGGGCATTCAGCGCGTAGGCCATGGCGACCATCGGGGTGATACCGATACCGCCGCCGATCAGGATCGAGCGGCGGGCATCGCTCGCCAACGGAAAATGATTGCGCGGCAGGCTGATCTCGATCTCGCGACCTTCCTGCAGTAATTCATGCACCGCCACCGAACCGCCGCGCGAGGCGGGATCCTTGAGTACGCCCAAGCGGTAGGCGTCGGCGTTGGCCGGGTTACCACACAGCGAATACTGGCGAACCAGCCCGGTCTTGAGGTGGATATCGACATGCGCGCCCGCCTCGAAGGCGGGCAAAGGCTGTCCCGACGGATCGCGCAGATCCAGTACGACGACTCCTTCGCCCTGCTCTTCGCGCTTGCGCACGACGACTTTCAATAATTGATCGCTCATACAGGCCATCCCGAATGTGTTGTAAGGGAGCGCATCTGCGCGCCCCCGCTGCTTTTCCAATCCGTAAAACTTCAGCGCATGAAGATCCCGCCGTTCACATCCCAGGTCGCCCCGGTGGTGAAGTAGGCGTCTTCACTGGCCAGTTGCACGATCAGCTTGCCGATGAACGCGGCGTTGCCCAATTGCCTGACCGGGATCGCCTCGATCAGTTTTTCCAGGCGCTCGGGCGGCACGGCGGCGCGCACCGCCGGTGACTCGATAGGGCCTGGGGCGATGGCGTTGACCGTGACACCGGACGCCGCCAGTTCCTTGGCAAAGATCTTGGTCAAGGTGATGATGGCGCCCTTGGACGCGGCGTAATGCGCGCCGGTCGCGGTGCCGCCGTTCTGCCCGGCCAGGGAAGCCATGTTGATGATCCTCCCGTAACCGCGGGTCGCCAGGTAGCTGCCGAACACCTGGCAGCCGACAAAGGTGCCGCGCTGGTTGACGCTCACGACACGGTCGAACTCTTCCGGGCTGATCTGCATCACCGGTGTGGTCATGGTCATCGCGGCGTTGTTCACCACCACCTGCAACTCGCCCCAATGCGCCACGACGGCCGCCAGCGCGTCTTCGAAATCGGCCTTACTCGAGACGTCGAGCTTGAGCGCCAGCACCCGCTCGCCCGTGCCGTCGAGTTCGGCGGCGGTGGCCTGTGCCGACTCCAACGAACGGTCGCTGACGACCACCCGGTAGCCGGCGTTCAACAGTTGTTCGGCGATGCTCTTGCCCAGCCCCTGGGCCGCGCCGGTGACCAATGCAACCTGTGTCATGGCAACGTCCTCAGAGGATGTAGCCGATACCGGCGAGGGTATCGGTGGAGTTGATCAGCTGAATCAGCTTGCGCTGAATCTTGAAACTGTCACCGCTGCGCACCAGTTCAAACGTGACATCGGCGGTGTACTGCTTGAGCACATCCTTGCGGAACTCGCGCAGGTTCTGCGCGCACCGCACGGTGACCACCCCGTCTGCATCCGACAACAGGCGAAAGCGCGACTGACTGCGCACGGTGCGTGCCCGCGGGGTGGTCGAAATCGACTCGCCACTGGTCAGGCGGGTCACGCGCAACTGACGCATGTGGTGATCGTCGTAGGCGTAGTTCAGGGTGTTCTCGAAATCGGTTTCCAGCGGATCGATCGGGATGATGTAGGTCGCGTTCGCGGTCCACAGATCCAGCCATTCGACGAAATCGCCGTGGTCGAGCATGTCCGCTTCCTGCCAGATGAAAGCGCTGACCTGGTTGAGCAATTGCAGATTAATCATGGTGTTCTCCGTCGACTCAGGCCGACATCATCTTTTTCCACTGCTGGTAGCCAGCGCGCATGCCGGTCTCGGCGCTCACATCGCTCACCAGCCCGTCTTCGGACGCTCGTTCACCCGGCAAGCCGCGGTTGAGCATGATCCACAGATCGGTGCCGGCGCTGGCACCGCGTTGCACGCGCTCCCAGGCTTCGGAATCGTCCGGGGTGCCAAAACCCATCGGGCCCTGGAAGTGCTCATGCAGGCGCAGGCGATAACGGTTGGCCACGGCCGGGCCGCCGTCCATGGTGATCACCGCGTGATGGATCTCGGTTTCGTTGACCGCGATCGGTTGCAGCACCCGGAAGAACGCCATGGAACAGGCGATGTTCGGGAACAGGTTGAGGTTGAAGCCCGAACCGCCGACCGCACGCACGATGCGGCGTACCGCTTGTTCGTCCTGGCCTTCCGCGCGCAGCTGCACGGCCAGGTCTTCGAAACGCTCCGGGATCGGCAGGTCGAGGTTGGCTTCCAGATCGACCAGGTCGGGGATCATCACCATCACGCTGTGGCCGTTGCCGAGGTCTTCGACATAGCCCGGCCCCTTGACGAAATCGAACAACTCCAGGGTCTGCTCATCCACCGACGACAGGAACGACTTGTGTACCAGCGGGAAGTGATAGGCGTCGGTGGTGTTTTCCAGCTGGATTTTCCAGTTGCCGGGGAAGCGGAAACGATGCTCGCCACCCACCTTGACCGGGTAACCGGCACCCTGCTTCATGAACAGGTCGATCCACTTCTTTGCCGGGCCGAGGAAGTCGACGAGGGGCTCGATGTCATCCTTGAAGGTGGCGAAGATCATGCCGTTGTACTGCTCGACACGCAGGCTGACCAAGGGCAGCTCGGCCTTGTCCAGGCAATCGGCGTAGCTTTCCGGGTGCGGCACACCGCGCAGGCTGCCGTCGAGGGCATAGCTCCAGCCGTGATAAGGGCAGACGAAACTGTTGGTCTTGCCCTTCTTGTGTTCACACACCGTTGCGCCACGATGGCGGCAGCGGTTGAGCAACACATGCACGTCTTTCTTGCGGTCGCGCACCACGATCACCGGCTGTTTGCCGATGTAGGTGCTCTTGTAGCTGCCGGACTCGGGGATCTCGCTGGCATGGGCGACCCAGATCCAGGTGCTGTAGAAAATCTTGTCCAGCTCCTGATCGAAGATCTTGCCGTCGGTGTACAACGACGTGTGGACGCGGTCATGCAGGACCAGGTCGGACGGACTGGCGTCCAGGGTTACGGTGTTTATCAGGTTATTCACGATCACTCCTCGTCGGCATGGCTCGCCGACTCTAAGAATTCTGGGCGTTGCTGTTCAGTACCGTTCAGGACTGGCCGGACTGGCCGGGTACGGGCAAGTGCGCGGCGCTGTTCCAGGTGTCAACCGGACGGCTGAACAGGTTCTCGGTCTGAAAGTGCGCCATGCGCCACTGCCCCTGTTCCTGCGCGAACCGCACGGTCAGGCGGGCACTGTTGAGGTGCGAGGCACCCGAGGCAAAGGTCGAGGTCTGCAACATCACCCAGCTGGCCTGTGCGGTATCGCCAGTGACCCGGATAAGTTCCGAGGTCAGGAAGTGCACGTTCAGCGAAAAATGCGCCGGTTCGACCATGTAGGTGGCAAACATCGCTTTGATCGCCTCGCGCCCCTGGTAACCGCCGAAGCTGTTCTGGTACCTGGCGCCCTTGCCTTCCCAGACCGCCTGCGCAGTAAACAAACCGGCCAGCTCCTCGAGTGGCGAATCCACGCCAAGCTCATCGCACAGCACCATGTAGCGGTTCATGCAGGCGCGGATCGCGTTCTCGCTTTCCAGCTGTTCGAGCCGCTGCTCCAGCGCGCGCAAATGTTCTTGTGATGACATGGCGACTTCTCTCGACTCAGCGCTGGATGATCAGTTCGCGACCGGTACGGGCCTCGACCTTGCAATACTTCCAGAGTTTGTAAGGGCCATCGCCGACCTCTGTGGTGCGAAACAGATTGCAGGCGGCGTGGACGGTCTCGATGTCTGGCACATCGGCCAACAGGTACGTGGTCCAGGGCCAGCCGGCGGACGGGCCGACCATGCTCTGATCGTCGTCCATGTTGCCCAGCACAGTGACGCCCGGCAGGTCGGCGATGCCGTTCCACATGGCGCCGAACGCGGCCCAGACTTCGAGCGCTTCGGGACGTGGAGCATCGAAGAAATTCTGGTTGATGCCGATGCAGAACAGGACGCGCAACGCTTTTTTATCAGTCATGGGATTCACCAATCAGTAGGAAAAAATTACAGGTAGCCCGGCAGCGGCTTATTGCCGAAGAAGATTGCGCCGGCGTTCTGGTAGGTCATATCGCCCATGAAGGCGTGCTGTGTAATGACTTGGGTGTCGTTGACGAAGCGCGACAGAGGGCTGGTGCGGTAGACCCCGCTCATGCCCGAGAGCATTTGCGCGGTGCGCGCGACATCGGCCGCGACGCGTGTGGCGTGGGTCGAAGACAAGCGCAGCATGTTGGTCTGTTCGACGCTCACCGGAACGCCGGCCAGCACGCTGTCCCAGGCATCGTCGATGGCTTGGTAGAACCACGAACGCGCAGCGCGCAGCGACGCTTCGGCCTTGGCCATCTCGACCTGGGCCAGCGGCCGGTCGGACAACGACGGCGCACCGGTCACGGAGATTCGTCCACTGGCCATGCCGCTCAACTCATCGAGTGCCGCGCGGGCAACGCCCAGGCCGACCACCGACAACACCTGGGTGGCGAACGACAGTGACGGATAGCGGAAGAACGGTTCGTCAAGATTCGACGGACCACCGCGGACGAAGGTCCACTCCTCCGGTACCACCACGCCTTCGACGACGACGTCATGGCTGCCGGTGCCGACCAGGCCGACGACGTTCCAGGTTTCCTCGATCCGTACTTTTTCCCGAGGCATCACTGCCAGCCGTGGCAGGCCGAGCATCTCGCCGTTTTTCGGGCTGATGCCCACGCCGATCAGCGACGCCCCCATGCAACCGCTGGAAAATTTCCAGCGGCCGTTGACCTCCAGGCCACCGTCGACAAAGGACGCCGGCTGCGGCGGGAAGATCCCGCCGGCGAATACCACGTCAGGCGAGTCGGCATAAATTTTCTTGATGGTTTCCAGTGGCAGCGCCGCCAGGTAAACCGGGCTCATGCCGAAGCTGGCGACCCAACCGGCGGACCCGTCGGCGATGGAGATGTCTTCCACCATCTGGCAAAACTCGGCCGGCGAACGCTCGTCACCGCCAAACCGCTTGGGCACCAGGGCCCGATAGACGCCGAGCTCGCGGAACTGTTCGATGACATCCTGCGAGATGAATTTCTGTTGGTCGAATTCTTCGCTGCGGGCACGCGCACGAATCTCGCCCAGCAGTTTCTGAAAGGCTTCATTGGCCGTGATCGGCACGCGGCGCTGTTGATGCAGCTCGCTTGGCGCAGTCATGGGTTTCTCCACAGTAAGCATGACGATTACTCTTCCAGGCGCCGGACCAGCTCGCGGGCGACTGCGCACAGCAGTTCGTCCGCGCCATGGGCGGCAATGAGTTGAAGGCCGACCGGAAGTCCCGAAGCGCTTTCCAGAGGAATGCTCAGAGCCGGGTGACCGGACAGATTGAAAGCGCGCACCAGGGAGGTCATGCCCAGGGCGGCGCGAGTGTCGGCCGCATCGGCGACCAGCAACGGAAAATCGGGCATGGTCGGCAGGGCCAGGATCGGGGTGATGGCCAGGGCTGCGTCCACTTCTGCGGTAAACGCGCGACGGATGATTTCGGCCTCTTCTACAGCCTCGGCAGAGGTCAGGCTGGCCGCGCGCAGACGGTCGGCGACATCGTTGCCCACCCGACCGGTTTGCAGAAGATGGCCACACGCGGCCCAGGTTTCGGCGTTGATGATCGCCATTCCCGCGCCATACGCCGCCGACATGCCGGGCAGCGATTGCTCGACCAGCGCGAAGCGCGAACGACCCAGGGCCTGGCTCACCACCGCACGGATGTGTTCGTCGGCGTGTACGGCGACGACGCCGATGGACAGATTTTCCGGCACCGATACCGCCTTGAACGTCGGGTCGATGGCATGCATCGCGTCGATCAGGCATTCCATATCCCGTGCCAGCGGCCCGACACAATCGAGGGTGCTGTGCGCTGGCATGACACCCTTGCGGCTGACACGGCCGAAGGTCGGCTTGAGGCCGTAGACACCACAGCACGCCGCTGGAATCCGTACCGAACCTCCGGTATCGGTGCCCAATGCGAAGTCGCAAAGTCCCGCCGCCACCGCGGCCGCCGAACCACTGGAAGAGCCGCCCGGTATATAGCCCGGGTAACGCGGATTGGCTGCAGTGCCCGTCCAGGCGTTGAGGCCGGTAGTGCCGAACGCCAACTCATGCAGGCTGGTTTTGCCGCTGATCCGGCAGCCCGCGTCCAGGAGCGCCCGGACCACCTGGGCATGTTCGCCGGCTGCCGGAGCATCGGCCAGTGCGCTGCTTGAAGCGCGGGTCGGGTAGCCAGCGATATCGATGGTGTCTTTCACCATGACCGAAAGGCCGCTCCCTCCTAAGGCTAAATCCTCGACAACGATCGACATGCTCTTTACCTGCTCGTTATGTGTCACCGGGATGGATGACCTCGGCATGAAGGCCGGGGCAAATGCTTAAATCTAAAATCGTAATATTTACGTGAAATGTCAATTGAATTTTACCAAATAAAAGAGTGTGTATTTTCGGTGCATATTTTCCCGTACCGCCCCAATGGCGTGCACTTTGGTAACACCTGAAAAAAGCCTTAATAATCCGTATTTTTTACATTTTATTGTTATAAAACATGATTTTAAGCCTATTTCTACATGCCTGTCACAGCGAAACATCTGGAAAAATATCCGAAGCGGATCGTCTGCCAAAAACCATTTACAAAAAATAATCCGAGCAAAAACAACCCCTGAAAAACACCTAAAAAATCATCATTTTTTTAGTGTTTATTGTCGCTATTTTTCTGCCTTTTTGAGGCTTCCATGATCCAGATCAAAGCCTTGTTCGGTATGGCGTGCTGCCGATTTCAGCGGCCCCTCTGATGGCCCTCCGACACACCGTCAGAATGTCCAGGCCAGGCTGCTGCGAACCGTGCGTAGCGGAGATCGAAGTAGCGGCCTTGCGCCATGCACGAAAAAATTTCTGGCATGCAATCTGCTTTTGCCCTCATCGCCCTCGACCGATCGCTCATGGTCGACCGGCACCCGGATGGCTCGGTAACAGACCCCGGGTGCCACAGCGGTTCGCCAAAAAAAAACAGGGCCGTACCTTGGGCCGTACTCGCACCACGTGGTGGTCGGGGCGGCCGGCCATTAGCCTTTTGCAGCGTTGCAACTCTTCGGAGAAAGTCATGCTTTTCAGAAAAGCCGTGTCCACGTTGTTGTTGAGTGCCGCCTGCGCCGCCGCCGCGCAGGCGGAAGTGAAAGTCGGTGTCATTACCTCCTCCACCGGGCCGATCGCGCTGGTCGGGCTGCCACAGAAAAACACCGTGCCCTTGCTGCCGACCCAGGCCGGCGACCAGGTGGTGAAGTACATTTCCCTGGATGACGCGAGCGATCCGACCGCGACGGTTAAGGCGCTGAAGAAACTGATCGACGAAGAAAATGTCGATGCGATCATCGGCCCGAGCGGTTCGCCCAACGCCATGGGCGTGATCCAGTTCGCCGCCGAGGCAGGCGTGCCGTTATTGGCGCCGGTGGGCACCGCAGCGGTGGTATTGCCCATGACCGAGCAGAAGAAATGGGTGTTCAAGACCACGCAGAACGATGACCTGATCGCCAAGGCACTGTTCGAACACATGGCCAGAAAAGGCGTGAAGACCCTCGGCTTCATCGGCACCGGCGACCCGTATGGCGAAAACTGGGCCAAGGTCATGGCCGGCCTGGCAGCGGCGCAGAACATCAAGGTGGTCGCCAACGAGCGCTTCCAGCGCCAGGACACTTCGGTCACCGGCCAGAGCCTGAAAGTGCTCGCCAGCCGTCCCGACGCGGTGCTGGTCGCAGCGCCGGGCAGCTCGGCCGTGATGCCGCAGACCACGCTGTTCGACCAGGGCTATCGCGGCCAGGTCTACCAGACCCACGGCGCGGCACTGCCAGACTTCCTCAAGCTGGGCGGCAAAAAAGTCGAGGGCACCGTCCTGGCCGCCAGCCTGATGCTGGTACTCGATGAGATCCCGGACAGTCACCCGTCGAAGAAGATCGCCAGCGACTACACCGCCGCCTACGAAAAGCTCAACGGCAGCAAACCGGCGACCTTCGGCGGCAACACCTTCGACGCCGGCCTGCTGCTGCAGCAGGCGATCCCGATTGCGGCGAAGAAAGCGGCGCCAGGCACCCCCGAGTTTCGTGCGGCCCTGCGTGATGCACTCGAGCAAAGCCATGAACTGGCCGGCACCCAGGGTGTTTACAACATGACGCTGCAAGACCACAGCGGCTTCGACGAACGCGGTCGCGAGTTGATCGTGGTCAAGAACGGCAACTGGACGCTGTTGCACGACAACTGATCGAAACCCGGGCGCACAGCCCACTGCGCGCCCTGCCCGATTGCCGACGAGTCGACCTGCGCCGGCAGGCGGGCCTGATATTCAATCTGTAGAAAAGAGCTCTCATTATGAATTTCCAGATAGCCATGCTGCTGGGCCAGGACGGCATGACCAATGGCGCGATCTATGCGCTGTTGGCCCTGTCGATCCTCCTGGTGTTCACCGTGACCCGGATCCTGTTGATCCCCCAGGGTGAATTCGTGACCTATGGCGCCCTGACCATGGCCACTTTGCAGAGTGGTCACCCGACCGCTCTGGTCTGGTTGCTGCTCGGTCTGACGCTGATCGATTGCGCACTCGATCTGTGGGGCGCGGCGCGTTCGAGCCAGGCCTTTCGGTTCCCCGTGCGCATTCTCTTCAAGCTCGGCTATGCAGGGCTGCTGGCGGTACTGATCAACACCTTGCCGCTGGCCGAGTTGCCGATGGCGGTCCAGGCGTTGCTGACCCTGGCGTTGGTGGTGCCGCTGGGGCCGCAGATCTACCGCCTGGTGTTCCAGCCGATCGCCTCGGCCAGTTCGCTGGTCCTGCTGATTGTGTCGATCGCCGTGCACGTCAGCATGGTCGGTATCGCGCTGTTGCTGTTCGGGCCTGAAGGCGCCCGCACCCGGCCGTTTTCCGAAGCCGGGCTGGAACTGGGCCCGGTGACGTTCAACAGCCAGACACTCTGGGTGCTGGCGGTGTCCCTGGGGCTGATCGTCGGCCTGTACCTGTTCTTCGAGCGCACGCTGTATGGCAAGGCTTTGCGCGCCACCGCGGTCAACCGCATGGGCGCCAGGCTGATGGGCATTTCACCGACCCTCGCGGGCAAGTCGACCTTCGTGCTCGCGGCCCTGATCGGCACGCTTTCGGGGATCCTGATCGCACCGATCACCACGCTGTATTTCGATTCCGGCTTCGTCATCAGCCTCAAAGGCTTCGTCGGCGCGATCATCGGCGGGCTGGTCAGCTATCCGGTCGCCGCCCTCGGCGCCCTGGCGGTGGGCCTGATCGAAGCATTCTCGATGTTCTGGGCCAGCACCTATAAAGAAATCATCGTGTTCACCCTGATCATTCCGTTCCTGCTTTGGCGTTCGCTCACCAGTCGTCATGTGGAGGAAGAAGAATGAATCCGCGCTATCTGTTGCTTGCCCTGTTGCTGGTGGTGGGCGTCGCGCCGCTGCTGTTGCCGCCGTACTACGTCACCCTGCTCAATTACATCGGCATGTACGCCATGGTGGTGTTGGGGCTGGTGCTGCTGACCGGTGTCGGCGGCATGACCAGTTTCGGCCAGGCCGCGTTCGTCGGCCTGGGCGCCTACACCTCTGCCTATCTGACCACCACCGAACAATTGCCGGCGTGGCTGGCCTGGGCCGGGACGTCTCCCTGGTTGACGCTGCTGGTCGGGGTGGTGCTCACCGCCTCGGTCGCGCTGATTCTCGGCGCGCTGACGCTCAAGCTGTCGGGACACTACCTGCCGCTGGGTACGATCGCCTGGGGCCTTTCGCTGTACTACCTGTTCGGCACCCTGGAATCCCTGGGCGGCCACACCGGCGTCGGCGGCTTGCCCTCGATTTCGTTGTTCGGACTGAAACTGGATAAAGGCGAGCACATTTTCTACCTGATCTGGGCCTTGCTGTTGCTGGCTATCGTCATCACCCAGAACCTCCTGGATTCCCGTGAAGGCCGCGCCATCCGTGCGCTCAAGGGCGGCCAGGTGATGGCCGAGTCGATGGGGGTCAACACCTTCCGTTCGAAGATGGTGATCTTCGTCATCTCGGCGGTGTTCGCGGCGATTTCCGGCTGGCTCTATGCGCACACCCAACGCTTCGTCAACCCGACGCCCTTCGGTTTGAGCATGGGCATCGACTACCTGTTCATGGCCTTGATCGGCGGGGTCGGCAGCGTCTGGGGCGCCCTGCTCGGCGCCGGCATCCTGACCATGCTCAAGCAATGGCTGCAGGACTGGTTGCCGCACCTGTTGGGTAACACCGGCAACTACGAAATCATCGTGTTCGGCATCCTCATCGTGATCCTGATGCAGCGTGCGCCCGGGGGGCTGTGGCCACTGCTGACACGCCTGGTGCCCGCCCGCTTCAGGGTGCGAGCCAAGGTCCGCAATGGAGACGCCACGGCTGCGCCCCTGCCTCGCCGGCCACTGCCCAGGCATGGCGAGCTGATCCTTGAGGCTCGGCATGTGACCAAGCGCTTCGGCGGGCTGGTGGCCAACAACGACATGAGCCTGGAAATCCGCTCCGGCGAAATCCTCGCGCTGATCGGGCCCAACGGTGCCGGCAAGAGCACCATGTTCAACCAGCTCTCCGGTGTCGATACCCCGAGCAGCGGCGAAGTGCTGTTCATGGGTCAAAAGATCAACGGCATGAACTCGCGGCAAGTGGCGCGCATGGGCATGAGCCGCACCTTCCAGCACGTGAAACTGCTGGGCAACATGAGCGTGCTGGAGAACGTCGCCATCGGCGCGCACTTGCGTGGCCAGCAAGGCGTGCTGTCGGCGGCCCTGCACCTGGATCGTCGCGAAGAAGCCGAGCTGCTCGGCGAGGCCAGGCGTCAGCTGGAGCGCGTAGGCCTCGGTGACTACCTGTACGAAGAGGCCGGGAGCCTGGCCCTCGGCCAACAGCGGATCCTGGAAATCGCCCGCGCCTTGTGCGCCGATCCGTGCCTGCTGCTGCTCGACGAACCCGCCGCCGGTTTGCGCCTGAAAGAAAAGGAAGCCCTTGGCGTCCTGCTCAGCCGGTTGCGCAGCGAAGGCATGGCGATCCTGCTGGTCGAGCACGACATGGACTTCGTCATGGGCCTGGTCGATCGCGTGGTGGTCATGGAGTTCGGACAGCGGATCGCCCAAGGCCTGCCCGAAGACGTACAGAAGGATCCGGCGGTGCTGGAAGCCTATCTGGGAGGAGTTGAATGATGAACATGCAAGTGGAATCGCACCTCGCGCCGCGTAACCAGGTCGACGACGCCGTGCTGGAGATCAAGGGCCTGAGCGTGGCCTATGGCAAAGTCGAAGCGCTGAGCGACGCCAGCCTGACGGTCGGCAAGGGCCAGATCGTGACGGTGATCGGCCCCAATGGCGCCGGCAAGACCACCCTGCTGTCGGCCATCATGGGCGTGCTCGGCTCCCGGGGCCAGGTGCATTTCGACGGCAGCCTGGAAAGCCTGCCGGAAGTCGAAGTGATGGTCTCCCGGGGCCTGGGCCTGGTGCCGGAAAAACGCGAGCTGTTCACCAGCATGAGCGTGGCCGACAATTTGCTGCTCGGCGCCTTTCAACGCCATCGCCGGGGGGACCGGCGCTACAGCGAGACGCTGGCTGAAGTCTATGAACTGTTCCCGCGCCTGTGGGAACGCCGCGAGCAACTGGCGGCGACGTTGTCCGGCGGTGAACGGCAGATGCTCGCCGTGGGCCGGGCGCTGATGGCCAAGCCCAAGTTGCTGATGCTCGACGAGCCGAGCCTGGGCCTGGCGCCGCTGATTACCCGGGAGATTTTCCGCATCATCACCGCCCTGCGCGAGCAAGGGGTGTCGATCCTGCTGGTGGAGCAGAACGCACGCGCCGCGTTGCGGGTGGCCGATTACGCCTATGTGCTGGAAACCGGGCAGATCGCCATGCAGGGCCCGGCCCGGCAACTGGCTGACGATCCACGGGTGATCGAAGCGTACCTGGGCCTGGCCAGCAAGCATCAGGAAATGCTCGCCACCTGACACTTCAATACGACACCGCCCCCTGTAGGCGCTGGCTTGCCAGCGAAGGCGTTCTATCAGTCAACATCTCAGTTGAATGTGCCGCCGCTTTCGCCAGCAAGCCGGCTCCTACAGGGCGATTGCGGTGGGTCAGTCGATGTATTTATCGACTGGTCGGACGCTTTCGCTGTAGGAGCTGGCTTGCCAGCGAAGAGGCCCCCATGTCTTGCATCGACCTTTCGGCCGCTTTCGCCAGCAAGCCGGCTCCTACACAGGGGATCGGCGGCATGTGCGGAAGGCATAAACATCATATCGCCCTGAACAGCCATTACCGCTTGGCAAGGCCCTTTTGAATAATCCGGAGCTACGATGAACGCTTCCCCCTTGCGCATCGGCATCGCCGGTGCCGGTGCCATCGGCTGCACCCTGGCGGCACGCCTGGCTGTCAGCGGCCACCAGGTCAAGGTACTGGCCCGAGGTGAAACCCTGGGCGTCATCCGCCGGGACGGCATCCACCTGTCCGACCTCGACGGCCAGCACCATGTGCGCGTCGAGGCCAGCGACGACGCCGCCAGCCTTGGCGAGCAGGACCTGATTTTTCTCTGCGCCAAGGCCCAGGCCCTGGCCACTCTGCTGCCGCAACTGCAACCGATGATCGGCGCCGAAACGGTGGTGGTCCCGGTGGTCAACGGCGTGCCGTGGTGGTACTTCCACGGCGAAGGCGGACGCTACGACGGGCAACGGGTGCACGCGGTCGATCCGCAGTCAATGCTCAGCCAGGCCCTGGACCTGCGCCACGTGATCGGCTGCGTGGTGTTCATCACCGCGCACTGCCCGGCCAACGCCGTGGCCGAATCGCACACCCCGCACCTGATGATTTTCGGCGAGCCCGACAACCGCCTCAGCCCGCGCCTGGAACGTGTGCGCGCACTGATCGAAAGTGTCGGCATCGAAGCGCGGGCCACCGACCGCATCCGCGACAACCTGTGGACCAAGATCATCGCCAACCTCACCTCCAACCCCCTCTCGGTGATTACCGGCGCCACCCTCGAGCAGCTTTACAGCCTGCCGGAGTTGCGCGACCTGGTCAGCAGCTGCCTGCACGAAGCGCTGCTGACCGCCGCCGCGTATGGCGCGCGAGTGAGCATCGACCCACAGACCTTTCTTGAGCTCGGTGCCGGCATGGGCGCGGTGCGCACCTCGATGCTGCAGGACTATGAGAAAGGCCGTCCCCTGGAGCTGGCCGCCATCGGCGACGCGGTGCTGGAGCTGGCCGACTGCATGGCCATCCCGATGCCCGTCACCCGGCACCTCATCGCCCTGGCGCGCTTTCGCGGCGAACAGGCCCGTCACTGACCCACACCCACAAGGACTCCGACATGGACCACAGCCCAATGGCAAAACCCCACGCGTACAGCGACGAAGAATGGGCACTGCGCGTGCAACTTGCGCATTGCTACCACCTGGTGGATTACTTCGGCTGGACCGAAACCATCTTCAACCATATTTCCGCACGCCTGCCCGGCCCGGCGCACCATTACCTGGTCAACCCGTTCGGCCTCAATTACACCGAAGTGACGCCGGCCAACCTGCTCAAGGTCGACCTGCACGGCAAGAAGCTCGAAGACTCGCCCTATGACGGCAACCCGGCCGGTTTCGCCCTGCACAGCGCGGTGCACGGCGCCCGAGCAGACATCCAGTGCCTGATCCACACGCACACCACGCCGATTTCGGCGATCGTCATGAAAAAGGCCGGCTTTGCCCATCACGACTTTTACGGGGCGCAACTCTACGGGCGCATCGGCTACCACACCTTCGAAGGCATCACGCTGTTCGATGACGAAAAAGCCCGGATGATCGACAGCCTCGGCGACAAGCACATCCTGGTGCTGCGCAACCATGGGATTGCCGTCGGTGAAAGCAGCATCGCCAAGGCGTTCTTCCTGCTGTGGACGGTGCAGCGCGCCGCCGAAATCCAGTGCCAGGCCGGCGCGTTGGGGGGTGAAGACAATCCGCTGCCCGAGGCGATCAGCCAGAAGTGCGCCGAACTCACCGCCATGCTGATCCGGGACAGCGGCTTCGCCGTAAAATTTTTCGACGCCATGGTTCGCAAAATGCGCGCCGAACGCGGCCAGTGCTGGTAATCGCAGGAGCGTTGCGTGGCTAACTCAAAGGAACACACACCGCCGGTGATCGTTGCGGCACCGCCAGAAGTCCCGATCTCGCGCCTGGATGTCCGCGGTCATCTGCTGGCCTGCAACGATGCCTATCTGGCGCTCAGCGGTTACGCCCGCGAAGACTTGCTCAACCAGCCGCATGAACTGATCAATCACCCGCTGATGCCCGAGCGAGTCATGGATCGCATGTGGGACACCCTGCGCAGCGGCGTGCCGTGGACCGCGCCCATGATCGGCCGCGACAAACAAGGCACGACCTTCTGGTGCAATCTCTATGTGGTGCCGCTGTTCGAAGGCGGTCAGCTGAACGCGCTGGGGACCGCGTATCACCCGCTGGACGACGCCCAGCGCCTGCGAGCGGAACAGCTCTATCGCCGCTTGAATGACGGCCACAACCCGCTGACGTTAAGCCGACGCGTGCAGGAACACGCCAGCCATCAGGGGATCGCCTGGCTGCTGGGGCTCGGGGTCACCGGCGCCATGCTCGGCGGGCAGATCGAGCTGGTACCGGGCCTGCTGGTGCTTGGCGGCGTAATCGCCGCGGCCTGGCAATGGCGAGCCACGCAGCAGGCGGATGTTCGCCGGATCATGGCACGCCATGCTCAGGCCTACAGCGATGCCTTGCTGGCGCCGCTGCAGGACGGCAGCGCCAGCGTCGCCAGCCGCCTGGACATGGCCCTCCACAGCCAGAACACGCGGATGCGCACGGTCATGGCGCGCATCCGGATCAACGGCGAGACCGTGCGCCAACGCGCGCAAGAATCATCGACGCTGGTGCAGGCCCAGTCGGGTCACCTGCAACGGCAACTCGAGGAAGCCGAGCAGTCCGCCGCGGCGGTGCATCAGATGAGTGCGACGATCCAGGAGCTGTCGCGCAACCTGCAACACGCGGCCGAGGCCACTCAAGCCGTGGATCGCCTGGCCCGCGAAGGCGACCGGATGTCCGGGCAGAGCCAGCGTTCGATGACCGGCCTGTGCACTTCGGTCGAGGAGATCGGTCAGGCGGTCAGCCACCTGGCGGAGTCGATCGAATCCATCAGCGGTGTCGCGCATGTGATTCGCAGCATCGCCGAACAGACCAACCTGCTGGCGCTGAACGCGGCCATCGAAGCGGCCCGTGCCGGAGAGACCGGACGCGGTTTCGCGGTGGTCGCCGATGAGGTGCGCAGCCTCGCGACCCGGACCCGCGAATCCACCGAACAGATCCAGCGCTCCATCGAGCAGTTGCGCGACGGCAGCGCCCTGGCGCTTTCCACCGCACAACGCGGCGAAACGGCCGCGCGCGAGTCCCGCGAAGATGTGGCACAGGTACAGACGGCGCTGCGACGCATCTGCGAGGAAGTCGGGCAGATCTCCGGCATGAGTTTGCAGATGGCCTCGGCCATCGAACAGCAAGGTCAAGTCGCCCAGGAGATCAACGGGCAGATTTCCCAGATCGTGAGCCTGGCGCAGACCAGCAGCGATCAGTCCCGACGCAGCACCCAGATCGGCGAGGAGCTGCATCAACTGGCCAACTCCCAACTGGACCTGGCCCAGCGCTTTGTTCAGGGCTGAGTTTATCGAGCTTCGAGCATCAGGCCCGACACGCTGCGGCGTGTCCGCTGGTTTTTTGCCGCGGGCGGCGCGACAATGACGCCCGCTATCAAACCCAGTTCACAGAAAGACTACGCCAACCTTTATGACCACCCCGAAAAAGCGCCTGAGCCGATACAACCCCGCCAGCGAGGATTTCAAGAAGGAAGAGTTCCCCTTCTACTGGCTGGCTCGCCTGCACGGCCGCTACTCCATGGCCATGGAGAAAGCGTTGAAAAAAATCGATATGGACATCCCGCGCTGGCGGATTCTGTTCATCCTCAAGGAGAACGGCGAGTCGAGCATTTCGGAAATCTCCATCCATGCCATCGCCAAGCTCTCGACCATCACCAAAATCGTCTATCGCATGAAAGCCGACGGCCTGGTAGAGACCAATACCAGCGCCAGCGACGGGCGGGTGACCCAGGTCTCTCTCACCGAGATCGGCCGCCATACCATCGAAGAAATCCAGCGGGGCACCAGCGATATCTTCCGCACCAGTTTCAAAGGCCTGACCGAAGCCCAGATCACCAAGCTGAACAGCACCCTGGAAATCATATTCAATAACCTGCCAGAAGACTGACCCGCAACGGGCACTGCAACACATCTGCCTGAATCAGGTTGAACCTTTACGATCTGGCGTAGCCCCTATTCTGAGGAACGCTCGATCACTGGAGGAATGACCATGATTGACGAATCGATAATCCGCCAAAGAGCTTATGAATTGTGGGAAAGGGATGCTCGTCCGGATGGCGCTGAAGGCCATTATTGGCGGCTCGCTCGAGAGCAGCTTGAGAAAGAAGGACAGCAGGCTGAAGGTGGCGAAAAAGCTGACGAGGATGACTGGCCGGCCAAAGGCGAAGCCGCCCGCTACTCAGGCGCGTAGTGTGTGCGCTGATGATGAAGAGGCTCTTCGTTCAGGCGAGGGAATGAAGAGCCTCTTGATACATCCCAGTGCGCTATCACAACACTCATGGCCATCATCACCATTTATCAGCAATGTAAAACATGACACTTGCGACACCCATCATGACGAGCGCCTTGAATATCGGGTACCCAGGCCCCTGGCATGAAACGTACTGATATATACCCGATATCAAAAAAAGTGCGCCTACACACAGCACGATGATTGATATCCACCGCTGGACCCGGAATCTGTCTTTTTTGCTGCCGTACCAAAACATCAAGATCCTCCCTGAGTTCCCAAATCTGACAATACATTGTGCTGCGGATGCGGTCACGGAGGGCAGCGCCTGACTGGGGATACCCCATGAGCAATATCCACCCCTCCGACCGCGCGCCGATAAGTAATAATCCTGGCTCTATATCGGCGGAGTGAGCACCGATGCGATATCGCTCTCCGTAGCGAAGGTGAGAAACGCGAGGTGGGCCTCGTAGCGCTCGAGCACGTCGTCAATCACCTGTTGTTTAGTGAGGCCCATCAGGTCATAGCCGCCATTTGCGCAGTCTTGGGTCGTCTCTAGCCATTCCGGACGACCGCGTCGAAAAACAAAGACATCTATTTTATATTTGAGCCCCACGGACACAATCCCGTCCCTGACATGGCGGCTCAATATCGTAGTCGTAAATCCTTCGTCCTTGATGGTCCGGCACTGCACATATTTGTTGTCACGTTGCGCTGCAACCACACCTGCCGATACTGCCAAGTCTCGCGAGCCCCGCTCGGTGGCTCGGGTCATGACATGTCAGCTGAGCATGCCGAGCTGGCAGTAGATCGCTTGTTCGAATCGCCCTCTCCCGTCATCACCGTCGAGTTTCAGGGCGGCGAACCACTTCTGGCCTTCGACCGAATTCGACAAATTGTTGGATTAGTAGCGGCTCGTAATGTAGCCGAGCAACGAAGCATCCAATATGTGATCACGACCACGCTCCACCATTTGACTGACGAAGTCCTGGATTTCGCGGAGCAGCATAAATTCCAATTTTCAACGTCTCTGGACGGTCCTGCGTTTTTGCACAATGCCAACCGGCCGACACCTTCAAAAGACGCCTATGAGCGCACCGTAGAAGGTATTGACCGAGTCCGAGCAAGACTTGGTCACGATGCCGTATCCGCATTGACCTGGTGCGCATGTACGTCGACCTGGGCGAGGTGACCGAGGAAAACCGCACAACGATCCGCGAGACCAGTGCCGAGCAACTGATCGCCACCGCGCAGCGGATCTTGCAACCCTACACACTGGAAGTGAAAAACGTCGCCTGGTTTTCTGTCTACGAAGTCGGCCAACGCCTGACCGATCGTTTCGACGACTCTGTCGACGCCGCGGGGAACGATCGCGAACCCAGAATATTCATTGCGGGCGACGCCTGTCATACCCACAGCGCCAAGGCCGGGCAAGGGATGAATGTCTCGATGCAGGACGCCTTCAACCTGGGTTGGAAAATGGCAGCCGTGCTTGAAGGCCGCAGCCCCTCCAGCCTGTTGGCCAGCTATTCACAAGAACGCCAGCCAGTGGCGCAAGAGCTGATCGGCTTCGACAAGGAATGGTCAGCCATGATCGGTGCACGACCAAAAGACCCGCTGAACCCCGCTGCCGGGGGCGTGGATCCGACAGAGTTGCAAGCCTACTTTGTGCAAGCCGGCAAATACACCGCAGGGGTGGCTACCCGTTACCGTCCGAGCCCCTTGACCTGGACCGCGCCACCATTGCCGAACTGGTGGCGCGCATGGTGCGCAACGGTCTGGTGGCGCGGGTCAGCGACCTGCAGGACAAGCGCCGCAAGGCGCTGTCCCTGACAACGCCTGGCCAGACCCTGCTGAACGAGTTGAAGCCACGCGTAGAAAACGTCGAGCAGGTCCTGACGCAACACCTGAGTGCTACCGAGCGCGATGCCTTGCGTAGTCTTATTGGGCGGCTGTTGATTCCTGGCGAATCGTGAGTCATCCGATTCGCCGAATCCGAGAGCAGTCTAAAAGAACGCCTGCAGACCGGTTTGCGCTCGGCCCAGGATGAGAGCGTGCACGTCGTGGGTACCTTCATAGGTGTTGACCACTTCCAGGTTGACCAGATGCCGGGCTACGCCAAACTCGTCGCTGATACCGTTGCCACCAAGCATGTCCCGGGCCAGGCGGGCGATATCCAGCGACTTGCCGCAGCTGTTGCGTTTCATGATCGAGGTGATTTCCACCGCTGCGGTGCCTTCATCCTTCATTCGACCAAGGCGCAGGCAGCCTTGCAAGGCAAGCGTGATCTCGGTCTGCATGTCGGCAAGCTTTTTCTGGATCAGTTGGGTCTGCGCCAGGGGGCGACCGAACTGTTTGCGATCCAGGCAGTACTGCCGAGCGGTATGCCAGCAATCTTCGGCTGCCCCCAGCGCTCCCCAACTGATACCGTAACGGGCAGAGTTCAGACAGGTAAAAGGACCTCTCAGGCCACGCACATCCGGGAAGGCGTTTTCCTGCGGGCAGAACACGTTATCCATGACGATTTCGCCAGTGATCGACGCACGCAAGCCGACCTTGCCATGAATCGCCGGAGCACTCAGGCCTTGCCAGCCTTTTTCCAGAACGAAACCGCGAATCTCACCGGCATCGTCTTTAGCCCAAACCACAAACACGTCGGCGATCGGGCTGTTGGTGATCCACATCTTGGCACCGGTCAGGCGGTACCCGCCGTCGACTTTCTTCGCCCGGGTGATCATTGAGCCCGGATCCGAGCCATGGTCTGGTTCCGTCAGGCCGAAGCAGCCGATGTATTCGCCACTGGCCAGCTTGGGCAGGTATTTCTGTTTGGTGGCTTCGTTGCCGAATTCGTTGATCGGCACCATCACCAGCGACGACTGCACACTCATCATCGAGCGGTACCCGGAGTCGACACGTTCCACTTCACGGGCGATCAAGCCGTAGCACACATTGTTCAGGCCACTGCCGCCGTAGGCTTCGGGAATGGTCGCGCCCAGCAGTCCGGTTTCGCCCATCTCGCGGAAGATCGCCGGATCGGTCTGCTCGTGCCGGAACGCCTCCAGCACCCGTGGCGCCAGTTTGTCAGCGGCGAACTGTTGGGCGCTGTCGCGCACCATGCGCTCTTCTTCGGTGAGTTGCTGATCCAGCAACAGCGGGTCGATCCAGTTGAAGCTTGCCTTGTTGGCCATGGGTAATTCTCCGGGTCCGTTCTTGGGTGTTTTTGTTTTGTCAGTCGAGGCGTTCGATAACGCAGGCAATGCCCTGCCCCAGGCCAATGCACAGGCTGACCAGGGCGTACCGACTATGGCTGCGTTCCAATTGACGCACCGCGCTATACGCCAGGCGCGCACCGGTGGCGCCCAGCGGGTGACCGATGGCAATGGCCCCGCCATTAGGGTTCAGGCGCGGATCATCGAACGCCAGGCCAAGTTGTTTGGCGCAGCCGAGTACCTGCGCGGCGAAGGCTTCGTTGATTTCGATCAGATCCATATCGGCCAGGCGTAGATTGGCCCGTTGCAGTGCCTTGATAATCGCCGGCACCGGGCCAAGCCCCATTAGCCGCGGTTCAACGCCGGCGATGGCGCCGGCCAGAATCCGCGCGCGTGGTTCAAGCCCGTATTGCTCGCCAATGGCCTGCGAACCGATCAGCAATGCGGCCGCACCATCATTCACCCCCGAAGCATTGCCGGCCGTGACTACGCCCCCCTCGAATAACGGGCGCAGTCGCGACAAGCTGGCAAAATTGCTGTCGGGACGCGGATGCTCATCGCACTCGACCCGCTTGGGTGGTTGCTTGCGACCTTGCGGTACTTCGATTGGCAGGATTTCGCCGGCATGAAAACCGTCCTGTACGGCTGCCTCGAAAAGTGCCTGGCTGCGCGCCGCATAGACATCGGCTTGCTCGCGACTGATACCGAGCTCGCGGGCGACGTTGTCGGCGGTTTCCGGCATCGAATCGGCACCGAACTCGGCTTCCACCTGCGGATTGGGGAAGCGCGCACCGATGGTGCTGTCGAAGGCGCGAAACTCTCGCGAGTAGGCATTTTCCGCTTTGGCGATCACGAAGGGCGCGCGACTCATGCTCTCGGCACCGCCCGCGATAAACAGCTCACCCTCCCCGACTTGCACTGCGCGGGCAGCGTCGAGCACTGATGCCAACCCCGAACCGCACAGGCGGTTGACGGTCAGGCCACCCACCGTAGGTGGCAGCCCTGCCAGCAAAGCCGCGTGGCGACCCAAATTACGTGCGTCCTCACCGGCCTGGTTGGTGCAGCCGACAATCAGGTCTTCGTAGTCTTGGGCAGCGAACGGGTTGCGCGCTATCAGGGCGCGCACGACCGAGGCCAGCAGGTCATCGGGGCGCACACTGGCCAGGGCGCCCGCGTGGCGGCCAAAGGGCGAACGCAGGCCGTCGTAGATGTAGGCATTCATGCTGATTCCTCGGGAGTGGTCAGGGGCAGGCCGAGCTGTACGCGGCGGCGCAGCCAAGGGCTGAGCCGATAACGTGGCTCCTGATAGAGATCGTGCAGTGCCTGCAGGATCTGCTGGATGTTCATGGCCCCGTATTGATCGCCGAAACCCAGCGGGCCGTGGGGGTATCCCAATGCCAGCTGCACCGCACGGTCCAGGGTGGCGGGATCGACGATGCGCCGCTGAGCGATTTCGCACCCCAGATTGACGATACTGGCGAGCACACGCTGGGCGATGAAACCGGGCGAGTCGTTGATCACCTCCACCGGCACACCATCCGCGCCTAACGCCTGCCGCGCCTGCGCCAGTACGTTGGCATCCAGCCCCGGATGACGCATCAGCACTCTGCGGACGTCAAAACCGGCGAAGGTTTCCAGCGCCAGGCTGCGGGCGACAGGGAGTTGCCGGCGGGCGATCGCGCTGCTGGCGTCTTCACCCAGCGGCGTGACCAGGCAGATAGCATTCGAGCCAGGTTGCTCACCCTGCTCCAGCACCGCACCGGCACTCGCCAGCACGGCGCCGATCTTGTCGCGCATCGCAGCCTCACGGCAGTCCAGCCAGAACGGCTGATTGATAGCCACCTGCGGCAGCTCCACTCGGGCGTCTTCGACCACTCGGCCTTCCTCATAGCGATAGAAGCCCTGCCCGGTCTTGCGCCCGAGCAAGCCAGCGGCAAGGCGTGCCGGCACCAGCGATGAAGGGGTGTAGCGCGGATCCTGATAGAACTGGTCGTGGATCGACTCCATCACCGCATGGGAAATGTCCAGACCGACCAGGTCGAACAGCTCGAACGGCCCCATGCGAAAGCCCAGGCAATCCCTGAGAATCCGGTCTATCTGCGCCGGCGTGGCAATACCTTCGGCGAGAATGCGCAGCGCTTCCGGGCCGTAGGCGCGGCCAGCATGATTGACCAGAAACCCTGGCGAATCCGGGGTCACTGCGGCGAAGTGCCCGGCGTGGTGTGCCAGCGCCGACAGCCGTTCGATGACCTGCGGATCGGTCCGTTCCCCGCGAACCACCTCGACAATTTTCATCAGCGTGACCGGATTGAAGAAGTGAAAACCGGCGACCCGCTGAGGATGCACACAGGCGCTGGCGATCAGGGTGATCGACAGCGACGAGGTGTTGCTGGCCAACACTGCATCGCGGCTAACCAGTTGTTCCAACTCCCGGAACAGGTTCTGTTTGGCCTCGAGATTTTCGACGATGGCCTCGATCAGCAGGTCGCAACCCGCCAGTTCCTGCAGCGTGTGCGCCGCGCGCATACGCCCAAGGGTGCCGGCCAGTGCTTCGGCACTGATCTTGCCCTTGGCCGCTGCACGCTCCAGTAATTCGCGATTGTGCCCAAGCGCTTGTTCGGTCGCTTCGCTGCGGCTGTCGTGCAGCAGCACCTCGACCCCTGCGCTGGCAAACAACTGGGCAATACCACGACCCATTGCTCCACTACCGATGACACCGATCTGTTTAAACGTGGTCATAAGAACTCCTCAAAGCGCGTGTTCCAACGCTGGAACCGCCTCGAACAGATCAGCCACCAGGCCGTAATCGGCGATCTGGAAGATCGGCGCCTCTTCGTCCTTGTTGATCGCCACGATCACTTTAGAGTCTTTCATGCCGGCCAGGTGCTGGATCGCGCCGGAGATACCGACCGCGATGTACAGCTGTGGCGCGACGATCTTGCCGGTCTGTCCGACCTGCATGTCGTTGGGGACGAAACCGGCGTCGACCGCGGCGCGGGAAGCGCCAACAGCCGCGCCCAGCTTGTCGGCCAGGGTGTACAGGTATTTGAAGTTGTCGCCGTTCTGCAGGCCACGGCCGCCGGACACGACGATTTTGGCAGCGGTCAGTTCCGGGCGATCGGACTTGGCCAGTGCTTCGCCAACGAAGCTGGAGATGCCAGCGTCGTGGGCAGCCGCAACGGCTTCAACAGCCGCCGAACCCCCTTCAGCAGCGACCGGGTCAAAACCGGTGGCCCGCACGGTGATCACTTTGACCGATGCATTTGACTGCACAGTGGCGATGGCATTACCGGCATAGATCGGGCGCTTGAAGGTGTCAGCGCTTTCTACCGAGATGATCTCGGAGATCTGGTCAACGTCCAGCTGCGCGGCAACGCGCGGCAGGATGTTTTTGCCGTTGGAAGTGGCGGCAGCCAGGATGTGGCTGTAGCCCGCAGCCCCTGCTTCTTGAACAAGAGCTGCAACCAGGGGAGCGACGTTTTCCGGCAGCTGATGCGCGTAGGCGGCGTTGTCGGCCACCAGCACTTTGGCCACGCCCGCGATGTTCGCCGCGGCTTCAGCCACCGCGCCGACAAAAGCGCCGGCCACCAGCACATGAATATCACCACCGATTTTGACAGCGGCCGCCACGGTGTTCAGCGTGGCCGGGGCCAGCACTGTGTTGTCCTGCGCGTCTTTGGAATAGTCAGCAATCACCAAAATAGTCATTCAGATCACCTTCGCTTCGTTTTTCAGTTTCTCGACCAACTCAGCCACCGACTTGACCATGATCCCCGCGCTGCGTGCAGCCGGCGCTTCGACTTTCAAGGTGGTGTTAGTGGAGGCGGTGGAAACGCCCAAAGCGTCCGCAGTCACTACTTCGAGAGGCTTCTTCTTGGCTTTCATGATGTTGGGCAGCGACGCGTAGCGCGGCTCGTTCAAACGCAGGTCGGTGGTGACGATCACCGGCAGTTTCAGGGCAACCGTCTGCGCGCCGCCGTCGACTTCGCGAGTCACGGCAACCGTGTCGCCGCTGATCTCGACTTTGGATGCGAACGTGCCCTGACCATAACCGCTCAATGCTGCGAGCATCTGGCCAGTCTGGTTGTTGTCGCTGTCGATGGCTTGTTTGCCAAGGATCACCAGTTGCGGCTGTTCCTTGTCGACTACAGCCTTGAGCAGCTTGGCCACCGCCAGGGACGTCAGGTCTTCAGCGCATTCGACGAGGATGGCGCGATCGGCCCCCAGCGCCAGCGCGGTGCGCAGTTGCTCCTGGGCGGTGGAGGGACCGACGCTGACAACGACGATCTCGCTGGCAATGCCCTGCTCTTTCAAGCGTACGGCTTCTTCCACGGCAATTTCGCAGAACGGGTTCATCGACATCTTGACGTTGGCGAGGTCGACGCCGGAAGTGTCCGCCTTGACGCGAACCTTGACGTTGTAATCGAGCACACGTTTTACCGCGACCAGTACTTTCATGATCTGTTCCTGTAGTAGACCGCCAGCGCAGTGTCCGGCCGTAAAGGGTGTTCAGGCGTTGCGCATCAAATCGGCATAGGCCTGCAAATGATGGTCGTCGTCGCCCAACTGGTGGCTGAGCATGACCAGACGCTTGGCATGGTGGGCAAGGTTGTATTCCCAGGTCATGCCGATGCCGCCGTGCAATTGAATCGCTTGCTCGGCAATGAACCGGGCGGCGCGAGTGACGATGAACTTGGCGGCGGCCAGACCGCGACTGCGTTCGTCACTGTCGGGGTCGTCAGCGATACAGGCGGCCAGCGTGGCCATGGAAATCGCCAATTCCAGCTCGCCACGCATGTCCGCCATGCGGTGTTGCAACACCTGCAACTTGCCGATCGGCGCGCTGAACTGCTGACGGGTTTTCAGATAGTCCAGCGTCAGACTGAAGGCTTCCTGCATATTGCCGATCGCCTCCGCGCATTGCGCCGCCACCGCCCGCCCTTGCTGGTAACGCAATGCCGCAAGCGCTTGGCCGGCAGGACCCAGCAGGTGATTGTGCTGGAGCACGACGCCATCCAAATACAGGTCGCACGCGCGGGGGCCATCGATGCACGGGTATTCACGGCGGCGCACACCCGCTGCCTGCGGGTCCAGCAGAAACAGGCTGATGCCGGACTCGTCGAGAGCGCCGCCAGCGGTGCGCGCCGAGACCAGAATGAGACCGGCGCTGTGGCCGCCGACCACCGCGCATTTATGCCCGGTCAGGCGCCATCCGCCCTCGACGGCTTCGGCGCGGCTCTGCACATCGTGCAGGTGATAGTGGCTCTGGCGTTCTTCCAGTGCCACCGCGAGCTGCAGCTCACCGGTCGCCACTTGCGGCAACCATTGGCCACGCTGGTCCGCGCTGCCCAGTTGCTGCAGCAGTCCGGCGCCGTGTATTTGCGACTGAAGATAAGGTTCCAGGCACAGGTTGCGGCCCAGTTCAGTCATCACCAGCAGGGTGTCGACGCCACTGCCGCCGAAGCCACCGTATTCCTCGGCAAGGGGTACGGCGCTCAGGCCCAACTCACCGAGCTGGTTCCAGAACTCACGGCTAAATCCCGTCTCGCTGCGGTAAAACTGCTCACGCTGTTCAAAGCTGTAACGGTCGCGCGTCAAACGGGCGACGGTGTCTTGCAGCATCTGCTGCTCTTCGCTGAGATTGAAGTCCATGGGGGTGCCTCCTTAGAGCTCAAGAATCATCTTGGCAATGATGTTCTTCTGGATTTCGTTGGAGCCGCCGTAGATGGACAGCTTGCGCAGGTTGAAATACTGGCCGGCTGGCGCGGCACTGTAGTCGGTGTGCAACAGCTCACCGGCAAAGGCGTAGTCCAGCTCTTCCTCGGCGAAAGGCAAGGCATGCACGCCCAACACTTTGCGCATCAGGTGGCTGATCGCCTGGCGAATCTCGGACCCCTTGATCTTCAGCATCGAACTTTGCGCCCCAGGCACACCACCGCCCTGCACGGCCGCGAGGATGCGCAGCGTGCTCATCTCGATGGCCATCAATTGCATTTCCACTTCGGCAACTTGTACCCGAAACAGCGGGTCATCCAGCAGCGGCAGGCCGTTACGCAATTCCTGAGATGCGACCGATTTGAGTTGCGCCAGCGCTGCCTTGGACTGGGCAATGCCCGCCTGACCGGTGCGCTCATGGGTCAACAGGAACTTGGCGCATGTCCAGCCCTTGTTTTCTTCACCCACCCGATTGGCGACGGGCACACGCACGTTGTCGAAAAACACTTCATTGACTTCGTGCTCGCCCTCCAGGGTGATGATGGGCCGCACCGTGACGCCTGGCGTCGCCATATCGATCAACAGAAAGGAAATGCCGCGCTGCTGCTGGGCTTGTGGGTCAGTGCGCACCAGGCAGAAAATCAGGTTGGCGTGCTGACCGAGGGTGGTCCAGGTTTTCTGGCCATTGACCACGTAGTGGTCGCCGTCCAGCACCGCGCGGGTTTTCAGGCTGGCAAGGTCGGAACCGGCTCCCGGCTCGGAGTAGCCCTGGCACCACCAGTCTTCCCCGGACAGGATGCGCGGCAGGTAGTAGGCCTTTTGCGCCTCACTGCCGAACTTCATGATCACCGGGGCGACCATGTTGACCCCGAACGAGATCAACCGCGGCGCACCGAACGCGGCGCACTCCTCTTCGAAGATGTGGCGCTGTACCACGCTCCAGCCAGTACCACCCTGCTCTACCGGCCAGTTGGCGGCGTACCAGCCGCGCCTGGCCAGCACCCCTTGCCAACGCAGGTGGTCTTCCTTGTCGAGATGCTTGCCGAGGCGAACTTTTGCAGCAATGTCGTCAGGTACGGCAGCGCTGAGGAAGGCGCGTACCTCATCGCGAAACTCAAGTTCGGCGGGGGTGTAGTTGATGTCCATGCAAAGTCCTCGATGGGGGTGGGGCCAGCGTCAGGCTGGCTGGCCGCAAGCGACCTGTTCAGCCTTGCTGATCCAGCTCGGCAACTGTCTTGCCTTCGGCGACCCGGCGTTCCAGCAGTGGCGCCGGTGGTGTGCAGGGGGGAACCGATGCATCGGGACCCACCGCTTTAGCCGCTTGACGCTGCGCGAAAAATGCCTGGATCAACGCCGTACGTTGGGGTGATGCCATGCACTCAAGGAACAGCGCGCGCTCGCGCTGCAGGCCATCGCTCAAGGACAGTGAGGTCGCCGCTTCGATGGCGGCAATACAACGTACCGGCGAGAACGACTCTGGCTGGCTGCGTTGCACCTCATCGCGCTTGGCCATGAGCAACTCGGCAGTGCCGCTGACACCCGCAGGTATCGAGGCATGGCCACTGCGGCGTGGCTGCACGCCTTGCGCCAACAACTGCCGGGCGTACGCCAGGCCAGCGGCCAACGGCTCACCCTCATACACCTCATCGACAATGGCGTGACGCTTGGCCTCGGCCGCGCTGATCGGCTCTCCACCCACGATCATCTCCAGTGCCTTGGCGACACCGGCCAGGCGTGGCAACCGCTGGGTCCCGCCGGCACCCGGCAACAGCCCCAGCTTGACCTCTGGCAGTCCGACTTTGGCGTTGGCCTCGATGATGCGGTAATGACAGGCCAGCGCCACCTCGAGACCGCCGCCCAACACCGAGCCATGCAGCACGGCCAGTGACGGCTTGGTGAAGTTTTCCAGAGACAAGGTGACGTCCGGCAGGATCGGCGCTTGCGGGGGTTTGCCAAACTCGCGGATGTCGGCACCGGCTATAAAGGTTCTGCCTAGGCAATACAGCAGCACCAGCTTGATCCCGGGATCCCGCTCGACGGCGTTGAACGCTGCCAGCAAGCCTGCGCGCACGCTGTGGCCAAGGGCATTGACCGGCGGATTATTGATGCACACAACAGCTATCGCCCCTTCGCGGGACCACTGCACGGGAGATGACATCGGGTAACTCCTGCAAGCGTTTCGCCTGCTTTTATTGTTGTTTTGACCGGGCAAAAAATCCGTTCAACGGTGTTTCCACAGTGGTTTTCGCTTTTGCACGAACGCCTGCATGCCTTCCTTCTGATCTTCGCTGGCAAAGCAGGCGTGCAGCAGGCGCCGCTCAAAATGCACGCCCTCGGCCAGGGTGGTTTCAAAGGCACGATCGACCGCTTCTTTATTGAGCCTGACGGCCATCGCCGAAAATTCGGCGATCTGCCGGGCGATCTGCAGTGCTTCGTCCAAAAGGCTCGCCGCCGGCACGACGCGGCTGACCAACCCGCTGCGCTCCGCTTCGGCCGCATCCATCGTGCGCCCGGTCAGGCACAGGTCCATGGTCTTGGCCTTGCCTACCGCGCGGGCCAGGCGCTGGGTACCGCCGGCACCCGGCAGCGTGCCGACCTTCACTTCCGGTTGACCAAAACGCGCACTGTCGGCCGCGATGATCAGGTCGCACATCATCGCCAGCTCGCACCCGCCGCCCAAAGCCAGCCCGCCGACCGCAGCGATCACCGGCTTGCGGCAGCGGGTCACCTCCTCCCAGTTCGCCGTCACAAAATTTTCCAGATAGACGTCAGCGAACCCCTTGAACTGCAACTCGACGATATCGGCACCGGCGGCGAAGGCCTTGTCGTTACCGGTAATCACCATGGCGCGGATGCCGTCATCCCGTTCGAAGGCACGCAATGCCTCGCCCAACTCACTCATCAGCGCGTCGCTCAACGCATTGTGCATCGCGGGTCGATTGAGCCGGATCAGACCGACGCTCTCATGACGCTCCACCAAAATATTGTCGTAGGGCATGACATTCACCACTCGTTCCTGACTGCGGCAAGCCGCATGACCCGAAGATCCGCTGCACGGCTTCGGACGCTTGCAGCCGAGTCTATCGACATCAAAAAATAAAGACAACATATTGACATATTAAAAATAGAGCGCGTATCTTCACCTCCATCGGAAAGCGCAAGCTCTCGCAGAAAAACAATAACAAATCGCCTATCCACTGGTGCTAACAATGACTACCAAGACAAACATGCAGCCAGAACGACGTTCCGCCATGATTGAGTCAGGTGCATGGAATGACAATATCATTACAGACTATCTGGATCAGGCGGTGCTGACCGCGCCAGATTCGGTGGCGGTGATTGCCTACCGGGTGAACGAGGATGAACGGCAGGCTTTCAGCTACCGCGAATTGGATAGCCTGGTGACTCGCATGGCGGCGGGGCTGGCGGCATTGGGTGTCGCCAAGGCAGACGTGGTGTCTTGCCAGCTGCCAAACGGGTGGCAGATCACCGCGCTGCACCTGGCCTGCGTACGTATCGGCGCGATTCTCAATCCTCTGATGCCGATTTTTCGTGAGCGCGAGCTTGCCTTCATGCTCGGCCACGCACAGAGCCGGGTGCTGGTGATCCCGCATCACTTCCGAGGGTTCGATCACGCCGCCATGGTGCAAGGAATGCGCGGCGAGTTGCCCGCGCTCGAGCATGTACTGGTGATAGGTGGCGACCACCGCGCTGACGGTTTCGAGCAGGTCTTGCTGCAACGCGCCTGGGAGGAAGAAACAGACACGGCGGCGTTGTTTGCCGAACGCCGCCTGGGCGGTGACGATGTCGTGCAGCTGCTTTACACCTCGGGCACGACCGGCGAGCCCAAGGGCGTATTGCACACCTCCAACACCCTGTTCAGCAACGTACGCCCCTATGCCGAACGCTTGCAGCTGGGGTCTGCAGATATCGTCTTCATGGCCTCGCCCATCGCGCACCAGACCGGCTTCCTCTACGGGCTGATGATGCCGATTTACCTGAAAAGCACCGCGGTGCTGCAGGACATCTGGGATCCACGCTTCGCGGTAAAAGTCATTGAAGCCGAACGGCCGACCTTCACCATGGCGTCGACACCTTTCCTGACCGATCTGATCGATATGGCCCCCGATCACCGCGAAGCGCTGTCATCGCTGCAGACCTTTGTTGCCGCGGGCGCCCCTATCCCCAGCGCCCTGGTGGAAAAGGCCGGTACGGCGGTCAACGCCAAGGTGATTTCCGCCTGGGGAATGACCGAGAGTGGCGCGGTGACCATGACCCGCCCACACGACGATGCCCAGTGCGCCATTCATACCGATGGCCTGCCCCTGCCGTTCATGGAGGTGAACATCGTCGATGAGGATGGTCGGGAAGTCTCCCGCGACACGGAAGGCAACTTGTTGGTACGCGGCGGCAGTCTGTTCGTCGGCTATCTCAAGCGCCCCGAACTTTACGGCGTGGACGACCATGGCTGGTTCGCTACCGGCGACCTGGCGCGCATGGACGAACAGGGTTACATCCGCATCACGGGTCGCACCAAAGATGTGGTTATTCGCGGCGGCGAAAACATTCCCGTGGTGGAGATCGAAAACCTGCTCTACAAGCACCCGGCCATTTGTGCCGTGGCGCTGGTTGGTTGCCCGGACCCACGCCTGGGAGAGCGCCTGTGCGCTTATGTGACGCTGCACAACGGCCACTCCAGCCTGACGCTGGAAGAAGTGGTGAGCTTCCTCCTGCAACAGCGCCTGACCAAGAACTACCTGCCCGAATACCTGGAAGTGCTGCCGGCCTTGCCGCGCACCCCATCGGGAAAAATCCAGAAATTCAAATTGCGCGAACTGGCCATGGATATCCGGCTGGGTTCAGCCACGCGCCAATGATTGGCAATGCCCGCAAATCAATCAAAACAAGATGAGGACTGCTGCATGAAAGGTCTTATTGGAAGAACCGTAATCATCACCGGCGGCGGTGGCGGCATTGGTCGGGCCGTGAGCCTGCGCTTCGCTGCCGAAGGCTGCCTGGTCGCCGTACTTGATCGCGATGCCAGTGCCGCACAAACCACCGTCGACCTGATCAACGAAGCGGACAGCAAGGCCAAGGCCAAGGCTTACGCCGCCGACATCACCGATTACGCCGCCATTGTCGACACCGTCGCGGCCATTGAAAAAGACCTCGGTGTACCGACCGTACTGGTTAACAACGCAGGCTTCGACCGCTTCATGCCGTTCCTCAAAACCGAGCCGGCCATGTGGCAACAGTTGATCTCGATCAACCTGACCGGGGCGCTGAACATGCACCACGTGGTCCTGCCGAAGATGCTTGAAGCGGGGGGTGGCAAGGTCATCAATGTGGCTTCCGATGCGGCCCGTGTCGGTTCCTCCGGCGAAGCCGTTTACGCCGCCTGCAAGGCGGGACTGGTCGGTCTGTCGAAAGCCCTGGCGCGGGAACTGGCGACCAAAAACATCAACTTCAATGTGGTCTGCCCCGGCCCGACCGATACCGCCCTGCTCAAAAGCGTAGCGGCGACCTCGAGCAACCCGGAAAAGCTGATGGAAGCCTTCAAGAACGCCGTGCCGATGCGCCGCCTCGGTCAACCGGAAGACTACCCGGGGATCATCGCCCTGCTGGCCAGCGACGACGCCAATTTCATCACCGGACAGGTTATTTCCGTGTCCGGCGGCCTGACCATGGCCGGTTAACCAGGAGAACTCCCATGCATTACGAAGACATTCTGTACACCGAAGTCGAAGGTGTTGCGACCATCACCATCAACCGTCCTGATCGCTACAACGCGTTCCGCGGCCAGACCTGCATGGAGCTGATCCACGCCTTCAACCGTGCTGGCTGGAACAAGGAAGTGGGCGTCATCGTGTTCACCGGTGCCGGCGACAAAGCGTTCTGCACCGGCGGCGACCAGGGGGCCCATGAAGGCCAGTACGATGGCCGCGGCCTGATCGGCCTGCCGGTAGAAGAGTTGCAGGGCCTGATCCGTGAAGTGCCCAAGCCGGTAATCGCACGCGTCAACGGCTTTGCCATCGGCGGCGGTCACGTCCTGCACGTCGTCTGCGACCTGACCATCGCGTCCGAAAAAGCCGTGTTCGGCCAGGTCGGCCCGAAAGTCGGCTCGGTAGATCCGGGCTTCGGCACGGCCTATCTGGGGCGCATCATCGGCGAAAAACGCGCCCGCGAGATTTGGTACCTGTGCCGCAAATACAGCGCCCAGCAAGCTTACGACTGGGGCCTGGTCAACGCGGTCGTGCCACATGAAGAGCTGGATGCCGAAGTGCAGAAATGGTGTGACGAGATTCTCGAGAAGAGTCCGACCGCCCTCTCCATCGCCAAGCGCTCATTCAACGCCGACAGCGCCAATATCGCCGGCATCGGTGCCCTCGGCATGCAGGCCCTGAGCCTGTATTACGACACCGAAGAGTCCAAGGAAGGCGTCGCCGCGTTCAAGGAAAAACGTAAGCCCGAGTTCCGCAAATTCTACAAGTGACCCTATTACCGGCAGTTTATCCGCTGCCGGTCCCCCGGCCCTGGCTTGGAGAGCATCATGAACTTCGCATTCGACGAACAACAAAACGCTATTCGTGAAAGCGTTGCCCGCTTTAGCGCCGAAGTACTTGCGCCCGGTTACCGCAAGCGCGACATCAGCGGCCAGATTGAACGCACGGTGATCCGGCAGATGGGTGAAATGGGTCTGCTCGGCGGCGAACTGCCGGAAGAATTCGGTGGCAGCGGCCTGGACTGCGTGACCGCCGGCATCATCATCGAGGAGATCTCGCGCGGTGATTTCAACGTGGGTTACATACCACTGCTGGCTTCGCTGAACGGCCAGATCATCGCCCAACACGCCTCGCCTGAGCTAGCCAAAGAATGGCTGGGCGCAATTACTGGCGGGCAGAAAATCGTCTGCATCGCCCTGACCGAACCCAGTGGCGGCTCAGACGCCGCGAGCCTGCGGATGAAGGCCGAGCGCAAGGGCGACACCTATGTGCTCAATGGCGAGAAGACCTCCATCTCGATGGCCGATCAGGCCGACGTTGCGGTGGTCTTTGCCCGCACCGGCACCCAGGAATCCCGCGCCAACGGTATCAGTGCCTTCCTGGTTCCGATGACGTTGCCCGGCATCAGCACCACCCGCTTTGAAGACGCCGGCCAGCGCGCCATCGGACGTGGTTCGATCTTCTTCGACAACGTCGAGGTGCATGCCAGCCATCGCCTGGGCGATGAAGGCAAAGGCTTCAAGCAAGTGATGCAGGGCTTCGATTACAGCCGCGCGTTGATTGGCCTGCAGTGCCTGGCGATAGCCCAGCAATCGCTGGATGAGACCTGGAAATGGCTGACCGAGCGCGAGGCATTCGGGCAGCAACTGGCGGCATTCCAGGGTTTGACTCACCCTCTGGCGGAATTCCAGACCTACGTGCAAGCTGCGCGTCTGCAGTGTTACTACGCGCTATGGCTCAAAGATACTGGACAACCGCACAACGCCGAAGCGGCGATGAACAAGTGGTGGGGACCCAAGTTGGCGTTTGACGTGGTCAAGCAGTGCCTGCTCGCCCATGGCCACACCGGTTGGGGTGAAGATCTGCCATTTGCCCAGCGTCTTCGTGATGTACTTGGCCTGCAGATCGGTGACGGTACTGCGCAAATCATGAAAAATATCATCGCTCGCGAGTACATCCCCAAATAACACCTTGTCTGCACCGGCAGGCAGGTGACCTTATCGGCCTACCGACGCCCACCGGGCAGCGAGGACATGTAATGGACGCTAACGAAAACCGCAGCATACCGAACACTTTATTTTTCCGGCTGTTTCAAACCGGCAACGTATTGCAGCGCCAAGTGCAGAACGAGATGGGCATCAGCACCGTGCAATGGGCGGTACTGGGCGCCCTGTCCCGAGCCGGTTTCGAGGAGGGTATCTCCTTCAACCAGTTGACGGAGTACCTGTTCGTCAGCCGGCAAAGCCTGGATGGCGTGCTCAAGCGCATGGAGCGGGATAACCACGTGCTGCGCGTGCCTCATCCGGATGACGGGCGCGCTCGCCTGGTCCGGCTGACCGAACAGGGTCGGGAATACTGGAACGCGCTGCAAGATCGGATTTATCAGTTTTATCAGCAAGGTTTGCAGGGCTTCAGCTTCGACGACACCGTCAATTTCCTGCACTACCTGAACAAGTTCAAAGACGACCTGGCCAGGATTTCATTCGGCGAGGAGCAGCAGGCAAGGCTCGAGGACTAGGCCCATACCGGACAGGCCGCTCTTCCTGCCATGCGTCGCGACGCAGATTGGTTTTTCTCCATGCCCACGGGCGTGGTGCCGGTTGAAGCAAATCAACACCTTCGCCCTCGCCTCGGGAGATCCGAACCCCGTGCATCTGGAGCCAGCCATAGCTTGCCGAGCCGGGCATGCAGATGTTTTCGCCCAGGGGATGCTGGGTATGGGAATGCTCGGCGCACTATTGAGTGCCGCCCGCCTGCGGCGTTTTGGCGTGCGATTCCTGTCGCCCATCGCGCTGGGCGATCAGCCTCGGCTGTATCAAACAGGCACCCGGTTACGTGAACTTGTACTCACCAATGAAAAAGGAAACATCCGAATCAGGGGCTACGCCGAGCTCAACTGAATAACCTTCAGCGACTGATCAGCGACAACAAAAAGCGAATTTCAAGGTTCGTTTTACGGGATGACTCGTCCCGAAAAAAAGATCGCCGCTTGAACCCAATAGCTGGCCGTTCACCACAATAAAAACAAGAGGTCGAACCATGTATAACCCCTCAAGAACCTGGTCCATCACACTCGCAATCAGTACCAGCATCGTCGCTCAACAGGCCATAGCCGAGTTCAACGACGATAGCCACCTGACGCTTGAAGCCCGTAACTTCTATATCAACCGTGATTTTCGGGACAACCCCAACACGGCCCATCACAAGGCTGAAGAATGGGGCCAAGGCTTCATGTTGCGCTACAACTCGGGCTTCACCGAGGGTTCGCTGGGCTTTGGTGTGGATGCGCTCGGGCTGCTTGGGGTAAAACTGGATGCCGGTCGCGGCACGACCGGTGCGGGCGCCCTGCCCGTGCAGAGAGATGGCGAGGTCCCGGACAGCTTTGGTTTTATCGGCCCTACCGCTAAAGTCAAAATGGCCAAGAGCCTGCTGACTGTCGGCACTCACGCACCGACCCTGCCGATCGCGTTTCGCAATGACACCCGCTTGCTGCCGCAGACGTTTGAAGGGGCGCAGATCGTCTCCAGTGACATCGACAAGCTCACCCTGACCGGCGGCCAGTTTCGCGCCACCCGCCTGCGCAACTCGACCAACTACGAAGACATGAGCATGTTTGCCGATGGTTCCAGCGGGGGCGTCGCGTCTGACCGTTTCAACTATGCGGGCGCTACTTACGCGCTGCTGCCGAACCTGACCACCACCTACTTCTTCGCCGAGTTACAGGACAACTACAGCCAGCACTACGGCAATCTCATTCACACCCAGCCATTGGCCGAGGGATTGAACCTGAGGTCGGAAGTCCGTTATTTCCAGAGTGAACATGAGGGTCGCACCAACGTCGACAACCGCAACCTGGGAACGATGTTGACCCTGTCCTATAAAGGTCACGCCCTCGGCGCCAGCTACCAGAACCAGAGCGGCGACACCGGCATGCCCTTCATCGGCGGCGGCACCGACCCATGGGCATTCAACACCGTCACCTACCATCATTTCTTGCGTGCCCGGGAAGACTCCTGGCAGCTGCGTTACGACTACGATCTAGCGACGGTCGGATTGCCCGGGCTGACGTTCATGACGCGCTATGTGTCAGGCGACAACTTTGAAATCGCAGGTACCAACGCCAAGGAATGGGAACGCAATGTCGATATCGCCTATGTGGTCCAGAGCGGACCGCTGAAAAACATCAACCTGCGGTTGCGCAACGTCGCCTACCGCGGAAGCCGCACCACAGACATCGATGAGAACCGTATTATCGTCGGCTACACCTTTAAATTCTGGTAAGTGATCCTCGCCCACATTTCGCTGAAAAACCGCCTAGGAGACTCCTGAAATGCATATAGATGCTGCGATCCGCTCGCGTAAATCCGTTCGAAGCTTCATGCCGTGGAACGTCCCGAAATCAGTGATCGAACATATCCTGAAGGTCGCCTCACGAGCCCCCAGCGGCAACAATGTACAGCCTTGGCATGTCCACGTATTGACCGGTCAGGCAAAGCAGAACCTGTGCAACGACATCATCGCATCAGCAACCGACGAAGCCGGGCAGCATGCCGCCGAATATGAGTACTACCCCACTGAATGGTTTGAACCCTATCAGCAACGCCGCCGCGAAGTGGGTTTCAGCCTGTACGAAAAGCTCGGGATCAAGCGCGATGATCCCGCAGCACGTGACCGGCAAATGCTGCGCAACTATCAGTTCTTCGATGCCCCGGTCGGTCTGCTGATCAGCCTTGACCGCCGACTCAACACGGGGAGCTATATGGATTTAGGCATGTTCATCCAGAACATTCTGCTCGCCGCCAGAGGCCAGGGCTTGCATACCTGCGCCCAGGCGGCATTCGCGTGGTATCACCAGGTCATACGCGCGCACTTGCCCCTCGCAGACAATGACATTCTGGTCTGCGGCATCGCGCTCGGCCACGAGGATCGTGATGCACCGGAAAACAGCCTTGAAACATCACGTGAACCGGTTGAGAGTTTTGCCTCTTTCCATGGGTTCATACCTGATTGAGCGGCCTGGACCCCTGACGACATTGCTTGAGGTGCACGCGGCGGCGCTCTCGAAGTGGAAATGTCGGCCGAAAAGTAACCTTTCCAGATACACTCCGTCTAAGATTTGTTGAACGAAATCTCATTCATCTCCAAAATGGATTTTTTGGCAAGCCCACGGACCAAGGAGGGAGCATGAAAAAAGTAGACGCCGCAAGCCGCCTCATTGGGGTGGGGATCTATACGCCGGCAGAGGCAGCCATATACACGGGCATACCGGCGAAAGATATCCGTAGATGGATGTTTGGCTACAAATCCGAGGGCATTCAGCATTCCGGGCTTTGGATGCCGGAGCTAGAATTTTCAGAGGAAAAACTGTTGGGTTTCCATGATCTCCTGGAGATCAGGTTCGTGCATGCCTTTCGAAGGCACGGCGTAAGCCTTCAGGCAATCCGCTCGGCCTCCAGGCAGGCCAGAGAGATTTTTGATCAGAGCTACCCTTTCACCTGCAAGCGCTTCCAAACCGATGGCAGGAGTATCTTTGCGACAGTCTTTGACGAAACTGGCGATGAAGCAATTCTCGACCTCGCAAAGCGACAATATGCTTTCAGGCAGGTAATCGGTCCCTCACTTTATGAGGGGATCGATTACACAGGTGAGGGAATGGCGCAGCGCTGGTATCCAGTCAAGCGAAGCAAGGCAATCGTGCTGGACCCAAATCGCAATTTTGGCAAGCCTGTCTTATCTTCCACTGGCGTCGACACCGCGGCGATTTACCATGCATATCTGGCCGAAGGGCAGGATGCAAAACGCGTCTCAATGATTTTTGAAATTCCGGCTGCCGCAGTGGATGCGGCAGTGACCTTTGAGCATAGGATTGCTGCTTGAATTTTCTGATTGATAACAATCTCCCACCCGCGATAGCACGAGCCCTTCATGAGCTATGCAAACCAGAAGGGCACCAAGTGGTAGCCCTTCGGGATAAGTTCAAGCAAAACGCCAGCGATATCGATTGGATTTCAGAGTTGAAAGCCGACGGGCGATGGACTGTCGTGTCGCAAGACAAATTCACCAAAGGCGACGCGGAGCGAAAGGCTTTTCGCGACTGCGGCTTGCCCATTTTTTGCCTAGCAAAACAATGGGGTCAGGAGCCGTATTGGAGCAAGGCGCAGAACCTCGTGAAATGGTGGCCCTCAATAATTCAACAATCAGAGCTGATAAGTGGCGGCGCTGCCTTTAGGGTTGCTTGGCGATTTACCGCGCCTGGAAAGTTTGAGCAGTTGAAAATCTAAAGCCCGGCCAAGCGCCGGGCTTTTTCGTCCTAGCCCAAATCAGCCATCAGTAATGCAACGTCATGCTCGACTCAAGATTTGCCTCGACCTGCTCCTCGCTCAGCCAATCCTGCTTGCAGCCATGCTCACGATAAAGCGCCAACTGATCCGCCACATGCTTGTCCGCCTCTCCATTGGCCGCGACAAAACCGCTCTGACCCGGAGGCGCCGCAGAGCACATGCTCACCCCGTCGCGACCCAGGCTGACCCTGAAGGTTTCGCTGCCACGGTTCATGAACGGTGCAAGGGTGGGTTGTCGGTCTTTCGAAGCCCAAGGCACACCAATCGAGTTGACTGCAGCGAAACGCATGCTGGTCACCGGTGTGCGCCAGGCTTGCAGGTCTATGCCCTGGGTGGCTTGCAAGGATTTGATCGTGGAGCGCAGGACTTCCAGGACCACCGCATCAGGCGACTCTCCATTAAAGAGGTCATACCGCTGGGGAACGCTGGCTTGCTTGCCCTGCAGCGCATTCCACAACAACTTCGAGGCTTTCCCTGGCTGTGGCGAGGCACCGCTGTACTGGTCCGGGTAACCGGCCTGGGCATAGGTTTGAAAGATCTCTGCCGGCAGATCATCTTGCAATACCCGACTGTACATGGCCGGCAACCACGCCCGCATGATCGGCACCGCCGGGCTGTCATAGACGCCCTTGCCCTGATCGTCACGGCCTTGAAGATTCCACTGTTGCAGGATATCGGCGGCTTGGCGCGCTAGATCGGAACCCGGCAGGCTGCGGGTGGCCGCGACGATCGCAGGCACAAAATAGCGCGCGTTGAGGTCAGCAAATGCGCCACGGCGATCCACATTCCAGATGTCGTCCAGGCTGAGTTTTGCCTTGGCCTGCAAAGGCTCGATCAACTCGTTGACCCGATCGACATGGGAGTAGTTGGCACCGTCGGCGCGTAGGCCCGGTGCGGGTTGGTTGTTCCAGCTGACCAGATACCCCTGGTCCGGATTGTAGCTGCGCGGGTTGGCGTCAAAGGGCAGGAAACCTTGCCACTCCATGCTGCCATCACCCGATGCCGGAAACTGTACCGGCTGGTTGTCCGGGCGTTGTGGTTGCTTGCCCACCGCCACGTGCCCGATATTGCCCTGGGCGTCCGCATAGAACCAGTTGATGGAGACGCTGACCCGCTCGGCCTGAAGCAGAAACTCATCCCAGCTGCGGGCCTTGGCCAGGTTGGCCCACCCCAGCAGGCTTTCGATTTCACGCCCTTCCCAGCTGCGCTTCTGGCTGTAAGCCGTTTGATTGGGTACGTCCCAGGTACTGACAAAACCATGGACGGTCGAGTACACCTCAAGCGTGTAGGGCGCCTCGCCCTTCACCGCTATGGTCTCGATTCGCTTGTGCATCGGCGTGTAATGGCCGTCGTGGCGATACTCAAAACGATTCTGCGGGTTGAGTTGCTCTTGATAGACGTCGTTGGTGTCCAGGGACCCGACAGTCGATCCCCAGGCGATATGGCCGTTACTGCCGAACAGAATGGCCGGCAGGGCCACCGGGGTACTGCCGGTAAAGTCATAACCGGCCCCGTGCAAACCAACGCTGTAGGTGATACTGGGGTTGAACCACCCCTGCTGTGGACCGTTGAACAGCACTGTACGACCGTCCTGGCTTTTCGCCGGGGCAACGACCCAGGCGTTGCTGGCGGTAGGCATGGCATCCGCCGCTGCTTCACCTAAACGGGCGACCTGCAGGCTACGCCAATCCTGTGCCGCGGCGACCGACAAGGGTCGCAGGTTTTGCACCGCATTGTAGTTTCGCAGCGGTCCGGCGGCCTTTGCCGAAGTTGTCGGTGCTTTCGGGTCCTCAAGCCAACGCATCTGGTCATACAGTTGTTGCCCAATCAGATCACCACGCGATGCTTTGAGTCGCTCCAGCAATTGCAGGTTGGCGACTTCCTGGGTACCGGCAAAAAATCGGTTAAGGATCAGCCCAACCCAGATATTGGCGACATCTTCAGCACTCCAGGGTGCGGGTTCGAAACCTTCCTCGACAAACTCTATCGGCAGCAAGCGCGACTTGTCGGCCAGGACTTCCTTGATGCGGGCATTGAAACCCGCCGCATAGCCTTCAAAAATCTGTCGGTCATCGGCAGGCAAGGCCTGCAATTGCGCGCGAATACTGGCGGGATCGAAATTTGAGCGAGTGGCCTTGTCGGCCTCCAGATAGCCCTTGCCCAGCACCTGGGCAACCGTGCCATTGCTGGAGCGACGGGCCATTTCCATCTGATACAAACGGTCCTGGGCAACCGCATAGCCATAACCGTAATACAGCCCACGTAGATCCTGGGCGTAGATATGCGGGACGCCGTAATGGTCGCGCTTGATCTTCACTTCAGCGGCGAAGCCTTGCTGCGCAATCGCGCCAAGCCCCAGGCCGAGCAAGCCCAGGCGCAGAGCCCGGCAAACGAGGTTCGCATTAGTAGAACGTTGACGCGGGCAACTGTACATGACGTACATCCTTAATAAATGGACGATTTTATGGGCTGATTGCTCCAACCGGGCCCGGCGTCCCAATGCCAATTCCTCGACGACGATCGTCATGCCTTTCACCGATTTTTATCCGTCGCGCAGTGCGTTTTTACCGATGAGTCCGACCGTCAGGGCTTGTCGAATGCTTAATCTAAAATCGTAATAATTACGTGAATTGTCAATTGAATTTTCACAAATAAAATAGTGTGTATTTTCGGTACATTTTTTGAAGGATTGCACCACTGACGCACATCTCGGTAACAATTTTGCAAGCATCTAAAAACCAGCCAGAGAGATACTTTATTTTTATTAATCAATGGCTTACATAATCTAAATCGATTTTTAGATGAAAAAAGTGTTTCCTGGTCAAAAACAGGAGCGCAGAAAAAAGCTATTCCAAGCGAGGATTCAAATAAATTTTTACGCGAAATTTACCGCCGAAAAATGCTATTTTTTTCGACAAAACATCTACTTTTATTGGCTTTAAAATGAGTTTCCAATCGCGCGCTGCTCACGTCAAAGCCACGTCGCGTCTCTGGGCTCGAGTAAACTTCGCGATCCCGGACCTCACCGCAAGCGGCAGCCCGGGAAGCGATGCTTCAGCGTGGGGTTTGGGTCGGACTGCGCTCGTCGAGGATGTCGCCCATGCGCATCTCGATCAGGCTCTTGATCTTTTGATGAGGCAGAATGTAGAAGCGGTTTTGCTTCACTGCATCAAGCGTAATGCGCGCGATGTCGGCCGCGCTGAGCCTCCCGGCCTGCGTCGCCTTGCGCACCTGTGCTTCGTACTTCTCCTTGAGTGGATTGGTGTCAGCCAATTCGGCCGGACGGTTTCGCCCGGCATCGGCGATGCCCGTCGGTACAAAGGCCGGGCACAGCACCGACACGCCGATCGAGGCGTTTTCCTCCTGCAATTCCAGCTGCAGGCATTCAGACATCGTCACCACCGCATGCTTGGTCGCGCAATAGATCCCGTTGCCAGGCACCGACAGCAGGCCGGCGACCGACGCGGTATTGACGATGTGGCATTGATCCTTTTGCGCCAGCATCCGCGGCACAAAACTGCGGATACCATGCGCCACGCCCATCACGTTGATGCCGATCATCCACGCCCAGTCCTGCGCAGTCGTGGTCCACAGCGGGCCGCCGACCAGAACGCCGGCATTGTTGAACAGCAGGTGCGCGGCGCCGAAGCGCGCGTAGGTCGCCACCGCCAGCTGCTCGACCTGTTCGGCCTGGGCGACATCACATTTCATCGTCAGCACGTGCGTGTCCGATGGCAGCAAGTCAGCCGTGCCCTGCAGGTTTTTCTCATCGATGTCGGTCAACGCAAGGCGCATGCCTTCGTTGGCACAGGCAATTGCCAGTTCACGACCGAAGCCGCTGGCGGCACCGGTAATCACGGCGACTTTGTTGTGCAGTGGGTTCATGTTGGTTTAAACGTCCAGTCCGATCAGATAAGGGCTCGTGGCCCTCATCAAAAATTCATCTATAACGTGCTGCACAAGTGCCCTGCATCCACCGCTATCTCGCTGCCGGTCACGGCGCGACTGGCGTCGCAAGCGAGTAACGGCAGGGCTCAGGCAAAGTCCTTGTGGCCGTCGAGGATCTTTTTCGCCAGGCTCATGCGATGCACCTCGCTCGGGCCGTCGTAGATACGGAATGGACGGATGTCGCGGAAGATCCGCTCGACAACGGTTTCCCCCGTCACACCGCGGCCACCCAGAATCTGCACGCAGCGATCGACCACATGCCACAGGGCTTCGGCGCTCAGCACCTTGGTCATACTCGACTCGACATTGCCCCGACCGCCTTCGTCCAGCACCCAGGCGCAATGCCAAATGGCCAGGCGCGTGCTGTGCAGCGCCATCTGGTTGTCCGCCAGCATGAAGCCGACGCCCTGGTGTTCACCCAGGGTTTTGCCGAACGAATCGCGGGTTCGCGCGTAGTCGCAGGCGATATCGTGGGCCCGGCGGGCAGCGCCCAGCCAACGCATGCAGTGGGTCAGCCGCGCGGGCGCCAGGCGCACTTGCGCGTAGCGGAAGCCCTTGCCGACTTCGCCCAGCACATCGGTGGCCGCAATCCGCACATTTTCAAAACGCAGGATTGAATGGCCGCCTGCAAAGCAGCTGTCCAGGGTCTTGAGTTGCCGTTCGTGGATGATCCCGGGTGTGTTCATATCAGCCAGGAACATGGTCGCGGAGTCGTCTTCCATGCGCGCCATGATGATCGCGAACCCGGCACCGTCGGCCCCGGTAATCAGCCACTTCCGACCATTGATGACGTAGTGGTCGCCGTCACGCACGGCGACGGTCTTCATCATCGACGGATCGGAGCCGGCGCCAGGCGCAGGCTCGGTCATGGCAAAGCAGGAACGAATCTGCCCACTGACCAAAGGCCGCAGCCAGCGATCTTTCTGGGCCGGCGTGGCCACCTCGTCCATCAGGTGAATGTTGCCTTCGTCCGGCGCATGGATATTCAGCGCAATGGGGCCTAATGGTGAATAGCCGGCCTCCTCGAAGACGATCGCTTTGGCGAAGTGGCTCAAGCCTGCACCGCCCATTTCGCGACTGGCATGCGGGCACAGCAGACCGGCCTGACGGGCTTTGGCCAGCAGCTCTTGACGCAAGTCTTCGCTGGGGCCGTGAGACGTGAGCCGAGGATCGTTTTCCATGGGGATCACCTGCTCGGCGATAAACGCGCGAGTCTTGTCGCGCAGGTCCTGCAATTCTTGGGGGATCGTGAAGTTCATGAGGGTCCTTGGTGCTATTCGACTAGGGTCGTTGCTCGGTAAGAGGCGCGAGTTGCGCGTGGATGCGCTCCATCACGGTTTGGCGCTGGCCTGCCTTGGGGAGGTCGTAAGGCGTCAGGTTCACGACACGGACGTAGCGGCGCAGGATGCGGCCGGCCTGCATGTCGATATCGATGATGTTCAGACAGGCGTTGTCCTGCTCCAGGCCCGCGGCGCAACCGCGCGCGCCACCCAGGGCCCAGCCCAGCAGCAGGCGATTGACGGCGTCATGACTGACCAGCAGCAGGCTCTGCCAGTCGGGCTCGGCCAGGACCTCCTCGAAGCGGGCCATGATGCGGCTGTCGAAATCGCTCCAGCGCTCGCCGCCGATAAATCTGCCGTCAGGCTCGGCGAAACTGTCAAAGGCGTAGCTGACCTGCCGTTGCACCTGTTCAGGCGCAATCTCGCGCAGGCGGCCGGCACGCACTTCCCGTAGCTGCGCGCATGCCTGGAGCTCAATCGGCTGATCACCCAGCAACACTTCAGCGGTCTGCCGGGCTCGCGGGTAGTCGGAGCACAGCGCACGGTCGAAACTGACTGACGCCAGCACCTGCGCCAGCTGGCGTACCTGATCTTCTCCCAGGGCAGAGAGCGGCACGTTGCGCGGATCCAACGGCTGGCCGGCGGGCGAAAAGTAATCCACATGACCATGGCGTACCAGGTAGCAACGACGACGATAGACCGGCTGGGTATTCATTGGCCGAGCGCCTTCGGATTGCTGATGGACAGCCGCGCCCGGGTGATCGCCGAGAGCGCCGGGAACAGGCGATCCTGATCAGGCCCGGGCTCATCGAAACGGCCCTGGCGGATAGCCTGGCAAAGGGCCTGACGGGCATCCGTCAGTGACGCCTCGCTATCGTCCAGCAGTGCCGCAAGCAGCTGAGCCTCGACGGCATCCGCACACTCGCCGTCACGGCACTCGCGCCCGGCAATCGCCATGGCATTGGCGACCATCAGCGCCTTGTAGCGCAAGCTGTCCGGTAGCTGCGGCAGTAACTCGCTGAGCAGGGTCTGGCGGGCAATCGCCAGCAGCTCACTCGCATCGGGACGGATGTTCATCGGCGCAAGCCTCCAGTCAAACGCAATATGTCCAACTCCAGTTCGGGGATCAGCCTTCCCGTCAGCGCCAGTTCCAGCGAGGGCTCCTCACCGGACAAGTGCCGCTGGGCTTGTTGCAGGGCGATGACCGCCCAACGCAACGTGGCCATGACCTGCCAGAACACCAACTCGTCGCGCTCGAGACTGAGCGGGGAAACCTCGCTGTAACCACGCATGAAGTGTTCCAGCGTACCGATGCCGCCGGCCTCCAGATCAGGTCGGGAGAACCGCCAGCAACGGGCGGTGAACCAGCCGATGTCTTCACGCGGATCGCCCCAACCGGTGAATTCCCAGTCCAGGACCGCTTGCAGCGTGCTGGACTCGGCCAGGTAGTTGCCGGTGCGGAAATCACCATGGAGCAAACACGGGGCAGAAGTTTTCGGCGCGTTTGCTTCACACCAGCGCAGCCCCCACTCCAGCACGGGCTGAAACACCTCAAGGCGGTCGATCACCACGCGGTGGGAGTCAATCGAAGCCTGCACCGATACCTGTTGCGGGTCGCCAAGGAAATCCAGTCGGGCCTGGGCAGGCAAGATGCGATGGATGCGCGCCAGGTTGGCGCCCAGGTCAGCCGCCAACTGTGGATCGCCTTCAGCGCCCAACTGGCTGGTGAGCCGGTGACCGGCGGCGATGCCGGACACCCACGCCATGATGAAAAATGCCCGCCCATGCACCGAGGCGTCTTCGCACAGCCAGAGTGGCTGCGGCACCTTGACGCCAGCACGGTGGACCGAGCTCAGCACCGCGAATTCCTGCGCGCGGCTAAGGCTCTCCTGTACCGCCGACTGCGCGTCGCTGCGCAGGACCCAGCGCTGGCGACCCGCATACGGGCCGCCCTCCACGCTCACGTCCAGCAACCAGTTCTCCTGGATAGCGCCGCCAGACAGGCGCTGCTGCTGTTCAAGGGTGACCCGTTGCGCGCCAGCCTGGACGCAAAGGAAGGTTTCAAGCCGGGTTTGTTTCAGCTGTTCTTCGGGCTGCGGCACTGTCACCGCTGCTTCGTTCGGACCTCTCATGAATCGCCGCACCTGACTTGTTGGATTTATGTAGGAATTAAAGATGGCAGCTTCGCTTGAGCAATTGCCGGGCCAGTTCTTTCATCCCGTGGCGATAGAGGGTTCAACCCTCGGCAACACGGGCGCTCCAGCCATCCAGCCCGCTGCTGGCAGGACGTTGCATGAGCCCTCGACGTTGCAATCTGGAAACAACTCCAGTCATATATGACACCTACTTGAAACAGCAGAAAGAGCTCACTGGCCATGCAACCCCGCCACCCCCGGATCATCGTCCTGATCAGCCACCTGGAGCACCCACTGCAACTGAGCCATCTGGCTCGGGTGGTGAACAGCGTGCTGCCTGAGTACTCGGCCGAAACCAGCATCCGGGTGCTGGACACCACCGTCGAGGAGGCCCTGCCACTGGCTCGCGAGCTGGAAAAAAACAACGAGGTTGAAGTGTTCGTCTGCGCAGGCGCTACCGCTGCCTACTTGCGCAGACACCTGACTCGCCCCGTCCTGTCGATGCGGGTGGGGGGTGCCGATCTGCTGCGAGCCCTGGAACAAGCGCGACTGCGCTCCCCGCACATCGCAGTCCTCAGTTACGCGCGGATCAACGCCGACCTCGACTCGATGGCGGCGCTGTTCACGGTGCAGATCCACCAGGCGTGTTACATCACGCTCGAAGAAGCCCGGCAGGCGGTCGAGCGCGCTCGCACCCTTGGCTGCCAGACAGTGATTGGCTCATCGACCGTGGTCGAACTGGCGGAACGGGCCGGCCTGCACGGGGTGCTTTCCTTGAGCCAGGACACCGTGCGCAAAGCGCTGGAAGAGGCGCTGGGAATCCTGCACAGCCAGCGCATCGAGATCGCTAAACGCCGGCATCTGGACGGGGTGCTGCAGCACATTCCGACAGGCGTTGCCGCCGTGGACAACCTGGGCATCGTGCAATCGCTGAACCCTGCGCTGGAAGCGCTATTGGGGATGCCGGCAAGCCGGATGCTGGGCCGCCCCCTGCAGGAACTCTGCCCGGAACTGGCGTTGGACGAGGTGCTGCGCGGCGGCGTCGGCGAAGAAAACACCGTGATCCGCCTGGGCCAGCACATGGTCGTCAGCAATATCCTGCCGATCCTGGAAGACGGCCAACGCACAGGCCTGGTGCTGACTTGCCAGGACACCTCGGCGGTACAACGCGCCGACCAGCGCATTCGTTCCACCCACCGTCCTGGCGGATTCTCGGCCAAATACCGCCTTGAGCAAATCAGCGGCAATAGCCAGGCCACCCGACAGATGCTGAAGCTGGCCGAGCGCTACGCGGCGACCGCCTCTACCGTGCTGATCACTGGCGAAAGTGGCACCGGCAAGGAGTTGCTGGCGCAAGGCATCCACAATATCAGCAGCCGCCAGCGTGGCCCGTTCGTCGCGATCAATTGCGCGGCTTTCCCCGAATCGCTGCTGGAAAGCGAACTGTTCGGCTACCAGGAAGGCGCCTTCAGCGGCTCGCGCAAAGGCGGTAAACCCGGCCTGCTCGAAGCCGCCCACCGCGGCACGCTGTTCCTTGATGAAATCGGCGACATGCCGGTCTCACTGCAGACCCGCCTGCTGCGCGTTCTGCAAGAGCGCGAAGTCCTGCGCCTTGGCGCGACAGAACCGATCAGCATCGACATCCGCATCATCGCTGCCACCCATCAGGACCTCTCTCAAGCCATCGACGCCGGGGGATTTCGCAGCGACCTCTACTATCGCCTGAACATCCTGCGCCTGCAGACGGTGCCGCTACGGGAGCGCAGTGAAGACATCGCCCTCATTGCTCGCGACATTGTGCATCGCCTGAACGGCGACAATCCTCCTTCGCCATTGCAAGCGCGACTGCTGGACGCACTGCTGCCCAACCTCATGACGTATCACTGGCCCGGCAACATCCGCGAACTGGAAAACATCATCGAACGCGCCACCCTCTCGGCCCAGGATCTGTTGCAAGGCACAGCGATCGATGACCTGGGCCTCGCCCTGGTGATCCCCGAGTTGCTGAACCGTCAGACCTTGCCCCAGGCTCCGGACCCGGCAGCAGCGGCAATCACCGATTTGAAAAGCGTCGCCAAGGAAAAAGAAAAGCAGTACGTACAGCAAATGCTCAAAGCCTGCGACGGCAACTTGGCGCAAACGGCGACTCGACTGGGCATCAGTCGATCTACGCTTTGGCGGCGACTGCAATAGCAACGGCGTCGCTGCTGCGCTGACGCAAGCCTGGCTCGACACAGGGCGCGCTCACCGGGCGGTTGCTATTTGCAGGCACAGCACAATAAAGTCGTCCGATAGCAGAGTGTGGGAAATACACAATGGCGCTGAACCAACCCTCGATCCAACCGAGCAAATTGCGCTCGGCGCCCTTACCCTCCCGCGCAATTGTGCGACCGCAGTTGCTGCAACGCCTGCAGGCATCCGCCGAACGAGGTTGCCTGCTGACCCTGATCGCCACCCCCCTCGGTTATGGCAAGAGCACCCTGCTTGCCCAGTATGCCGCCAGCCTGGGCGAGCCCTGGGCCTGGTACCGCTGTGATGCCAGCGACAACCAGCCGCTGAGTTTTCTCGCGCACCTGAGCAGGCTCCTGCGGCTGCCCTTGCCCGAGCGTTCGCTGAGCACCCGTGATGAGCCGTCACTCTGGGCCGCGATCCTCACGGACCTGGAACAGCGTCATGAACGCTTCACGCTGTTCTTCGATGACTTGCATCTGTTAAGGGCCAAAGGGTCTTGCCGCTACCTGGACGAATTGCTGCGGTACGCCCCTCCCCACCTGCGGCTGATGGCGGCCTGCGAAGGTACGCCGGCCCTGCGTCTCACTCATCTGCGGCGGGACGATCGGCTGCAGATACTGGACGCGCAGAGCCTGGTACTCGACAGCATGGAGGTCCGGGAACTGGCCACCGCACGCGGTGTGGCGCTGAGCAGTGACAGCGGCTACCACCTGTTGGCTGCCAGCGAAGGCTGGATCAGCGGCATTCTGTTCGGCCTTGGCAACCATGATCAACATGCGCACCCGATCACCCACGAGTCTGCGGAAACAGGCGTGACGGCTCTCGCAAGTGTCGACTACACCGCCCGGTTTCTGCAGGAAGAAGTGCTGCGGCACCTGCCCAATGAGCTCCTGTCCTTTCTCGAGCGCACTTCGGTCGTCAACACCTTCGACGGCGAACTGGCCGTCAAACTGAGTGGGCAGAGCAACGCACCTCGGTTGATTCAACAATTGCAGAGCCAGGACGTGTTTATCCAGCAACGCTGTGGCGAACGCTTGCCCTACAGCTATCACCCAATGCTGCGGCGCACCCTGTATCAGCGCCTGCGCCGCCGAGATCAGCCACAACTTTTGCGCCTGCACCGGATGGCCGCGGACTGGCTGCAGGAACAATGCTGCTATGCCGAAACGGTTTATCAATTAGGGCGCGCCAGAGAGTTCAACCGCCTGCTCGCGGTGATCGAGCACCACAGTTTCGACCTGTTGCGCGAAGGCCGGGTCAAGTCCATCGTCGACTGCCTCGCCGATGTGCCGGGCGAGATCGGGATCGATCATTTCACCCTGGCAATCACCGAAGCCAGTACGCTCATCGTCACCAACGACATTGGCCGTGCGAGCGTCTGCATGGCGCAACTGCAGCGTTTATTGCACCGCCAGGTGATCCCTGAAAAGCACCCGGAGCGTGTGCACCAGACCCTGGCTTTCCTGCGCAGTCGCCTGGCCTTTCTGGGGGGCAACTTCAGCCACGGCCTGGACATTGTCGACAAGGCGCTGGCGCAGTATCCGCAAACCAACGCGGCTACCGCGGTGCTGCTGTTCAATCGCGCCAGTGGCCTGTTTGCCCTGGGACAATTGCAGGCGGCCCGACAGGACGCGCAGCGCGCCTTGACGGAACTGCAAACGCTGGCGCTCAGCGGCTACACCAACAGCGTGCAGATGCTGCTCGGCCAGATCGAATTGGCCCAAGGTACGCCCGAACTGGCCCGCAAGCGCTTCCTCGCACTCGACCAGCCGCTGCCCGCGAACATACCCCGCAGCTTTTATGACCTGTACCGGCATCTGGGGCTGGGGTTGGTCCTGCTGCAACAAAATCGCCTGGAACAGGCAGCCCAATGCCTCAACCAGGCGGAGGTCATCGCCTTGCATTTTCCGCATAGCGCGGGCTTGCCATGGGTCCTGCACTACCAGGCGTGCACCTTGGCGGCGCAAGGCAACCTGCCCCAGGCCCGCGAGCGCTGGGATGAAGTCCGGCGACTCGCTCGCGAGTTCAAACTGTATGCCCTGTATCGCCAGGCCAACGCCTGTCGCGCCCGGCTTGCAGTGCGCGAGGACGATCAAGCCTTCATCGCCCAATGGCTCAAGGACTGGCATTGGTGCCAGCGGCGCTATGGCCATGAGCTGCAACCCGAAGAGTGGCTGGCGTATGCCTGGGTCCAGCGTTATCTGGGCCAGCACCAGGCCGCCCAGAGCATTGTCGGCAACCTGCAGGAGCAAGCGCGGGCGGAGGACAATCAGCAACTGCAGGTTGACCTGTATCTGCTCCAGGCCACCCTGCATGAAGATCACGACGAACGCAGCGCCACCCTCGCCGTGCTCGAACAGGCGATGCAATTGGCAGCCCGCCATGGCTTCGGTCAATTGCTGCAGCACGAAGGTCGCCCATTTGGCGAGCTGTTCAAGCAACTGCTCAACCCCGCTACCCGGCGCCAGCTTGAACTGCAACAACCCCTGCCGTCGCGCGAACAGTTGATCTTCCTGCCGCGCCCCCCGTCCATCCCCGGGGCCGCTGAAACGCCCGGGTTACTGGAGCCCTTGACCCGCCGCGAGCAGGACGTGCTGCGCCGAGTGGCCCGGGGCCAGGGCAACCCGCAGATCGCCGAAGGCCTGTATATCAGCCTCAGCACGGTCAAGACCCATATCAACAACCTGTTCCGCAAGCTGGATGCCAGCGACCGCGACAGTGCCTTGCAAGCGGCACGCACCTTGAAATTGATCGACTGAGGTTCGCGCCTCCACCCTCATCAAAGCGGCTCCACCCCTAAATCCACCTCAGGTAGGACGCGCGGAACATCGACGCCTGCTAAAAAGTCGAGCCATGCGCTGCCTGATGGATCCCTCGTCCATGGCACGTCTTCCTGCATTCGTCGAGAGCCGCCATGACTGACCTGTTACTCAATGAACGCGACCTGAGCTTTCTGCTGTACGAACTGCTCGACACCGAGGCGCTGTTGCAGCGCCCTCGTTACGCCGATCATGATCGCAACGTGTTTGCCGCGACCCTGAACACCGCACGCCAAGTGGCAGCGCAGTATTTCGCCCCGCACAACCACAAGGGCGACAGCCAGGAACCGACCTTCGACGGCCAGCGAGTGCAGGTGATTGCCGAAACCAAGGTGGCCTGGAACGCGTTTGCCGAGGCGGGTTTCCTCGCCGCTCACCACGATTTCGCGGATGGCGGCCTGCAGTTGCCAGAAGTGCTGTTACGGGCATGCATGGCCTATTTCAATGCCGCCAACATCTCGACTGTCGCCTATTCGTTCCTGACCATTGGCGCGGCCAACCTGGTGAGCAATTTCGCCAGTCATGAGCTGCGTGAGCGCTTCTTGCCACCCATGCTTGATGGCCGCTTCAGCGGCACCATGGCACTCACCGAGCCAGGCCAGGGCTCGGCACTGGGTGACCTGAGCACCGTGGCGCGACCCGCAGCCGATGGCAGTTACCGGGTATTCGGCCAGAAGATGTTCATCTCCGGGGGGGACCACGAACTGACTGAAAATATCGTGCACCTGGTGCTGGCCCGTATTGAAGGTGCACCGCCTGGGGTCAAGGGTATTTCGCTGTTCCTGGTGCCCAAGTTCCTGGTCAATGAAGATCAGGGCATCGGCCCACGCAACGACGTGGCGCTGGCGGGCCTGCTGCACAAAATGGGCTACCGCAACACCACCTCCACGGTGCTCAATTTCGGCGAGCAAGGGGGTGCCGTCGGCTATCTGCTGGGCGAGGCTCACAAAGGCCTGGGCTATATGTTCCAGATGATGAACGAGGCGCGCATCGGTGTCGGCCTGGGCGCGGCCAGCCTGGCCGTTCAAAGCTATCTGCATGCACTGGATTACGCCCGCGAACGCCCGCAAGGTCGCTTGCCGGACAGCAAAAATCCGCTGGCACCGCAGGTGCGGATCATCGAGCACGCCGATGTACGCCGCATGCTGCTGCAACAAAAAGTCTATGCCGAGGGCAGCCTGGCCCTGTGCCTGTATGCCAGCTCGCTGGTTGAAGATGCCCACAGCGCCGCGACCCCGCAAGCACGCCACGACGCCGCTGAATTGCTCGACCTGCTCACCCCCATGGTCAAGTCCTGGCCGTCGCGCTACGGCGTGATTGCCAGCGACATTGGCATTCAAGTCCTGGGGGGCGCGGGCTACACCCGTGAATACCCATTGGAGCAGAACTACCGCGACAATCGGCTCAACCCCATTCATGAAGGCACCGAAGGCATCCAGGGCCTGGACCTGCTGGGACGCAAACTGGGTCCAAAGGGAGGTGAAGGCTATCAACTGTTTCTCGCCGTCGTGCGCAACAGCCTGGTCGAGGCCCGCGACGATGCCGCCTGTGCACCACTGGCCGGGGCGCTGCAGGAGGCCCTGGGCATCCTTGAACGGGTCACCGCTGACCTGCAGGCCCAGGTCGCTGCCGATGCCACCGCCGGCCTTGCCAATGCCACCGCCTACCTTGACCTGTTCGGACGGGTGCTGGTGGGCTGGCTATGGCTACGCCAGGCGCTGCTCGCCAGTCGCGCACTGAACCAGCCGGGGCTGAGCGCGGACAACAGCGAAGCCCACTTCTATCAGGGCAAATTACAGGCTGCCCGCTACTTCATGGACTGGGAGCTGGCGCCGCTCGAGGCCTGTGCGCGCCTGTTGAGCGCGGGTAATCGCCTCTGCCTCGACATGCAGGACCGCTGGTTCTGAAGCCATTCCCACACACATTTCAACGACTGCAAGGAGACGCTCCATGAGTGCCCTGATCCACTATCAAGTCGACCATCAAGTGGCCCTGATCGGCCTGTCTCACGCGCCGGTCAATGCACTCGGCCAGGCCATGCGTGCCGAGCTGCTGCAAGCCTTCGAGCAGGCGGCCGCCGACCCGGCCGTGCACGCCATCATCGTGCACGGTCACGGCTTGCCCTTCAGTGCCGGTGCCGACATCAACGAGTTCGGCCATTCGGCGGCGTTCGCCAGCCCGCACCTGCCCGCCATACTCCAGCGCCTGGAGCAACTGGACAAGCCGCTGATTGCCGCGATCTCCGGCGTGGCCCTGGGCGGCGGCCTGGAACTGGCCCTTGCCTGCGGCTACCGCATCGGCGAACCCAATGCCCGTTTTGGCCTGCCGGAAGTCAAACTGGGGCTGATCCCTGGCGCCGGCGGCACCCAGCGCTTGCCCCGCCTGATTGGCGCGGCACAGGCGCTGGAGATGATCGCCAGCGGCCAACCGATCGATGCCCGGCAAGCATTGGCGCAAGGCTTGCTCGAACGCCTGGCCGGCCGCGCCGAGAGCCTGCTGGACGAGGCTCGCGCATGGGCCAGGGAACTGCTCGCCAGCCACGCCCCGGCCCGCCCTTGCCCTGCCTATCCGAATCCGGCCAGCGGCCTGCCGGATAATTTTTTCATTCAATACCGCAGCGCCAACGAGCGCCGCTGGAAAGGCCAGCTCGCCCCACAGCAGGTGCTGGCCGCACTCGAAGCCGCCTGCACCCTGCCGCTGGCCGAGGGCCTGGCGCAAGAGGCCGAACTGTTTCGGCAAGTCGAATCGTCCAGCCAGTCGGCATCCCTGCGGCATGTGTTCTTCGCCGAGCGTGAAGTGGGCAAGCTGCCGGGGGTGGATGCCCGGACGCCGATCCGCCCCATCGACAAAGTCGCCATCATTGGCGCTGGCACCATGGGCGGCGGCATTGCCATGTGCTTTGCCAACGCGGGTATTGCGGTCACCTTGCTTGAGCTCAAGCCTGAAGCGCTGGACCGTGGCTTGCTACAGATCCGCAACAACTACCAGATCAGTATCAAGCGCGGCAAGTTGACCGCCGAGCAACTGGAACAGCGCATGGAGCTGCTTCACGGCACCCTCGACTATGCCGACATCGCCGATGCCGACCTGGTCATCGAGGCCGTATTCGAAAGCCTGGCCGTCAAGCAGCAGGTGTTCCGTACCCTGGATGAGGTGTGCAAGCCTGGAGCCATCCTCGCCAGCAACACCTCGACCCTGGATGTCGATGCCATTGCTGCTGTCACCCGCCGCCCGCAGGATGTCGTCGGCCTGCACTTCTTCAGTCCGGCCAACGTGATGCGCCTGCTGGAAGTGGTGCGCGGCCAGGCCACGGCAGCCGATGCACTGGCCACCACGCTGAAGATCGCCAGGCGCATCGGCAAGATCCCGGTGGTGTCCGGTGTGTGCTTTGGTTTCATTGGCAACCGCATGCTCGAACCCTACTCCCGCGAAGCTCATCGCCTGTTGCTCGAAGGCGCCAGCCCGGCACAGGTGGACAAGGTACTGACCGACCTCGGACTGGCCATGGGCCTGTTCAGCATGTCCGATCTGGCCGGCATCGACGTTGGCTTCCTGGTGCGCGAATCACGCCGTGATGTGATCGAGCAAGACCCCGGCTATTGCAAGGTCGCCGACGCACTCTATGCCCTCGGTCGTTACGGACAGAAAACGGCGCGGGGCTTCTACATTTACCGGGGCCGCGAGCGCCTTGAAGACCCCGAGACAGTCACGATTGCCGAGGACATCGCAGGCGACCTGGGGATTGAACGACGCGCGATCAGCGACCAGGAAATTCATGATCGGTGCCTGTTCATGCTGATCAACGAAGGCATCCAGCTATTGGACGAAGGCATCGCTCAACGCAGCAGCGATATCGATCTGGTCTGGATCAACGGCTATGGCTTCCCGGCCTGGCGCGGCGGCCCGCTGCACTATGCCGAGACACTCGGCCTGGATGTGCTGCTGAGCCGCATCCAGCACTACCGCCAGAGCCTGGGGGCTTACGGCCGGATGTGGCTGCAGCCTGCCCCGCTGCTCGAGCGCCTGGTCGCCGCCGGCAAGACCCGGATCGAGAAAATCTGATCATCGAACGGCGCTGATTTTTTTTGTGCGGCCATCAACCGATGGCCGCCCTCACCCTGCACAGGACATTTGAAAATGCGTGAAGCCGTCATCCTTTCCACCGCCCGCACGCCGATCGCCAAAGCCTTTCGAGGCGCGTTCAACAACCTGAAATCGCCGAGCATGGCCAGCTACGCCATTCGCGCAGCCGTCGAGCGTGCCGGTATCGAAGCCGACGAAATCGAGGACCTGGTGATGGGCACCGCCATGCCGGCCGGGACCGCCGGCTGGAACCTGGGCCGCATGGCCGCATTGGCGGCCGGCCTGCCCACCAGCGTGAGCGGCCAGACCCTGGACCGGCAGTGCGCCTCGGGCCTGATGGCTATCGCCACCGCCGCCAAGCAAATCATGGTCGACGGCATGCAGGTCACCCTGGGCGCCGGCCAGGAACACATCAGCCTGGTGCAGAATCACCATATGGAATGGGCCATGGCCGAGCAGGATGCGCAGGTCGTCCGCAACGCCGTGCATGCCTATATGCCGATGCTGCAGACCGCCGAATGGGTCGCCCAGCGCTACGGCATCAGCCGCGAAGCCCAGGATGCCTATGCCCTGCAGTCACAACTGCGCACCGCCGCGGCCCAACAGGCCGGGTTGTTCAGCCACGAGATTGTGTCGGTCACCACCACCAAGCAAGTGGTCGACAAGGCTACCGGCGCCGTCAGTCACGAGCAGGTCACCTTGCACCAGGACGAAGGCAATCGCCCGCAGACCGTGCTGGGTGACCTGAGCAAACTCAAGCCGGTGATCGACGGCGGCTGCATCACCGCCGGCAACGCCAGCCAACTGTCGGACGGCGCCAGCGCCTGCGTGCTGATGGAGGCGCGCCTCGCCGAGCAGCGCAACCTCAAGCCGCTGGGCCTGTATCGCGGGATTGCCGTGGCCGGCCTGGCCCCGGAAGAAATGGGCATCGGCCCGGTGCTGGCGGTGCCCAAGCTGCTCAAGCAACACGGCCTGACGGTGGACGATATCGGCCTGTGGGAACTTAACGAGGCCTTCGCCTGCCAGGTCCTGTACTGCCGTGACACCCTGGGCATCGATCCGGACAAACTGAACGTCAACGGCGGTGCGATCGCCATCGGCCACCCTTACGGCATGAGCGGCGCACGGATGGTCGGCCATGCCCTGCTGGAAGGTAAACGGCGCGGTGTGAAATATGTGGTGGTGACCATGTGCGTCGGTGGCGGCATGGGTGCGGCCGGCCTGTTCGAGGTGCTGTGATGGACATTTTCAACAGCTTTTCCCTGGCTGGCAAAACCGTACTGGTCACCGGCGCCTCCAGTGGCATCGGCGCGCACCTGGCTCGGGTGGCGGCGCAGGCTGGCGCCCGAGTGGTGCTGGCGGCCCGGCGCCTGGAACGTCTGGGCAACGTGGCTGAAGACATTCAGCGCGAAGGCGGCCAGGCCCTGGCCGTGACACTCGATGTCACCGATCGGGCCAGCGTCGAGGCCGCCTTCGATGCTGCCGAAGCGGCATTCGGCGTGATCGACGTGCTGCTCAACAACGCCGGCATCGGTAACGCGCAACAGGTACTGAGCGTCAGCGAGGAAGACTGGCGGCAGATGCTCTCGACCAACCTCGACGGGGTCTGGCGTGTCGCCCAGGTCGCTGCGCAACGCCTGGCCAAGGCCGGGAAGCCCGGCAGCATCGTCAACATTGCCTCGATCCTGGGCTTGCGTGTCGGCACCGGCCATAGCCACTACTGCACTGCTAAGGCCGGCGTGGTCCAGCTGAGCAAGTCTCTGGCCCTGGAACTGGCGCGCTATCAGATTCGCGTCAACGCCATCGCACCGGGCTACTTCAAGACCGAAATGAACGACGACTACTTTGACAGCGACAAAGGCCAGGCTTACATCCGCGACAGCGTACCCCTGCGCCGCCTGGGTGCGCTGCGGGAACTGGAAGGGCCATTTCTGCTGCTGGCCAGCGATGCCGGCGCTTTCATGACGGGTGCAGTGTTGACCGTGGATGGCGGGCATCTGGTCAACCCGCTGTGATGGGTTGACCGGGTATTGCGCTACAGACGCCCCGCTACGGGGCGTCGTTGTCAGGGGTCAGTCGTCTCTACGATCCCGATCCCGATCCCGATTATGCCGCTGATAATCATCACGACGATCGTATCGACCATTCCCGCGATCATCATGACCACGTTCGTAGCCACGATCGTGGTGGCCCCGATCATGCCTGTCTCCACCGTCACGGTGATGCCCGCAGCCGACCAGCAGGATAGACCCCGATACAGCCAAGAAAATCATTACTGCGCGCTTCATTTAAAGTCCTGATGGAAAAAGTCAGTGCTATGACCATGAGGTCACTCAATGATTCATTGAGCGATTCGCTACCAGGTCGTCGCCAAGGGCACGAACGCCTCTCACATCATCGAGCGCTCCGCCGGCAAGCCGGAAAGGACGGGCAGAAAACTGCAGGGCATACGAGCGAGGGCATGACCAAAAACTATCAGCGCGACCACGAGGAAATCGTCTGGCTCGAGGCAACTGCGGACCTGAATATCAGCGAAATCACCGGCAGAGAGACTTGGCATCACTCATGTTTTCTTATAGAGCGTAGCGTTGTCGGCCAGGCAACAAGATCAATCGACTACATGGAACCTGGGTAGCTTCCATTTCCAATGAATGGCGGCAATACGGCTGACGAAAACGAACGCAATGGCGATTGCAGACGCTACTTCAAGAGACATCTGCAAATTCAACAGCGTGATGTAGGCGACGGCACCCAGAATACTGATGGATGCATAAACCTCACGTTTAAACACCAACGGTATTTCGTTACACAACACATCACGTATCACACCCCCGGCGACTGCGGTAGCTACACCCATGATCACTGCGATGCTGGGAGGGAGGTTTTGCTGAAGAGCCATATCTGTTCCTCTGACCGTAAATACTGCCAATCCAAATGCATCGGCTACCAACAACACCTTCTCGTTGAAGGTTTTCAAGGTCCTCGCCCAAATCATGGTTCCTAGCGAAGCACTGACCGCTACCAAAAAGCCATTCTCATTGGAAATCCACTCGATCGGATAATGTGCCATCAGTACGTCACGCAAGGCACCGCCGCCTAAAGCGGTGACCAAACTGAGGGTGATTACACCGAACCAGTCCAACGATTTTCGCCCTGCCATCAGGGTGCCGGTCACTGCGAAGGCTGCAACGCCTGACAACTCACAGTAATAAATCACCCAATCAGCGTGGTAAGCCTTCATCTACGGAACCAGCCTGTACTGCAAATGGGAGAAGTTCTTGAAATGAAGCGCCCTCAAAGACACACATCAAGGTCTAATAACATTATCATAGTATGATAATAAAAGCACAGCTGAGGCGTGCGAGGTAAAGGCCACCTCGTCGCGATCATTGCCGACGGAGCGTCGATTCTGCATCCGGGCAACCAGGGATCTCTTGCCAGCAAGCCGGTGATGGAGGGAAAAGCGCTTCCACGAACCTAATCGGTGACAAATAAATCCCCGACTATTACAATTTGATTAACATCGACCGTTTTAGGGTAGTGGCAATTCCATGGAAAATAAGACTGCACGACTAACTGTGCTCATTGATCCCGTCAAGAAAAAAGCGCTTGAAGAGCTGTGCGCGTCTCAGGATCTGACGCCCTCTCAGGTCGTTCGTCAGCTTATTCGGGACTATCTGGAGACGCACGGCGTGTCCTACGCCACCAAAAGCAAAACTGCGGCCAATGGCAAGTGATTCATCTGCGCATGAGCGGGCACGACGAATGCCTGCTCATCGCGCCTTCTACTCTGTTGCACCTCATCGCTAGCCCTGGGGCTTGTCGATCTCGGCGTAGCTGCCCAGTGCACCACTGAAGTCAGCATGATAATGCTGTGAGCCGAGTGCCTGAAGAACCCCTGCCTTGTCGAGCTTGCCAAGGACTTTTTCGTTGGCTTCACACAACTTCACGACGATGCTGCGTTTACGCAGCTGCTCAATCACTTCGAGCAGCGTTTGCAAGCCCGTGATATCCATGAACGGCACCCGCTTCAGACGAATAATCAACGTCCCGGGATCGGTGTGCGTCTGAGCCAAAACCCGCTCAAAGGTTTCTGCGGCGCCAAAGAAGAGAGGCCCCTCAATGGTGTAAACCAAAACACCAGGTGGAAGATGTACATGCCCATTCAGGCGCAACTCTGCCTCCAGCTCTTTTTCGACCATTAACTGCACCCCTACAGATGAAGCCATCCGACGCATGAACTGCAGCATGGCGAGAATGACCCCGATATTCACTGCAATCGCCAGGTCGCTGAAAACGGTCAGGCTGAACGTGATCAAAAGGATCGCAACGTCCGCTTTTGGGGCTCGTTTGACCATGCGTTTGAAGTGCTTCAGTTCGCTCATGTTGTAAGCGACCACGAACAAGATCGCGGCCAACGCGCACAGCGGGATATCCGAAGCCAGAGGTGCCAGGAAGAGGATCAATAAAATCAACGTGACGGCGTGCGCAAAACCGGCAATGGGGCTGTTGCCACCGTTGCGGATGTTGGTCGCTGTTCGAGCGATCGCGCCTGTCGCAGCAAAGCCACCAAACAGAGGAGTGACCAGGTTGGCAATGCCTTGTCCGATCAACTCCTGATTGGAGTCATGTTTGGTGCCGGCCATCCCGTCGGCGACAACAGCAGACAACAGCGACTCGATCGCCCCCAGCATCGCGATCGCGAACGCAGGACCAATCAATTCAATGATCTGCGGCAGCGTTATTTCAGGAAGGCCAATGTTGGGCAGTCCTTGAGGAATCCCCCCGAATGCACTCCCGATCGTTGCCACGCCATCGAATTGAAAACAGGCGTGCAACGCCGTCACAACGACCATGGCAATCAGAGGACCGGGAACACGCCTTACGCCGGGTACTTTAGGCGCGAGTATCACCAACAGCAGGCTTAAAAAGGCTAACAGGGTCGTGGGCACATGGAGGCCGGGCAGAGCCTGGACGAGGTGCCAGAGCCGCTCATGAAAATGGTCGCCACTGATTTTCGGCAAGCCCAAAAAGTCTTTCCATTGCCCGACCCAAATGATGACCCCGATGCCGGCGGTGAACCCAACGATCACGGGATCGGGAATGAACTTGATTAGTGCGCCAAGCTTGGTGATGCCGAGCAGCAATAATATTGCACCGGCCATCATCGTCGCGATCTGCAAGCCATCAACGCCATATTTGGCGGTCACACCCGCCAAAATGACAATGAATGCCCCTGTCGGGCCAGCTATCTGAAGACGGCTCCCGCCGAAGAGCGAAACCAAGAGACCCGCGACAATGGCGGTGTAAATCCCTTGCTCAGGTTTGACGCCCGAGGCGATGGCAAATGCCATGGCCAAGGGTAGCGCCACGACGCCGACGATGACCCCCGAGACGATATTTCGAAGCCAATGCTCGCGCCCTAACAAGCCTGCTTTCCAAGCTTCTCGTATCGCAATCATGACTAGCCTCGCTTTGATGGCATGTGCATACTATTTACACGTAGTGATAATAGTAAAGCAATTGGCCTGGCCTCGTACGACACCAGCGACACAGTAGATACAGTGTCGAGAGCGCATAAACATATGCCCGGAGACCCCGAATGAAACGCGAAGACGTCAAAACCAAACACGGTGAAGGCATGCATTTCGACACGCATGTGATAGCCAACCCGGCCAATACGCACGAATGGATCATCCTTTTCAAAAAGGAAGCTGGGAGAAGCTATTTCCTGGTCAATGACAACGAGGAAATCGAGTCATTTGGACAACTCGATGAACTGATCCGCGAGCTTCGAGCGCTGGGTATCAAGTCCGCCGAAGTCCATTTCTGATTGTTCGAAAGACAGCTCGGAACGACACCTGAACTGTTGTCTCAGCGCCTTTGTCATGGCCTGCTCCCCTTTCGCTCCCCGCTATTTTGATCACCGCCTTCATTTGAGCCACGTCCGTCACTTCAGCGTCTTGACGCCGGGGACATTCGAGCGCGCAAAAAAATGGCCACACGAGGTGGCCTAAGGCGGGTTCAAGCACAGGAGGATCTCTATTGACCAACAGATACAGGCCCACCCTGAAGTCTCAGGGCCAATAGAGTGGGTCCGCTGCTGACAAACCCCTTCATCAGCAGCGTTCAGCCGGCAATTTGATCCGTGTCTGTGGGTCAGGACCTCGCTGCCTCGCATTATAATAGTGTTAACATGTGGTTATAATCAATGTCTAATCAGGTGATCGCATGACTACCGACTTCAAGCAGGCCGCACTGGATTACCACGAATTCCCAACCCCAGGAAAAATCAGCATCGCGCTGACCAAGCCCGCCGACACAGCCGCCCAACTCGCACTGGCCTACAGCCCAGGCGTAGCGGAGCCCGTACGCGAAATTGCGAAGGACCCGGAGAACGCTTACCGCTACACCGGTAAAGGAAATCTGGTGGCCGTGATCACCAACGGCACGGCCATTCTGGGCCTCGGCAATCTAGGCCCCTTGGCCAGCAAGCCGGTCATGGAAGGCAAAGCATTGCTGTTCAAGCGTTTCGCCGGAATCGATTCGATCGATATCGAAGTCAATGCCGAGAGCTCCCAGGCCTTTATCGAGACCGTCGTGCGCATTGCCGACACCTTTGGCGGCATCAACCTGGAAGACATCAAAGCGCCCGAGTGCTTTGAAATCGAAGAAGCACTGATCGAACAGTGCAGCATCCCAGTCTTCCATGACGACCAGCACGGTACGGCCATCGTCACGGCCGCCGGCATGCTCAATGCACTTGAGATCCAGGGCAAAACCCTGGGGAATGCGAGAATTGTTTGCCTCGGCGCCGGTGCCGCCGCCACTGCTTGCATGCGCCTGCTGCTTAGTCTCGGCGCTCAGAAAAGCAACCTGTACATGGTCGATCGTGTCGGTGTTATCCACTCCGCTCGGGAAGGCCTCAATCAATACAAAGCACAGTTCGTCAACGACGGTGGCCCTCGTACGCTGATGGAAGCCATGACCGGCGCTGACGTGTTTGTCGGCCTGTCTGGAGCCAATCTCCTCCCGGCAGAAGCATTGGCAGCGATGGCACCTGACCCGATCGTGTTTGCCTGCTCTAACCCGGACCCTGAAATCAGCTACGAGCTGGCCATGGCCACACGTGATGACCTGATCATGGCGACCGGTCGCTCTGATTACCCGAACCAGGTCAATAACGTCCTGGGCTTTCCGTTCATTTTCCGCGGAACGCTGGATGTTCGCGCAACCCGGATCAACGAAGCGATGAAAATTGCGGCGGTGGAAGCCCTGCGCCAATTGGCCAAGGAGCCGACACCGGTGCAAGTGCTGCAAGCATTCAACGTCGATAAACTTGAGTTTGGCCGCGATTACATTCTCCCCAAAGCGCTCGATGCTCGCCTGCTCGGAGCAATAGCCGGTGCTGTGGCCAAGGCCGCTATCGACACCGGCGTTGCAAAGCTGCATTACCCGGCGCACTACCCGCTTTAAGCTTTTGCTCCTCATATGCTTGAGACAACGGTGAATAAATGCCGATCAAATATGTCAGGAGTCTCACCGGGCGAAGGCGTACCACCGCTGCAAACCGACATCTTGGGTTTGCCTTGGCCTTCGTCGCGGGAGCAATCAACGCTGGCGGTTTCCTGGCAGTGCAGCAGTACACCTCACACATGACCGGCATCGTCTCTTCGATGGCAGACAACAGTGTGCTGGGCGCCTACGACCTGGTGCTCAGTGGCACCGGCGCATTGTTGTCTTTTCTGGTTGGGGCTGCGTGCTCTGCGGTCATGGTCAATTACTCCCGACGCAGACGGATGCACAGTGAGTTTGCAGTGCCCCTTCTGGTCGAGGCCTTTCTGCTTATCTGCTTTGGCTTTCTGGGCGCCCGACTCTCCACAGTGAATGGTTTGTTCGTGTCAGTCACCGTGATGCTCCTGTGCTTCATCATGGGGCTACAAAACGCGGTGATCACCAAAATTTCAAAAGCCGAAATCCGCACGACACACATCACCGGCATCATCACGGACATCGGAATCGAGTTGGGAAAACTCTTTTACTGGAATGCCGCCAGCCCATCGACACACCCAAAAGTTCTCGCCAATCGGACCCGGCTCAAAATACTGATACTGCTGGCGCTGAATTTTTTCTTCGGCGGCGTGGTGGGGGCATTTGGGTTCAAGCACATTGGTTACATCTCAACGGTACCGCTCGCGATGGTTCTGGTGACGCTGGCAATCGTGCCTGCCTTTGATGACGTCAGGCTTTTTGTCCGCCGCGTCATGCGAAAGTGAGCCAATGACTTTTGCTGAGCGCGCCCGCCGCATAACATTAACATTGTATGGTAATGTTATGCGCATATTCGCGACACCCGTCTCAATCAACCAATCAATACAGCAGGCTGACAAAGCTCTGTTAAGGAAGAGACCATGAGCAGAACAATCGCAATCATCAAGGGCGACGGCATCGGCCCCGAGATCATGCAAGCGACGCTACGCGTACTCGACGCCCTTGACTGCAATCTTCGCTACGACTTCGTTGAGGCCGGCCTGGAGGCGTTGCAGCAACATGGACAGCTGATGCCGCCCGCCTCTATCGATACGATCGCCAAACATGGCATCGCACTTAAAGGCCCGCTGACGACACCGATTGGCCGCGGGTTCTCATCGATCAACGTCCACCTGCGCCGCCATTTCGATCTCTACGCCAATGTCCGACCGGCGATCAGTTTCCCGGGGACCCGTTCGCGCTTCGAAGATATCGACATCATCACGGTGCGCGAAAATACCGAGGGGGCGTACTTACCCGAAGGACAGAGTATTTCCGAAGACGGCGAAGTCGCTTTGGCGAGCATTCGCGTAACACGCACAGCCTCCGAACGCATCGTGCGATACGCGTTCGAGCTGGCTCGTAGCAAAGGCCGCAAGAAAGTTACCGCGGTGCACAAGGCCAATATCATCAAGTCTTGCTCCGGTTTGTTTCTTGAGGTCGCGCGTGAGGTCGCTGCGGACTATCCGGAAATCGAATTCCACGAAATGATCGTCGATAACGCCTGTATGCAGTTGGTAATGAACCCCCATCAATTCGATGTCATTGTCACCACCAACCTGTTTGGCGACATCCTTTCAGACTTGTGCGCAGGCCTGGTGGGTGGATTGGGCTTGGCGCCCGGGTCGAACATCGGTGCCGATGCGGCCATCTTCGAAGCGGTCCACGGCTCGGCACCGGACATCGCTGGCAAGAACATCGCGAACCCTTGTGCATTGTTGTTGGCTGCCGCGGACATGCTTGATTATCTGGGCATGGTGGACAAGGGGACACGCATTCGTACCGCTATCCGCGTTGTCCTGAAAACCGCCCGCGATCAGGTGACACCGGACATGGGGGGAAGCGGAACGACCGAGTCCTTCGCTGACGCCCTGGTAGCCTACTTGCGTGACTAGATAGACGTATTCGCCAGCTCAGTCAGAGCTGGCGTTTTATATCTGTTCCCTCCGGGCCGAGAGCGAAAGGTCCATGGTGATCACCGTCCAGCCAAAACAAGGGCAACACCTTCAATTACTTACTGCAGTTTCCGTTACCGGTTGCCGGCACTGCATACGGGTACATATGTGGAGCTTCTATCCGCTGTTTCAGCGTTGCCGCGTAGTCCTTTGCACCCTGTTCATTGCGGAACTGAATTCGCCGGGTACCTACACACACGGACCATAGATCTTCACTCTGACCAGACAGATGTTCGACCCTGACAGACATGACGACACTCCAAGGAAAAATAATTCACAAATGAATTTCAGCCACCTTGATGCCGATTTCACGCAGCTCATGAATCAAATCATCAAGGTGTCGGAAGGGTTCGATTTCTTCGTTGTCATTGACCAGGAAAAAGCTTCTTCCTGCATCCTTTTTAAAGAAGGCGATCCACTCCTGGGTGTTGGCCGGATTGGCAATCAAATGGGTGTCAAACTGAATGCCTTCAGCGTGTTTTATTTTTACGTCCTCACGTCTCATGCAGCTCTCCAAGCGCTCAAATCTTGCTGTTCTCATGCGTGATTTTGCCTCCCGGCAGTTAAGCAAAAGACGTCGCCTGCCTGAGGCAAGGTCGAGCAGATTGCCTTTCTATTATCACTGCATGATAATATTATGCACATATGCACCCTCGGAGGCTAGTCATTAGCAGAACCACCGTCTTTCGATTTACCGCGTACGGTTTCTGAATTTTAGGGACGAAAGTCATCATGCGAAAAACAGAAATTAAGCTGTGTGTCCCGCTCAATGCGCCAACACTGGTGCCCGGGCAGCGATTGTGGGTTTGCCTTGAGCAATGCGTCGTCGTCCAGCAGCGAGAAACAAAAATCTATCAGGTTGTTTTTGACTGCAAAGCACCTAAGACAACACGAATTCTTTGGACAGAGGACGAGTGGATTTTCATCGGCAGGCACAAGCAAAATGCTGAAAAAGATCCTTCGCTGGCTACATTTGTATCAACACTGAAAACTGAATAGAGGGCTTCCTGCATAATGCTAAAAATAACTATTGGCGTAGGGCATCAACTGCTTCACGCCGCTTAACGCCGATTACTTGCAGGGGCGTTTTTTGTAAATAGTTTCTCCAATCAAGCCTACGGCCATTGATCACCGACCATGGAACTCCCATGGAGCACCGATAAGTTGCTACTGCTTGAAAGCTTTCAAAACTTCACTCTGGATTTCTCAGAATGGCCGGTCAGGGACGGGACGCGGGCTGGCTCAGGAACGCTTCGATTTCCGCAGAGGGCATCGGTTTGGCAAAGTAATACCCCTGAAAAACATCGCAGCGACTGCCTCTCAGGAAATCCACCTGAGACGCCGTTTCCACGCCTTCGGCGACCACCGTCAGGCTGAGGTGATGGGCCATGGAAATAATGCCTTGGGTGATCGCTGCATCATGATGGTCGGTGGCGATGTCCTGGATGAACGAGCGGTCGATCTTGATCTTGTCGATGGGCAACCGCTTGAGGTAGCTGAGGCTGGAAAAACCGGTGCCGAAATCATCGAGCGCAATGCGCACCCCCAACGCCTTGAGCCGGTGCACCGTATCGATCGCCTGTTCAGCGTTATGCAACAGAAGCGACTCGGTGATCTCCAGCTCCAACTGCTCACCACGCAGACCATGTTTCTCCAAGGCGGCTTGGACACATTGGACGAACTGGCCACGCTGGAAATGCATCGGCGAAATATTCACCGCCATCGAAATGCCCGTGATGCCCTGCTCGCCTAGCTGGCGCAGCTGCGCGCAGGCCGTATCGAGTACCCAAAGGCTCAGCGGGATGATCTGACCACTGTCCTCTGCCACCGGTACAAACACCGCAGGTGAGATAAATCCTTTTTCCGGATGCTCCCAGCGCAACAACGCTTCGACCCCGACCACCCGACCCGAGCGCTTCTATCTGCGGTTGATAATGCAGCTTGAACGACTGGGTTTCGATAGCCTTTAGATCGCCTCGGTGATCGCCTTTCTGTGCAGCAACGGGTCAAGCTTCATGACGGGTGAGGTGCTGCATGTGAATGGGGGGTTGTATATTGCGGGGTGAGGTAGACCGTAATAGTCCAGGTTTACTGCCAGTCAGTAAATCTGGAGTTTCACAACGACTCCACGCCCACTTCGTCCCAGATGGATTCAGCAAGATGGAAGCTCGCGTTGGCAGCGGGAATGCCACAGTAGATAGCATTCTGCATCAAGACTTCCTTGATCTCATCACGGGTCACGCCATTGTACCTCAAAGGGAATGAGCTTCATGTCGGCTACGGCGCGGGCCAGAGCGGCTTCGAAGTCAAGCATGCCCTGCACCCGCCCCTGATCGGAAAAGACCTCGCGCATGGTCGACTGTGTGAAATAGCTATCGAAGAGTTGATTGGTGGGTCTGTTCACGCCATTACTCCAGAATTCAGAAATCAGTCAGGTCATCTCAGGTGGCGTCCGCATGGCTGACCAGCCCCTTGATCACGACCGCAACGGTGGCCAGCGCCGCGGGCACCACCAATGGCAAGATTCCGCCGAGCACCGGCCCCAGACTGGCGCGATCGATGCCCCAGTCCTGGCTCAGCGCCGGTGCGATAAAACCCATGGCGGCCGTGTCCAGACCATCCAGGAACACGATCAGAAAGCACAGCAACACGATCAGCCATTGTTAGGTGGAAAGTACTTTGGCGTTGATCAACGCCTCGACATCGAGCGTGCCGGCCACCGGCGCAGGTACGGAGACAGTCATGCGAAATTTCCTTTATTTTTATTAAACGCTTGGAAAACAACCGGTACAGCGCACGCAGGCTTGAAACCCTAGAAGTCGAAGAACACTGTTTCCGCCTCACCTTGAACACGAATGTCAAAGCGGTAGGCCAGCTTGCCGTCAACGGTGCAACGCTTGGCGATCAAGCTTTCCCGACGTTGCGGCTGCTCGATCAGGTTAAGCACCGGGTCGAGGGAATTGGCCTCGACCTCATCGTCGAAGTACAGGCGAGTCTGCAAGTGAATGTTGATGCCACGGGCAAACAACGACACATTAATATGCGCCGCCATGGGCACACCGGCTGCGTTGCGAACGACGCCCGGCTTGATGGTTTTCAACGTCCACTCGCCGACATCCGTGGTGGCGGTCCGGCCAAAACTATTGAAGGGGTTTTCAAGGTTGTATTCGACGTCGTACACACCCTCGTGGTTGGCCTGCCAAAACTCCAGGAACGAGTCACGGATCAGGTGGCCATTGCCGTCATAGACATTACCCACCAGCAGAATATGCTCGCCCGGCGCTCCGGGTTTGGCCATCTCGTTCCATATTTCCTGCTCGCGGGGCGGATTGCCAGCCGCCTCCAGCGCCAGGCCAATGTGTACATAAGGGCCAGCCGTTTGCGAAGGGGTTTCTGGTAAAAGTTGAACGGGCATGCGCGTGCCTCCTCAGCAGTTTTCGAAATGGGTCTGGCGTTGACCGCGCAAAACGATATCAAAGCGATAAGCCAGGCAATCCATCGGATTGGCCATGCTCATGTCGAGCTTGGCGATCAAGCTCTGCACCGCATCCGGATTGGCGATCGACTTGACGATCGGGCACATGGGGATCAGCGGGTCGCCTTCAAAATACAGCTGAGTAATCAAGCGGGTAGCAATAGACGGGCCACTGATCGAGAAGTGAATGTGCGCAGGCCGCCAGTCATTGGGTCCGTTGCGCCACGGGTACGGGCCAGGTTTGACCGTGCGAAAACTGTAGTTGCCGTCGTGGTCGGTCAAGGCCCGGCCAACGCCACCAAAATTCGGATCGATGGCTGCCAGGTAGCTGTCTTTCTTGTGCCGGTAGCGACCACCGGCATTTGCTTGCCACATCTCGACCAGGGTGTGGGGGATCGGCTTGCCGTATTGGTCACAGACCCGCCCGGCCACGATGATGCGCTCGCCGATGGGCAGCCCACCGTGGTTAAAGTTGAGCAGCAGATCGTTATCGTGCTGGCCCATCTTCAGGTGGGAAAAGTCCGGCCCGGTGATTTCCGAGAGAGACTGAGGAATGCTGACCAGGGCTTGCCGGGGGGAACGCAAGATCGAAGTTTTGTAATCCGGGGTCAAGGCCTTGGGATGCCAATTACGGTCACGGATGACGAAGCGGGCGTTGTCCGCATCAGACATATCAGTCTCCTTGGTTGTTATGGGTAACGGCTGATGGGCAGCAGCCTGTCGCCCAGTTTCTCCCGGCAAGACCTGATCCAAAACTGAAAAAACAGCCGCTATCCATATCCAAATGGTTATGGATAGCGACCCTCGCGATACTCCTCCCCCACTTCGCGCAGCACCTCCACGCACCATTGGGTCGCCAGTGGCATGTGCAGCGCGGGGTTGCTGCACATGCCAACCGAGCCGCCCGGTTCACGAATGCCCAAATCCAACTCAACCAATGTACCGCGGCTCAGGTCTTGCCTGACGGCATCCAACGGCGCGACCCAGACCGCCTCACTGCACTCCACGTAACGCCGACTCAGGGTCAGCGATAGGGTTTCAAGACGCCGGCGCGGTGGGCTGATGTCGTGCTGCACAAACAGGCTGTCGGCGAACTTGCGGATCGTCGTCCCGACCAATGGCAGCACCAGCGGATAGTCTTCAAGGCGTTTGTGACCTTGGGGATCGGTCAGCAGCGGATGGCCGTTACGCACCACCAGGGTCATGGATTCGCTGTACAGATGCTCGAATGCGAGACCAAGAATCTGTGGGCTATCGGTCATCCGCCCGACCACCAGATCCAGCTCACCGACGCGCAGTTGCGACAGCAGGTACGCGCTGGGTCCGGTCACCACGCTCACGACCAAGGCCGGATGTCGGGCGTGCAAGCGGCAGATGACTTCCGGCACCAGCAAGCTTTCCACTGTGGACAGCACGCCGAGCCGCGCAGTGATCGGCGCATGTTCACCGGAACGCAGGTTATTGACCCCTTCGCGCAGGGCTTGCACGCTCGGTCCGGCATAGCGCAAAAAAGCCACCCCAGCTTCGGTCAGTGCGGCGCCGCTCTTGCTGCGTGTGAACAAGCGGGTGGCCAGCAAGGTTTCCAGTTCCTTGAGGGTTTTGGACAGCGCTGGCTGGCTGATTGCCAATTTATCCGAGGCACGGGCCAGGCTTCCCTGGCGCGCCACTTCGAGAAAACACAGCAAATGACGAAATTTTATTCTGGTATCGATATTCACCGCAGCTGGCTGCCTTGCAGGTCTGGCATCCGCTAACGCTGGATGCGAAATTGTTTCGGTGACTGCCCAGTACCGCGCTTGAAGAAGCGCGAGAAGTAGGCAGGCTCGGAAAAACCCAGGCTGTCCGACACCTGATTAACGGTCATCGCCGTGTACACCAGATTGCGCTTGGCTTCGAGCAGCAGTCGCTGGTTGATCATCGCCAATGCCGATTGCCCACACAAGCGCCGACACAGGGCATTGAGGTGAGCAGCGCTGATCCCCAGCGCCGCCGCATATTGCTCGATGGGCAGGTGCTCGCGAAAGCGTAACTCCAAGGCTCGGGTAAAGCCCTGCAGATGCTCTCGACCACGCTCATGGAGTTTGGTGTCGGGCGTTGAAAGCACCAGGCTGCGACGACTGAGCCAGACAAACAGCAACGTGATCAACGAGTGCAACATCGGATCGCGGCCAGGTTGGTCCTGGCTATATTCCTGACTGATCGCGGCGAACAGCGTGTCCAGGTATGCAGACTCAGGACCAGGCAAATAACAGCCCGGGGTGTTCAGCGCCGTGCTGTCCAGCGAAGCGCCGAGCTGCTCGACCAAGGGCATGGCCAAACTGATGACATGGCCCTGGATATCCTCGGAAAACCTGAAGGCGTGCACACTCAATGCGGGCACTACCTGTAACGCCGGGCCTTGAACTTGCGTGATCAGGTCTTCGACTTCCAGTACAGCCTGTCCCGTCTGCACATACATCAGCTGTACCAGATCGCTGTGCCAGTGGGGTTTTATTTCCCAACTGTGCAGCTGACTGCGCTCGGGAATAGACTCGCAATGCAGCAGATCAGGAGTCGGCCAGACCGTGGTCTCACCATAGAGTTTGAACACTGGAACAGACATGGCAGAAGATTTCACGATTTCCCCCAATGGCAGCGATCCACGAAAAGTCCATGGATTTTGCCGAATAGTGCCTTCTTATCCGCACTTTCGTCATCAAAAATACAGGAGACAAAAATAACAGCGTTTTGTAAGGCGTAATGCCTTCAGCCGCACAGACAGGACAACAACAATGAAAACTCAAGTCGCCATCATCGGCGCTGGCCCCTCCGGCTTGCTGCTCGGTCAATTGCTGCATCGCGCCGGCATCGACAACGTCATCATCGAACGCAAGAACCCGGAGTACATCCTTTCGCGAATTCGTGCGGGTGTGCTGGAGCAAGGCATGGTCGATCTGTTGCGCGAGGCTGGCGTCAGTGAACGCATGGATGCCAATGGTCTGGTGCACGACGGTTTCGAACTGGCCTTCGATGGACGTTGTGAACACATTGACCTCAAACAGCTGACCGGCGGCAAGACCGTGATGGTCTACGGTCAGACCGAAGTGACCCGTGACTTGATGGAGGCCCGCGCAGCCGCAGGAGCCATGACCGTCTACGACGCCGACAACGTGCACCCTCACGACATGAAGAGTGACAGCCCTTACGTCACCTTTGAGCGTAACGGCGAGATCGTACGCCTGGACTGCGATTACATTGCCGGTTGCGACGGGTTCCATGGTGTCTCGCGACAGTCCATACCGGCAGAAGCCCTAAAGGTGTTCGAGCGCGTCTACCCCTTTGGCTGGCTCGGTATCCTCGCCGACACCCCGCCCGTCCACGAGGAGCTGGTCTACGCCAACCATGAGCGCGGCTTCGCCTTGTGCAGCATGCGCTCGAAAACTCGTACCCGTTATTACGTGCAAGTGGGGACCGAGGAAAAACTCGAAGACTGGCCCGATGAGCGCTTCTGGGACGAACTCAAACTGCGCCTGCCAGCGCACCTCGCCGACCAGTTGGTGACCGGCCCCTCCATTGAAAAAAGTATCGCGCCGCTGCGCAGTTTCGTCGTGGAACCCATGCAATATGGCCGCCTGTTCCTGCTGGGTGATGCGGCTCACATCGTCCCGCCGACCGGTGCCAAGGGCCTTAATCTCGCCGCCAGCGATGTCAGCACACTGTATCGAATTTTGCTCAAGGTCTATGGCGAGGGTCGCACCGATCTGCTAGAGAAATACTCGCAAATCTGCCTGCGCCGAGTGTGGAAAGCCGAGCGCTTTTCCTGGTGGATGACCTCGTTGTTACACCGGTTCCCAGACACCGATGCCTTCGGCCTGCGTATGCAGCAAACCGAGCTCGACTACTTCGTCGGTTCGCCCGCCGGGCGCCAGAGCATTGCCGAGAATTACGTCGGCCTACCCTACGAAGCCATAGAGTAATGGACAAGTCGTGACCTGAGCCCGATGCCCAGGTCAATGTGCAGGAAACACCACTCCGACCTGCTCGATGATCGACATCCACGTTGATGTCGGCGCCAATCGCGCCCACCGAATCATCGAGCAACTTCGCCAATCCAATCGTTGAACCCAGTTAAATAAACGCCAACCTTGCTCGCGCCCCACGCACCGCAGCCATGTGCTGCTCGGCCTGGGGCAACAGGTAGCTGAAAAAAAACCCGGCGGTTTCCAGTTTGACGGCGCGCAGTGGATCGTCCTCAGGCAATTGCCGCGAGACCCGAGCCGCCCGTGCCCAGGCCAGCGCAAGCAAGGTCAGGCCGCAAAGCTGAAGGAAATTCCCTGCAGCTCGATATGGGTACTCGACATCTTCGAGTGATAGCTCACGCACCTCGCCAACCAGCACGTGAAGCGCACCACACAGGGTTACCAGTTGCGCAGCGTAGCCAGCGCACTGTGGCATTTCGGCGCCCAGCCTGGACTCCTCGCGCAATTGCGCCAACAACAGGTCAAAAGCCTGGCCCTGGTCGCCCAATACCTTGCGTAGTAGCAGGTCATTGGCCTGAATCTCGTTGCTACCTTCGTAAATCATGGCGATACGGCTGTCGCGCAGGGTTTGCTCGATGGCAAATTCGGTGACGTAACCGTAACCGCCAAACACCTGCAAGGCGTTGCTGGCCTGGCGAAAACCCTGTTCGGTGAAAAACGCCTTAATGATCGGCGTTAGCAGTTGCGCCAGTTGCCCGGCTTGTTGCCGAGCCAGTAGCTGCGGGTCATGTTCGGCCTGGTCCAACAGGTGTGCGACCCAATAGCCGATAGCACGCATGCCTTCGCTGGTGGCGCGTAATTCGAGCAGGACGCGGCGCATTGCCGGATGGTAGTGGATCGGGTCGGCTGCCTGCGCCACGACCCCGGCCGGTCTTAACGGTGCGCGCATCTGCTGGCGTTCACTGGCGTAGCTACGGCAGTTCTGCCAGGCCGCTTCGCTGTGCCCCAGGCCTTGCAGACCTACGTGAAGACGTGCTGAATTCATCATCACGAACATCGCCTTCAAGCCACGATTGACCTCGCCAATCAACCAGCCCTGGGCCGCCTCGAACACCAGAGAACAGGTGGAACTGCCCCTAATCCCCATCTTGTGCTCGATACCGTCGCAGGCCACGCCGTTGGCCTGACCTTGATTCAATAACTTCGGCACCAGGAACAGCGAAATCCCGTGGCTGCCAGTTGGCGCTCCCGGCACGCGAGCCAGCACCAGATGCAGGATGTTGTTGGTGAGGTCGTGCTCGCCGCCCGAGATAAACAGCTTGTTGCCGCTGAGCCGATAACTGCCGTCGTCCTGAGGTTCGGCGCGACAGCGTAGCAGGCCGACATCACTGCCAGCCTGGGGCTCAGTCAGGCACATGGTGGCCAAGGTTTCGCCACTAATTATCCCGGGAAGATAGCGCTCCTGCAGCCACGCGGCTGCGTGGGTCTTCAAACACAGATAGGCGCCGTGGGCGATGCCGGTGTACATGGCCCAAGCGTGGTTGCTGGCGTAAAGCATCTCTTGCAGCGCCGCGTCGAGCACTTGCGGCAAGCCTTGTCCACCCAGCGCTTCGGCACAGGCCAGGGCCGGCCAACCGCCTTCGACATAGGCCCGATACGCGTCGGCAAAGCCATCCGGAGTGGTGACCCGTCCCTCAGCCAAACGGCAACCCTGGCGATCGCCAATGCTGTTTAATGGCGCCAGGATGCCACTGCTGAAACGCCCAGCTTCCTCCAGCACCTGCACGGCCAGCGGCAAATCCAGCGCCTCGAATACCGAACTCCGACGCCACGCTTCGGGCGCCTGCAGCCAGTGTTCAAGAACAAATCGCATATCGCGCAAGGGCGCCTGATAGCTCCACATGTGAAACCTCATAGGGTAGTGAACAGGTGACATTCGTCGCTACGGGCGGGCTATTAATGCCTCAGGCGCGCCAGGTTGGGTTCTCGATCAGCAGGGCCATGCCCTGCCCGCCGCCGACACAGGCCGCGGCAATCCCATAGCGCAGGTTGTGCTCGCGCAGTTGCCGGGACAAGGTCAATACCAAGCGCAGACCACTGGCAGCCAACGGGTGACCGAGGGCCAGCGAGCCGCCCTGAACGTTGAGACGGGAGCGGTCCAGCTCCAACTCCTGAGCCACGGCGAGGACCTGGGCGGCTTGGGCTTCGTTGATTTCAAACCTGTCGATCTGATCCAGGCTCAAGCCGCTGCGCTGCGCCAACAGACGAATCGCCGGTGCTGGACCGATACCCATGAACTCCGGCGCCACCCCCACCACAGCGCTGGCCCGCAGCAAGGCTAACGGGGTATTCCGGCTGGCCGAAGCAGGTCCGACCAGCGCCGCTGCTGCACCATCGACTACCGCACAGCTGTTTCCGGCGGTTTGTACGCCTCCCTCGTGCACGGCGCGCAGCCGGGCCAGGGCGGATAAATTTGCGTGTCGTGGGTGGCTGTCTTCACTCACCGAGTCGACGCCACGTGGTAAGCGAATACTGCGAGATTGATAGCCTTCAAGTTCAAAGATTTGAGGACCCACATCAACAATCTCAGGCGCCAGCCACCCTGACTGCTGCGCCGCAAACGCCTGCTGATGGCTGGAACAGGCATAGGCATCCACGGCTTCGCGACTCAGCCCGTAGCGCCGTGCCAGCTTGTCGGCGGTGGCGATCATGTCCACCCCGGGAGCTGGGTCGTACAACGCTTCCCAGAGAAAGTCCTTGAACTGCACCTCGGCGCCAAGGCGGAAACCGCCACGATGGGTATAGGCCGCAATCGGATTGCGTGACATCGACTCGGTGGCCACGCACAGCGCCAGTTGCATACCGTCATCCAGTTGCCTGGCGGCCTGGCGCAGCAGTTCGAATCCGGTGGCACAGATACGCTGCACGCCCAGTGCCGGAACCGATTGCGCCACGCCGCTATAGAGACCGATATGCCGTGGCAGCAGGTAGGCATCGAAACTGGCCTGGGCCATGGAACCCGCCAGTACGCTGTCTACCGCCAGCGGATCGACGCCCGCGCGAGCCAGTACTTCGCGCCCGACCTTGATGCCCAGGTCGATCGGCGAAACCTCGGCCAGTGCGCCACCGAGGTCCACCCACGGTGTTCGCACTGCATCGAAAATCGCCGCATCGGCAAAGGCCGAGTACTGCCCGTCTGTGTTCACGACTTCGCTCACGTTTTCGCCCCGGCCCGCAGAATGGTCGGATCGAGCCCGCGATACAGGGCCTCGACCTGCTCCGCGCGCCACTGCAACACCGCACGCTGATTGATCGAGCCCTTGTCGGTGATTTCCCCGCGATCAATGGAGGCCGGCTCGTCGAGCAAGGCAATCCATTCCAGGCGACTGGCATTGCCGCCGGCTTCGCGATTGAGCCGCTGCAACCAATCGGCGAACCACTCGCGTACCGCCGTGCTTGCCAACACCTGGGCGTCGCTGGCACTGGCCGCCAGCCCCGCCAGGCGTCGGCATTCGTACAATCGCGGGAACACCAGCGCGCCGAGGCATTCACGATCCGGCGCGGTCACTACCAGGTCCTGGACATAGGGCGAGCCCTCCAGTACCGCACGATTACGCAGCGGGCCGACACTGACGAACACCCCTGAAGACAGCTTGAAGTCCTCGGCGATGCGCCCATCGAACATCAGCCCCAGTTGCGGGTCATGCGAGTTGGCAAGCTTGAGCGCATCACCGGAACAGTAAAAGCCTTGTTCGTCGAACACCTCGGCGGTCTGCTGCGGTGACCGCCAGTAACCGGGCATGATGTGCGGCCCACGGAAGCGCCCTTCCAGCTTGCCGTCCTTGGGTACCAACCGGACCTCGCAACCCGGCGCCGGCAAGCCGATATAACCGGCCATGGACAATGGCCCGGTGGTAAAGGTGCAGGAAGGCGCGGCCTCGGTCATGCCAAGCCCGGCCATCATCCGGATGCGTTCGCCACAGTGTTGTTCGGCGACCCGGTCCAGGCGATCCCAGACGCTTTGCGACAGCCCGGCAGCGGCGAAGAAGAATAGGCTGACGCGCTTGAAAAAACACTCCCGTAACTCTGCGTCCTGTTCCAGGGCCGAGACCAGTTCTTCCCAGCCCTTGGGCACGGTCAGGTAGGCGGTGGGAGATACCTCCTTGAGGTTGCGCAGGGTCTGGGCAAATCCCTGAGCAGTAGGTTTGCCGTCGTCCAGGTAAAAACTGCCGCCGTTGTAGAGCACGATGCCCAGGTTATGGCTGCCGCCGAACGTGTGGTTCCACGGCAGCCAATCCACTAGCACCGGAGGCTCTTGACCGAACACTGGAAAAGTCTGCAACAACATCTGCTGGTTGGCGCAGAGCATGCGTTGGGTGGTGATTACGGCCTTGGGCAGCCTGGTCGAGCCGGAAGTGAAAAGAAACTTGGCGATGCTGTCCGGACCAGTGGCGGCAAAAGCTGCTTCAGCCTTGGCGCCGCCCGGTTGTTCAAGCAGGCTGGAAAAGCTCGCCTGGCGGCGACCCGCGACCTGTCCACGGACGCTGATCAGTGGCGTATCGGCCGGTAACACGGCGTCGATGGCGCGCTGGTACGCTGGGGCGTCACTGACGAAAACCAGGCCTGGTTGTAGCAGGTTGCAAACGTGGCGCAGCTTGGAGAAGTCCTGGGACAGCAGCGAATAGGCCGGCGACACCGGGCAGTAGGGAATTCCCGCATACATCGCACCTAAGGCGACTTGCAAATGCTCAATGTCATTGCCCGAAAGCAGCACCAGGGGCTTGTCGGCCGACAGACCATAGCTCAGCAGGCATTGGGCGATAGCCCGGACACTGTCGAGCATTTGCGCGTAACTCACCCGACGCCATTCACCGTCGTCCTGGCGGGCGGCGATAAAGGTCTGCTCGGGACGCACCTGGGCCCAATGCACCAGACGGTCGAGCAACCGCCTGGGCATCTCGGCCAACGGTTCCAGGGAGCGCATGTGCAGTACGCCCTGCTGCTCGGTAACCTCTACCGCCGCGCAACCGATGGACACGTGGCGATAGCGCGGTGCGCTGGCTTGGGCATGGGATTGCAAACTGAATTCGGAACTCACGTGTTTCTTCTCCGTCGAGGCACGCTAAACCCAAGCCACACACAGGTGACTCATCGATAGCGTGGCAGCCGTTGGCTGCAGCCTTGTTATTGTTATTTCGGCCTTGCACACGGGCAATTGACTTGCGGGGAAGTCAATGCCCGCCAGTTCAGATCGGGTAGTGCCGCGATCCATTCTGCAAGGTGACCCAACGCAACTGGGTGAAGTGCTCGATGGATGCCTTGCCACCGAAACTTCCGTAGCCACTGGACTTGACCCCGCCAAAGGGCATCTGCGCCTCGTCGTGCACGGTCGGGCCGTTGATATGACAGATGCCCGACTCGACCCGTTGGGCCAAGGCCAGGGCACGCCCGCTATCGCGGCTGAAAATCGCCGCCGACAAACCAAACTCGGAGTCGTTGGCCAAGTGCAGAAGTGCTTCATCCCCCTCACCGCGCAGCAACACGGCCACCGGCCCGAACGACTCCTCGCGGTACAGGCGCATGCTCGCGTTGACGCCATCGAGCAGGGTCGGCTGCAAGATGCTGCCGTCCAGTTGCCCGCCGACCACCAGCTTCGCGCCCTTGGCAAGGGCATCGTCGATCAGGCCCTTGATGCGCGTTCCGGCGCTTGCATCCACCAGCGAACCGAGCACTGACTCCTCAGCCGCGGGGTCTCCTGCGCGCAGGGTGGCGACCTTGGCCGCCAACTTGTCGACAAAGGCATCGGCAACCTTGGCATCGACGATCAGACGCTCGGTGGACATGCAGATCTGTCCCTGATTGAAATAGGCGCCAAAGGCGGCCGCCTCTACCGCGGCGTCCAGGTCGGCATCGTCGAGCACCAGCAACGGTGCCTTTCCGCCCAGTTCCAGCAACGCCGGCTTGAGGTGGCGCGCGGCGAGTTCGCCGACGATGCGTCCGACATGGGTCGATCCAGTGAAATTGACCCGGCGCACCGCCGGGTTGGCGATCAGCCGTTCGACAATCGCCGCGGCATCCTCAGGTGCGTTGCTGATGACATTGACCACGCCATCGCCCAGGCCGGCGTCTTGCAATACCTGACCGATCAGGCGATGCACCGCAGGACTGAGCTCGGAGGCCTTGAGCACCACGGTGTTGCCGCAGGCCAATGGCATGGCGATAGCGCGGGTGGCGAGAATCACCGGGGCGTTCCAGGGTGCGATACCCAAGACGACGCCGCAGGGTTGGCGCAGGGCCATGGCGAAACTGCCAGGCACATCCGAGGGGATGACTTCGCCATTGATCTGCGTGGTCATCGATGCCGCTTCACGCAGCATGTTGGCCGCCAGCCGCACGTTGAACGCGTACCAGTTGGCCATGGCGCCGGTTTCGCCGGCCGCCTCGATGAACTCGGCACTGCGTGCCTGCAATTGCTCGGCCGCCTTGAGCAAACGGGTCCGGCGTTCATTGGGGGCCAGGGCGGCCCAGACCGGAAACGCCTTCTGCGCAGCGGCCACTGCGGCGTCGGCATCTTCCAGGGTGGCGGCGGCGACCCGCGACACCAACTCGCCAGTCACCGGGTTACGGCGTTCGAAGGTTCGACCGTCGCGAGCGGGGCACGACTGGCCGCCAATCAGCAGGGGCACGTCCAGCATGGTGATTCCTCTTTATAGTCTTTGTCGGGAATACATAAGAACGATATAACCGCAGCACCAGGCGCATCCGCCAGTAGCGGAATGCGCCCGGCTGCCTGGCGCGGCACCTCAGCGTTTGTACGCTTGCAGGCCCGGCTTGATGCTCTTGTCGTCGAGAAATTGTTTCATGCCCTGCTCACGGCCGCCTTCAGTGTCCAGCAGGCGTGACTGATCGAGCTTGGCGTATAGGTAATCCTCGTTCTGCTCCCACGTCAGTTCGCGGCAACGTTTGAAACCATGCTTGGCCGCACGCAGTACCACCGGGTTTTTCTCCAGCAGGTTACGCGCCAGCTCCACAGTGACTTCACGCAGTTGCGCGAGGGGTACGCTTTCATTGACCAGGCCCATCTCGGCGGCCTTCTGCCCGCCAAAGGTCTTGCCGGTCATGATGTAGTACAGCGACTGGCGATGGCCCACGGTGTCGGCCATGGCCTTGCTGACCAGGTTGCCCGGCGGGATCCCCCAGTTGATCTCCGAAAGACCGAAGGTCGCTTCGTCGGCGCAGATCGCCAGGTCGCAGGCCACCAAGGGGCTGAAGCCGCCGCCGAAGCACCAGCCGTTGACCATGGCAATGGTCGGCTTGGCGTACATGCGCAACAGTTTCCATTGCCATTGCGAGGCTTCACGGCGGATTTTTTCCTGGAGGATCTCCGGGCCAGCGTCCACTTCGCGGAAGTACTCCTTGAGATCCATCCCTGCAGTCCAGGCTTCGCCCGCACCGGTCAGCACCAGCACACCGGCGTCCGGATCCTGCTCCAGGGTTTCCAGAACATCGATCATCTCGCGGTTCAGGGTCGGGCTCATGGCGTTGCGTTTTTCCGGGCGGTTGAGGATGACCCACGCGATGCCTTCCTCGATTTCCACTTTGACCGTTGTCCAGCGACCTTCGTAATTGCTCATGACGATGCTCTCTTGTTCTTGGTTTGAAGATGACTGGAAATTAAACCGGCAAATTAGTTATGTCAATTAACTATTAATAAAATTAACCGGTTTCCAACACACTGAAGGCGCCCACTGTTCGAACGCCAATGGATATTGGCCATAGCAATCACCGGGCAACGCCGGCAAAATAGATAGCCTTGTTAACCTCAAATCCTCAGGACTCATCCGCAATGGCCAAGCCCTCCCCCCTCGCCGAGTCGATCGAGGCACCGTCGACCAACGCCGAGATGCAGGCACCCCTGGATTCGGCGTTGAACGACCTGATCGGCTACGCCATGCGCCGCGCACAACTCAAACTGTTCCAGAACCTGATTGGCCGCCTTTCGGCCCATGATCTGCGACCCGCACAGTTCTCCGCCCTGGCGATCATCCATCAGAACCCCGGCCTGATGCAGGCCGATCTGGCCCGGGCACTGACCATCGAGCCGCCCCAAGTGGTGCCGCTGCTCAATAAACTGGAAAGCCGTGCGCTGGCGGTGCGCGTGCGGTGCAAGCCGGACAAGCGCTCTTACGGGATCTTCCTCAGCAAGACTGGCGAGACCCTGCTCAAGGAACTGAACCAGATCGCCGCGCAAAGCGACCTGGACGCCACCGCGGCACTGGACAGCCAGGAACGCGAAGAGCTGCTGCGCCTGCTGAAGAAGATTTATCAGGAGTGACGCACGCCCCCAAGGGGCGTGCCGGTGAGAAGCCTGCAGGCAGTTACCAGATCGGCAAGGTGTAGGTCACCAGGAAGCGGGTCTGGTTTTCATCGCGAAATGCAGCGCCAGTCGGGAAATCATTGCGGTAGATCGCCTTGCGCGCCACCAGTGCGACGTTTTTCAGCGGACCGCTCTGCACCACGTAGCCCAGCTCCATCTGGAACTCGCGCTCCTTGCGGTCCTCGGCGTTGAAGGCTGCCAGCTCGATATGGTCACCGCGCAGATAACGCAACCGGCCCCTCAACCCGGGCACTCCGACCGCCACGAAGTCATAGTCATAGATGGCCTGCCACGTGCGCTCCTTGGCATTGAGAAAGTCCGAAGCCATGGTCAGCTCACTCATGCCCATCAACTCTGTCCCGGAGATGTAGGGCGTCGCCGAGTCGCCATTGGAATGCATATAGCCGATGCCCAGCTTGTGTCCGCCGTAACGGTAGCTGAACAGCCCCGAGATGTTGCGGTTATCCACTTCACCGCCCTTGGCGCTGCCATCCTCGCGACTGAAAAAACTGCGCAGGTCGCTGGTCAATACTCCCCCGCCCAGCGGCAGGTCGTGCAGCAAGGCAAAGGTGTCCTGTTGGTACAAGTCGGTCACCTCGGCGTGGTAGGCACGCAGGCTCAGCGTCTTGTTGACCTGATAATCGCCCCCCAGGTAAGCCATGTGCGAGGTCGTGGCAGTGGCGTTGAAGCGCCGGTTGGGCGAAGCGATGGTCATCGCCTCATAGTTCGTGGAATTGCGCTTGTCGATGCGATCGATGTATCCGGTGTTCAGCGTCAGGCCATCGATGTCCCTGGAGCTGAGGGTGGTACCGCGAAAGGTTTGTGGCAACAGTCGCGAGGGGCTGGCAAACGCAAACGGCAGGAAGATCGACACATCCCCGGACTTCACCGTGGTTTGGGCAAAACGCAGCTTGGCGGTCGGGGCCAGGCGCGAATACTCATCCGCCGCCCGATTGTCGCTGGCCGACACCGGCAACAACTCAGTGCCGCTGCGATCCGGCGCGGAGTCGAGCTTGACCCCCAACAGCCCGCGAACGTCCAGTCCAAAACCCAGGGGCCCTTCGGTAAACCCAGACTCCATGTTCATGATGAAACCCTGGGCCCACTCCTGGGCGGCGGTCTTGGCGCCATCGTCCTTGTATTGGCGGTCCAGGTAGTAATTACGCAGGGTCAAGGTGCCATGGCTGTCTTCGATAAAACCTGCGGCTAGAAGCTGGGTGGGCAGAACGCTTAAACCGAGCAGCGCCAGGACCAACCCTCGGTTGATACCGGGCACACAGGTGGCTGACGCCGTCGCAACGTCGTGCGTGGGGAGATTTGGCATGTTCGATTTCCATTTTTATTGTTGTTTGTGCTGCCGGGGGAGCGCATTGCTGCCGGCTTCGCGAACAGAGAATGGAAACAGACAATGACACCTGTCAACGGTAAATGACCGATAATCGAACATTAATATTATTATCTATTTTCTAGCAAGCTTGATCATCGCTACATTAATTATTGATTTATATAGGATATTTGTTGTTTTTTGTGATTTTCATGGAGTCGTTCATTTTTTAGTTATATTTGTTATCTTAATGATCAGCCGTCACCTTCAGCGTACCCCGTGCGATGGGACGGCTCGACTCCACAACAAAAACAACAATGAGGTTTCACCCATGGACAGCCCATCGCGTCGTTCGACGCTGACAATCGCTTTGTGCTTTATCGTTGCGCTGATCGAGGGTTTCGATCTGCAGGCCGCCGGCACCGCTGCCGCCGGGCTGCGCCAGAGTTTTGCCCTGGACCCGAAGATGATGGGTTGGGTGTTCAGCGCCGGGATCATCGGCCTGCTGCCTGGGGCGTTCTTTGGCGGCTGGGTCGCCGATCGCATCGGCCGCAAGAAAATCCTCGTCGGTGCAGTGCTGCTGTTCGGCCTGTTTTCCCTTTGCACTGCCTATGTCGAGAGCTACTCCAGCCTGTTGCTGGTGCGCTTCATGACCGGTTTGGGCCTAGGTGCCGCCTTGCCCAACCTGATAGCGTTGTGCGCCGAGGCCGTGAGCGAACGCAACCGCGGCACCGCCATCAGTGTCATGTACTGCGGCGTGCCCCTGGGCGGCGCGCTCGCGGCGGTGGTGGCGATGTTTTCCAGTGAGCACTGGCAAACCACCTTCATCATCGGCGGCCTGGTGCCCTTGCTGGTTGTACCGCTGATGGCCCTGCTGCTGCCCGAGTCCACTGCCTTCCGCCAGCAACATTCAACAACTGGCAGCCCACGGCCGTCCACCGCACAGGCGCTGTTCGGCGCAGGCCGAACACGTAACACCCTGGCCTTGTGGATGAGCTATTTCTTCACCTTGACCGTGATGTACATGCTGCTCAACTGGCTCCCTTCATTACTGCTGGAACAGGGCTTCAGCAAACCCCAGGCGGGCATGATCCAGATGCTGTTCAACATCGGTGGCGCCCTCGGCTCGCTGCTCGGCGGCCTGCTTCTGGACCGTTGCAACGGCCTCAAGGTCGTGCTGTTCGTGTATGCCGGGTTGCTGGCGGCGCTGGCCGGGGTCGGCCTGTCTATCGGAATCGTGCCAATGTCGATCGCCGGGTTTGCCGCCGGGCTTTTCGTCATGGCTGCGCAACTGGTGCTCTACGCCCTGGCGCCACCGTCCTACCCGACCGCAGTGCGCGCCACCGGCGTCGGCGCGGCCGTGGCCATCGGTCGCCTGGGCTCAGTGGCAGGCCCCTTGGCCGCCGGGCAGATCCTTGCCGCCGGTGCCGGCACTACTGGCGTGCTGCTGGCGACTTCACCCGGGCTGGTGATCGCCGCCTTGTCGATCATCACCGTGATCGCCCGATCCAGTTCGACCACTGAAGCACCACTGAATACCGCCAACTGAACATCACTGCGAAGTTTTCAACCATCTAGCGAAATCAAATCGAGTAAGAGGCGGTTTCACAACCGCCGTCCTCTCCCAGTGCCAGCGTGCACTGGGACTGGGCGCGTGCAGTTACAAAGTCTCGAATCGATCCTGCGCCAAGACTTGGAGCGAATATCGCTGGTCTGCGGTGCTGCGGCTTAAAACGCAAAGCATGTCCCGGGATCTACCACATCAGCCCCTCATACATCTCTAATGGATCCCTTGAAAACAAAGTGCCGATACGTTCGATAAACGAACACTTTTATATTTCGTAAGTATTTGTTTTTAAAGGTTTTTAATAATAAACATAGAAAAACAGATAAAAACTCCCTAACAAACACTTTTCAATGGATCCATAAAACGATTGACTGGCATCACACGGTGTCAGGTAAAACGCCTGCCCGCTCATAAAAATAACAAGGGTGTCGTGATGAGTGACTTCTCAATCGGGCTCAAGTCTTGGCTTGTACCCACCTTCGTGTGCCTTTCTCGTTTTACCTGTACGCAACCTCGTCTCAAGGGGCAGCAGCTATGACTGTCGCGCTCAAGAACGTAGTAGATGAACGGCCGATGGCTTCGTTCCAGTGGTTGGCCGTGGGTATCTGTATTGTCCTGAACATGATCGATGGGTTCGACGTGCTGGTGATGGCCTTCACGGCCTCCTCGGTATCTGCCGAATGGGGCCTGAACGGCGCGCAGATCGGGCTGTTGTTAAGTGCCGGGTTGTTTGGCATGGCGGCAGGCTCTCTGTTTATTGCACCGTGGGCGGACCGCTTTGGTCGTCGACCATTGATTCTGTTTTGCCTGCTGCTCTCAGGGGCCGGCATGCTGTTGTCGGCACTGAGCCAGTCGCCATTGCAACTGGCGCTGCTGCGTGGGCTGACCGGCTTGGGAATCGGCGGGATCCTGGCCAGCAGCAACGTGATTGCCAGTGAATACGCCAACAAACGCTGGCGTGGGTTGGCGGTGAGCCTGCAATCCACCGGTTATGCCTTGGGTGCGACCCTCGGTGGCCTGCTGTCAGTGTGGTTGTTAACGCACTTTGGCTGGCGCTCGGTATTCATATTCGGTGGTGCCGTAACCCTGGCGGTGATTCCACTGGTGCTGATGTATTTGCCCGAGTCGCTGGACTTTCTGATAGCCCGCCGCCCCGACAACGCCTTGGCACGCATCAATCGCCTGGCCGCCCGCCTCGGTCAGCCGCCACTGCGCGAGCTGCCCGCCGCCCTCTCGGCACCGACTTCAGGCCGCGGGCGCTTGGCGCAGTTGCTCTCACCGGCGTCACGGCGCACGACCCTGCTGATCTGGCTACTGTTCTTCCTGGTGATGTTCGGCTTCTACTTCGTGATGAGCTGGACGCCGAAGCTGCTGGTATCGGCAGGGCTATCGGCACAGCAAGGGATCAGTGGCGGTGTGTTGCTGAGCGTCGGCGGTATTTTCGGCGCGGCCCTGATTGGCGCCATGGCCTCGCGCTGGCGTCTGACCCGTGTGCTGTCGCTGTTCATGCTGGTTACGGCAGGTTTGCTGGTCCTGTTCGTTGACTCGGCTTCATCGGTATCCATGGCCCTCGGACTGGGCCTGTTGATCGGGCTGTTTGCCAATGGCTGCGTGGCGGGCTTGTACGCGCTGTCGCCGATTGTCTATGACGCTTCGGTACGAGCAACAGGCGTCGGTTGGGGCATCGGTATCGGGCGGATCGGCGCGATTCTTTCGCCGACCATGGCCGGCCTGTTGCTCGATAGCGGCTGGCAGCCACTGCATCTGTATGGGGTGTTTGCCGTGGTTTTCGTCATCGCCGCAGCCGTGTTGCTGCTACTGCGACCTGAAGCCAAACAGCAACCTGACGCCCAATTCAGCCAGGCTTGACCCTAGGCCAAGAGTAGCGAGGGGCCGCCCTCGCTACTGACTACATCCTCCAGGAATACAATAATAATGACTCGTTCCCCCCTCCCTCCCCGGGCCTTGCTCGGCGGTGCAATCCTGATCGCCCTCTTACCTTCAGCGCATGCTGAGAACGGTGGCTTTTTCGAGGATTCCAAGACCAGCCTGGTACTGCGCAATTACTACTTCAATCGTGATTTCAACGACCCGGGCGCCAGCAAGAGCAAGATAGAAGAATGGGCCCAAGGCGCCATCCTCAAGTTCAATTCTGGCTATACCCCTGGTGTGCTCGGTTTTGGCATTGACGGTATAGCGATGCTTGGCCTCAAGCTCGACAGCGGCCCACAACGCAGCGGCTCGGAACTGCTTCCGGTGCATGATGACGGCCACTCCGCCGACGATTACGGGCGCGTTGGCGTGGCCGCAAAAATGCGCCTATCCGCCACAGAACTGATGCTCGGTGAGCTCATGCCGGACATCCCGCTGCTGCGCTACGATGACGGCCGCCTGCTGCCACAGACCTTTCAGGGCACCATGCTGGTGTCCCGAGAGTTGCCGGGACTGAATCTGCAAGCAGGTCAATACACCGCCGTGAGCCTGCGCAACTCTTCAGACATGCAAGACCTCTCGGCCTGGGCAGCGCCCACCGTGATGTCGGACAGCTTCAACTATGCGGGTGCCGAATACCGCTTCAACGAACAACAGACCCTGATCGGCGCCTGGCACTCGCGGCTCGAAGACATCTATCAGCAAAGCTATCTGAACCTGCTGCATAAGCAGCAGTTCGGTGACTGGACCCTCGGCGCGAACCTGGGCTATTTCAGCGACAAGGAAGACGGCAGCGCACGTATCGGCAATGTGCAAAGCCACACCGCCTACGGGTTGTTCTCGGCCAAACTTGGCGGCCATACCCTGTATCTGGGACTGCAGAAGGTCAGCGGCGACACCGCCTGGATGTCGGTATATGGCAGTAGCGGGCGAACCCTGGGCAACGACATGTTCAACGGTAATTTCAGCAACGCCGACGAACGCTCCTGGCAGGCTCGATACGACTACGATTTCGCTGCCGCCGGCATCCCCGGCCTGTTGCTGATGACCCGCTACGGTCACGGCGAAAACGCCACCACCAAGGCGGGCAGCGATGGCAAGGAATGGGAGCGCGACACTGAGGTCAGCTACACCCTGCAAAGCGGTCCACTGAAAAGCCTTAGCGTGCGCGTCAACAACGCCACCAACCGTCGCAGCTTCAACAGTGACTTCGATCAGACCCGTATCATCATCAACTACCCTCTGTCACTCTGATCCTCCCGGCAGGGGCGCTTGTCGCCCCTGCAGCTCTCCCCCTCCTTGCGTTACTATGGCGAACCCCCTCTCTGGAAGTCGCCTGCATGAGTAAACCCGGTCAAATGGTGCTAGTGGCACTGCGCAAAATGATTGCCTCGGGTGAGCTGGCGGCGGGCGAGCGGCTGATGGAGATTCCGACGGCGGATCGCTTCGGCGTCTCGCGCATGCCGGTGCGCATGGCTTTCCTGACCCTCGAGCAGGAAGGCTTGCTGGTACGCCACGGCGGACGGGGCTATCAGGTGCGCTCGGTGAGTGCCGACGATATTGCCGGCGCCGTGGAAGTGCGTGGAGTGCTGGAGGGGCTGGCCGCACGGCAGAGTGCCGAACGTGGATTGAGCGAGCAAGCGCAGGCGGCACTGCACGAATGCCTGGTGCAAGGCGATGCACTGTTCGAAAAAGGCTACGTGACAGAAGAAGACCTTGAGGCGTTTCATGACCTCAACATGCGCTTTCACCAGGTGATCGTCGAAAGCAGCGCCAATCCGGCCATCGCCGAAGCCCTGGCGCGCAATGACCATCGTCCCTTCGCTTCAGTGTCTGCGCTGGCTTTCGATCGCGAAGACATGGCACGCGAATACCGGCGCTTCAATTTCGCTCACATGCAACACCACTCGGTGGTCGACGCTCTGGTCAGTCGCCAGGGTGCTCGCGCCGAAGCCATCATGCGCGAACATGCCAATGCGACCCTGCGTTACGCCGAGGTGTTCGGTGCGAGCGGCAACAGTAGCGAACGGATGAAAGTGATCGCGCGCGGCGAATGATCGCTTGATTCAGAGGTCCAGCACCAGCAACGCCGATTTGGATCTCGAACAGCAGGGTGTGAACTGATCATTGGCAGCTTGCTCCTCTTCGGTGAGAAACAGGTCACGGTGTTCAGGCACCCCTTCCAGCACACGGGTCAGGCAGGTTCCACAAACACCCTGCTCACAGGAAATCGCGATCTCGACACCGTGACTTTCCAGCACCTGGACCACCGTCTTGTCGGCAGGAATGTCGAACACCTGACCGCTACTGCCAAGCTTCACCTGGAACGACCCATCGGTACTGGTATCCACCGGCGCTGCGGCGAAATATTCACGGTGTAATTGCGCTTCACTCCAGCCCTGGATCCTGGCGCTGTCGAGCACATGCTGCATGAAGCCTGAAGGACCACAGACATACAGGTGCAAGTCCGGTGCCGGACCGGCGAGAACTTTGGCGGCATCCAGGCGCGAATCGGGGTCTTCATCAAAATGCAGATGCACGCGGTCGGCAAAGGGTGCCCCCTTGAGTCGCTCGACAAAAGCCGCACGGTCACCGGCGCGCGCGCAGTAATGCAGTTCGAAATCGGCGCCGCTGTCGGCCAGTTGCTCGGCCATGCAGAGAATCGGGGTGATGCCGATACCGCCGGCGAACAACAGGCTACGCCGCGCTTCACCCACCAGCGGGAATAGGTTGCGCGGCTCGCTGATGTACAGCCGATCGCCGCTGTTGACCTGCTCATGCATGCACTGAGAACCACCGCGCGAGGCTGCGTCCTTGAGCACGCTGATCTGGTAGCGATGGCGCTCTTGAGGGTGATTGCACAGTGAGTACTGGCGGATCAGCCCGCCAGGCAAGTGTATGTCGATGTGGGCGCCGGCAGTGAAGCCGGGCAGCTCCCCACCCTGGGCACAGGTCAGCTCGTAGCTGCAAATATCCAACGCTTCGTTGTTGCGGGATGTCACGACGACTTCAATCATGTCGCACCTTCAAGACCGGCCACCGCAGTGGCCGCGAAAAATGGGTATGGGAGTGGACCGCGGTATGTTCGAGGGCGCTCGCCGTCGCTATTTGACCGAGCTGATCAGCTCGACCGCCGGGGCCCGCTCTCGGGCGATGATGCGCTCCAGCACTCGCCTGGACTGCACGCCACCGGCATCTATATTGAGCTTGAGCAAGTTGCGCTCAGGGTTGGCCAGCAGGTTTTTCTGCTGTTGCTCAAGCATGTCCAGGTCTTCGCTGAAGATCTTTCCCTGGCCCTCACGGATGCTCGCGGTCAGCGCTTCGTCATGCGGATTGAAGTTGCGTGCCATACCCCAGAAGTACCAGATCGAGGTGTCGGTTTCTGGTGTAATGAAGTCGACCACGATGCTCGCGGCTTTGTGTTGCGGCGCTGCGTTGTAGCCGCCCTTGCCGGCGTGGGCCACCCCCACCTCAATCAATACGTGACTGGGCGGGCTGAAGCGGCAGATCTGCCAACGGTCCACCAGCACGTCGTCGGCCAGGTTGTTACCCCGCAGGGCCATGCGCCAGAACGGCGGCGCCATGATGTTTTCCATGTGCCGCGCGGTGACGACTTCGTCACCCTGAACGGTGGTGACCGGCGCCGCTTCATCGATTTCCTTCTGGCCAATGCTTGAAGCGTGCACGTAGGTTTCGTGGGTCAGGTCCATCAGGTTATCGATCATCAGGCGATAGTCGCAGCCGATATGGAACAGCCCACCACCATAGGCCCACTGATCGCTGACAGCCCATTCCAGATGGTGGATCAGCGCAGGGTCGGCCTTGTCCTGCTCCCCAGGCCAGACCCAGATAAAACCGTAACGCTCTTCAACGGCGTACGCCTTGTTGCACGGAAAGCCCCGCACCCGCTGCCCCGGCATTTCGACGGTCTTGCCGTCACAGCCCATCACCAGGCCGTGGTAGCCGCAGACCAGGTTGCCGTTCTCGACATACCCAAGCGATAAGGGGGCGCCGCGATGCGGGCAAAAATCCTCGACGGCGGCAACACGCCCTTCATGGCCGCGATAGAAAACGATTTTTTCACCGCATATTTGCCGCCCCAAGGGCTTCTCAGCAATCTCGTCGGAGGTGCAGGCGACATACCAGGTGTTTTTCGGATACATGGGGATCTCCAGGCCAGGTTTATTCTTATGGATCCATTTGATCGATTTTCACCCGGCAAAGTCAAGCTTTTTTGCCTGTACCAGCTTTTAATGGATCCATTAACGCCCTTGCAGTGTTTAATCCTGCGCATTGATCCTATGAAGCGAAGCCGCTCCCGTGCTGACGCAGGTTTCTGGAGTTCTGGAAGGCCAATCACGACGGCGTCTACAACAGGGGTTTCGATCTGGAAAAACCCTTCGACTGCTTGGTTCTGCCGGCACGCCTGGAGAGGCGCGCGCAGGTCTGAGATCCCCAGCAACTCCGCCGCCAACCAACCGGCCATGCAAGCGTCTCCTGCGCCATCGCGCCAAAAAAGCCATTCAGCAGCTGGGGTTGCCGGTAGCGCGTAAAGAAAACAACTTTGTCGTCGTCGGCCCGTACAAACAGAAGCAGGACGCGGCCCGAGTCGTGAAAGAGCTGAGTAAACATCATGGCGTTAGAGGATGGATAATGGCGGGAAACTGACATAGCCCGATTTAGCACTGGGCCGAACTCGAACAAACGGCTACTTGTTTGACAGAAGAGAGCATTCAAGATCGCAAAACAACCCAGAGCCGAATTCGCCCTGGAGAAATGCCTGATCGCCAACTTATGGATAAAATTTTAACTCAGCGAGCTGAACCACGGCCTCGATTAGTAGACTCTACGACTTTCGCAACCGATACAAACCGCCAGCTTTCAAGATGAAAGACTCACTTCATCGGCGGGAGCATTGCCCAATCCCCCCCGCCCTCCTCTCGGTTCAAACCGTCGCATAACTATCCACTACCCTCCGGTACTGGCTGGGAGAGGCGCCGATGTGTTGCTGAAAAAACCGCGTGAAATGACCTTGCTCGGAGAACCCGAGGTTCTCCGACAACAGGCCCAAGGTTCCACTGCGCTCACGCTCCAGCCAGGCAAAAGCCCGGCGCATGCGCGCGTCGTTAAGCAACAGGGTCGGCGTCATGCCGGTATCTTTCTTGAATAGCGCAAAGAAGTGCGCCCGGGACAGACCACAAGCCCGCGCGGCGTTGTCGATCGGGTGCGGATCATCGAGGTGCTCAAGCAACCAGGCGGTGCCACGGCGCACGCGCGCGTCCCGGAACTCACCTGAACTCGGCGCCCCCAATAGCGACAAATGCCGCCAGCTGGAAAAGTCCTCGATCAGTTCGATCAGGAAGTCGAACAGCATGAATTCCATGCGCTCTTTCGGCACGATCCCGCAGCCATGGGCTTCGGCGACCAGGATATCGGCCAAGGTGCGATTACGACTCGACAGCTCGATGCATGACCGGGCAAAAAAGTCCGGGCGAGCGCTGAGCGCCAGCGACTGCTGGGCAGTGGCCAGCCAGGCAGGCTCGATGTAGAGCGCCAGGATTACAGTGGCACCGGCACCCGGCTGCGGATCGTAGAAATGCGGCTCCCAGGCGTTGACCAGCACCGCCGTGCGATCGCTGAGCGGCACCCGCCGCCCGTTGACGTTGAAGTAAGTGTCCTCGCCGGACACTTTGACCAGCACATGGCATTCGGAATGGGTGTGGGTAACCAGCGAACGATCCATGTCCAGCAAGGCGACCCGGCCAAACCTGCCGTGGAAAACCCGTTGGGCAATCGACATCAGATTCCTCCGCTCGCTTGAAGCGATATTGTTATCGGCCTCAATGCCTATCATCGGGGCGTCTATCTATTTCTCAAGCCCGTCGATCGGTCCATGGTTCAGCAACACTTGGCTGGCCACTATCGCGCGCGAATGACCGAGCGTCTACCTCGACTTTCGCAGCCCCCACGCTCGTCGGAAAAGCCGACTCACTTCAACAAGTTCCGTTTCGAACCGGGCATATTTGCTGCCTGGCGAGAAAGCAACGATGACGGCGTCTATTTGCCCGGCATGACCACAGCGCCCGGAACAACCGCCAGCAGCGGAAAACGCCTGGGCACCCTGTATCAGGCCAACGCCAATTGGACGCCGACCGCTAACGTTTCCGTTGACCTTGATTATTTGTTCTCCGACATCGGTTCGGCGATCAAAAGCGCCGGCGGCAACAACTCGCAAATACTGGTGCTGCGCTCTACGTTTCGCTTTTAGGCATCAAGGTCATCCGACACGCCACTACCGCGGTTACGGCATCAACCGATAACCGCGGCGGCGCCGCCATGGACATCGACGCAACAGCCTTACCAGAGCGGCAGGCTGTAGCTGACGATCAGGCGATTCTCGTCGATGTCACTGGCAAAGCTCGAACGATAAGTCGCGTTGCGCCATTTGATGCCGACGTTTTTCAGCGCGCCACTCTGGATCACATAGCCGATGTCGGTATTACGTTCCCACTCCTTGCCGGTTCCCGAAGCTACTCCCAGGTCGACCTGGTCGCCTTTTGCATAACGGGTCATGAAGGTCAGGCCGGGAATGCCGAGGCCGGCGAAGTTGAAGTCGTAACGGGCTTGCAGGGAGCGCTCGTCCTGATTGCCGAAGTCGTTGATTTGCAGGAGGTTGACCAGGTACGGATCGGTGCCCTGAACGTTGGCGAAACCGGTGTCGCCGCTCATTTTCTGGTAGCTGAGACCGAAGGCGTGCGCGCCCAGTGAATAGGTGAACATGGCGCCGAGCATTTGGTTGTCGACATTGCTGCTGCCGTCATCGGTCGATCGGGCCCAACGAAGATCGGATTTCAGCGCCTGCCCCTCGGCAATGGGCAACACATGCATCACCGTCAGATAATGCTGCTTGTACAGGTCGTCCAACTGCGCGTAGTGGTAGCCGGTACTGAGCGTCTTGCTCCACCTGTAATCGCCACCGAGAAAGTCGAACTGGTCGGTGGTAGCCCTCGCCCCGGTCACGATGTTGCGCCTGGGGCCTTTCATGACTGTCATGTCTTCGCGGTTGGTCGAGTCGCGCTGGTTCACCTGGGTGAGGCGACCGGCGTCGAAGGTCAGACCCGCGAGGTCCGTCGAGTTCAGCCAGCCACCCTGGAAGGTCTGCGGCAGCAGCCGTGTATCGTTGGGCTGCAATACCGGCAGCTTGGGAATCAGGGTCCCTGCCTTGAGGGTGGACTTGGAAACCCGGAGCTTGGCAGTCAGGCCAAGCTCGCTGTTGTCATCGGGTGCCGTCCTCGACTCGGTGCCACGCGGTAGCAGACCGGTGGCGCCCGCGCGATCCGGGCTCGAATCCAGCTTGATGCCGAGCAGACCAAGCGCATCGACCCCCACGCCCACCGGTCCTTCGGTGTAGCCGGATTCGTAGCGCAACAGGAAGCCTTGCGCCCACTCCTCGCCCTTGTTTTGTGGGGCCGCTGGCTGGCGGAAGTCTCGGTTCATATAGAAATTGCGCATGTCCAGACTGGCCTTGCTGTCCGCAAGGAACTCAGCCGAAGCGGATGAACAAACGCCGAAAGCCCCAGTAAGGCCTGACAGCAGAAAAACCTGGGTGGGACGAAGTACGTGCATAGCTCTCTCTTCTTGTTAGGTGGTAAATCGGCGATCCCAAACGGCACTAAGTCGAGATACCCGGCGAACCGACAGGCATCAGAATCTGCGGATGAGGCCTTATATCGCCTGGGTGGTACTGCAACCGTTCAGCAGACGCTGAATGCCCAACGGGTTGGCATTCCTCAACGCCTGCGGCAGTAGCGCGTCCGGGTAGTTCTGGTAGCACACCGGGCGCAGGAAGCGGTCGATGGCCAGCGTACCGACGGAGGTGCCGCGCGCATCCGAGGTGGCGGGATAAGGCCCGCCGTGCACCATGGCGTCGCACACCTCGACGCCGGTCGGGTAGCCGTTGAGCAGTAAACGGCCGGCCTTCTGCTCCAGCACCGGCACCAGTTCGGCGAATGCAGCCAGGTCGTCTGGCTCGGCAATCAGGGTCGCGGTGAGCTGACCGTGCAGACCATGCAGCGCCTTGATCAACTCGGCCTTGTCAGCCACTTCGACCAGGACGGTGGTCGGGCCGAAAACCTCTTCCTGGAGCAACTCGTCGCCTTCGAGCAGCAGGCTGGCATCGGCCTGGAACAACTGCGGCCTGGCTTGCTTACCTTCCTGTGCCTGGCCCCCCAGATGCTTGATGGCCTTGTGCGCATGCAGTGCCGCCAGCCCCTTCTCGTAACTGCGCAGGGTGCCGGCATTGAGCATGGTTTGCCCTGGCTGATCGCCCATCAAGCCGGCGAGTTTTTCAATAAAGCGGGAGAACTCTGGCGAGCGAATGCCGATCACCAGGCCGGGGTTGGTGCAGAACTGGCCACAGCCCATGACCACCGAAGCGGCCAGCTCGTTGGCGACGCTGGCACCACGCTGTTTGAGCGCTTCGGGCAGCACCAGAACCGGGTTGATGCTGGACATCTCGGCGAACACCGGAATCGGCTGCGGCCTCGCCGCAGCCATGTCGCACAGCGCGCGACCGCCTTTGAGCGAGCCGGTGAAACCAACGGCCTGGATCGCCGGGTGTTTAACCAGTGCCTCGCCGACGCCTGCGCCGTAGATCATGTTGAACACGCCTTTGGGCATGCCGGTCCGTTCCGCGGCACGGATGATGGCATCGGCCACGCATTCGGCGGTCGCCATGTGGCCACTGTGCGCCTTGAGCACCACCGGACAACCGGCAGCCAGGGCGGCGGCGGTATCACCGCCTGCCGTGGAGAATGCCAGCGGGAAGTTGCTGGCACCGAATACAGCCACCGGGCCAACGCCCATCTTGCACTGACGCAGATCGACACGCGGCAGCGGCTTGCGATCGGGTTGCGCCAGGTCGATACGGGCACCGTAGAAATCGCCACGGCGCAACACGTTTGCAAACAGCCGCATCTGGCCGCTGGTACGGCCACGCTCACCCTGGATACGGCCGGCAGGCAGCGCGGTTTCGCGGGTTACCAGGGAAACGAAGTCATCACCCAGGGCATCCAGTTCGTCGGCAATAGCGTCGAGAAACTCCGCACGCTTGACAGCCGGCAATGCACGATAGGTGGGATAAGCCGAAGCGGCGGCCAGGGCAGCCGCATCGACTTCGGCGAGGCTCGCCTGGACGAAGGCATAGGGCAACCTCTCGCCAGAGGTCGCATCGTAGCTATGCAGATAGACGCCGCTTTCACCGCGACGGGTACCGCCAGTGTAGTTATGGCCGAGAATTTTCATGGGTGTCTCCTCGCTCAAAAGGCAGGGATACCGAAACCACCGGGCCGTCGTGATCGCCGCCGACACTGTCCGCGTCTGCAACGTCACTCGACCTGGATGAGGCATCCAGTTGAATTTTTTTTGCACAACATCGCGCAAGCCCGAACAGGCCTACGGAAACCGGAATTTCAGTCTCGAACGTCCTTCAATCGATCGGGATGGCCGCATCTCTGGTAGCCAGCCGCAAGGCATGTTCACGCAGTTCGACTTTGCGCACCTTGCCAGTTGCCGTCTTGCTCAAATCCCCCACGATGACCCGCGTCGGCACCTTGTAATGGGCCAGGCAGGAACGGCAATGGGCGATGAGTTCCGCTTCGCCGATGCTCGCGTCAGGGCTCGTCTCGACAAAGGCACAGGGGGTCTCGCCCCACTTGGCATGGGGCATGGCAACCACCGCCGCGGTACGGACAGCCGGATGGCGGTAAAGCACTTCCTCGACCTCGACCGAACTGATGTTCTCACCACCTGAAATGATGATGTCCTTAGCCCTGTCTCTGATCTGGATGTAGCCGTCCTCATGCACCACGGCAAGATCGCCGGAATGAAACCAGCCACCCGAAAAGGCCTCGGCGGTGCCCTGCGGATCTTTCAGGTAGCCCATCATCGTCATGTTGCCGCGGAACATCACTTCGCCAATGCTGCGGCCATCGCGCGGCACCGGCGTGAAGTCCTCGGGGTCCAGGACCGCCATATCTTCCTGAGCCGTATAACGCACCCCTTGTCGACCTTTGCGTTCGGTCAGCAAGTCGGTGGAAAGCTCGCTCCATTCCTGGTGCTCGGCACATACCACAGCGGGACCGTAGACCTCTGTCAGACCGTATATCTGCAAAAGATCGATGCCCATTCGATGCAACGCCGCAATCACCGGCAGTTGGGGCGGAGCGCCACCGATCAGACCATGAACACGGTGGCTGATCCCGGCTTTCCACTCCTTGGGCGCATGGGCCAGCATGGCGTGCACCACCGGCGCGCCGCAGTAATGGGTAACGCCGTGTTGTCGAATCATCGACAGCACGCGTTGCGGCTCACAGCGGCGAAGACACACATGAGTGCCGGCGTTGACCGCCATGGTCCAGACGAAACCCCAGCCATTGCAATGGAACATGGGCAGGGTCCACAAGAAGATGGAGTGGCGCGGCATTTGCCAGTCGAGCATATTTGAAAGCGCCGCCAGATAAGCCCCTCGATGGTGATAGACCACCCCTTTGGGACGCCCTGTGGTGCCCGAGGTGTAGTTCAGGGCAATCGGCTGCCACTCGTCCACAGGTTCCTGCCCATGCTCGTCTGTAGAAGCCGCGCCGATGAACGCCTCGTAGTCGAGCTCACCCAGGCGCTCGCCGCCCGGCCCCTCGGTGTCATCGATGTCGATCACCCTTGGCCGGTGCTCCAAAAGTGCCAGCGCCTGGCCGATGGTGCTCGCGTATTCGGTGTCGCTGATCACGAGCCGGGCTTCGCAATGCATCAGGATATAGGCGATCGCCGCAGGATCGAGCCGGGTGTTGACCGTGCACAAGACCGCGCCACACATCGGTACGCCGAAATGCGCCTCGATCATCTCCGGGGTGTTGGCGGCGATCAATACCACCGTATCGCCACGGCCAATGCCCGCGGCCTTGAGCGCAGATGACAGGCGGCAGACCCGGTCGTAGGTCTCGGACCAGTTGTATCGACGCGCACCATGGATAACCGCCAACCGCTGCGGATATACCTGGGCGGTGCGGGCTATGAAGCCCAGCGGCGTGAGAGGCCGGTAGTTGACCGGACTTTGCTCAAGGCCGAGGTCATAAGGATTGGAGCCTGGCATGCTGATTTTCCCCGAAGAAAGCTGAACGACCGGCTCCCCAACGGAACCGGCACAGGCTGCAGGACGCGTTTAGCTCAGCACTTGCCTGGAAATGATCATGCGTTGGATTTCGGAAGTGCCTTCGACGATCTCCAATACCTTGGCGTCGCCGAAAGCGCGTGCGACCGGGTATTCAGTCATGATGCCGTTACCGCCATGGATCTGGATCGCCTGGTGAGCCGCCTCCATCGCCCTCTCGGTAGCGAAGAGCTTGGCCATGGACGCCTCGACATCACATGACAAACCGGCGTCCTTGCGCGAGGCCGCGTCGTAGAGCATCAGGCGGGCGGCGTGGGCATGGGTGGCCATGTCGGCGACCTTGAACTGCAGCGCCTGAAAATGTTCGAGTCGCTTGCCGAAGGCGCTGCGATCCTTCAGGTAGGCGACCGAGCGCTCCATGGAGCCTTGCAGAATACCCAGCCCCAGCGCACCGATCAGGATGCGCCCGGTGCTTATGTTGCCCAGGGTCTGCTTGAGCCCCGCGCCTTGTTCGCCGAGTAGATGGTCGGCCGGCAGCACGCAATCTTCGAAGAACAGTTCATAAGTGGTCGATCCGCGCCAACCGATCTTCTGCAGCTTGCGCCCCAGACTGAAACCGGCGGTATCGGACGGCAGGATAAAGTTGGAGATTTCCTTGCGCCCGTCGTCCCTCGTGCCGGTAACGGCTGCGATCACGATCGGACCGGTGATGTCGGTACCCGAATTGGTGATGAAGGTCTTGGAACCATTGATGATCCACTGACCGTCTCGCAGAACGGCACGGGTCTGGATATTGGCGGCGTCCGAGCCTGCATTCGGCTCAGTCAGCCCAATGCAGCCGACCTGCGTCCCGTCGATGATGGGGCGCAAGTAGCGCTCCTTCTGCGCAGGAGTGCCATAGTTGTTGATCAGGCTGGCGGGCGTGGAATTGGCCATCATGGACGATGCCACAGCCGCGTCTACCCGGGCGATTTCCTCCAGCACAATGGTAAAGCCAAGCCAGTCCCCGCCACCGCCACCGTGCTCCTCCGGGTAGGGAAGGCCGAGGAAGCCCAACTCTCCGGCCTGCTTCCAGACCTGATAGGCAAACTCCTGCTCCTCCCAAAGGCGTTCGGAGACCGGTGCAATCTCCTGCTCGGCGAACCGCCTGACGGCATCGCGAATCATTACATGTTGCTCATTCATCAATAAGACTCCTCGAGCATCCGCAGGTAGTCCTCTGCGGTGGCAGGACGGGGGTTGGTGGCGTGGCAGTGGTCTTTGAGGGCGGCCTGGGCAATCTCAGGCAGCGCAGCCCGGTCCAGGCCCATCGCGCCAAGGCTCACGGGCAGACCCAGGCGGGCGGTCAACCGGGCAATGGCTTCATCCGGGGCGACGCCTGCACTCAGTCCCATGGCTTGGGCCAACGCCTCGTACTTGGCACCGACGGCTGGCCGGTTGAAACGCATGACTGCCGGCAGCAGCACCGCATTGAGGGTGCCATGGTGCAAGGAAATGCCGGGCACGGCCCCCAGGGGATGGGACAGGGCATGCACCGCTCCCAGTCCTTTCTGAAACGCCATCGCGCCTTCAGTCGCCGCCATCATCATGTTCCAGCGCGCCTCCCGGTCACTGCCATCGATCGTCGCGCGCTCGATATTGGCCATGCCCCGACGCAAACCATCCAGGGCAATGGCCTCGGCCGGCGGGTTGATGGCAGGCGCCAGGAAGGTCTCGATGCAGTGGGCGATCGCATCCATGCCGGTAGCCGCTGTCAACATCGGCGGCAGGCCCAACGTCAGATCCGGGTCGCAAATGGCCACTTTAGGCAGCAGATAAGGGCTCAACAGGCCAAGCTTGCGCCCTGACTTCATCACGATAACGCCGGCCCGCCCTACTTCGCTGCCGGTCCCTGCCGTCGTGGGAATCGCCACCAGTGGCGCGACTTTATCGGTGATTCGCCCGACACCGCCATCCACCACCGAATACTGCTGCAGCGGCGCAGGATGGGTGGCCAGAAGCGCCGTCGCTTTGCCCAGATCGATCGGCGATCCGCCACCCAGGGCAACGATGCCATCGCAGTCATTGTCCTTGAACATCGCAGTAGCGGCGACGACCGCCTCCTCGGTGGGATTGGCTGGCGTCTGGTCGAAGATCGCGGCGGGAGGCGAGGCCAGGGTCCCGAGTACGCGATCAAGCAGCCCGGCAGCGCGCACGCCCTGGTCGGTGACGATCAAGGGCCGCCGTATGCCCAGGCGATCAAGCTCGGACGGCAATAGCTCGATTGCGCCCTGTTCGAATTGGATGGTGGTCAAATAGTTGATAACAGCCATAGCGTGGAATCTCCTCGTTTATTGGCGCGACGATGGCGTGCTCAGGACTTGAACACGGCCGCATTCATCAGGGGCAAGGGGTCGGCTATGCGCATCGGGGCATAGTCCATCAGATCGAGTACCTGGCTTTGCAGGTCGATCCCGGGAGCGATTTCCGTCAGCACCAGCCCATCGGGCTCGATGGCAAACACCGCCCGCTCGGTGATGAGCATGGCGCGCTGGCCACGGGTGGCGACGTTGAGGCGCACCGGATAGGTAATTTCCTGCACGTGGCGGGCGAACTTGCGTACCGATCCTTCACGCACGATGCGCAACTCGCCACCCTCGTACGCCACCTCCAGCCCACCGGTCGTGAAGGTGCCGGTGAAAATCAAGGTTTCAGCGTTGTAGGCGATATCGATGAACCCGCCAGGCCCCGGGTTCGCAGCGCCGAATCGGCTGACGTTGACGTTGCCGTTTTCATCGAACTGGGCGAACGCCAGCGCTGCGACCTTGCAGTTGCCGCCATTGATGAAGTCGAACTGGGCCGGGCCATCGAGCAGCGCCTCCGGATACTTATTGGCGGAGAACTGCCAGCCGCTCATGACGATGCCACCGAACGGACCGTGCTCCGTCGTAAAGCGGTGACGCAGGAGTCCGTCGCCATCGAAGGCGCCATCTTCCATCATCACGCCCGGGATATCGGAAGATGCGCCGAAGCCAAAGATGCTCGGCACGCCCGGACGAATCTCGCAAGCCGCCCGCCGGGCGATAATCTTGTCGGCACCGGCCGGCAGTACTACCGAGCAGCCACCAGGAAAGAGCTGCCCCCCCAGGTAGCTGTCGTCATACACGACCTCGGTGGTCATCATGGCTTGAGGGGCAACGACAACACGATCCACCAGTTCGCCGGGAACACGCACAGCGTGCACCGGCCGCGCCTGGCGGGGGACGATCTTGCGGACCTGCGCGATCACTGTGCCGCCACAGGCCTTTACCGCGAGCGCCATGGCCAAGGCGCTGGAAGTGATCGGCTCGTCTTCGAAGCTGAGGTTGCCGTACTCATCGGCACTGCTTGCGCGCAGCAAGGCTACGTCCACTGGTCGAGCAGGATAAAACAGATATTCCTGGCCTTCGAACTCCACCAGCTTGACCAGATCTTCCTCAGCGCACGCCGTATATTTACCCCCTTGCTGGCGCGGGTCGATGTAACTACCCAGGCCGATGCGCGTGAGGTAACCCGGACCGCGGCGCGCCACTTCCCGGAGCCAATGCATGGTCGCGCCGATGGGCCAGCAATAGGCTTGGACCTTGTTCTCGCGGATCAAGCGCATCATTTGCGGACGTTTTCCGGTCTTCGGATCCAGCGTATTGATGTAGTTGCCCGAGATGACGCGCTTCATCAAGCCTTCTATCGCGACATGATCCATCCCACGGATGTCCATCGCGTCGCCAACGCTGACCGGAAAGAAAAAAGTTAGATCCCGGGGCGAGGCACTCTCCTCGAAACGCTGCGCCAGCGCCTGCAGCAAGGTATCCGGCGTGAGCCATCCGATAACACCGACACAGCCAACCGTCTGGCCAGACTGAATATCGGCCACGGCCTCGGCAGCCGAGCATATTTTGGTCATTACACTCTCCTCTTGTTTTTATGAGTGCCGAGGGCGTTACTCTTGGAAGTGAATGATGTGGGTGCCGACGCACACGGTGTCGCCGTGCTGGTTGGTCAGTACCGCCTCTGCCCAAAGCCGCTTCTTCTCATCATCGGCACGGGCGATGCGGTAGCTCACGGTCAAGGTGTCACCAATGAATACGGACTGGGTGAAACGTACCCGGTCGTATCCGTAGGAAACGGCCGGGCGGTCGATCAGCCCCAGGTACTTGGTAACGGCGCCAGCGATGTAACCCACCAACATTGCCCCCTGGGCCACCCGAGCGCCCAAGCCGACGCGCTTGCAATACTCCTCGTCGACATGATTGGGATGGTTGTCACCGCTGATCCCGGCAAACGCGTAGATATCGTATTCACTGACTGTGCGGGTGTAGCTGGTCTGCGTGCCGATGAGGGACGAAACCTCTCCGCGATGAGGACTATTGAACTCAGGCATGGCTGTCTCCTTGTGACTGATTTGTGTGCTCATACCCGCTCGGAAGCCAGGCGACCGTCGAGCACCAACAGGGCTTCGAAAAGAAAGTAGTCACCCCAGATCAGCTCGTTTTCCATTGCGACACCGAGCTTTCGATTGAAACAACCATGGGTGAGGATGCCGACGGGGCGGGAGTCGCTGGCATCGACCGGGGTCTGATAGCGCAGCACCAATGCCTCGACGATCGCCTCTGCGGACTGCCGATAACGCTCACGTCTTTCCGGCAGGCAGACAGCAAGCTTTAACAATGCAGCCGCGGCGATGGCAGCACCCGAGGTGTCGCGACTGGTATCGGGAATTGCCGGATCATCGAAGTCCCAGTACGCCACATGGTCCTTGGGCTGATGTTCCAGCCACCAGTCAGCAACCTGAATGGCGACGTCTCGGAATTCCATTTCTCCGCGATTGAGCGCCTGAGCGAGGGAAACCATCGCCCACGCCTGGGCACGAGTCCACGTGCTTTCGCCGTGAATGCCCTTATGGGTGTAACGGCGCAGCAATGCCCCGGTTTGCGGATCGAAACTGGCGGACTGACAGACAGATCCGTCATCGCGCACGCAGAGTGCGATATGTTGGCGAAGGTGATTGCGAGCAATCTCGAGGGAGTCAAGCGCTGCCGCATGCTTGATCAATAAAGGAACCGGCCCTGGCAGCGCATCGATGTTTGCCTCGTTGCTGCCGACATCCGAGGCCTCCTCGGCCTCTTTGCCCAAGGGAATCAATTGCGCTTGGGGGTTGTACATGTCGAGCAATCCGCGAGTGCCTGCCAACGACAAATTGCGCGCCGTTTCGTCGTTCAGAAGCTCAGCGCCCAGCTCGGTGCCATACCAGAAGAGAAAGCCCTTGAACGCCGATTGGGACGAAGCGCGTGGCCCAAGGCGCTCGGCCCAGATCCGCGCTTGATCATGGTAACGCGGCTCTTTTGTATGCCAGGCGGCAAGCCAAAGCATGCCCACCCAAAATCCCCCCGTCCAGTCACCTGCCGGACTACGAGTCCATTCACCAGTGGTTTGGTCGGCGTAATGGGGAAACCCTTGGCCGGGCTGATCGAGGGTCGCGTCAATGCGTGTCAACACTCTATCGATTGCGCGCTTGAGAATCTTGTTATCCAACTTATCTCTCCTATAGTTGCGCCGTTTTCAAATGGCAGAAAATGTCTTCCGATAAGAGCAGAATCAATGTATTGAGCCACTGTCTTGAGGCCACGGAAGACATCTTACGAGTTGACTTCCGAGACTTCCAATATATAATTTGATCAAGAATAATATTAAAAAGGTATTAATATGAACCTGCGGCACATGCGCTATTTTATTGCAGTTGCGGAGGAGCTGAGTTTCACTCAGGCCGCGTTACGACTGCACATTGCCCAGCCGCCTCTGAGTCAACAGATTCGTCAATTAGAAGAGGAGCTCGGCGTAACGCTATTTCAACGGACCAAGCGTCATGTGCAACTTACAGATGCCGGCCAGGTATTTTATATTCATGCCAAGCAGATTCTACGGGCCACGGATGTCGCGGCACTGGAGGCTCAACGCGCCGAACGCGGAGAGATTGGCCGGCTGTCCGTGGGCTTCTTCGAACATATGTCCTATACCCTGCTGCCGCCGATTTACCGCGCCTTTTGCGAACGCTTCCCGGATGTGGAAGTGGTCCTGCGCTGGTTCCCTGTGGTGGACCAGGCCGATGCGCTCCTGCGAGGCGATGTCGATATCGCCTTCATGCGCCCCACATCGCAATTCGACGGAATCAGCACCGAGACGCTGCTGACAGAACCCTTCGTACTTGCGATCCCGGAGCACCACCCGCTGGCGTCCCAGGACAGCGTGGCGCTGAGTCAGTGCGCCACCGAGCGCTTTGTCCTGTACGCGCCCAAACTGGCTCCCGATTTTCATACCATGATTTATCGCCTTTGCGCGGAAGCAGGTTTCACACCCAACGCGGCACTGGAGGTCGGCCAGATTTATGCCTGCCTGGGCCTCGTCAGCTCAGGCGTAGGCCTGGCCCTGGTACCGAGTTCTGTTCAGCGCATTCACCTTGAGCACCTTACATACCGGCCTATTCAGGGGCAGATGCCCTTGGTAAAAGTGATGCTTGGATGGCGCAGCAGTAACACTTCGCCGCTATTGCAGTCGTTTATTGATACCGCAAAAGAAGTGATGACGGCCTTCGAGCACGAGCGACTTTAATAATTGACAAGGCGCCCTCTGTGGCGCCATAACTTGCAAGGAAAATGTTTTAACTCTTATATCCAGCCACCCAATATCGCTACCGCGAATAGCACTATAGCTCTCCCTTTGTTCTAAACCGGCCAAGCCAATGCTCGACCGGTTTGAAACCCCAGTGCTTATTTCAAAGTAACAAGCGAGCAACCGCCTGCGGACATCGGCCGAAATGCTTCATCGGCAGGTATTGTGGACAGCAACTTATAATAGTCGCCAGGGTACTTGGACTCGGAGGGCTTTTTCACTTCGAAGAGATAGAGTGGGTGGATCTTGCGACCATCGGCACGAATACTTCCCTCGCCGAAGAGCTTATCCTCGGTTTTGACCGCCTTCATCCGGGCGACGACTTCTGCGCCATTACCATCGTCATTGTTGACGGCAACTGTTCGCAGATAGTTCGTGACGGCGGAGTAAACACCAGCCTGCGCCATTGTCGGAAATTTCCCGCCGTTGGCAGCAGCGAATGCTCTACCGAATTCACGGCTCGCGTCATTCATGTCCCAGTACCAGGCAGCCGTCAGCATCAACCCTTGTGCCGCCTCCAGGCCCAACGCTTGCACGTCGCTAATGAACACCAACAAACCGGCTAGCTTCTGGCCACCAGCGGTGATGCCAAATTCAGACGCTTGCTTGACGGCGACAATGGTGTCCCCACCGGCATTTGCCAACCCGATTATCTGCGCCCCGGAAGCTTGGGCCTGCAACAAGTAAGACGAAAAATCGGTGCCCGGGAACGGATGGCGAACCTTGCCCATCACTGTTCCGCCACTTTTTTCAACGACCGACGCCGTATCACGTTCCAATGCGTGACCAAAGGCGTAATCCGCCGTCATGAAAAACCAGCTTTTGCCGCCACTCCCCACCACCGCTTTACCGGTACCGTTGGCAAGCGCCCATGTGTCGTAGGTCCAATGAATGGTGTTCGGGCTGCACGCCTTACCGGTCAGATCGGAACTGCCGCCACCGGATACCAGGAGCACCTTGTTTTTTTCCCTCACCACTTCATTGACGGCCAGGATGACCGACGAAGTCGGCACGTCGACGATCACATCCACCTTATCCACATCGAACCAACGACGGGCCACACTGGCCCCTACATCTGGCTTGTTCTGGTGATCAGCCGCCACGACCTCGACCTTCAGGCCATGTTTTTCAGGCTCGAAGTCGGCCACCGCCTGCTTTGCCGCCCACACCGAGCCCGGACCGGAAAGCCCGGCATAGGTACCTGACAAATCATTCAATACGCCGATACGCACTACACCATCTGAAACCTGGGCTTGCACGGCCGGAGCGGCTACCAACAGCCCGAAGCAGATCTTGCGCAGATGAGTATTCAGTTGTTTGATCATTATTATTTTCTCCTACTCGTTCATTCGGGTGTTTAGTACGGGTTTTTTTATATTTTTCGAAGTTGAATGCTCGACATCCGCATCACGGGTTCGCCTCCCTCGCCGAACCATCCGCTCCCCTTGCACCGCCCCCTTTGCGAGAGGCCCCAAGAGACTTTCGGCGGTTTGCATCAGCGCGCCTTGCCGCCAGCCTGCTTTGGTAGAAAGCCGCAAACTCCCCGGCAATACCGCGGCGAAAGAGCAGCACGCAAACGATGAAAATGACGCCCATGATGACTGGCAAGAGCGCGCCCACCTTATCGGCCAATGCGTTCTGCAGAGTCACAACGATGGCGGCCCCTATCAGTGGGCCGAAGACGGTGCCCAGGCCTCCGAGCAGGGTCATCAGCACTACTTCGCCCGAGGTCTGCCAATGGGCGTCGCTCAAGGTCGCGAACTGAAACACCACGGCTTTGGTACCGCCAGCGAGCCCCGCCAGAGCAGCCGAAAGAACGAAGGCCAACAATTTGTATCGGGCTGCCTGATAGCCCAGGGAAATCACCCTCGACTCGTTTTCTCGAATGGCTTTGAGAATCTGGCCAAAAGGAGACTGGATAACGCGATGAATCAACCAGAAGCCAAAAACAAAGATGGCAAACACCAGGTAGTACAGATTTACGTCGTTGCTGAGGTCGATAAACCCAAATAACAGCCCGCGCTCCACACCTTGTAAACCGTCCTCCCCTCCGGTGAACGGAGATTGCAGGAAGACGAAATACATCATCTGCGCCAACGCCAATGTGATCATCGCAAAGTAGATGCCTGAGCACCGTATCGCCAACAGGCCGAATCCCAACCCCAGCACGGCGGCAGCCACAACCGCTGTGAGGATCCCCAGCTCGGGCGGGAAGCCCCACACCTTGATGCTGTAGGCGCTCACATAAGCAGCTGCGCCGAAAAAGACGGCATGACCGAACGAAAGCAAGCCGGTATAGCCAAGCAAAAGATTGAATGCACAGGCAAACAGCGCAAAACAAAGCACCTTCATGGCCAGTATCGGGTATATGGCGAAGGGGACAATAGCGCCGCAGATGAGCAGAAGGATACAGCCTAATAGTCGCGTTCTCGATGACATGTTACTCAGCCCTCCCAAATAGACCGGCCGGCCGAAATAACAGGACGATCGCCATGATAATAAAAACAATGGTTGCGGAAACTTCCGGATAGAACAGTTTGGCCAAACCCTCAATTACGCCGAGGGAAAGACCGGTAATAATGGCGCCAAAAATTGAGCCCATCCCGCCAATCACCACTACCGCAAACACCACAATAATCAACTGCGAGCCCATCATGGGACTGACTTGTAATACTGGCGCAGCCAGCACCCCGGCAAAACTGGCCAGCGCGACGCCGAAACCATAAGTCAGCATCACCATGACAGGTACATTAATGCCGAAGGCTTGGGTCAATGCCGGGTTTTCCGTGGCAGCACGCAAGTATGACCCCAAGCGTGTCCTTTCGATCATGAACCACGTCAGGGCGCATACGGCAAGCGAGGCAACAATCACCCAGCCTCGGTAGACGGGTAGAAACATGAAACCCAGATTCATTGCCCCTTTCAGTGCTTCAGGGACTGCGTAGGGTTGACCTGAAACACCAAATTCATTACGGAAAACGCCCTCGATGATGAGCGCCAATCCAAACGTCAACAATAAACCGTATAGATGATCGAGCTTATACAACCACTGCAGCAGAGCGCGTTCGATCACAACGCCGACAATCCCCACCATGAGTGGTACAAGCAACAATGACCACCAATAGTTGACGCCAAAATAATTGAGACACATCCATGAAAAAAAGGCACCCATCATGAAAAACGCACCGTGCGCGAAATTGATGATGCGAAGCATGCCAAATATAACTGCCAGGCCCAGGCTGAGGATCGCGTAAAACGAGCCGTTAACCAGCCCTAGCATAAGTTGGCCCATCAAGGCCGACAACGGAACGTCGAAGAATGTTGCCATATTGTTTATCCTGACAATTTGTTATTAGTAGGATATTCGCCGAAGAGCCTGGAATACTTATAGAGCCACACGCTTCAGCCTTGTACCCAGAAGGTGCGTTGTAGGGGTTGCAGGCTTTAAATCCCTTGGCTCGCCGTTGGAACCGTCTAAACCAGACAAGTGCTTTAGCCGATATTAGATCCCTAAATATTCTTGAAGCAGATCGCTTTTTTGCCCAACTTCGTGCTGGTGAATCTCAGCGATAATCTTGCCGTGCTCGACGATATACATGCGATCCGCGAGGGGGGCGGCAAAACGTGAATTCTGTTCGACCAGAAGGATTGTGAAGCCCTTGCTCTTGAGCTGGCGGATGATTTCGGCGAGCCGCTGGACGATGACCGGTGCAAGTCCCTCGGATATCTCGTCAAGCAGTAGAAGGCGTGCACCAGTGCGCAGGACTCGGGCCAGGGCAAGCATTTGCTGTTCACCACCCGACATGCGGGTACCTTGGCTGTGACGACGCTCGTAGAGGTTGGGGAACATCTCATAGATTTCCTCCAGGCACATTCCATTGATTCCTAAACGCGGCAGCAACAGCAGATTTTCCTCACAGGAAAGACTGGCATAGATGCCTCTTTCCTCTGGGCAATAACCCACACCCAGGCGCGCAATCTTATGGGGCGAAAGATCAATGGTCTCAGTACCATCTATTATGATCGAACCCTGGCGCTTCCCCGTGAGCCCCATAATGGCTCGCAAGGTGGTGGTGCGGCCTGCGCCATTGCGACCTAATAAGGTAACGCATTCACCCTGTTTCACAGTGAAGTCAATGCCATGGAGAACATGAGACTCACCGTAGAAGGCTTGCAAGTTGGCAACTCGCATGTATTCGGTAGCATTGGTCATATCAATGGCTCCCTGGAGAGCGCAGCTCACTGTCGGCACTCCCCATATAGGCTTCGACCACGAGTGGATTGACTGAAACTTCAGAATAACTGCCCTCGGCGAGCACACTGCCGCGAGCAAGTACCGTGATAGTGTCGCAAATCCCCTCTACAACCTTCATGTTATGCTCGACCATCAGGACAGTGCGGTTGGCGGCGACATTCTTGATCAGCTCCATGACCCAATCGACGTCTTCATGCCCCATGCCTTGGGTGGGTTCATCGAGCAACATCAACTCAGGGTCCAGCGCTAAAGTGGTGGCTATTTCCAGCGCGCGCTTGCGGCCATAGGACAGTTCCATTGCTACTAGATCGGCGAATGACTCCAATCCCACTTGGGCGAGCAACTCCATCGCTCTATCGTCAAGAGCGGCAAGTGCAGCGCGCGACTTCCAGAAATGGAAGGAAGTCCCCAGGCTTCGCTGTAGCGGAATATAGATGTTTTCTCGCACGGTAAGGCGAGGAAAGACTGCCGATATCTGAAAAGAGCGAATCATCCCTCTGCGCGCTACTGCAGCTGGGTGCTCACGAGTGATGTCCTGGCCGTTGAAGCGAATAGTCCCTTGGGTAGGATCGAGAAACTTGGTGAGCAAGTTAAAACATGTCGTCTTTCCGGCACCGTTGGGACCGATCAGGGCATGAATTGAGCCACGCTTCACACGCAAGTTGACATTTTCAACAGCGGTAAATCCTTTGAACTCTTTGGTCAAACCAACAGTTTCCAGAATCGCATCATTAGCCATATTATTTTCAACTCACGTTCTTGCTTTTCTTGTAAGGTGAATCTAAGTCGTCGACTAATACTGGTCCAATATTATTTTAAGGAACCATTTATACGTAAAAAGTCTTTATTTTCTCGAGTCCAGCCATTTTTCAGTATTGTGACCGGGGATGGTTAAGCGGCTATAGACATAGCCAACGCTTTTGCCAACCACACCCAGCCCCTGGCATTAGAGCCGAGTGTGGGAGAAAGGCACAGGGAATGCCTTGCCTTGAGCGATGGAGTTTTGCGCTGCCGTCTGCAAGTTTGCCTTGGAGTCTGAATTTCAGGAAAGAACCTGAGCAGACCAGGATTCAGCTGAGGCGATATTCAAACCCCCGCATAGCTATCCACTACCCTCCGATACTGGCTGGGAGAGGCGCCGATGTGTTGCTGAAAAAACCGCGTGAAATGACCTTGCTCGGAGAACCCGAGGTTCTCCGACAACAGGCCCAAGGTTCCACTGCGCTCACGCTCCAGCCAGGCAAAAGCCCGGCGCATGCGCGCGTCGTTAAGCAACAGGGTCGGCGTCATGCCGGTATCTTTCTTGAATAGCGCAAAGAAGTGCGCCCGGGACAGACCACAAGCCCGCGCGGCGTTGTCGATCGGGTGCGGATCATCGAGGTGCTCAAGCAACCAGGCGGTGCCACGGCGCACGCGCGCGTCCCGGAACTCACCTGAACTCGGCGCCCCCAATAGCGACAAATGCCGCCAGCTGGAAAAGTCCTCGATCAGTTCGATCAGGAAGTCGAACAGCATGAATTCCATGCGCTCTTTCGGCACGATCCCGCAGCCATGGGCTTCGGCGACCAGGATATCGGCCAAGGTGCGATTACGACTCGACAGCTCGATGCATGACCGGGCAAAAAAGTCCGGGCGAGCGCTGAGCGCCAGCGACTGCTGGGCAGTGGCCAGCCAGGCAGGCTCGATGTAGAGCGCCAGGATTACAGTGGCACCGGCACCCGGCTGCGGATCGTAGAAATGCGGCTCCCAGGCGTTGACCAGCACCGCCGTGCGATCGCTGAGCGGCACCCGCCGCCCGTTGACGTTGAAGTAAGTGTCCTCGCCGGACACTTTGACCAGCACATGGCATTCGGAATGGGTGTGGGTAACCAGCGAACGATCCATGTCCAGCAAGGCGACCCGGCCAAACCTGCCGTGGAAAACCCGTTGGGCAATCGACATCAGATTCCTCCGCTCGCTTGAAGCGATATTGTTATCGGCCACCATGAAGGATTATCGCGGCGTCCATGTGTTTCCGGACCCCGGCGATCACTCAATGGTTCAGCACTTTTCTGGCCACTATCGCGCGCGAATGACCGAGCGTCTACCTCGACTTTCGCAGCCCCCACGCTCATCGGAAAAACCGCCTTACAGGGCATGGCGTTCTTTCCCGTGATAGACGCGCAGGATATCGGCCACCACCGCCAGAGCGATTTCCGCCGGGGCCTTGCTGCCCAGATCGAGGCCGATGGGCATGTGCAAACGGGCGATCTGTTCCTCCGTCAGACCACCGATGCGTTTGAGCCGCTCGGCGCGCTTGGCCGAGGTGGCCTGAGACCCCATGGCGCCGATGTAAAACGCCGGGGTGTGGACCGCTTCCATCAGCGCCAGATCATCGATTCGCGGATCGTGAGTCAGCGCCACCACCGCGGTCGCCGCATGGCAACCTCCGGCGGCAATGAACATCGAGGGCAGCACACGTTGCATCTCCACGCCTTCGAGCTGGACATGCAGCATCTCTTCCCGGGGGTCGCAGGCGATGACTTCGCAGCCGATGGCGCGGGCGAAACTGGCGCAGACTTCCGCGACCGGCGAAAGCCCGGCCAGAATCAGTCGTAACGCCGGGCCAACGCTGATGCGCACCCTTTCGTCGACGATTTGCACCCGCTCGCTGCCGTGCCCGGTGTCTGGGTCCAGGCGCAAGGCACCGCTGCTCAGCTCGATGTGACGCAGCAGACGCCGCTGACCCAGTAACGCCGCTTGCAGGCTCTCCAGGTGCGCGATCCATTCGAGACTGGCAGCGCGGTGCTCGACCAGCACAATCAGCACGCCGCCACAGGGCAATCGCAGACGGTGGCGTTGCTCGACGCTGTCGCCATAGCTGACGATCTGCGCCGGTTCGCGTAATTCACCCCGCGCCAGGCTTTCGAGAAATTCCTCTTCGACGCAGCCACCCGACAGCGAGCCGACGTGTTCGCCCGTGCCATTGGTCACCAGCATGGCACCCGGCGCACGCGGCGCAGAGCCATAGGTGGAGAGCACCGTGCACAGCCACTGGGCCTGCCCGGCGCGAGCCCATTGCAGCGCCTGGTCGATCACCTGAACATCGAGATGACGCATGTTTTATACCTCAAGCAAAGCGTGGTGCTGCCTGCAGGGTTACGTTTACGGTAACCTGCGAGCAACCTTGTCCAATCGTTGATTCAACATGTCGCCACAACAATTTTTGCAACTTGGGCCGCTGCGTCTGGAATACCGCCACCTGCCTGCGGCTGACCCATCGCGACCGACGCTTGTGCTGTTGCATGAAGGCCTCGGCAGCGCCGACCAATGGAAAGACTTCCCCCTGCGTCTGGCCCAGGCCAGCGGTTGCGGTGTGGTCACCTACAGCCGTCAGGGTTATGGGCAATCGAGCCCGGTAACCCTGCCGCGTCCGCTGAACTACCTGAGCAGCGACGGCCCACGTGAACTGCGGCAATTGCTCGATGCCTTGCAACTGCCGCACGTGGTCTTGCTCGGTCACAGTGACGGTGCATCCATCGTCCTCGCCTATGCCGCCGCCAACGATCCACGGGTGTTGGGCAGCATTGCACTGGCGCCTCATGTGATTGTCGAGACCGAGAGCCTCGATGGCATTCGCCACACCACCGAGGTGTGGCATCAGGGTGACTTGCGCGAACGCCTGGCACGCCACCATGGGACCAATGTCGACAGCGCTTTTCACGGTTGGAGCGACAGCTGGTTGCACCCGGACTTTTCCCTGGACGATCTTGAAGCGCAGTTGGCTTATATCGAAAAGCCGCTGCTGGTCATTCAGGGTCGCGAAGACCACTACGCCACGCCCGAGCAACTGGTGGTCATCCAGCGACAGGTGCCTGGGCCCTGCCGCTGTGTGTTGCTGGATGACTGCCGGCACTTTCCCCAGACCGAAGCGACCGAGCGGACCTTGGAGCTGGTCTGCGAATTCCTGGAGCGCCTCCCCGCCTTTACTTGAAGTTGCCTTGGGTTTCCGGAATCACCACGCTGCCGATCAGGTAGATCACCGACAGGCCGACGGCGAAAATCGCCAGCACCATGGGGATCTGCGCCGGGCTGCTGCTGACCAGGGACACAAAGGTCGGCATGGTTCCGCCGAGGGCGAACCCGATGTTCCAGGACAACCCGGTGCCGCTGGCGCGCAACTCGGTGGCAAAGCGTTCGTTGAGGAAGATCAGGATCGGCGCGATGATCGCCCCGCCCATGAAGCCGATGCCCATGCAATACAGCGCAGTGCGGGTCAGCGAGCCCGGTTCGGCGACACCAAGGAACATCATCGGCAGGCTCACCAGGTTGATCACACCCAGCAGCATGAAGGTCTTCTTGCGACCGATCAGGTCGCTCAGGTAACCGAAGGCCAGTGCTCCGACAATGGTTGCCGCCGACCCATACATGAGCATCTGCGAAGTCTGGGTATGGGGCACTTTGGCGACCACGTTGAGCAAAGTCGGCAGATAGCCGCAGGCCAGGTAATACGTGGCACCGCCGCCAAACGTAATCAGCAGGTTGACCAGCATCACGCTGCGGTACTCGCGACCGAACAGACGCTTGAGCGGCGACACGACCACTACCGCCGGACCCTTGGTTTTGCGGGCTTGTTGCAGTTGCTGCCAGACCGGGGTTTCTTCCAGGTAACGGAACATCACCAGACCGAAAAACGTGCTGAGCAAGCCGCAGAAGAACATGAAGCGCCAGCCCCAGACGTCGAATTCTTCCCCGGGAAAGATCTCCGACAACACCAGATAAGTGAATGACGCCAACAGCGCGCCCATGCCGGCACCGGCGCCACCGATCAACCCGGACATCAATCCGCGATAGCGCGGCGAGATGGATTCGGTGCCGATGGTGTGAGTGGAGGCGACGATGCCGCCAACGAAAATGCCCTGGATTACCCGCAAGAGCAAAAACAGTATCGGGGCCAACACCCCGACCTGGTGAATGGTCGGCAAGGCGCCAAACAGTGCCGTGGAAATACCGACACCGACCATCGACACCATCAACGCACGCTTGCGCCCATGTTTGTCGGCATACGCGCCGAAGATCGCCGAGCCCAGCGGACGCACCAGCAAGGCCACGGCGAACGAGGCATACACCGCGGCCAGCGACAGTGTCGGGGTGTCCGAGGGGAAGAACATACGGCCGATGATCGGCGCCACGTAGAGCAGAATGAACAGGTCAAACAAATCCAGCGCCCAGCCGAATGTCGAGGCAAATGCCGCGAGCAAGGCCTTGCCCGGTGGAATCTGCGGTGTATCGATAGCGTCGCTGGTGGGTGATGCAGTTATTGTTGTTGTCGTAGTCATGGTTGCCTCACACAAACGGTGAATCGAAACGTTCTGCACCCCGGTGCGCGGGTTGCGGGTAATCAGCAGGCCAGCGGTATTACCTTGATGTGCCCTATCCGTTGCATTGAAGGGGCGGCAGGCCCTGCTCCGCAGGGGCGCACGCCGTTGCCGGCATGCTCCCGGACCTGCTCGCCGGTACGCATTTACTCGCCGGTGAACACTGCCACACGCTTGCTGTGAAACGCTTCGACGCCTTCCTTGAAGTCCTTGGAACTGCGCAGACGGCTGTAGCAGTGACCTTCCATTTCGATCGCGACGGTCAGCGGCGCGTCTTCGTTGTCGTTGATCAGTTTTTTCGCCGTGCGTTGAGCCAACGGCGAGAAGCGCCGCAGTTCATCGACCAGCGCATCGACGGTGCTTTCCAGTTCGGCATCCGGCACGACCTCGGTCGCGATACCCCAGGCATAAGCCTGGTCGCCCGTGATGCGTTTGGCGCGCATCACCATGTGTTTGGTGCGGGTGATACCGATGATTTTCTGCAGGCGTGCAGAACCACCCGAGCCCGGGATCTGCCCCAGGTTCTGCTCAGGCAAGGCGTAGCGCGTGGTTTGCGAAGCAATGCGGAAATCGCAGGCCAGGGACAGTTCGAACCCGACGCCGAAGGTGTAGCCACGGTTGGCAACGATCACCGGTTTTTCGCAACGTGCCGGTGCCGCGACGTTCCAGGCCAGCTTCGAAACGTGCTCCGGCGACGCTTCGAGGAAGCCCTTGATGTCGCCGCCGCTGGAGAAGTGTTCACCCACCGAGCGCAGCACGATGACCCGCACATCCTTGTGTGCATCGAGGGCTTCGAAGACCAGGCGCAGTTGATCGCGCTGGCCCATGGAAATGACGTTCAACGGCGCCCGGTCGAGGATGATGTCGGCGCGCTCGCGGGACACATCGACTTCAACCTGGAAGCCATCGAACCGAGTGTCGAGAAATTGCTGGATCGCTTGTTGTTGCATGGGAGTGTCCTCTGGGTGATTAGCTGATGGCCTTCAAGGCCTGTTCCTGGAATTGGGCCAGCAGCACGCGCCGCAGCACCTTGCCCACTGGAGATTTGGGAATCTGATCGATGAACTGGTAACGCCGTGGCCGCTTGAACTTGGCCAGGCCCGAAGCGATGCAATGGGCATCGAGGTCGCATTCCGAAACCTCGGCGCGCGGCTTGATAAACGCAGCAATGATCTTGCCCCACTGCTCGTCCGGCAGACCGACCACCACCACTTCTTCCACCGCCGGGTGCAGCGAGAGCATGTTTTCGATTTCCGCCGGGCTGACGTTTTCGCCACCGGTGATGATCAAATCATCGACGCGGCCCGTGACGAACAGATCGCCCTCCAGATCGAAGTAGCCGATGTCACCGGTGAAATACCATCCGTCACGCAACGCCTTGGCGTTCGCTTCGGGGCGGTTCAGGTAGCCTTCGAACGCCTCGTCGCTCGCCAGGTCGGCGATGATCTGGCCCTCCTCCAACGGGTTGACCTGCTTGTCCGCCGTTTCAGCATCGATCGGCACCACGCGCACTCGCTGGTTCATTGCACTGCGCCCTGACGAGCCGGGTTTGCGACTGGCCTGCTGGTCGATGGTGAAGGTGTAGATTTCCGAGCTGCCGTAATGATTGACGAACAATTGCGGCTGGAATGCCTGCTCGACGCGACGCATCAAGCCATCGCTCATCGGCGCGCCGGCAAAGCCGATTTTCTCCACACTGGCTACTCGTTCGCGGGCAAAGGCCGGGTGTTCGATGAGCATGTGGTAGAGCGTCGGCACCAGGTACAGATTGCTGACCTTTTCCCGCTCGATGGCCTGCAGCGTGGCCTCCACGTCGAACTTCGGCACACAGACGAAATGCCCGTCGATCAGCGCCATGGACAGCAACGAACGCACGCCCATGGTGTGGTAAAGCGGCATGACACCCAGCGTGCACTCGCTCTGGCGGTAGAGGTTTTGCGCTACGTGAGCCACCGCCGCGGCGCGTTCACTACGGTGCCGACGGGGCACGCCCTTGGGTTTGCTGGTGGTTCCGGAGGTGTACAGCAGCAGTGAAAAATCTTCGGCGTCGGCCTGCAAAATGATGCCGGAGGGGGTCTGCGAACACAGTTCCTCGAAACTCAGGTCGGTGTTGGCGGCACGCAGGCCGGCGGCGATCCGTGGCAGCCTTGTGGCGGCGCTGCAACCGGCCACGGCGGTCACGGTAGCGTCGTCATAAGCCACGGCACGGATTTGCGCATCTTCGATGCAGTAGCCCAGTTCCTCGGCAGTCGAACGCCAGTTCAACGGGGTCATGACGATGCCCGCAAACTGACAGGCCCAATGCAGGGTCGCCATCTGCCAGCGGTTTTGCATGACTACCAGCAGTCGGTCACCGCGTTGCAGCCCAAGGCATTGCAAGCCCCAGGCAGCACTCTGGATATCGACGAACCATTCTTCATAGGTTTTCTTCAACGCACCGTCGCTGACCGCCACGGCGTGCGGTCGGCGTTCAACGGCAGCGAGAAAACTGCGTCCGAGATCGAACATTATTGTTATACCCCTTTGTTCGTTTGGCGCTGGGCAGCGACTTCGAGCACGGCCTGGACGATGCCGGTGTAGCCCGTGCAGCGACATAGATGCCCCGAAAGCATGTCGCGTACCTGGGTCTCGTCCGGGTTGGGTACCCGTTCGAGGAAATCCACGCAGGACATGAGAATGCCCGCAGTGCAAAAGCCGCACTGCAAGGCGTGATGACGGCGAAAGGCTTGTTGCAGGTCGCTCAGTGTGTCGTCGTCGGCCAGGGACTCGACGGTCTCGATACGCCGCTCGTGCCCCTGTACCGCGAGCATCAGGCAGGAACGCATGGCGACCCCGTCCACCAGCACCGTGCAGGCGCCGCAGACGCCGTGTTCGCAACCGACATGGACACCGGTGGCACCGAGGTCGTGGCGCAGGAAGTCGCAGAGTTGGGTCCGCGGTTCGGCCAGCGCTTCACGGGAGCGGCCATTGAGTTCCAGGCGAATCGGAAAGGTTTGGTCGGCAGTTACACGCATGTTCAGACTCCTTCGATCAGCTGATGACCCAGCTCGCGAACCAGTTGGCGGCGATAGGCGGCGCTGGCGTGCACGTCGTCTTGTGCATCGAGCGACCAGGCGGTTTGATTGAGCGCGTCAGGCAGCGCCGCACCCCGTGGCAGGCTGCGACGTTGCGGACGGTCGGCGACCCCGCCGATGCCGAGTTCGACCTGGTCCGTGCCGATGGCTGCGGCCAGGGAGACAATTGCAAAGTCGCCGTGGCGCATGGCGATTTCGCGGAAGCGATAGGTGATGCCTTCGCGCTTGAGTGGAAAACGCACCTCGACGACCAGTTCATCCGCACGCTTGTCGGTGGTGAGAATGCCTTGGAAGAAGTCGGCAGCCTTGACGATGCGCTTGCCTTTTTTCGACTCGAGAACGATCTCGCCGCCCAGCGTCACCAGGCACAGCGGCAACTCGGCGCTGGGGTCGGCGTGAGCCACCGAACCGCAGACCGTACCGCGATTACGCGTCTGGAAGTGGCCGATCCAGGGCATCGCCAGTGCCAATAAAGGCACCTCGTCCATCAGGGTCGAACGCGCCAGCAACTGCGCCTGTCGCACCCCGGCACCTACCGCCAGGCAATCCTTGCGCAGCTCGATATAGGCCAGCTCGGCCACATGATTGATATCGATCAGCAACTTGGGTTGAGCCAGGCGCATGTTCAGCACCGCCATCAGCGATTGGCCACCGGCGATGATGCGAGCTTCCTGGCCGTACTCGGCGAGCAGCTCAACCACCTGACGCCGGGTGTCAGCCCGAACGTAATCGAAAGCAGCCGGTTTCATTGCGCACCTCCCTTGCCAAACAGCGCGCCAAGCGAGGCCCGCAGTCGCGCCCACCAGCCGGTGGAGATGGCTTGGCCGCTGACTCGTTGTGACAGGCGAGTAAAGATTTGTCCGATGATCACTTTCGAGGCCCCTTGCAGCATTCGGCCGCCGACCGCGGCGACTTTGCCGCTGACCGCCACCTGGTATTGGTATTCCAGGCGTGTGTGGCCATTTTCCAGTTCGACGAAACGCACCTTGGCCTGGCCCTGGGCCGAGCCCATCGAGCTGCTGCCGGAACCGGACAGACGCAATGAATGCGGCGGGTCCAGATCGCTCAGGGCAACCTTGGCCTCGAAGCGCGCGCGGATCATGCCGACGCCGACGGTGACGTCTGCGCGGTAACGGTTTTCGCCTTCAAGCACCAGGTCGTGGCAACCGGGAATGATCGCCGCCAGCGTCTGCGGGTCGAGCAAGGTGTCGAAGACCTGTTGCGGCGAAGCAGGAATCACCACCGAGTCGTTGGCCCGCAGTGCCGGTCCACCGGCAGTTGCTGCGTCCAGGTTTTCATCGGGCTCCATACCGGCGGGCCGCGGCGGCTCGTCGATCCCGATGAGCGTGCGTACTTTCGATGGCGTCAGTGGCAGACGGATGTCCGGGCGACCGAGGGCGTCGGCCACCGCGTTGGCGATGCACACCGGCGTGCTCATATTGTTGCCCTCGCCCACACCCTTGGCGCCCAGCGGGGTGAATGGCGATGGCGTTTCCATGTGCAGGATCACCGGTTCGATCACTTCCGGTGCGGTCGGCACCAGATAGTCGGCGAAGGTCCCGGAGAGGAAGCTGCCGTCCTCGCCATAGGCGAACTCTTCCATCAGCGCCGCGCCGAGGCCTTGGGTGAAGCCACCACGAATCTGGCCGTCGACCAGTGCCGGGTTGAGCAGGCGGCCGGCGTCATGGCAGGTGACGTAGCGATCGATGTGGATCTCGCCAGTCATGCGGTCGATTTCCAGACCACAGATGTCGAAGACAAAGCCGTAGCACAGCGAACTATTGACCTGATCCTGGTCGTCCGGTGCCACCAATTGCGGCGGGCTCCAGAAGGCGGTTTCGCGCAGACCGCCGCTTTCACCTTCCGGCAGCAGGCCCGGCGACCAGTGGGTCGCACCGGCAATCCGGTGGAATGGCGCCACCGCCCCGCCATCGACGACAAAAATCTTGCCGCCCGCGAAACGTATATCTTCAGGACTGGCCTGCAATTGCTCGGCGGCAATCGCGGCGAGGCGATCGCGGATCTTCAGCGCCGCCTTGTAGACGGCACCGGCCACAGCGCCGGCGAAGCGGCTGGAATAGTTGCCCGAGGCAATCGACCAAGCGTCCTTCTGGGTATCCAGCTCGACGTTGACCACGATGGATTCCAGCGCGACCCCAAGCACTTCGGCGACGACCTGCGCGACGGTGGTTTGATGGCCCTGCCCTTGCGGTGCCGAGGACACGTGCACACTGACGTCCCCCAACGGGCCGACGTTGATGGTTGCGGTGGCGACCGCGCCGTTTTTCGGACCGGCCTTGCGCCGCTCCTCGGGTGTCATCGCGGTGGTGATGTAGCCCATGTTGGAAATCGACGGTTCAATGACTGCGGCATAACCGATGCCATAGATCCGGCCTTCGGCACGCGCCTGATCACGACGTTTGAGCAACTCGTCGAGTCCGCCGTCAGCCGCCGCCAAGGCAATGCCTGCCTGGTAATTGCCGGAGTCGAGCAACGCACCGGCGGCCGCGCGATAAGGGAAGGCATCGGCCGGCACCAGGTTGCGGCGGATCACGTCCAACGGATCAAGCTTCAACTGCACCGCGATGTGTTGCAGCAGCCGTTCAAGGGCGAAATACACCTGCGGGCCACCGAAACCACGGTTCAGGCCGGACGGGGTTTTGTTGGTCAGCACCACCCGGTTGCGCACTTGCAAATTACGGATCGCGTAGGCTCCCGTCAGGTTGCCGTGCATGCGATAGAACGTCGCTGGTTCGGGCGCTCTCAGGTAGGCACCACAATCGTCGATCTGGTCATAACGCAAAGCGGTGATGCGGCCATCCGCTTCTACCGCCGCTTCAATTTCGGTCACCCGATTGGTCGCCGAAGAAGCCCCCTGAAGATGCTCCAGACGGTCCTCGACCCACTTCACCGGTGCACCGACCTTGCGTGACGCCAGGCCCATCATCACCACGTAAGGGAACACCCCTTGCTTGATGCCAAAGCTGCCGCCGGAATCTTTCGGTGTGCGCAAACGCAAGCGGTTGCCGGGTACGTTCAGGGCACGGGCCATGACCGTGTGCAACGCATAGGGGCCCTGGAAATTGGCCAGCACGTCATAAATGCCGGTGGCGCGCTCGTACTGAGCCAGCACCACATAGCATTCAATGGGTGTGCAGGAACTGCGCGGAAACTTCACTTTGAGCGAGACCTTGTGCGGCGCCTGCTCGAACGCCTGCTCCGGCTCGCCATAACGAAAACGCCGTTCGTTGACCACGTTGCTGCCGACGGCTTCGTGCAGGATCGGCGCCTGTTCGGCGGTGGCCAGTTCGGGATCGATGATCGGGGGCAGCGGCTCGTATTCAACGCGCACACCTTCGATGGCGTCTTCGGCCAGGTAGCGGCTTTCAGCGATCACTACGGCTACCGGTTCTCCGACGTAGCGCACCTTGTCGACGGCGACGCACCAGTGCTCCATCGGCTGGCGCACACCCACCGGAAACGGCAGCGCCCAGCGTTTGACGTCTTCGCCGACCAGCACGCCGTGCACGCCTTTCATCAGCAACGCTTTGGCAAAGTCCACCGAGGTGATCCGCGCATGAGCGTGGGGGGAACGGATGATCGCCGCATGTAGCGTACCCGGAGGGATCGCAGCGTCATCGGCATAGCAGCCGAGGCCGCGCAACAAGGCGGCGTCCTCGACACGGGCCTGACGGGCGCCGATGTGGCCGGTCTGGCTTTCGGTAGCAGGTTGGAAACTGGTCATTTTTTTCGCGGCTCTTGTTGTTTTGCAGCGCGATAGCGTTAGAGCCGAGTGTGTGAGAAAGGCGCAGGAAGCGCCTTGCCTGGGGGAAGGGAGTTCTGCGCTGGGGTCTGAAAATTTGCCTTGGCGTCTGATTTTCAGCACTGGGACCGGACAGAATGGCCGGTCAGGGACGGGACGCGGGCTGGCTCAGGAACGCTTCGATTTCCGCAGAGGGCATCGGTTTGGCAAAGTAATACCCCTGAAAAACATCGCAGCGACTGCCTCTCAGGAAATCCACCTGAGACGCCGTTTCCACGCCTTCGGCGACCACCGTCAGGCTGAGGTGATGGGCCATGGAAATAATGCCTTGGGTGATCGCTGCATCATGATGGTCGGTGGCGATGTCCTGGATGAACGAGCGGTCGATCTTGATCTTGTCGATGGGCAACCGCTTGAGGTAGCTGAGGCTGGAAAAACCGGTGCCGAAATCATCGAGCGCAATGCGCACCCCCAACGCCTTGAGCCGGTGCACCGTATCGATCGCCTGTTCAGCGTTATGCAACAGAAGCGACTCGGTGATCTCCAGCTCCAACTGCTCACCACGCAGACCATGTTTCTCCAAGGCGGCTTGGACACATTGGACGAACTGGCCACGCTGGAAATGCATCGGCGAAATATTCACCGCCATCGAAATGCCCGTGATGCCCTGCTCGCCTAGCTGGCGCAGCTGCGCGCAGGCCGTATCGAGTACCCAAAGGCTCAGCGGGATGATCTGACCACTGTCCTCTGCCACCGGTACAAACACCGCAGGTGAGATAAATCCTTTTTCCGGATGCTCCCAGCGCAACAACGCTTCGACCCCGACCACCCGACCCGAGCGCGCTTCTATCTGCGGTTGATAATGCAGCTTGAACGACTGGGTTTCGATAGCCTTCTGCAGGTCATTGCGCAGGCTCGCGTGCTCGCAAACGCGCTGATTAAGATCGCTGGTGTACCACTGAAAGTTGTTGCGGCCTTGCTGCTTGGCTTTGTACATGGCCATGTCAGCCTGCTGGATCAGTTGCATCGGCTGCTCGATGTGACCATCGCTCAGGGTGATGCCGACACTTGCACTCACGTGCAGGTCAATGCCCTGGATGCAGTAGGGTCTGGCAATGCTGGCCATCAATCGCTCGGCCACTGGTACCACGTCCTCATCATGCAGCAGGTCCGGCAGCAGCACGATAAACTCGTCACCGCCCATGCGCACGATGGTGTCACCAGGACGAACCTGCCGGGTCATACGCTGCGCCACCTCAATCAGCACCTGATCGCCAAAGTAGTGCCCGATCGAATCGTTGATGGATTTGAATCCATCCAGATCAATGCACATCACCGCCAGACGACGCTTACGCCGACGACTGATGTGACAGTCCAGAATGAGCCGGTCTTCAAGCGAAACACGGTTGAGCAAACCGGTCAGCCGGTCATGGCTGGCATTGAAGCTCAATTGGCGCTCGTAATGCTTCTGCTCGCTGATGTCCCGGGCAATGCCAAACACCCCGACGATCTCTCCGTTGACCATGATCGGCAGGTTAGAGATGTCCATGGTCAACAGCTTGCCACTCTCGTCGAGAACCCGTGCCTCGAAGCGTTGAGGCGCTCCGGTGCGGGCTGCGGAAAAATGCTGACTGACCCGTTCCAGGTCTTCTTCAAACACCAGATGGGAAAAGTGATGACCGATGAAATCGATTGCAGTGTGCGGTTTCAGCTTCAAGCCCGCTGGATTCACACTCTGGATGTTGCCGGCCAGATCGAGGGCGAACACCGGGTTGGGGTTGTAGGTGAACAATGAACGAAAACGTTGTTCGCTCGCCTCCAGACGTTGGCCGTCACGCTCATGGCGGATCGCAATGGCCGCCAGCTGCGCCGCGCAGGTCAGCCGTTGAATCTGCGCCTCGTCCGGCGCATGGGCGCGGTTCTGGTACAGCGCAAACGTCCCTAACACGCAGCCCTGATGCGAAAATATAGGCACCGACCAGCAGGAGCGCAGATTGTGCCCCAGTGCCAGACTCCGAAAACGCTCCCAGCTCGGATCCCGGGCGATGTCTTCGGTGACCACCAGCTCGCGCCGGAACGCTGCGGTGCCGCAGGTTCCTTCCTGTGGACCAATGGCCATGCCATGAATCGCCTGGCTGTATTCAGGCGGTAGACCAGGTGCCGCACCGTTGAGCAGGTGCTTGCCCTGCGCATCGGTGAGCAGTATCGAACACAGCGTGTCAGGATCCTGTGCGTCGAGCATCAAACAGATGGCAGCAAGAATGTCGTCCAATCGATGATTGGTCGCGATCATGCCGAGAATGTCACGCTGCGACTCGGGGAGAGCCTCGCTGTGAAAACTCGTGCAGCGGGTATTCATGGTGGTTCCTGAGGACTGCCGAGACCATCCGATCTACAAAGAGTCTGGAAAAGTGGGCGGCCGGGCACAGTCCGCTCGTACTCCGGTCGCGCACTTTATAAAGCACCGACCTGGGCACAAGAAGGCTCAGATACAGGATAAAAAACCGTATCAGATTGGGCCGTTCGGTTGGGTTTTCTGCCCTTGAGTGGGGTCAGTCTGACTTCTACCAACAGAACTTTCCGGGCCTCAAATACGATTGGCAGGTCGGCCCCGGCATCCTGTGTACCGACTTGCGCCACTTCGACAACCCTATGTTCAGGTCAATCTGGCGAGGTGCCACTCAAATTTTCAATCAATGACGGGGTCACCACTGCGCGATATCCATCGGCATTTGGGTGCAATCCATCTGGTACATACTGCTTAAACAGGTCAGGATTTGATTTCAAGACCGCCTCCCACCTTGGATAATTGTCGATCAGGCGAAGTCCCCTGGCTGTTGCGACATCCCGGTACATCTGGAAGTAATCCCTTAACTGCGGTCTCTGCACTGCTGAGGGTCCAATCACTGGATTCGTCACCGTTAAAATGATCTCCGTCGATGACTTGGCAGCCTTGATCCGGTCAATCATTAGCTCGAGGTTTTTCCGTGCTTGTTCGACAGTGGTGTTGTTGGGAAGGAAAGCGTCGTTGACCGCGAATTCGATAAACACCGTATCCGGGCTTTTGGAGATAACTCGACTGTCGAGATTTTCAACACCCCATCCCGACCACATCGAACCCTTGCCACTGTTTATAACCGTGGCACGTCCAGGGTAACGCTGATTCAAATCATCCCCAAGCTGCTGCACCCAGGCGCCAAAGGCCGTCAAGCTCGTACCATAAGCGACGACGGTCTGCGCCTTGCCTGCATCCAGGTTTGAATAGAGAGCGCTTTCCTGACCAGCAAAGCTGGCCGCGCTTAACGATAGTAACATTCCGGCAAACAGAGCCTTGGCCCACAAATAATTCATTCAACTGTCCCGATCTTTTCACAGGTGGGAAGGATGAACCTGTGAGCTTGAGGCGTCCAACTGATTCAGGCGGGGGGCATTGGTTCTCCCCCCCAGATGTCAGGATAGTTGTCGTGTACGCTCGCAAATTAAACACCCGCGCAAGGCGCGTGTTTAAGCGTCCTACTGCTGACTTCCTGAAAGCTACAAGACCTTGCGTCGTTGCCTACAGGTACGCCAGAATCCGCCGGCTTGTGCGCGCCGGAGCCGCTCGGTAACTTGATTCCCGTCACTGCTCATCAGTGATCGGGTTTAGCAGCCCGCGATAACTCGGATGTGCGTGCATCTGTCATGCAGGTATTTAATGGCCTGTACTTGATGGTGGCTGTACGTAGGGCGCCCTCGGGCGCGCCGGATTTCTGAGTTTCCCGGTCTGCTAACCTGCGTGCAGCTGCCACCCTCCTCGTTTAGCAGCAGGAGGATTGGCAACCATCAGGAAAACTCAGAACATGAAGAAGCCCTCTCCAAACCCGCCAGAAACCGATCCAATCTCCACGTATGAATCTGATCTAAACAAACTCAACGAGACCGCCGAACAGTCCTTCGACTTTCCCATCCCCTCAGTTGCCGACATCAAAGCCACGCCGCGTACACCCAGCACCCTGTTTACCGTAGACCCAGAGGCTACGACCGAAACCCTCGTGGTTTATCTGGTCGAAACGCTGGCCTCGGTCGATGTGATGGTTCATCACCTGGTGGATCATCTGGACGGTGGGTCGCGTCACGCCTTGTTGAGCATTTCCAATAGCATCATGCTGGCGGAAATTACGGCGAACCGGGTGCTGGATCAGATCGAGCCGCTCAAGTAGGAGCGCTCACCCCTATCGAACTGATCAAGGCAACAGTAGACGGTATGGCGGCATGCTTCCGAGCATGCCGGCTGAGTTATACCCGAATGAGTATAAGGAAAATGGCAGGGGCGGCTGGATTCGAACCAACGCATGGCAGGATCAAAACCTGCTGCCTTACCGCTTGGCGACGCCCCTGTATCTGTTGCGACGAGTGCCCAGCACTCTCTTCCTGATGTTGCAGCTTGCGAGCAACATCGAGATGCTGCGTCCTTACGCTATAAGCCCTGTAAGGGCCTCTGCAAGAGGCACGGAAATTTATCAACTTTCGCTTCGCCTGGGAAGACCAAAAACAAAAAATTTGCCTTAAAACAGTCACTTACTGATGATCCAGGTTAGATCCAGTCCTCTCTGGGGCTTTTGAGTTTTCCAGCAGTACTACGAAGGTTGCCGGTGATAGTTCCGGCCCCGGCATGTTAACCATCAGGTTGCGAATGGAAAATCGAGATAGTCATTTTCGATGATCGGTCTGTGGAAGGTCTTACGCAGCGTGGAGGCTGCCACATGCTCCTCCGCGCCTTTGATGCGCGGCTAGCATGGTCAAGTATGTTTTAGCAGCTGCAGCAAACCTTCCACATCAGCTGGCGCTGGAGCATGGGCTCCGGCATGGCGGCAAGATACGGATGCGCAAGCCGCTGAAAATTGCAGGCGCTCTCTCAAGTCTGCGATCCCCAGCAACTCCGCAGCCAGCCAGCCAGCCATACAAGCGTCTCCTGCTCCAACCGTGTCTTCCACCTTCACGGCAATAGCCGGCTGATCGAGTTGGCTATCCGGGGGGTGGAGAATCATCCCGTGTTCCCCTCGGGTAATAAGGATCAGCGCCTGAGGATTAAGAGCGCGAAGATCATCCATCGCCTGGCGTTCTGTCGGATCGATGAGCTGAAGGCGTGTTGGTCGACGCGTTCAAATATTAAAACCAGGTTTCCATTTGTATACCGTATTGCCATACACCTCCGGCGTTGAAGTCCGACTTGCCGAAGGAGTCAGCGGTACTGTATCTGTCCAGGTCCGAAGACCAGTCCATTACACTTGCGAACACGCGCAATTCCGGACGCGTGAGCAGGTCGCCAACATCCGGTTTGAATGTCGGGGCGATGGTGAATTTCCAGAAGTCACCGTCGACCGCATTCCGTTGCAGGTAGCCCTTGGGGTCGAGGTCCATGGTTTGCCAGCTCACTTCGTAGGCCATCTCGAAATTGCGGTTGATTTCATTAGCCAACCGTACGTTCAGGGTCATCCAGCGGTAATCGTCACCCTTGACGTACCTGTCCTTGCTTTGCTCGGCCAACAGGCTGGGGCCGATGCGCCAGCCCTGCGCGATCGGTGTCTCGCCGTAAACCGCCAGACGCAGAGCGCGGGCGTCGTCGATCAGTTCGCCATCCGAGCCGATGTTCTTAACCTCTGCCCCCAGGCCTTGCCCGTAGAGCACCGCCGTCTTGAAGAAGCCTTGCCGGCCGAAAAAGTCTTTCTGGTGATTGGCCAGCATGCTCTGCAAACCGGAATCCGCCGGCGACAGACCCGCTTCATTGCTGCGGGTGGCAATGTCGTTTTTCTTTGAACCAATGGCATTGAACATCCACTGCCACTGCCCCCTGTCGAAGAACTGGTTGGAGGTCAGGATGTAGCTTTCCACATCGGCATCGATACCGCCCTCACTGAAATCGCCGTAGTTACGCCCGACCAGGGAGTAATTCGAGCGCCAGTCCTGGTTCATCTGCACATCGTAGATGCCACCTCCAGTACCGGCCAGGTAGACGACGTCCGAGTCCAGCCAGTGGATATCGAAGTTATCTCTGTCGAAACGTTTGCCTGCCCACAAGGTGGAGTTCTCGAACACTGAGTTGCCCTTGAAGGCGGCGAGATGATCGAGTTCGGTGAATACCTGACGCACGTTGAGGTTGCTCTCGTCGGCCGTCCAGTCATTGGAACTCTCCACACCGTCGGCGATGGACACGGTGAATTTGGCGCGGGTGCCGTTTTGCGCATAGGTCTCTTTCGACAGGTCTATGCGCATGTACGTGTCATCTTCGTTGCCGAGTCGCCCGACGGCACCACCGACTGAACCGGCAGGGGTTGTGTAAGGACCGCCACGACCACCACCGAGCCCATCGTTGATCAGCAATCCGGAACGGGCATAGCCCTTGAAGCTGAAACCGTCGGTGAGGTGTCCGTTGCTGCCCTGCTTTTCCAGGCTTTGCTGACGGGCTTCGAGTTTTGCCACTCGGGTGTCCAGGGCCGGCGCCGAACTGGCTGCGGCCGGCGACGCTGCGGGCTGCAAGGCGGGAGTGGCAAGTTTGAGCTGTTGCAACTCTCTGGCAAGTGCCTGGGTTTGCTGCTCGGCGGCGGCAGCGCGTTTTTCCGCTGCGCTGGCACGGGTTTCAAACGCGGCCACGCGTTGTTCCAGCGTCGCGGCCTGGGAGGTTGCCGCCGAGGTGCCAAGCACACCTGCGAGTAACCAGCTTGATGCTTTCTGCATGTGGATTTCCTGTGTTGTTTTTATTGTTGTTGCTGCCGCGACTGGCCTTTTTTCGCGAATGACGATTTGTCAGAAACCACGAAAAAAAGGATGCCTCATCGCAAATACGCTGCTACATTTGGCGATGTTAACGTTAACTTTTATAAAAACAAAAATAAAGGGGCCTTTATGAAACTGCTCAAATCTCTCTTTCCAGCAGCACTACTCACCCTGTGTGCCGGGCTTCCATCCCTCTCGAACGCAGCCGGTCTGACGATCTCCTGCGGTGCGGTGGGTGCGGAGTTGCAACTGTGCAAGGAGGCTGTCGAGGCGTGGTCAAAACAGACCGGTCACCACGTCGAGGTGGTTTCCACGCCTAATTCAGCGACCGAGAGGTTGTCGTTCTACCAGCAGATCCTCAGTGCGCAGTCCGCCGACATCGACATCATTCAAATCGATATGGTGTGGCCAGGGATGCTCGCCAAACACCTGATGGATCTGCGCGAGGTGCTTGCAGCCGACGCAACCCAAGGCTATTTCCAGGCACAGGTAGATAACGCCACGGTGAACGGACGGCTGGTGACGATGCCGTGGTTTACCGACTCGGGCCTGCTGTATTACCGCAAAGACTTGCTCGAGAAGTACAACCTGCCGGTTCCCCAGACGTGGGAGGAAATGACCGCTACCGCCAGGAGTGTTCAACAGGCCGAACGCACGGCCGGGAACCCCAATGCGTGGGGTTACATCTTTCAGGGGCGCGCCTACGAAGGCCTGACCTGCAATGCGCTGGAGTGGATCAGCAGCCAACCGGAAGGCGGACTGGTCAATTCACGAGGCGATATCGTGGTCAACAGTCAGGCCTCGAGAACGGCGTTGACCCTGGCGAAAAGCTGGGTCGGCGACATCTCCCCACGGGGTGTGCTCAATTACACCGAGGAAGAAGGCCGTGGCGTATTCCAGTCGGGAAATGCGCTGTTCATGCGTAACTGGCCGTATGTCTGGGCCTTGGTGCAAAGCCAGGACAGCGCGGTAAAAGACAAGGTCGGCGTCGCTCCCCTGCCCCGCGGCGGCGACGCTGGCAGCCATGCATCGACCCTCGGTGGCTGGGGCCTGGCGGTATCGCGTTACAGCGCCCATCCAAAACTTGCCGCCGAGCTGGTGAGCTACCTGACCAGCGCCAAGGAGCAAAAACATCGGGCGCTGATCGGCGCCTATAACCCGGTTATCGAGTCGCTCTATCAAGACCCTGAATTGCTCGCGGCAATGCCTTACTACAGCCAGCTGCACAGCATTCTCAACGCTGGAGTAATGCGCCCCGCCTCGGTCACTGCCGATCGCTATCCACGGGTCTCCAATGCGTTCTTCGATCGAGTGCATGGCGTGCTGGCGGGCGAGCTGCCTGTCGATCAGGCACTGGCCGACCTGGAAAGCGAACTCACGCGCATCAAACGCCGGAACTGGTAAGTCAAAGGAAGGAAATCACCATGTCTGTCTCCGCTACCCATGCCCCCGGTGACGAGCTCCTGCTCACCCGGGAAACTCCCGTACAACGTCGCCGAGTGCGCGCCGCCTGGCTGTTTCTGACACCCATGCTGCTGTGTCTGGCCCTGGTGGCAGCCTGGCCGCTACTGCGCACATTCTGGTTCAGCCTGACCGACGCCAACCTGGCGGACACCGATGGCGGATCCTTCGTCGGCTTGAGCAATTACCTGTTCCACAACGGTTCCTCCTGGTCGGGCATCCTGGTTGATCCTCAATGGTGGAACGCGGTGCGCAACACCTTGCATTTCACCGTGGTGTCGGTGGGCCTGGAAATCGTCCTGGGACTGCTGGTGGCGTTGCTGCTCAACATCAAGTTCACCGGACGCTCTCTGGTGCGTGCGTTGATTCTGATTCCCTGGGCGATTCCGACCATTGTCTCGGCGAAAATCTGGTCATGGATGCTGAACGACCAGTTCGGCATCATCAATCACATGATGCTCAGCCTCGGCCTGATTGATGCGCCCCTGGCCTGGACGGCCGATGCGGATCTGTCGATGTGGGCGGTGATCATCGTCGATGTCTGGAAGACCGTGCCTTTTGTCACGCTGCTGATGCTGGCGGCCTTGCAGATGTTACCGAGCGATTGCTATGAGGCCGCCAGGGTCGATGGCATTCACCCGCTGAAGGTGTTCTGGCGTGTCACGCTTCCCCTGCTGATGCCTGCACTGCTGGTGGCGGCGATCTTCCGCATCCTCGACTCGCTGCGGGTATTCGACGTTATCTATGTGCTGACCTCGAACTCATCGAGCACCATGAGTATGTCGGTCTACGCCCGCCAGCATCTGGTGGAGTTTCAGGACGTTGGCTACGGCAGCGCAGCCTCGACGCTGCTGTTTCTGGTGGTTGCGGTCATCGCCCTGCTTTACCTGTACCTCGGACGTCGTCAATTGGAGGTGCGCTCATGAGCCCGCGTCTACTGAAAAAAGCGCTGTTGCGCCTCGGGTTCTGGTGTCTGATCGGGGTATTGCTGCTGTATGCGGTCTTCCCTTTCTACTACGCCATCGTGACATCGCTGAAGCCGTCCAGCGCCTTGTTCGAGGTGAGCTACTGGATCAAAAACCCCGACTTCTCCAATTATGCGGCGGTCCTGCATCAAGCCTCATTCCTGCAGGCAATCGGCAATTCGCTGGTGGTTGCTCTGTGCGTGGTGGCGCTGGCGCTATTCCTCAGCCTGACCGCGGCCTACGCCTTGGGCCGGGTGAAGTTTCGTGGCCGTGGCACGGTCTTGATGCTGGTCCTGGGGGTGTCGATGTTTCCCCAGGTCGCGGTGCTGTCGGGGCTGTTCGAGGTGATCCGCGCGCTGGGCCTGTACAACACGTCCTGGGCGTTGATTTTGAGCTATACGATTTTCACCCTGCCCTTCACCGTCTGGGTGCTGACCACGTTCATGGGACAACTGCCCCATGAACTGGAGGAAGCGGCAATCATGGATGGCGCTTCACCCTGGGTCACGCTGACCCGAGTGCTGTTGCCGCTGCTCTGGCCCGCACTGGTTACCACTGGCTTATTGGCGTTCATTGCCGCGTGGAACGAGTTCCTGTTTGCCCTGACCTTCACCCTCACCGACACGCAACGCACAGTGCCGGTCGCCATCGCCTTGATTTCCGGCGGCAGCCCCCACGAGCTGCCTTGGGGGTTGTTGATGGCTGCCTCGGTGCTGGTCACCGTCCCACTGGTGATTCTGGTGTTGATCTTCCAGCGCCGAATCGTTTCCGGTCTCACTGCCGGCGCGTTAAAGGGTTGATGCCCAACAAAGACAAGGAACAGCATCGTGATCAAATTGAAACTAGACAACGTAAACAAACAATTGGGCGGCGCGCGGATTCTGCGCGATGTCAGCCTCGAAATCGCGGCGGGTGAATTCGTGGTGTTCGTCGGTCCTTCGGGCTGCGGAAAGTCGACCCTGCTGCGACTGATCGCCGGGCTGGATTCGATCTGCGGCGGCGACCTGCTGATCGACGGGCGGCGAGCCAACGACCTGGAGCCACGCGAACGTGGCGTCGGCATGGTGTTTCAGTCTTATGCGCTGTACCCGCACATGAGCGTCTACGACAACATCAGTTTTGGTCTCAAATTGGCCAAGACGCAAAAGAGCACCCTGCGCGAACGCGTGCTGAAAACCGCGCAAATCCTGCAATTGGACAAACTGCTGCAACGCAAGCCAAGGGAGCTGTCTGGAGGACAACGCCAGCGTGTGGCCATGGGCAGGGCCATGGCGCGGGAACCGGACATTTTGTTGTTCGATGAGCCGCTCTCCAATCTGGATGCATCCTTGCGCGTACAGATGCGCAACGAAATCGCCCGGCTGCATGATCGGCTGGGCTCGACCATGATCTATGTCACCCACGATCAGGTCGAAGCGATGACCCTGGCCGACAAAATTGTCGTGCTCAATGGTGGTCGCGTCGAACAGGTCGGCTCACCGCGCGAACTCTATGAGCGCCCGGCCAGCCGCTTTGTCGCCGGTTTCCTGGGTTCGCCCACCATGAATTTTCTGCCCGCGCACCTGCAGGCACCCGGTGAAAACAGCCTGGTCGATACCGGTGTATGGGGCATCACGTCCCTGCCCTTCGACAGCTCGAATCTGGCGCCGGGCACGCCGCTGAGCCTGGGGATTCGCCCGGAGCACATGTCACTCAAGGCGGCGACGGGCAGCGCCGGCATCGCCGTGACCGGGGTTGAATACCTGGGCAGCGAAACCTATGTGCACCTCAAGACAGAGCAGGACGAACCGCTGGTCTGTCGTTGCGAGGTCAGCGCCGGATGGCAGGTCGGCGATCGGGTCGAGCTGCAACTGGAGATCGCCTATCTGCACCTGTTCGACGCCGACGGCGCGGCCTTGAAGCGCCACCCACACACGATTGAAACCCCATCAGATGGCGTTCCGTTGCGCTCGGTACGAGCAGGCGCCCTATGACTGAGTCCTTGAATCCCATGAGCGTTCCCATGCCTGGCGCCCTTGAGCTTGCGCAGCATGCGCTGCGTGACGGCCTGTCTCGCGTTATCCACGATTATCGACCCGGGTATCACATTGCCCCTCCAGCGGGCTGGATGAACGACCCTAACGGGGTGGTGTACTTTCGTGGCGAATATCACGTGTTTTATCAGCACTACCCCTTCGAAGCGAAATGGGGCCCCATGTATTGGGGGCATGCAAAGAGTGCCGATCTGGTCCATTGGCAGCATCTGCCCATTGCATTGGCGCCCGGCGATGACTTCGACCGTGACGGTTGTTTTTCCGGTAGCGCGGTGGTCTGTGGCGATACCCTGGCGCTGATCTACACCGGGCACACCTGGCTTGGGGAAGTCGGTGACGAGCGTTTCATCCGTCAAGTCCAGTGCCTGGCCACCAGCCGCGACGGCAACCGGTTCGTCAAGCATGGCGTCGTCATCGAGGCCGCGCCGCAAGACGCTATCATGCACTTTCGGGACCCCAAGGTATGGCAGGAGAATGACTGCTGGTACCTGATTGCCGGAGCCCGCCTGGGCGATGTGCCGTTGCTCCCGCTGTACCGTTCCACGGATCTGCATACCTGGGAGTTCCTCGACTATGTGTCCAGCGGCAGCGAGGGTGATGGTTATATGTGGGAGTGCCCGGATCTGTTCCGCCTGAACGGACGCGATGTACTGCTGTATTCCCCCCAAGGCATGCATTCCCAGGGTTACGAACGGCTCAACAAGTACCAGACCGGTTATCGAGTGGGCCGACTCGACAGCGAATGGCACTTCACGGGCGGGCCTTTTATCGAACTGGATAACGGCCATGATTTCTATGCCGCGCAAACGCTACTCGCCGCCGACGGTCGGCGCCTGGTGTGGGCGTGGCTCGACATGTGGGAAAGCCCGATGCCGAGCCAGGCCCATCACTGGTGCGGCATGCTCGGCTTGCCGCGCGAGCTGGAACTGTGCGCCGATCGCCTGTACATGTATCCGGCACGGGAACTCACCGCTCTGCGCAAAGCGCCATTGCCGGGTACGCCGTGGTGGGATGAATCGGGAACCCGCTGGGTGCCGGAAGTGAATGGCGACATGCTCGAAATCCATGTGCATTTGGATCTGCTCGGCTGCACTGGGCAGTTGGGAGTCGCCTTGCGTTGCAGTGATGACGGTCAAGAGGAAACGCTGCTCTACTACGATGCGTCGCTGCATCGACTGGTGCTTGACCGCAGCCGCTCGGGTGCGCAAGTCAGCGGTCAGCGCAGCGTGGCGATAGACCCTGCACAAGAGCACCTGGAACTGCATGTGTTCCTCGATCGCTCGTCCATCGAGGTGTTCGACGAAAACGGGCACTTCACCCTCAGCAGTCGCCTTTATCCGCGGCCAGACAGTCTGGGCGTGAAGCTGCTTGCCAGTGGAAGTGGCGGGCGTGTCTCCATCCCCAAGGCATGGCCTCTTGCCTCGGGCTGGATATGAGCCGCGTCATTGGAGTCGCGAGAAGCGCGGGCCATGTGTCATGATTCTGCGTCAACCTGACAGGTTTCGCCTCGCATGACTTCAGTGAAAGACGTTGCACAGCTGGCCGGCGTGTCCCTGATGACCGTTTCTCGAGCGCTCAACAATCCGGAAAAATTGAGTCCCGAAACCCTTCAGCGGGTGCGTCGCGCCATTGATGAACTGCAATTCGTGCCGAGCCTGTCGGCGCGCAGAATGCGCGGCGACAATCTGCAGTCCCGAACCATTGGTGTGTTCGCGCTGGACACCGCGACCACACCGTTTGCGGTCGAGTTGCTGCTGTCCATCGAACAGACCGCACAGCAAGCCGGCTGGAATGTCTTTATTCTCAACCTGTTGAGCAACCCGCCCACCGACCAGAACATCGACCTGATGTTGTCGCACCGTCCCGACGGCTTGATCTTCAGCGCCATGGGGTTTCGCCAGGTGTGCATTCCCGAGCGCTTGAAGAGCAAACCCCTGGTACTCGCCAATTGCCTGGCAGATGACAGGCACCTGGTGAGTTATGTGCCGGACGACGAAACAGGGCAGTACCGAGCCGTACATCATGCGTTGAGCCAGGGCTATCGGCGCCCGCTGTGTATCAATCTGCCCAAACAGAGCCTGGCCTGGGGTCTGCGACAAAAAGGCCTGCTGCGCGCCTGTGAGGCATTCGGCCTGGCGCCTGACTCACTCCTGCAATACGACCTTTCCGATCATGACGCCTATGGTGAAACCGCAGCCATCCTCGACCGACACATCCTCGACGGTCGCCCGCAATTCGACATTCTGATCTGTGGCAACGACCGCATTGCCTTTTGTGCCTATCAGTTGTTGTTCGGCCGTGGCCTGAAAATCCCCGACGATGTCGCCGTGCTTGGCTACGACAACATGATCGGTATCGCCGAGCTGTTCATCCCGCCGCTGACCACGGTGCAACTGCCCTACTATGAAATCGGTCGCCAGGCTGCCCGGCACCTGATCGAGACCCTTGAGGTATCGGGAACCCAGCCAGTTGATTGTCCATTGGTGGTCAGGTCATCACTCTAGGAAACGATGTCGTGAACGGCAAATTGCCCGGGTTGATCCCCGGTAGTGTCTCAGTTGTCGATGCACGTGATGTTGCACGGGCACTTATAGCCGCCGCCGCACATGGGCGGCGGTTTTGCGCAGGCACAAAAAAGCCGATCTAGTTGATCGGCTTAACTGTCTGATTTTACTCAGGAAATATGGTCGGTACGGAGTGATTCGAACACTCGACCCCTAGCACCCCATCTCCTTTTTCATACTTCTTGAAAGCTTCCAGAATTTTACTCTGGATTTTTCTAATCCAGTATTTACTTGAGCTACAGCGGTGTTCTGCTCTACGAGAGTCCAGAAACGTCCATCAAGAGCCGACGTTTTTGTGGGGGTAAAAGTAGGGGGAGTCCGTTTTATGGCCAAAATCACCATCAAAGAACTCGAGTCGCTGACCGTCAACGATGCCGGCCGAATCCTCAGGGAGGATGGCAACCTCGCCGGTCGAATTTCGGTGCGTAAGGACGGCGTGTCGGTCAGTTTTTTCTATCGGTATCGCTGGGGCGACCAGAACAAAGAGTACGCCTGCGGGTCCTGGCCGCGCAAATCCCTGACCGACATCCGCAAGGCCCGCAACCAGGCCCGGGCGCTCATTGATGAGCAAATCAATCCCAACGAACAGAAGAAAAACGCCAAGGCACAAGCGCATGCCGCTGCTAACGTGGAGGCCGAACAGGTAAAGACGTCGAAGGTGCAAGCACTGACGGTCCAGGATCTGGCCAAGGCCTGGCTGTTGGATGGAGTCGCGCGCAAAGACGGCAATGCCGAGTTGCAGCGACGCTTTAACAAGGACCTATTCCCGGCACTTGGCATGACAGCAGTGAGCAGTGTGTCGGAACACGATATTCGGGCGCTGATCCGCACCGTGGTCAACCGCGGCGCTCACCGACAAGCCATCAGTTTCTTCGCCGACCTCACCCAGATGTTCAGCTGGGCCAGAAAGCGTCAGCCCTGGCGGGCCTTATTGATCGAGGGCGATCCGACTGAGCTGGTCAACATCTCCCCTCTGATCCCAGCCGACTACGAGGCAGAAAGAAGCCGCATCCTTTCCCCGGCGGAGCTGTTGGAATTGCACAACCGATTCCAGCAAATGACCGCCGATTACAACGCCCTGCCCGCCGGGCAAAAATACGACGGCATACGGCCGCTAAAGAAAGAAACCTAACTCGCACTCTGGATCAGTCTGGGCACGCTGTGCAGGATTGGCGAGTTGCTGCAGGCCGAATGGAAAAATGTCGATTTGGAGCGGCAAACGTGGTTCCTTCCCAGCGAAAACGTCAAAGGCACCCGTGGTAAGAAACAAGATCACCATGTCTTCCTCTCCCCCTTTGCCCTGCATTTCTTTCAGGAACTCAAAACCCTGACGGGAGATTCGCAATGGTGCTTTCCGAACAAGCAGGATGATCAGCATGTGGATGTGAAAGTGGTGAGCAAGCAGGTGGGCGATCGTCAGGCCCGGTTCAAAAACCGCAAGGCCCTCTCAAGACGGCGTCACGACGACACTCTGGTCCTTGCCGACGGACAAAACGGCGACTGGACGCCGCATGACCTGCGCCGCACAGGCGCGACCATGATGCAGGCGTTGGGGGTCAGCCTGGACGTCATCGACCGCTGCCAAAACCATGTACTGGCCGGCTCGCGGGTGAGACGCCATTACCTGCATCACGATTATGCCGAAGAAAAGAAGCGCGCCTGGAACCTCTTGGGCGATCGACTCAGTGCCGTATTGTCCTCCACCTACGAGCATCCGCCAGCAGAATCGATGATGTCTTTTCGTGCGTATACCGCGACTGGCTCTTTACCGCCTTCTTAAATCAGCATCTTTAGTGCAAATTCCTCATAGTTTCATGGACGTCGAGTGCCTTCTTCCAATCGATCCCAGCATTTTGACGCCGATGCCAAATTGACCCACGTGACGACGTAAGACTAACCCATCTCAAAATTGGTACTAACCTAGAACAGCCAGTACACGGGCCAGCATCACTTGCGGCAACTGCACGGAGAACACCGACACCGCGAAGGTCCAGCGGCCAAGGATCAGCGCCCAGAGCAGCAACGAACCTTTGTGCGCGCCCCACACGGCGCTGAATATGTAGTACCAGGGCAAGGCGCTGTTGGAGTTACCGGCGACATAGGCCACGGAAAAATCGTCGGCCATGAAGGCGTACGTCAGGCAACCGAAAGCGAATACCAGAAAGGCGAACTGGCCCCAGGCAGCGGGCTGGGCGAGGCTCATCCACAAGCGGTCGCCACGCCAGGCACCGAGCAACAGCACCACGGCCTGAACCAGTGCCAGGATCATGGCCAGGTGGCCCAGTTCCGGGATGAAGATTGCGGACGTAATGGATCAACCCTCCTTCGCAGGTGTTGGAGCGGTTTGACCACTGTTTTTTAGGGCCTTGGTCACTTCCGGTCGCATGTATTTCTCATCGTGCTTGGCCAGCACTTCATCGGCCACCACCACGCCGTCGGCGTTGAGTTTGCCCAGGGCGACAATGCCCTGCCCTTCGCGGAACAGGTCCGGGAGGATGCCGCGATAGGTGATGGTGACGGACTTGTTGAAGTCGGTGACGATGAACTTCACGTCCAGGGAGTCGCTGGAACGTTGCAGCGCCCCCTTCTCGACCATGCCGCCGGCGCGGATGCGCGTGTCATGCGGGGCTTCGCCGTTGGCGATCTGGGTCGCCCTGCTGCTTTCAGGCGGGAAATGGACACCGCACGACCTTCGCCGCACAGGGGCAACACTGATGACTGCGCTCGGGGTTTCGCCTGAAGTTGCTGAGCGCTGCCTCAATCACACCGAAGACAACAAAATGAAACGAATTTATCAGCGTCACAGTTACGCTGCCGAAATGGCCGCGGCGTGGAAATTACTTGGCGAGCGCTTGGAGTCGCTCACAAATACGAAACTGATAGATCATGCGCAACAGATTCAATCATTGTGAGATGAGTCAGGGCAGGCTTAGGCTTCGTCTACTTGCGGAGTCGAGCGTATTGCCCGCACGGCGTGTGAAATCATTGATATCAAGCGCAGCTCACTTCAGATAGCCTGCGCTCCGGCACGGGGATTGTCGTTTTTGCCGCGTGTCATCAGTGCGTTTCTCGAAATGCATGAGCACGCACAAATAACCCTGGTAGTTCAATTTTCCAGAGAAGTGGTGGACGCGATTGTGGGCGAACGATGCGATGTCGGGTTTATTGCTCAACCCAACGCTTATCCCTGCCCACGTGGCGAGAAGATTATTCAGTTATCTCTGCGATACGCCCTGCCCTTCGATCACGGACTACGCGACAAGGCGGTGATCGTCCCGCAGGACCTTGAGGGGGAGTGCTTTATTTCCTATCCGCACGCAGTCGCCTCGCGTCAACACATCGACTCTATCTTTGCCGCGTATGGGGTGGAGCGCAGGATGAACCTTGAAACCCAGCTCTCGATGCCAATGTGTAAGTTCGTTGGACTGGGGGCGGGAGTCGCCTTGGTGAATCCCATCAGCGCACTTGAATACAGTGGAGAAAAAGTCATTTTTCGCCCCTTCGAACCGATCATCGAAATTGACTTCAGTATGCTAGTACCGCAGCAGAAAAAAAACTCGAAGTTTCACGAGAGCTTCCTTCAACATGTCAGGGGGTTTGTTGCACGTGAGGTGACCTTCAACTGAGCGGCGCAACGCTCGAGACAAAACTGCATCAGCGCGGGGATATTTTGAACGGCCGCTCAAGATTGTTTTCCGGGTCGAACTGACGTCGCTCGGTGTAATTCAAATGCCGGCCATACACATGAAACGAAAGGCTGGTGTGCTCAGTTTCATTGATCACACTGTGGATACTGCCGCTTGGTAACAGTAGCGCCTCTCCAACTGTGATGCATTGCTCACCCATTAGCTGCAGCTCGGCGTATCCAGGACGTTGCGCATCGTCCAGACGCTGCCAAAACAGGTTACGTTCGGTGCCATCGACACCCACCACAACCGCCCAGGTATCGTGGTCATGGGGCGGTACGCCACGTCCGGGTAGCCAGCTATCGACCACCATGAATAATGACTGGTCGGGCTCTACGTGTAACAGCGTCGTGCCATACCCCATCTCCGGGTCGGCCTTATACATATCGGCACCTAGCCAACTACGCTTTTGCACCATTCGTTGAACCAAAGGTCCGACGAGCGAAAGCAGTTCGGCCTCATTCGCCGCCTCGCGCACAACGTTCCTTAGTTCACCGACCAAAATCTGTATGTCGTCTTGTTGCGATTCCATCTTCAACGTCCCCCTTTGGCCGGTTTGCCTTCCACACATTGGCCAGCGGACTGCCCCCGAAGAGGTAGGCCCGCTCTCCTTGAAACAACCTTAGTCACGAGGCTCCTTGGCCAGCGCTTTAACAAAGCCGATCATTAGCAACAGCATCAGCACCATGAACGGTAACCCCATGGCCACTGCACCGGCCTGGATGCCTTTCAGCGCGGTGTCGCCACCGATTACGAACAGCGTGATGGTGACTAATGCAATCATCACTAACCAAAGCACCCGCTGTACTGGCGAAGTGTCCGGGTCACCGCCAGCGGCCAGGTTGTCGACTACCAAGGCGCCAGAGTCCATGGAGGTCACCATAAAGATGACCAGCAGAATGACCACCAGTCCTGAGCTAATGAGCGGCATCGGAAGCATTTGGAGGAACTGAAAGATCGCCATATTGACGTCGGTTAGACCGGCCGCGAGGGATCCACTACCGGAGATGACTTGATCGATGGCGCCCGCTCCGAACGCTGTGAACCAGGCGATAGCCACCAGGGTTGGCACCAACATCACCACACCGACCATCTGACGGAGCGTACGGCCTCGGGAAACACGCGCAACGAATACACCGACCAATGGGCCCCATGTGCACCACCACGCCCAATAGAACACCGTCCATCCATGGAACCAATCCTGGTCTGGACGATTGACCCAGTTACTCAGCGGCAGGAAGAACTCGACATAATCAACGGTCGTACTCAGCACACCAGAAAAAAAGGTAGACACCCCAATACCGATCACGACCAGTATGAATAAGCCCAACGCCAGCAACATATTGATGTTACTTAGCAACTTGACTCCAGCATCCATGCCGCGCCATAGGGAAAATCCGGCGAGGCCAGTCACGACCAAGATGAACAACAACTGCAATCCAAAGGAGTTGGGAATGCCCAGTACTTGTGAGATACCGGCAGTCGACTGCATGGCGCCGAGGCCTAGAGAGGTGGCCAAGCCGAACACAGTAAGCACCACAGTAAAAACGTCCACCAACTGCCCTGGCAGCCCTCGATGTGCTTTACCAATCAATGGCTGCAGCCCCGAACTAAGGGCAAATGGGAGGCCTTTGTTAAAGGCAAAAAAGCCAACCACCAACGCACTGGTCAGGTAGATGGCCCAAGGATGAAAGCCCCAGTGAAAGATCGTCGCACCCATTGCTGCATGCTCGGCCTGCGGGGTGGTCGCAAGGACATTGAGTGGCGTTTTCCACCAAGCTGTGTATTGTGCTACCGGCTCAGCCACGCCCCAATACAGAAGGCCAACACCCATCCCGGCGGCAAACAGCATCGAAAACCAGGACAGTGTGCTGAACTCCGGCGTAGCCTCCTTGCCACCCAAGCGAATTTTACCAAAAGGTGAAATGGCCACCCCGGCGCAAAACAGCACGGCCAGATTGCCCATGATCATTATGAACCAGTCGCAGTTCTTCAGGATCCAGCCTTTGGCCCCCTCCAGGGACTGGCTGAAGGTTATCGGGTCATGCAATGCCACTAAAACCAGCGCCAATACAATCAAGAATGAAACAGGAAAAATAACCCGATGAATATTCAATCCTAATATTCGGGTATTGAACGCTCGAGAATAGGATCCTTCATCGACAACTAACTCTTTCATGCTAAGGGCCTCTCTATTATTTTTGTATTTACAGCCAACATCGAATAACCGCCAATTAGGCGTAACGTTATCCAGACCAGTACGCACGGCAACGCATTGGGATTGATGTTCAAACAGGAAGCGGTGCACGACAAATCATTTTATCTGCGCCACTAATGACTATTTCTCATGAGTGCTCATGTTCCAGATTGGGCTGTGCGCATCACTGCAACCACCAGCGAGGAACGACTTACAACCAGTCCTCCTGCCACGGATAATGTGAAAGCACCTCGCAGCCGTTTTGGGTAATTAAAACTTGCTGTTCAAGTTTTATACCTTCCCTCCCTCCTCGCTCGCCCATGTAACTTTCCACGCAAATCACCATATTCTCTTCGAAAACACCGTCATAACCACTGTTTTCCCAATCAATGCCTTTATGCGCCAGTGCCGGATATTCATCCGCCAAACCAACACCGTGCACTACACAGCAGTAACGGTTGTGCTGATAGGGCTGTGGAATGTCCCAGGATCGCTGAACGAACTCGTGATGGCTCAGGCCAGGGCGCAAGAGCGCCATGTTGTGCTGAATCTGTTCATGGGCCAGCGCATACAGCTTGCGCTGCTCGGCCGTAGGGGCAACGTGACCGACGGTCCAAGCTCGCGAGATATCCGCGCAATAGCCATAGGGGCCGATCAGATCCGTGTCGAAGGAAATGATTTCACCTTCCTGCATCACCCGATCGCTTGACTCCTGCATCCACGGGTTAGTTCTAGGTCCGGAAGCGAGCAGGCGGGTTTCGATCCACTCTCCACCGTGTCGGATATTCTCGTAGTGAAGCCAGGCCCACAGTTGGTTCTCGGTCATGCCTGGACGCTGCTCATCATGCATGCGCTGAATGCCTTTCTCGCAAACCTCGATGGTCCAGCGCATCAGCTCCAGTTCGGAAGCTGATTTGATCTTGCGCGCCTCCTCCATCAGACTGTGCCCCTCGACCAGGCTCAACCCCTCAGCTTGGAGTAGCTCAAGCCCTTCGAAGTCTGCCTTATCCACGGCCAGACGCGCGTTGGCACCAGCGTGCTCACCCACCACCTCGACAATTTCTCGGGCCCAAATGGCAGCCTTCTCGGATATGCGCGAACCGGCACCGAAATAACTCCAACTGACCGCTTCGCGCACTTCATCGATCAGACTGATGCCCTCATGCAGGTGTTCGCAATTGTGGAACTCCCACAGGATCACGGGCCCATTGGCAAACACCAACGCGTAACGAGCGAAGTTATGCAAGGTCCACACCTGCATGTTCGAGGTGTCAGTGGCATAGCGGATATTGACCGGATCATAGAGCAGGATGGCGGCACAATCGCGCGCCAGTAACTGATCGCGCACCCGCTGCAGGCGGTAGGTACGCGCCGATAGCAGCGTTTCCAGCGTGACCGGGTTGTGCAAGGGTTGCGTGGAGTCATCGCCCGTACGGTACTTATTCTTATTTTCGAACATGCTTTCGATTCCGTTAATCACAATAGGAGAAAGGAACGTCACCATTTGGCGTCATGGACAATTCAGCGCGGTGGCGATTTCAGTCTCGTTGATCACTCTGTCGCACTGCGAGCTCTGGGCGTTTGCCCCGACCGACTCGACAACCGCCACCAGACTGGAACTGGCCAGGCCATTGGGCGTTGACGGGTGATGAAGGGGAGCATCCTCTTGCAAATGCTCACCGGTGACCTTGCCCTGCCCTACAAACACGACAAGCAGCGCAGCGCAGGCAGCGAAGAAGAAATAAAGACTCGATGCGCCGAAGTGCTCCATCAGTGAACCGGCCAGCAGCGGACCGATGCCGGCACCCACACCAAACGCCACCAACAACACGCTGGCCAATGAAACACGCAATTGCGGCTCAATATTGTCGTTGGCCAGTGCCACACCGAGCGGATACAGGCAAAACTGCAAAAAGCCTATCCCTGCACCGAACAGCATCAGGGTGTTGAACGAAGGGCTTTGACAAAAACCCAGCGGCAGCGTGACGAGCATCAGCAGCACTGCCACAGCGCGAATCAAGCTGGCACGTGGCAATCGATCCGAAAGCCAGCCCAAGGGTAGCTGGGCCAGTAATCCGGCCCCAATCACCAAGGCCATGAACTGACCAATTTCGACCGTATCGAGTCCCTGCTGACTGGCATAGATCGAGGCCAGACCGTAAAAGCCACCCGTCATCATGCCCGACACCACCAGGGTCACTAACGACTGCGGTATTCGACGCAGGAACAATTTAACGTCGACAGGCGCCGCAAGGATGGGCGTCGGATGCGGGCAGCGGGTCAACGCCACCGGCACCAGGCTCAACGCAAAAGCGATGGCCACGCCAAGCAACGCATGGATCCCCAAGTCGCCATTGAGACTCAGTGCCAGCTGACCAAGCATCATGCCAACGTAGCTGGCAACCATATAGAGGGCCAGCACGCTGCCGCGCTGTTCAGTCCGAGCCTGATCGTTGAGCCAACTTTCCAACACCATGAACTGACACATCATGGCCACCCCCACCAGCGCTCGCAGCAGCAGCCAAAATGGCAAGGCACTACTGAATTCATGAGCCAGCACTGCCGCGGCAATCCCGCCAGCGCAGGTGACGTAACTGCGGATGTGTCCGACCCGCTCAATCAGGTAGTGCCCGACTTTGCCTCCCAACACCATGCCCAAGGCGTTGGCGGCCATCAATGCACCGCTCCACGTCTCGGCCCCACCCCCCGCGTTCAGGCGCAGCGCCAGGTAGGTCATCAACAGGGTCGAACCCAACTGCATCAATAAGCTGCTCAGATACAGGGCGCCGAACGCCTTCGTCAGTCCAAGCACTGAGCAGCCTCGTCAATGATGTGTGCGTGAGATTGCAAGCTGCAACGTTGCCGCCCCCTGACATCGCTCTGTACATTCTGCATTGCTCTACGCTCCCGACTCAGGCTAAACCGTGCCGCTGTTTCCAGTCGCCAGGCTGAACCACATACCCGAACAACGCATGGCCGCCATAGACCAGTTCGGTGCCTTCGGGAATCCACAGCAACTGTCCCGGTTCAACCCGGTACAGCTCACCGTTGGCCTGCAATTCGAAGCAGCCTTCGATGACGAAGATCACCTCGTCATACAGCAGGGTCCACGCCACTTCAGCGCCCTCCCAACGGGCAAAGCCGACCCCGATATTTGGCGATATTTCATTGCTGATCGCACGGGCGACATAGGCGGCACCGGGGGGACCACCACGCTGCGTGAACTCCAGATCATGATGGTCGACCCGCAGCACGGGGCCTTTTCCAGTAACGACCTTGCTCATAGCTCACTCCGACTGTTCCAGGCCGCCAGGCGGATACGTGAACGCACACCGAGGCCGAGAAAGGGTTCCGGCGGGTTGAGTGAAGGCATGCCAGTGACGGCCTGAATGTCGCGCAGTTGCGCTGAATCGGCACCCACGGCGAGGTCCGCGAGCAAGGTGCCTGAAATGGTGCCCCAGGCCGCGCCGACGCCGTTATCGCAAGCTGAGGCGTAGACACCTTTCTCCAGTTCGCCAAAGAAGTTGGTGAAGTTGCGCGAGATGGCGTAAACGCCGCCCCAGGTATGGCTGAAAGGCACTTCGGCGAGCTGCGGAAACCGCGTCAGGAAGGCTTTGCGGTGATCCTTGCGCACACTATCGCGCATGGCATCGTTGGTACTTTGGCCGTACTTGGGGACATGCTTGTAGGTATTGCGGATGATCAAGCGGCGGTCCTGAGTCATGCGCACCGTGGTACCGGCGTGGTCTGCCGGGGTCAGCCCCCAATCGAGCTGACCGCCGTAGGCCGCCAACTCGGCATCGGTCAGGGGGCGAGTCCAGCTGGCGAAGGTCATCACCGGCAACAGGCGATTGCGCAGGAAACCGAACTCTTGCGTGAAAATACTGGTACCCAGCAACAACTGTGCAGTGCGAATCCGCCCCTGATTGCCGTGCAGAATCCAGCCGCCCTGGCCGTCACGTTCCAGGCGCTGGATCGGTGATTCCTCAAGCAGTTCGACATTACTCGGCAGTGTGCGCCCCAGGCCATTGACCAACGCTGCCGGCTGCATCAAGTAGCAACCCGGGGTGTAAATAGCGCCGCTGTAATGACTGGAGCCCACCACCTGAGCCAACTCGGCACGCTCGACCCGACGGAACGGCTCACCAAGGTCGCTCATCAAGTGTTCAAAATGATCCAGATAAGCCAGCCCGCGAGGGCCTACAGCACCTTGATACTTGCCGGCATGGGACCATTGGCAATCGATTCCATGGGTTTGAATCAATCCCTGCAACTGGGCGATGGCGGCGCGATTGAGCGCGAGCAAACGCTGTTTGTGCGCCGGGTCCGGATGTTCCAGGGCGAATTTGTGTGGCAGGTCGATGACAAAACCCGAGTTGCGCCCTGAGGCGCCATAAGCGACGCGCTGGGCATCGACCAGCAGGATTCGGGCCTCAGGATAGTGCTCGGCCAACCGGCGGGCCGCAGCCAGGCCAGCGAAGCCGGCGCCAATTACGGTGTAGTCGGCGCGCTGTTCACCCTGCAAGCGTTTGCAGGGTGGCTGCTCGGGCAAGGCCGCATACCAGCCACAGCTGGCATCGTCATGGGGAAGGTTGATGGTGTTTTTCATGGTACTGCCCTCAGGCGACGGCCCGTTGAGCGTTCTGACAGGACTGCAGCAATGTATTGCGCTGCAATTGTGCTTGGCGACCGAGCAGGACAAACCCGCAGAGTGCCCCCTCGATGTCGTAATAACCGGCACTGAGGCCATCGGCAGTCAGTGTGCAACGCCACTCTCCGGCTACGCCGACGGTGGGTGGCAGCAGGCACAGCGGCGCCGCCGGGGTCTTCACCGTGACAGGCATCAACGGATAGCTGACCTTGACAGGCCGACCGAGCAAGGTCTTGCACAGCGCCTGGATGCCCTGATTGATGGGCGCCAGGTACGGGAGCAATTGGCCGTCGATCTCGATGCAGTCGCCCAGGGCATAGATCCCCGGTTGCGAAGTCTGCAACTGTGCGTCCACCTGAATGCCGCGACCAACGGCGACCCCGGCGGTCTCGGCCAGGCTCAGGTTGGGACGCAGACCCACGGCAGACAACACCAGGTCGGCTTCCACGCTTTGGCCATCGGCCAGGCTCAGGCGATAGCCGTCTTCAGCCGGCTCAATGCGTTGCAGGGTGTTCTCCAGGTGCCAGTTCACCCCCAGTTCGCTCAAGGCGAGTTGCAACTGCCGCCCGGCCTCCTCCGGCAACAGACGCTCCATCGGCCAATGGCCGAGGCCGATAACGCTGACGGCAAAGCCACTGCTGGCCAAGTCGTTGGCAAACTCGCAGCCGATCAGGCCGTCACCCAGGATTGCCACTCGCCGCACACCCACCAGGCGTTCACGCAAGCGCTGGTAATCGTGCAGGTTGTTGACACTGAGTAACGCCGCAGTATCACCCTCGATCGGCAGTCGGATGGGCTGCGCACCACTGGCCAGTACCAACTGGCCATATTCCATTTCACCGAAGTTGGTGTGCAGCCGCTGCGCCGCGCTGTCGATACGCTCCACCGTACAGTGCGGATAGACGCGGATATTCAAGCGCTTCTCGATCGCCAGCGGAGTTTCGCCGGACAATGCCGCGGCGCTTTTGCCCTGTGCCAGGCCGATGGACAACGCCGGCTTGGAATACAGGTGGCCAGACTCTTGAGTCAGCACGCGGATCTCGACCTTAGGGTCGGCCTTGCGCAACGCCTGGGCCAGACCGTAACCAGCATAGCCACTGCCGATGATGACGATCGGCTGGCGTGGCAGTGTGGCCGCTGGCGGCGTTTGCAGCTGCACTGCAGGCACTACCGGCGCACTGACGGCTGCGGTCGCCACCACCGGCTCACTGATATCCAACATCTCGAAATCGCTTTTGCCGACGCCACACTCGGGGCATTTCCAGTCTTCTGGCACATCCTCCCAACGCGTGCCAGCGATGATGCCGTCCTGCGGCCAACCGAGGACCTCGTCGTAGATCAGCCCACAGACCACACAAAGCCAAGTCTTGAACATGTTGCTCACTCCCCCGCTACGCGGATCGCCACGTTCTTGGTACGCACGTAGCTGTACAAGGCCTCCTGCCCTTTTTCCCGGCCAAAACCGGACAGGCCGACACCGCCAAACGGGGTTTCAATTCCACCGGCATACCACTCGTTCACAAACACTTGGCCAGCTTTCAGGCGACGGGTGCAGCGCATGGCGCGACTGATGTCCTGGGTGAACACACCCGCGACCAGGCCAAAAGCGGTGCCATTGGCGATCGCGATCGCCTCTTCTTCGCTGTCGAACGGGATCACCGCCAACACCGGACCGAAGACCTCTTCCTGGGCGATGCACATCTCGGGGCTCACGTCGCGGAACACGGTCGGTCGCATGAAGTGCCCGGCACGGTCACTGAACCCCTCACCGCCAGTGGCCGCTACTGCGCCCTCTTCAATGGCGCGCCGACACAAGGCTTCGATGCCTGCCAGTTGCCCGGCACTGACCACTGGTGTGAGGTCTGGGTTGTCGTGGCCGACGCCCACGCTGAAACCTTCGGCCAAGGCGACAACAGACTCGACGACCTCTTCATAAATTTCACGCTGCACCAGCAGGCGCGACATGGCAGAGCACACCTGTCCGGCGTTGAAGAAAATACCGCCCTTGACGCTGGCAAGCAGTTGTTCGCGATCCGCATCGGCGAAAGCAATCGCGGCTGACTTGCCACCCAACTCCATAACGCTGGGGATGGCATGTTCGGCGGCATCGCGCAGAATCGATTGACCGGTCGGCACTGAGCCGGTGAAGACAATCTGATCGACAGCACGATGGCCAACCAGGTGCGCGCCAACCTCACGGCCACGACCGCAAATCAGGTTGACCGCGCCCTTGGGCAACCCGGCCTTGGCAATAGCGCGGATCAGCACGCACATCCCCAAAGGCGACAGTTCGGGCGATTTGATCACCACCGCATTGCCAGCCGCCAACGCCGGTGCAAGCGAGCGGGCACAGATCGAAACCGGGAAGTTCCACGGCACGATTTGCGCGGATACACCCATCGGGTCATACAGGGTGAAATCCATGTAGCCATTGCCTAATGGAATCGAAGTGCCTTCGATCTTGTCAGCCATGCCTGCGTAGTATTCGAAGTAGCGTGCCGCCTCGACGAACTCATCTTTGGCATCGTTGAGGCTCTTGCCATTTTCCTGGCACAACACCCAGGCGCCCTCTTCGGCCACGGCGCGGATTTCTTCGGCAATGCGCAGCAACCAGGTGACACGCTGCGCCGGACGAACGCGGGTCAACTCACCGCTGTCGGCGCAACGACGAGCCGCCAGCACGGCACGCTCGGCATCGGCGACAGTGGCCTGGGCGATGGTCGCCAGCGGCTCGGCAGTGCCTGGGTTGTTCACCGTCAGCTGCTGCGCGCTATCGAGCCATTCACCATCGATGTAGTTGAGCCAATGGGATGCAATTGGATACATGCTCATCTCCTCAGGCGTCCGGTACGGTGGCTAGCAGCTGACGCGCAGCCCACTGATGGAAGAAGTGAGTCGGAACGTCCATTTCCGGCGAGAACGCACCGCCTTTGTAAGCAGGAGAGTGACGGCCTTTCTGCATGCCTTCGACCGAGCTGATGTCTTCGGCAAATACCACCTTCCAGGACTCCAGAATGGCGTTACGGCAGGCGGCGTATTCATCACCCAAGGCCTCGTCTCCCACATAGAACAGGCGCAGGTGTTCAATCGTCCTGCCTGGTGCAACCGGCTCCAACTGCATGGCGAAGGCATGATCCGCCTGGATGCCAAGCAGTACGTTAGGGAAGAAGGCTACGTATTCAGCGTTGCGCAGGCGGTCTTGTGGCCAGCTCGGAAACTTCGGCAAATGCGTACCCGCCACGTCGGACAGGTTGTAGGCATAGCTGCCCTGACCGCCGAAACGCTCGTCAAAGAGGATGTTGTAGTGATCCTCCAGGCGCGAATACGAGTTCAGGCTCGGGTGCACCCACGGCAGGTGATAGGCTTCGCAGTAGTTCTCGACGGCCAACTTCCAGTTGCAGTTGATATCCAATGTGGTCGCGTCATGACCCGGACGGCGGCGCAGCTGGCTCATACCGTCCTCGCCAAGGAACTGCGTCCAGCGCGCGGTCAAGGGAGCAAGCATTTCTTCGAGCGGCTGTGCGTCACCCGACAGATTGATGAACACCATGTCCATCCAGATGGCGCTGTTGATTGCTTTCAAACCGTGCTTTTCGCAAGCAAAACGCTCGTCCTTGTGCTTATCGATACCGCCGACATGCGGAGTGCCACGCAAGGCGCCATTGAGGTCATAAGTCCAGGAGTGGTAGGGGCAACGAATAACACCCTGTACTTCACCTTCTTCCTGCACCAGCTTCATGCCGCGGTGGCTGCAGACGTTATGGAAGACCTGCACCAGGCCTTCGCGGTTGCGCATCAGCAGCAGTGGCAGTCCCATGAAGTCGACCGGCTTGACCGAGCCGTTCTTGGTCAGGTCGCTGGCGAAACCGACACACGCCCAAGTCTTGCCCATCACCTGGTCGCGTTCCAATTCGAAGTAATGCTGATGGGTATAGAACTCGTTGCTCAACCCGGTGGCTTGATGAATCGGGTTAAGTACAGTTTCCAGATGATGCACAGGAATTTGTTGCAAGGCGGTATTGCTCATTATTGTTTTCCCCTGCTGGGCACGGTGTGAAATGTTCGGCAGGCTCACTGGCCTTGGTCCGTTGGCAGTGAGTTTCGAGAAAACGAGCAGTGTTCGACAAACGATATTTACATCACCATTTATGACTTTTAATCATAAATTCAAACAGGCCATATTCATGCATCAGAGCGACAGGCACGCAATGTCCGAAGATCGTTGATCAACGCTTTCAGGCATTGGGAATGCAGCAGATTTTTATGATGTGCAAAGACGGGGAGGCAGTGGAGGCATATTGCATGCGTGCCGCAGGCCAACAGCCTGCGGCATGTTTCATTCAAGAACGGAATCTATTCGCTGGCACCGAATTCTGAGCCACTAAGCGTGGTCGGTAACTGCTCGATCAACCAGGTGCGAAAACATTTAACACTTTGCCGCATCCTCCCCTGGCCCTTCGGCTCTAGCAGGCAGAATTGTGCGTCTGAACTCAATACCGTATCGATCGGCCGCACCAAAGCACCGGTTTGCAGGTGATTGTCGACCAGGTTCGACCAAGCCAAAGCGATACCCTGCCCACTGAGTGCCGATTGGATCAGCATGGAGTAACTGTTGATATTGATCCGGCGCCTTGGCTCAACGCTCTTTAGCCCGAGACGCTGGAACCACTCAGTCCAACCAATCCAGTCACGCTGCGGATCTTCTAACCATAACCAGGTGCAATCAGCCAATTGCTCAGGCGTTTTCAATTCCGGGTATTTTGACAGGTAGCCCGGGCTGCAGACCGGGAACACCTCTTCCGAAAACAGTGGCGTTACCTGCATGTCTTGCGGTGGGGTTCGGCAGTAGTACAACGCCAAGTCACAATCGAGTCGTGAGAAGTCCTTTACTTGATCGTAGGCGATAATGCGCAGATCAATGTCTTCGTTATTGCTCTGAAACTCAGACACCTTGGGTAGCAACCAGAGTGAAGCCATCGCGGAACTGGTGGCCACTGTGACCTGCTGCGCGCCCTGCCAGTGGCGAATTTCACCTGTCGCCTGGGCTACCTGCATCAGTGATGCTCGCACCGTTTCATAGTACTGGCTGGCGGTTGGGCTAAGGTGGATCGAGCGCGTGGTGCGCTCGAACAAAGTCTTTCCCAGGTAGTTCTCGAGCAGACGCACTTGCCGACTGATCGCCCCTTGGGTGACATTCAGTTCCTGTGCTGCCAGCGTAAAACTCAAATGGCGCGCGGCCGCTTCAAATGCCACCAGACTGTTGAGTGGCGGTAGAGGATTGATTTTCATGCAGGCAAGGTCACATCTGTATTGTGATTTTATTGAATCAGTCTAGCCCCTGCCGCCCAACGATGACAGCGTCAAGTCACGGCATACACCACGAGCTCAACCAACATTTTTTCAAGTACCAGCCCGGCAATGATCATGGCCGCCCGATTTGGGTAAGGGTTCCAGATCGCGGATCGACAGCAAGACGGCGAAGCTCATGCAATACGGTTTCTGATTTATTACGTTCGGCAGGGTCGCTTTATCGGTGCCAGGGCCGATACCCGTGGCCGACAGCGAACCATACAACCGCACGTCGATACGCTGCACTTACGCCAGCATTTCCCGTTCGCGCAAGGCCTCGACAAACAGAGCCCCGGCGCGCATCGGGCCTACGGTATGCGAGCTGTAGAGGCCGACTCCTATCTTGAACAAGTCAAGCACACTGATAGCCATCGTCGATCTCCGCGCCGCGGCGATGTTCCTTAAGGAATCTCCGAACAAGTCTTCAACTGTGCTGAAATACGCCTGACAACCTGATCCGAGCTGCCCATGAGCCAGATGAGCTTTTCCGATTTCGAATACGCCGGAAAACGTAAGCAGACACGCCGCGAACGCTTCCTCGCTGAGATGGATCAGGTCGTGCCCTGGACAGGCCTGCTGTGGCTGATCGAGCCGTTCTACCCCAAGGCCGGCGGTGGCCGTAAACCGTATCCGCTGGAAACCATGCTGCGCATCCATCTGTTGCAGAACTGGTTCTCCCTGAGCGATCCGGCCATGGAAGAAGCGCTCTACGAAATCACGCCCATTCGCCAATTCGCACGCCTGACGTTGAGCGCGCCGATCTCGGAAGACACTACGATCATGAACTTCCGGCACTTGCTGGAGAAGCATCAACTCGCACCTGCGATCCTCGCGGTCATCAACGGTTATTTACAAGAAAAAGGCCTGTCGCTGCGTCAAGGCACTATCGTCGATGCCACCATTATTCATGCCCCCAGTTCCACCAAGAACGAGGAAGGCAAGCGCGATCCCGAGATGCATCAGACCAAGAAAGGTAATCAGTATTTCTTCGGGATGAAGGCCCATATTGGCGCCGATGCAGAGTCGGGATTGGTTCATCACGTCCATGGCACCGCCGCCAATGTGGCCGATGTCACACAGGTCGCCGAGCTACTGCACGACGAAGAAAACGCGGTGTATGCGGACGCTGGATACGCTGGTGTCGAGAAGCGTGAAGAGCATGAAAATCGTGAAGTGATCTGGCAAA